>NZ_CP126739.1:2141390-2855187 GCF_030246885.1 Microbacterium sp. zg-B185
CAACAGGGGATTCAGGACGTGGTCGGGGGTTCGTCGAACGACTCCTTCGGAGCGAAACGGTCCAGCCGGTCTTGGACTCCCACCTCGGCCGCCCGGGCACTGGGCGTATAGCCGAGGACGACCGAGACGAACCGGTCGGCGGCCAGTGCGCGCAGCTCGAGCGCGGTTGCGGCCACAACGCTCGCCGTGCGGCGCGTGCGCCTCAGCAACGCGATCTCGCCGAACCCGTCCCCCGGACCCAGCGTCGCCACGACCCGCCCGTCGCCCACCACTTCGGCCTCGCCCGACTCGATCACGTAGTAGCGGTCGCCGACCTCTCCCTGCGTGAGGACCGCCTGGCCGGCGGGCACCGTGACCGTCTCGAGTCCACGCGCCAGCTGCTCGATCGCGGGTAGCGGCAGCGGCGCCAGCATCGGCACCCGCTGCAGCAGCCCGATGTCCACGTCGAGGTTGTCGACGGACCGGTCCAGCCGTCGCAGGCGCCACCAGGAAGCGACCGCGAGAACGGGGCAGACCAGGCCGATCCCGATCAAGGCGGCTTCTACCCCGAGCCACCCGATCACAGCCGGCGCGAGGATGGCCCCGAGCCCGATGGACACGGCGACGAGGCTCTCCAGCACGCCGAACACTCGGGCCAGCACCGCGTCGGGTGCCAGCCGCGCGATCAGCGTGAACCCGGCCACATCGATCAGGGCGTTGCCGACACCGACGAAGGCCAGCAGACCCAGTGCGGCGATCTCCTGCGGAAAGACACCCACGAGAGCGATGGGCAGTCCCCAGAGGGCGACACCGATTGCGAACCAGGCGGCCAGCCGCCCCGTCCCGACGAGCAGGGAGGCCCCGAGGGAGCCGAGCACGGCTCCCGCTCCGACCGCGGCCATGAGCGCACCCACGCCCGGATCTCCGGTGCCGAGCAGCTCGATCGCGACGACGACGGAGAACACGGTCAGCGCCCCCCGCGTCAGGGACTGTGCCGCCGCCAGACCCAGGATCAGCAGCAGATCGCGGTTCTGCACGGCCGCGCGGATGCCCTCGAGCGCTTCGCGACCCAGATCCGGGCGACGCGGTGCCGCCGGGCGCGGCGGCGCGTCGTAGCGGACCCGCAGCAGCAGCAGCGCCGCCCAGAACGAAGCGGCCGCCGCCACGGCGAACACGACGGACACGTCCGTGAACGCCAGCAGCACCGCGGCCAGCAGGGGTCCGACCAGGGTCGCGATCGAGTCGAGCATCCCGCGAACCACGTTGGCGCTGGCCAGCTCGTGCCCGGTGCGGCACAGGGTCGGCAGGAGTGCGGAGTGTGCGGGGCGGAACAGAGTGGCCGCGATCGTGGAGAGCACCGCCAGCGTGTAGACCAGAAGGATCGGGCCGGCCAGGGCGACCACGACTGCCGCGACAGCCGTCGCGACCCCGCGCAACGTCGAGACCACGACGAGCACCCGCTCCCGGCGTCCGCGATCGGCGAATGGGGACAGCAGCGGCGCGAGCAGTGCCGAGGGGAGCATGCGCAGCAGCCCCACCAGACCGAGCGCGAGGGCACCCCCGTCGTCGTAGGCGACGATGCCGAGCGCGACGGTGAAGGCCCACTCCGCGGTCCACGCGCCGAGAAAACTCAGCTGGGCGCGACGCAGGTTGTGGTTGCGCCAGTTGCTCGTGAAGGCGCAGCCGGCCTCACGGAGCCGGCGGCGGCTCGCCCCAAGGCCCATGGGCAGACTCTAAGGCCTGCCCGACCGTCACAGCCAGCGGCAGTTCCACGCTGCAGCCCAAGGCGCTCCGACGCGAGCGCGACCCTCGTACCGCCCGTGCGTCAGGCGTCCGCCGGAGCGTCCGCGGCCGCCGTCGCGCCACGGATCGCCTCGGCGCTCCTCTCAGCGGTCGGCGCGGGCGCGGGCAGCGGGAACAGCTGGTCCAGCAGCTGGCGGACCCAGGCGATCAGATCCGCATCCGAGACCCGCTCGCCGCCGGCGCGCGGCATCGGGATGACGATGGCCTCGCCACCGGCCATGACCTTCGAGCTGGGATACAGCCGTTGCAGGCGCACGCGCATCGAATCGGGAAGGTTCGCCGGTGCGATCCGCAGGTTCGGGCCCATGGCGACGATGTCCGCCAGTCCGGACTGGGCGGCGCGCCGTCGCAGTCGGGCCACCGCGAGCAGGCCCTCGGCCTCGGCCGGCAGCTCACCGTAGCGATCGCGCAGCTCGTCGACGACCTCGTCGAGGGCATCTTCCTTGGCGGTGGCGGATGCCGCGGCCGACAGCTTCTGGTAAGCCTCCAGTCGCAGTCGCTCGCTGTCGATGTACGACTCCGGGATACGGGCCTGCACGGGCAGCTCCAGGCGCAGTTCGGTTGGCCCCTCGGTGTCCTCGCCGCGGAACGTGGCCACGGCCTCGCCGATCATCCGCAGGTACAGGTCGAAGCCGACGCCGGCGATGTGCCCGGCCTGCTCGGCGCCGAGCAGGTTGCCCGCGCCGCGCAGCTCGAGATCCTTCAGGGCGACCTGCATCCCGCTGCCGAGGTCGTTGTTGACGGCGATGGTCTCCAGCCGGTCGGCCGCCGTCTCGGACAGCGGCTTGTTCTCGTCGTACAGGAAGTAGGCGTAGGCGCGCTCGCGGGCACGGCCGACCCGTCCGCGCAGCTGGTGCAGCTGGGACAGACCGTACTTGTCGGCCCTGTCGATGATGATCGTGTTGGCGTTGGCGATGTCCAGCCCGGTCTCGATGATCGTGGTGGACACCAGGACGTCGGCGCGTCTCTCCCAGAAATCGTCCACGACCTGCTCGAGGGCGTGCTCCCCCATCTGACCGTGCGCCACCGCGATGCGAGCTTCGGGGACGAGCTCGGCCAGGTGGGCGGCGACCCGCTGGATCGAGGAGACCCGGTTGTGCACGTAGAAGATCTGTCCCTCGCGGAGGAGCTCGCGGCGGATCGCGGCGGCGATCTGCTTGTCGTTGCGCGCCCCGACGTACGTCAGGATCGGATGCCGGTCCTCGGGCGGGGTCTGCAGGGTCGACATCTCGCGGATGCCGGTCACCGCCATCTCGAGCGTGCGCGGGATGGGGGTGGCGCTCATCGCGAGGATGTCGACGTTGGTCTTGAGCTTCTTCAGCTTGTCCTTGTGCTCGACGCCGAACCGCTGCTCCTCGTCGATGATCAGCAGCCCGAGGTCTTTGAAGATCACGCCCTCGGTGAGGATCCGGTGCGTTCCGATGACCATGTCCACCGTGCCGTCGGTGATGCCGGCGAGGGTGGCACGGGCTTCCTTGTCGGTCTGGAATCGGGACAGTGCGCGCACCTGCACCGGGAACCCGGCGAAGCGCTCGGTGAAGGTCTCGATGTGCTGCTTGACCAGCAGCGTCGTGGGCACCAGCATCGCGACCTGCTTGCCGTCCTGGATCGCCTTGAAGGCGGCGCGGACCGCCACCTCCGTCTTGCCGAATCCGACGTCGCCGGACAGCAGCCGGTCCATCGGGATGGGCTTTTCCATGTCCGCTTTGATCTCGTCGATGGTCTGCAGCTGATCGGGTGTCTCGGCGAACGGGAACGCCTCCTCGAGCTCGCGCTGCCAGGGCGTGTCCGGACCGAATGCGTAGCCCTTCGCGGCCATGCGCGCGGAGTAGAGCTTGACGAGTTCGACGGCGATGTCACGGACCGCCCTGCGTGCTTTGCCCTTCGCCTGGGACCAGTCGCTGCCGCCCATCTTCGACAGGGTGGGCGCCTCGCCGCCGACGTATTTGGAGAGCAGATCGAGCTGATCGGTCGGCACGAACAGCTTGTCGCCGGGGTAGCCTCGCTTGGCCGGCGCGTACTCGAGCACCAGATACTCCCGCACGCTCTTGACCGGATTACGTCCGCCGCTGGAGACCTCCCGCTGGGTGAGCTCGACGAATCGGCCGATGCCGTGCGTCACGTGCACGACGTAGTCACCGGCCTTCAGCTGGAGCGGATCGACCACATTGCGACGACGCGAGGCCAGCTTCTTGACCAGGCGCTGGTCGCTGCCGATGGTCCGCCCGTAGAACTCGGACTCGG
Source organism: Microbacterium sp. zg-B185 (assembly GCF_030246885.1). Taxonomy (NCBI): domain Bacteria; kingdom Bacillati; phylum Actinomycetota; class Actinomycetes; order Micrococcales; family Microbacteriaceae; genus Microbacterium; species Microbacterium sp. zg-B185. Next base: position 2,145,417 of record NZ_CP126739.1, read on the forward strand.
TCAGCACCGCGAGGTTGGCATCGGCGGACTCGAACCCGCGCTCCAAGGTGGACAGCACCACGTGCGCCACGCCGGGCTCGGGTGGCTCGAGGACGTCATCGACGCGGCGGGCCGCGATCCCGCGTTCGGCCAGCACGTCACGCGCGCGCTCGACCAGCCCGGCGCCGGATGCCGTGACCACGACCCGCCAGCCATCGGCCAGGAGCGCGCCGACGTGTGCGGTGGCGCCGTCGACGTTGCCCTGGAATGAGGGCACCGACGCCCCCCGTACGCGGATCTCCGCCCCGGCACCGACGCCGGAGGATTCCAGAAGTCCCTCGTCCGAGGCATCCGCGGCACCGGAGTCGAACGCGCTCAGCGTCCACCAGACGATGCCGTGCCGGCCGGCGTCGGCGCGCAGCTCCGGCAGGCTGACGAAGTCCCCCGACCCGATATCGACAGGGCTGGCCGCGCCGGCCGTGGCCGCGCTCCAGGCGGCTTCCAAGAACTCACGGTTCGTCTCCAGCAGCGTGACCGCCCGGGTGACCGAGCGCTCCGGGTCCACCAGGGCGATGGCCGATCCTTCCGGCAGATAGTCCACCACCGTGACGATGTCATCGACGAGGGCGGGGATCAGCGACTCCATGCCCTCGGCCGGAATCCCCTCCGCCATCTTCTCGAGCATTCCGCGGATGCCGGGGAAGCCGTCTTGGAGCTGACGGGCGCGATCGCGCACAGCCTGGGTCAGCAGAAGCTCGCGGCTGGCCGGCAGCTCGACGGCCGGGACATCCCCGGGCAGCGAACGCTGGTCGGCGACCGAGAACGCCCGGATCTGGTCGACCTCGTCGCCGAAGAACTCGACCCGGTAGGGGTGGTCGGCGATCGGAGGGAACACATCGAGGATGCCGCCGCGCAACGCGAACTCGCCGCGCCGCGAGACCATGTCCACCCGGTGATAGGCCAGCTCGACCAGACGCGCCGAGACATCGGTCAGGTCGTGCCCGCGCTCGCCGACGGCCAGGTGCACCTCCCCGGCGTCGGCCAGACCGGCGGCGAGGGGCTGCAATGCCCCGCGCACGGACGAGGTGACCACCAGCGGCGTCTTCCCGTCCCAGCGCGCGATCCGCCGCAGGACATCCAGGCGCCGGCCGACCGTCTCCGGGCTGGGGCTCAGTCGCTCGTGCGGCAATGTCTCCCACGCCGGGAAGTGCAGCACTTCGGCACCGGGAAGCAGCGCCTCCAGGGCGGGACCGAGCGATTCCGCCCTGCGGCCGGTGGGCGCGACGACGAACAGGGCGCCGACGCGGCCGCCCGCTCGCCGCTTCTCGAGCAGCGACGCGAGCAGCGGTGCGCCGAGCCCCTCGACGAGCGAGAAGTCGGCATCCACGGATGCCGCGGCAACCGCATCCCGGAACGACTCCGCCTGCTCGAGGGCGCGCACGATCCCGGGAACTGTCACCGGACGAGTCTACGGCCGATGACGGACACCGTGCCTTCCGCGGGGCCGCCCACCGGGCCGACCCGGGCATCCGGCCCGCCCCGACCCGCGGACGCGACAGGGCCGCCCGGCGGCGCCAGCGCCCGGATCGAAGGCGCGGGGCTCATAGGATGAGTGCCGTGAGCGACCCTGCGACGCCCAGCCGACCGATCCCGCACGCGCCGTCCTACCCCGGTGCGCCGTCGCTGCCGCCCACGGCTGGCCCGTACACCCCGCCCTATGCGGCCCCCGAGCACGTGTCCGGGCCGCCGCAAGGTTTCGCGCCACCCCCCGGCTATGCCGCACCGCTCCAGGGGTACGGCCCGTACGCGCCGCCCGCGCCCCGCCGCCTAGCAGGGCGCCGCTGGCTCGGCACCGTCGCCTTCTGGCTGGCCATGACCGCGGCCCTGGGGGCGACCGCGCTCGGCGCCGTCGCGGCCTACAACATCGGGCTCGGCACCGGCCGGGACCTCGCGCTCAGTCCCGGTGACATCGACTTCGACTGGTCCATCCTCACCCCGGTGCGCGAATGGGTGCTCATCGGCGAGCTCGCGTTCTGGGCCGGCACGGTGCTGGGCATCTGGGCGCTCGTGCAGGGCATCGTCGCGACCGTCAAGAACCGCGGACGAGGATGGGCCATCGCCGCGATCGTGATCGCCGCGATCGGCCCGGTCGCGTTCAGCATCGGCGTCCAGGGCCTCCTCGCGGCGGGGTTCGCCACCGGCGCGTCGCTGTCCTGACCCCGGCCCGGGGCTACGTGCGCGGCGCGTGGTGCTTCTGCTGCGCCGCCAGCAATCCCTCATCGACCAGCTGCTCGACGGCATCGGCGGCGTCCGCCAGCAGGATCGGCAGGTTCTTGCGCTCCGCGGCGCCGAACGGGTCCAGCACCCACTCCGCGGGATCCTGGCGGCCGTCGGGGCGGCCGATGCCCACGCGCACGCGGGCGAAATCGGGGGTGTCGAGTGCTTTGGCGACGTCGCGGACGCCGTTGTGGCCGCCGTGTCCGCCACCGACCTTGAGTTTGATCACGTCGAACGGGATGTCCAGCTCGTCGTGCACGACCACGACGTGCTCGGGGTCCACACCGTAGAACCGGGCGAGCCCCGCCACCGGTCCCCCGGAGACGTTCATGAACGTGTTCGGCTTGGCCAGCACGAGCTTCGCACCGCCGGGGCGCAGCCAGGTCTCGGCGACGCGTGCGTTGGCCTTATGCACGCGGAAGCTCTCGCCGCGACGCGCGGCCAACTTGTCCAGGACCATCTGCCCCACGTTGTGCCGGGTCGGCGCGTAGCGCGGTCCGGGGTTGCCCAGACCGACGATCAGCCACGTGTCTGCCATGACCTCATCCTGCCGCGTGAGTGCCCGGCGGCGCCGGGCGGTCAGTTCCGTCCAGAACAGGAAAGGGGGCACGGAATCCGCACCCCCTTCCTGAAATCGGTTCTACTCGGAGGCCGAACCGGACTCTTCGGACTCTTCGGACTGCTCGGCGGCCAGGGCGGCGTCCGCCTCGGCGATCTCGTCCTCGGCGGCGAGTGTGGACGACGGGATCGAGACCGCGACGATCAGCGTCTCGGGGTCGACCGCCAGCGATGCACCCTTCGGAAGCTTCAGGTCGGCCGCCGTGATGTGAACGCCCTCCTCCAGGCCCTCGACGTCGACCTCGATGCGCTCGGGGATGTGGGTGGCCTCCACCTCCAGCAGCACGGTGTTCGCGTCCTGCGCCGCGATGGTGCCGGGCGCGGACTCGCCGATGACCGAGATGGGCACGTCGACCTGGATCTTCTCGCCCTTGCGCACGACCAGCAGGTCGATGTGCTCGATGATCTGGTGCACCGGGTCCTTCTGCACGTCCTTGACCAGCGTGAGGTGCTGCGTGCCCTCGACGTCCAGCTCGAGCAACGCGTTGGCGCGACGGATCAGCAACGCGACCTGGTGGCCCGGAAGCGCGACGTGCACCGGGGTGGTGCCGTGCCCGTAGATGACGGCGGGGATCTTGCCGGCGGCGCGCAGGCGACGTGCGAAGCCCTTGCCGAAGTTCTCGCGAACCTCGGCGTGAACCTTGGAGTCGATCTCTTTGGTGTCAGTAGACATGGTTCTCCTTGCGGGCACACGGCCCGGTCTGATGTCGGGCCCACTGGCCCGGGTATGGGGGTCTGCATTCGACTCGAACGCGAGCGCGTGAGGAAAGCCGTGAGCCTGCATCACTGCGTCGATCACGGATGCCGCATCCGGCCGGTCAGGCCGGCGCGAGTCATCCCTCGCCGAAGTTCAAGGTCCCAGTCTATCAGCGGCCCCGCTACGATGAGGACGCCCCATTTCGCCACCCGGAGGATCCATGCTCGACACGCAGCTCGCCACCTCGATCCTCGTCGGCACGGTCGCCGCCATCGCCGGACTGGGCCTGATCGGCACCGTCCTGGCCTTCTGGTCGCTGGGGCGCGCCGGCTACCGCAAGGACTGACGCAGCCGCGCCGCGATGTCCGCGACGAGGTCCCCGGGCGGTGCGGACACGTCTGCGCGCAGGCCGGTCTCGTCCTGGGCCAGCGGCTCCAGTGTGGCGAACTGCGACTCCAGCAGGGCAGCCGGCATGAAGTGATCGGCTCGCGCGTCCGCGCGCTGTCGCAGCAGCTCGCGGGAGCCGTCGAGGTGCACGAACACCACCGTCGGCTCGACCGCGCGGATCCGGTCGCGGTACTCCCGGCGCAGCGCGCTGCACGCCATCACCAGACCCGTTCGCCGATGCCCGGCGAACTGCTCGCCGACGGCATCCAGCCACGGCCGGCGGTCGATGTCGGCCAGCGGGATCCCCGCCGCCATCTTCGCCCGGTTCGCGTCCGAGTGCAGGTCGTCCGCGTCCACGAAAGGGACCCGCATCGTCCGGGCGAGGGCCGCCCCGACGGTGGACTTGCCGGCCGCCGATACCCCCATGACGCAGACCAGCGGGGTTTCCGGGATCACCGCTGCTCCCTCATCGCATCGGCAGCCGGCCGGCCCGCTCCGGCGAGCACCGCCGACGCGAGACGGGCGAGGTGGCACGGTTCGGGCATCCTCCGATGCTATCCGGCGGTGATGCTGCCGCCGCGGGGACCGCGTGGTCGCGGCGGCGCGAGAACCTCCCGTGGGCGCCCGACGTCCCTATGCTGATCTGGTGGGCGCGTGGCCCGCTGCCCACCTTCGCAACAAACCTCTGGCCCCTAAGGAGTAGGCGTGTCCTCGAACGAGAAGTCGGCAGAGACGAACATTTCCCACGACCGTGAGGACGCCCCCGACTCCGCGCCGCAGCACACCGCGGCACCGGCGCCGGAGGACGTCCCACTCGAGATTGGGGACGCGCAGCGCCCCGGGGTGCCGAGCGTAGGTCCCGCCAACATCGGTGTGGTCGGTCTCGCGGTGATGGGCTCGAACCTCGCCCGCAACCTCGCCAGCCGCATCGGCAACACCGTGGCGATCCACAACCGCAGCCGCGGAAAGACCGATCTGCTGCTCGCCGAGCACCCGGAGGCCGGGTTCGTGCCCTCCTACGACTACGAGGAGTTCGCCGCGTCGCTGCAGAAGCCGCGGACGGCCATCATCATGGTCAAGGCCGGTGCCGCCACGGATGCCGTCATCGACGCGCTGGTGGGCGTGTTCGAACCGGGCGACATCATCGTCGACGGTGGCAACGCGCTGTTCACGGACACGATCCGTCGCGAGAAGGCGGTCCGCGAGACCGGCATCAACTTCGTCGGCATGGGCGTGTCAGGCGGCGAGGAAGGTGCGCTGCTGGGCCCGTCGCTGATGCCCGGCGGTTCGGACGAGTCCTGGCAGACGCTGGGTCCGATCCTGAAGTCCATCGCCGCGATCGCCGAGGGCGAGCCGTGCGTGACCCACGTCGGACACGACGGCGCCGGCCACTTCGTGAAGATGGTGCACAACGGCATCGAATACGCGGACATGCAGCTGATCGCCGAGGCATACGATCTGATCCGTCGCGGCACCGGCCGGACGCCGGCGCAGATCGCGGAGGTGTTCGCCGCGTGGAACGAGGGCGAACTGGAGTCGTACCTGATCGAGATCACCGCCGAGGTGCTCAGGCAGGTCGACGCGGAGACCGGGCAGGCGCTGGTCGATGTCATCCTCGACCAGGCCGGCGCCAAGGGCACCGGGGCATGGACGGTGCAGACCGCGCTGAACCTCGGCGTGCCGGTCTCGGGAATCGCCGAAGCGGTGTTCGCCCGTTCGCTCTCCAGCCACCCCGAGCAGCGCGCCGTGTCCGCCGACCTGCCCGGACCGACCGAGGCCCTGTCCGTCGCCGACCAGGACGCGTTCATCGAGGACGTGCGCCTGGCCCTGTACGCGTCCAAGTTCGTCGCCTACTCTCAGGGTTTCGACGAGATTCGCGCCGGCGCGGCGGAGTACGACTGGGCGATCGACCTGGGGGCCATCTCGAAGATCTGGCGCGGCGGCTGCATCATCCGCGCGCAGTTCCTCAACCGCATCGCCGACGCGTACGCGCAGACGCCCGACCTGCCGGTTCTGCTCACCGCACCGTACTTCGTGGACGCCCTCACGCGTGCACAGGACTCGTGGCGCCGGATCGTCGCGACCGCGGCGGCGGCCGGCATCCCCGCCCCCGCGTTCTCCTCCTCGCTGTCGTACTACGACGGGCTGCGCGCGAAGCGCCTGCCGGCGGCCTTGATCCAGGGCCAGCGCGACTTCTTCGGGGCGCACACCTACAAGCGCATCGACAAGCCCGGCACCTTCCACACGCTCTGGTCCGGCGACCGCAGCGAGATCGAGGCCGAGGACACGCACTGACGTTCGGCGGCGCCCGCTCAGTCCGGTCTGATGTTGTGGTTCCGGCGGAACACGTTCGCGGGGTCCCACTCGCGCTTCACCGCGGCAAGGCGCGCCATCGTGTCGGCTGAGAACATGTGCGAGACCAGGCCGGGCTCGGTGGACATCGTGAAGTTGCCGTAGAACCCGTCGCCGAGCGCCTCGATGGCGTCCCAGTCCGCAGCGATCCGCGAGCGCCCGGCGTCATCGAGCATCCCGGGGATGTCGAAGGCCATCGCCATGGCGAACCACGTGGCGTCGCGGGCCGGGAACGCAGTCGCCTCCTGTGGGACATCGCCATACGCGCCGCCCAGCGAACGCAGCAGCAGCACCGACGCCGGGTTCGCCGCTCGGAAGGACGCAAGCCGCCCGATGGCGTCCTCGCTCAGTTCACGCAGGAGCGTGTTGCCTCCGATCAGGCCGGGCATCGGCTGATCGGCCTCTGCCGGCGGCGCCTCGATCAGGATGCCCGGATAGGAGCGCGCCCCGAATTCGACCGCTTCCACGCCGTCCAGAGCGAGAAGCGGCGCGAGCGCGGCGCGGGCGGCGGCTTCGTCAGCGCCCGCCCAGCATGCCGAAACGCTCGCGCCGGCTGCAGCGTTCGGATCCATCGGCGGGACGTCCATGTACGTGACCGTCAGCTCCCGTGGGGCCCGCTTCATGACCTCCCGCAGGGCACGCAGCATGGGCTCGGCCGGACCGGTCACGGCCAGCGTGGCGAACACGACCGCGGGCAGTTCGTGCGCGCGGAAGTCGAAGCGCGTGACAACGCCGAAGTTGCCTCCCCCACCCCGCAGCGCCCACATCAGCTCGGGATGCGAGGCATCGGTCGCCTCGATCAGCGCACCCGCTGCGCTGACGATCTGGACCCCGACAAGCTGGTCCGCGGCCAGGCCCCACGACCGCACCATCCAGCCGATGCCTCCGCCGAGGGTGAGGCCGCCGACACCGACCGAAGCGGTGTCGCCCGAGCTGAGACCGAGCCCGTGCTGGGCGAGCACTCCGGCGACGTGCCCCCAGACCGCGCCGCCGCCCACCCGCACGAGCGTGCCGTCCACCTCCACCTCGCTCAGCGCGGCGAGGTCCAGGGTCAACCCGCCGGGGAGTGCGCCCCAGGCGCTGTGACCGCCGCCGCGCACCGCGATCGGGACGCCCTCCGCTGAGGCCCAGCGCACCGCCGCCGCCACGTCGTCGACCGAGGCGGCGCGCACGATCACATCCGGCTGGCCGACGCCGGAATGGAAGTGCCGCGCCGCCTCCCAACCGTCATCCCCCGGAGCCAGAGCGCGTCCGGGCAGTTCAGAAATCAGCCCATCGATTCGCATCGCACAGACGATACCGGAGGGGCCCGACACGGGTCGAGACCCGTGTCGACGGCTAGAGCCAGCCGCGGCGCTTGAAGATCGCGTACAGCGTCACGCTGGTGCACAGCATCGCCAGCAGAGCCAGCGGATAGCCGAAGGTCCAGTGCAGCTCCGGCATGTTGTCGAAGTTCATGCCGTAGATGGTGCCGACCAGAGTCGGAGCGAACAGGATCGCTGCCCAGCCGGAGACCTTCTTGACCTGTTCGTTCTGCTGCAGCCCGGCCTCGGTCATGCGCCGCATCGCCTCGTTGTTCTGCTGCTCCACCAGGCTGGTGTGGATGGTGAGGGCATTGTCGAGGGTGTGCCGGAAAGCATCGACGCGGTCGACGATGTGCCCGGCCCGATCGCCGAGCTCCCGGAATGCGGGCGCGTCGCGTCCGTCCGCCTCGTCGGCGAACAGCACTTGCAACCGCTCGAAGATGTCCAGTAGCGGCGAGGTGGCGTGCTGCAGGTCGATCACCTCCCGCTGGAGTCCGAAGATGCGCCGGGACACGTCCGGCACCTGGGAGAACAGCTCCTGCTCGATCTCGTCGATGTCGTTCTCCACGCCGTCAACGACCGGTCCGTACGCGTCCAGGACCCGGCTCAGCAGCGCCCACACGATGCCGTACGTGCCCTTCGCGAGGATCGTCGGATGCTCTTCGAGCTCCGCCCGCACACCTCGGACGTCGATGTCGTCATCCTGCACCGTGACGATGAAGTCGTCCCCGACGAAGAAGTCGACCTCCGCGAACTCGACGGTCTCGGTCTCATCGACGTACGCGGCCGGCTGCACCACGAGGAACGACATGCGGCCGAATCGTTCGAACTTCGCACGCTGGTGCCCGCGCAGGCTGTCCTTGACGGCGAGCGGGTGCAGATCCAGCAGCGTCTGCAGCTCACCCAGCTCGCCGGCATCCGGTGAGCGCAGCCCGATCCACACCATGCCGCCCTCCGCGCGTGCCTGCCGGATCGCCTCGGCGGGCGGGGCGCCTTCGCCGATGCGTGTACTGCCGACATACACCGCGGAATCGATCAGAGCCATGCGTGCCACCTTAAGCGCCGGAGCCGGCCGCTAGGGTCAGTGCATGGCAGCCACCCGCATCCTTTTCCTCGGCGGCACCGGCACGATCAGCTCGGCCTGCGTCCGCCGCTCCCTGCTCCTCGGCCACGACGTCACGGTGCTGAATCGGGGCTCTGGGCGCAGACCCGTGCCCGACGGCGTGCGGGAACTGGTCGCAGACATCCGCGATGCCGATGCGGTGCAGCGCGCGGTCGGCCAGGACCGGTTCGATGTGATCGCCCAGTTCCTCGCCTTCACACCGCAGCACGTGCAGTCCGATCTGGCCGGATTCGAGGGGCACTGCGGTCAGTACGTGTTCATCAGTTCGGCATCCGCCTATCAGAAGCCGCCGCAACGGCTTCCCGTCACCGAGTCCACGCCGCTGCGCAACCCGTTCTGGCAGTACTCCCGCGACAAGATCGCCTGCGAGGATCTTCTCGTCGAGGCATACCGCGATCGCGGATTCCCGGTGACCATCGTGCGTCCGTCGCACACGTACGACGAGCGGCTGCTGCCCACGATGGGCGGCTGGACGGACATCTCCCGCATGCGCCGGGGTAAGCCCGTGGTGATCCACGGCGACGGGACCAGCCTGTGGACGCTCACCCACAGCGACGACTTCGCGGTGGGCTTCACCGGCCTGCTCGCCAACCCGGCCGCGATCGGCGAGGCCTTCACCATCACCGGCACTCACGCGCCCACCTGGAACCAGATCTACCGATGGCTGGCGGATGCCGCCGGCGTGCCGGACCCGGACTTCGTGCACGTCGCTTCGGAGGCGATCGCCGCCCGCTCTGCGGAGCTCGGGCCGGGCCTGCTCGGAGACAAGTCGCATTCGATGCTCTTCGACATCGGCAAGGTCACCGCGCTGGTCCCCGAGTTCCGCACCACCATCACGTTCGACGAGGGTGCGCGCCGCATTCTCGCCCATTTCGACGCGCACCCCGCGGAACAGGCCGTGGACGCGGAGCGGGACGCCGTTTTCGACGGATTGGCCGCCTACGCCCGCTCCTGACCCCTCCGGCCGGATCTCACAGCCACTGCATAGCTGGCTCCACAGGAACTGCATAGGTGAGCGAGCACAATGGCCTCATGGCCGCCACAGCTCTCGCCCCCGCACTCCGCCGCCCGGACGGCACCGCCCTGCGCGTGCTCGTCGTGGATGACGAGCAGATGCTCACCGATCTGCTGTCCATGGCGCTGCGCATGGAGGGCTGGGAGGTCCGCACCGCCGGCTCCGGATTCGAGGCGCTTCAGGCCGCGCGCGACTTCCAGCCGGATGCGATGGTCCTGGACGTCATGATGCCCGACCTCGACGGGATGGCCGTGCTGCAGCGCCTGCGCCATTCGGGCAACGACGTGCCCGTGCTCTTCCTCACCGCCAAGGACGCCGTGGCCGACCGTGTCGCGGGGCTCACGGCCGGCGGGGATGACTACGTCACCAAGCCGTTCAGCCTCGAAGAGGTCGTGGCGCGTCTGCGCGGGCTGATGCGTCGTGCCGGCACCGCCCAGTCCGCCGACGCCGAGCCGATCCTGCGCGTCGGCGACCTCACCCTGAACGAGGACAGCCACGAGGTCGAGCGCGGCGGCGACCAGATCGAACTGACCGCCACCGAATTCGAGCTGCTGCGCTTCCTCATGCGCAACCAGCGTCGCGTCGTGTCGAAGGCGCAGATCCTCGACCGCGTCTGGCACTACGACTTCGGCGGACGCTCCAGCGTCGTGGAGCTGTACATCTCGTACCTGCGGAAGAAGATCGACCAGGGTCGCGAACCGCTGATCCACACCGTTCGCGGCGTCGGGTACATGATCAAGGCCCCGCAGTGACCGCAGCCCCCGCCACGGGTCCGGTACCGCTCGCGGCGCCCCCGACGGACGCCGACGACGACGCTCGTGACGAGGCACCGCCCCCTGCGCCGCGGCGCGCACGTCATCGGTGGAGTCTGCAGACGCGTCTGATGGCGACGGTCATCGGCATCGTCTCCCTCATCCTGGTGATCGTCGCGATCGCGACCAGCGCCGCCCTGGGCCGCGTCCTGGAAGCGAACCTCGACGCCCGCCTGGAGAACGCCGCCCAGCAGGCCGGTCAGTCCCTGCAGACGCCCCAGTTCCCGCTCACCGTCCGGGATGCATTCGACGTACTGGCCGAAGGTCCGCAGGAACCGGGCTTCCTCTTCGTCGTCCAGTCGGTCAGCGGCGGGGTGTCCGGCGCGTACATCGGCGGCGACGGCGAGGTCGTCCGTCTCAGCGACGACCAGATCGCCGGTGTCGTGGACGCGATCGACGAGGGCGGTTTCACGACCATCTCGCTGGGGGATGACATCGGCGATTACCGCATCCGCCTGGTGCAGGGAGACAACTTCATCGGGATCGCGGGACTGCCGGTCTCGGAGGTGCGCAGCACGATCGCGGCCACGCTGACGACCATCACCCTGGTCACCGCGGGAGGTCTGCTCCTGCTGGCCGCGGCCATCGCGTTCGTGATCCGCGCAGGGCTCAAGCCGCTGCGTGCAGTGGCCGACACCGCGACGCGCGTGGCCGCCCTGCCGCTGGCCGAGGGCGCCGTCTCGATCACCGAGCGCGTGCCGGACGATGAGACGGACGAGCACACCGAGATCGGACGCGTCGGGCACGCGCTGAACACGCTCCTGGACCACGTCGGCGAGTCGCTGGACGCCCGCCAGCGCAACGAGGAGCGGATGCGTCGATTCGTGGCCGACGCCAGCCATGAGCTGCGCACGCCGCTGGCCTCCATCCGCGGCTACTCCGAGCTGTCGCTGCGCGCGCTGCGCCACGGGGATGCCGCGTCGGAGGATCAGAACACCGTGACGTCGCTGGAGCGCATCCAGGCGCAGTCGATCCGGATGACCCGGCTCGTCGAGGACCTGCTGCTGCTGGCCCGACTGGACGAAGGGCAGGAGCTCGTCTACGGCACCGTCGACCTGTCGCGACTGGCGATCGAGGCGATCGCCGATGTGCGCCCTGCGGGCCCGGATCACCGGTGGGAGCTCGATGTCGGCGAGGAGCCGGTGGTCATCACGGGCGACGCCGCCCGGCTGCACCAGGTGCTGGGCAATCTGCTCGCCAATGCGCGCACGCACACGCCGGCGGGCACCCACGTGACGCTCACGGTGGCGCGCGAGGGGACGGATGCCGTGATCCGCGTCCACGATGACGGTCCCGGCGTGGATCCGGCGATCGCCGACGAGCTGTTCGACCGGTTCTCCCGAGCCGACCGCTCACGCGCCCGCCAGACCGGCGGCACCGGGTTGGGCCTTTCCATCGCGCGGGCGATCGTGGCCGCGCACGGCGGCGCTCTGACCGTGCGCAGCAGCCCTGGAGACACCACGTTCGAGGTGCGGCTGCCGGTCACCCCGCCCGCTGCCGCTGCGGAGGTCAGTACCCGCTGAAGGCGTCGGTGGTGATGGAGCGCGCCCGCTCGAGCGCGGGAGCGAGCTCCGCGATCAGCCCGGCGGGACCCGAGATGTAGGCGTGGCGGGCGGCGATGTCGGGCACGACCTGCAGCAGGCCCTCCGCGTCGAGGCGGACACCGCGGGCCCACAGCCAGTGGCGCGGCAGGTCCCGCGGCTGGTCGCGCGTGAAGACCACGACCGGCACACCGGATGCCTCCAGCTCCTCGCGGAACGCGAGCTCGGCCGCTTCGGCGGCGACGTACACCAGGACGACGTCGCGGTCTTCGCCGGCAAGGCGCGCATGCCGCAGCTGCGAGACGAACGGCGTGATCCCGATGCCGGCGGCGACCATCAACACCGCGCTGGTGGGCTTCTTCGGGAGGACGAAATCTCCCCACACTCCGGTGACGGCCAGAGCATCCCCCGTGGAGATCTGGGCCAGGGCCTTCTTGTACGAGCTCTGCGATTTCGCGCCGGGCACCTCGCGGAAGGCCACCGACAGCAGCGGCAGGTCTTCGGGTGCCGAGGCGATGCTGAACTCACGGCGAGTCCCCCGCGCGTCGGGATGGCGGTGCGGCACGTCCAACTCCAGGTACTGACCGGGGATGAATGCGAGACGGCGACGCGCCCGGAAGGTCAGCAGGTGCACCGTCGGAGTCAGCAGCACGCGCGACTCCAGGGCCAGCTTCACCGCCGAGCGGGCGGAGAACGCGAACACGAACGCCAGCAGGTTGCCGATCAGCAGAGCGCGCTCCTGGCCGAGGCTGATCGCACCGAGGTCGATCGGCCACCCCACCAGCACGCCGACCAGACCGGCGACGGTGAACTGCTGCCACCGGCGCGGCGGCAGGGTCAGCGGCTCGGAGAGCATGAATGCGCCGAGGAACAGGATCGGCGAGGACCACAGCAGCGGCCACAGCACATCGCCGATCTGCACCGGCAGTCCTGCGGCCTGATACTGCGCCGACGTGCGCAGCACGCCGACCGCCACCGCAGCGACGACGAAGACCGCGATGACGCGCACCTTCTCGGTGCGCACCAGCACCGCCAGGCCGAGGAGGATCACCGGCCCGGCCAGCACCGGCGTGCCGACCCACCACGACGATGCCCCCAGGCTGGGCACCGCGACAGCCACGACGGTCAGCACGGTCGCGCCCACGGCGGCCGGATTGAAGATGTGCCGTCCGCGCCAGGCCAGCACGTATTTGGAGAGGGATGCCGCGGCCGCGGCGAGCGCGATCCCGGCCAGCCCGGCCGGATCGAGCGTGGGGCGCAGCACGAACAGCAGTATCGCCGCTGTGATCAGCGAGGACTCCAGCCGCCAGGGCAGCCGCACGACCGCCTGGGCGGCGGCATCCACACCGGCGCACACCACGGTCAGCACCACGGCCGTCACCAGCAGCTCCACCGGTGTCGGCGCCACCAGCCCGAAGACCGAGGCGATCAGCGCCAGGACGGACAGTGCGCCCAGAGCGAGCAGCGCGAGCCGGTACATCGAGACGCGTCCGAGCACCGCGAAGACGCGATTCCACAGCGAGGTGAAGGTTCCGATCACGCGAACAACTCTGCCGTACTGCCGGGCGACCACTCGACGCGGCCGTCCGTGCTCATGCGCACCCACTCGACACGCCATTGCGCGGCCAGCTGGGGGCCTCCGTCGAAGAACAGTGCGGTGGCGATCGCGTCGGCGCGCATCGCGGGGCTCGGCTGCGAAGCCGGGGCGATCGCCCAGGTGGCCGCGATGGTGCGCACCGGCTCCCCCGTGCGCGCATCCAGCACGTGGTGCAGGCCCTCGCCCCAGCTGCGCCGGTTCGTCGCCGAGGCGCACAGCGCGGCATCCGTCACCTCGACGACCCCGATCGCGCGCCGCGCGTCGTACGGGTGCTCCAGTCCGATGCGGTGCGGGCCGCCGCGCACGACCATGTCCCCGCTCGCGTCGACGACCAGGCCGTCCCGCGTCCACGGCTCGAGCGCCTCGGCGACCCGATCCACCAGACGCCCCTTCCCGAGGGCGCCGACGTCCAGGACGGCCGGCTCGGTCAGGCGCAGCATCCCGCCATCCCACGAGAGCACGTCCTGCCAGTTCGCCGGCGCGGGTGCGGCGCCCCGGTCGACCAGACGGTACCCGGCGTCATACCCGCGCGCCTCCAGCGAGGCTCCCACCAGTGGGTTGACGGCGCCGGCTGTGGCCGCGCTGAGCGCATCGAACGCGTCGAGCATGGCGGAGGCATCGGGCGGTGCCGGCACCGCCGCCGCGCCGCCGGCCAGCGCCGCGACCAGCGAGTCGCTGCGGAATCGCGACCACTGTCGGTCGAACTCCGCGATCACGCCGAGGACGGCCGCGCGGGCGCGTGCGTCGAGCGGCGCGGGTGTCTCGATCTGCCAGCGGGTGCCGATCGCGTCGAATCGCCAGACGGCAGGCCTCGCGGCGCCGGCAGACCGTCCGGCGTCATCCGGTGGTGCCATGGCGAGCCGCTACGCCGCAGCTTCGGACTTGATCGTCTCGATCGCCTGGTTGAAGCCGCCGCTGGTCAGCGACGATCCGGCGACCCTGCTGACCGCGATCTCGTCGATGTCCCTTCCCACCACGGCGTCGGCGATCCCGCCGATGAAGCGCCCTTGATACTCTTCGGATTCGCGCTTCTGGGGATCCCCGACGACGGACACCTCCGCGATCACATCGTCCTCCAGGGTGACGGTGACCGTGATCGTCTCGACCGATTCGGGTGTGGCGTAGGAGCCGTCGGCGGTGTACGTGCCGTCCGCGTACGTGCTGTCCCCGGACGGGGCTGCCGGCTCGGAGGCGCCCGAGCCCGGGGCGGAGCTTCGGCTCGGGCCGGCAGCGGGTGCCTCGGTGCCGCCCCCGGCGTCCGTGGGGGCGCACCCGGCGAGGGCGAACGTCGCGGCCACGGCGGCCACGCCTGCCCCGATGCGGAGGGGGCGCGGTACTGCGTCGGTGCGGATCATGGTGGTCCTCCTGCGATGCCTGACGGTGGGTGCGGATGCGAGAACTGTTCCCGACCAACCTATGGAGCGTCGTTGAACGCAGCCTGAACAGGTCACCCCCGCCCGCGCCGGCCCCGGCGGAGCGCTTTGAGAGCCTCGATCGCCAGGAAGATGACGATCGACAGCGCGATCGGCGGGCCCCAAGACCACACCGCGAGCGGACGGGAGCCGAACAGGTCGTTCATGAACGGCACGTAGGTGTAGATGAGCTGGACCACCACCAGCGCGAGCGCCGACCACCACACCGCCGGGTTGCCGCGGAGCACGTCGACGGTCAGGCTGGACCGGCTCAGGAACCGGCAGTTGAACAGATACGCGAGCTGTCCGAGCGCCAGCATCGCGACCGCTTCGGTGCGCGCATAGGCGATATCGGTGCCGCCCGCGACCGCGCCGTAGAACACCCCGAGCGTGGCGCCGCCGATCAGCAGCGAGACGAGGAAGACGAACCCGAGCTCGCGGGCGGAGACGATCGACCCGCCGGGGGCGCGCGGCGGCCGGGTCATGATGCCCCGCTCGGCCGGTTCGTAGGCGAGAGCGAGCGAGAGCGTCAGCCCGGTCACCATGTTGACCCAGAGCACTTGCACCGGTGTGAGCGGCAGCGCGAGCCCGAACACGACCGCCACGAGGATGACCAGTGCCTGCGCACCGTTGGTGGGCAGCAGGAACACCACGGACTTGCGCAGGTTGTCGTAGATCCGGCGCCCCTCGCGGACCGCCGCGCGGATGGTGGCGAAGTTGTCGTCCGCGAGGACGATCTCGGCGGCCTCCTTGGTCGCCTCGGTGCCCTTGATGCCCATCGCGATCCCGATGTCGGCCCGCGTCAGCGCGGGGGCGTCGTTGACCCCGTCCCCGGTCATCGCCACGACCTCGCCATGCGCCTGCAGACCGCGGACGATGCGGATCTTGTGCTCCGGGCTGGTGCGGGCGAAGACGTCGACGTCGCGGACCACCGCCTTCAGCTGCTCCTGCGTCATCGCCTCAAGTTCGGCCCCCGTGAGTACGCGCGCGTCGGCGTCGTGCACGATGCCCATCTCGCGGCTGATCGCCAGGGCGGTGCCGGCGTGGTCGCCGGTGATCATCTTCACGCGGATGCCGGCGGCGTGGCAGTCCGCGATCGCGTCGACGGCCTCCGGGCGTGGCGGGTCCAGGATGCCCCAGACGCCCAGGAACTCCAGTCCGTGCAGATCGTCCAGGCTGACCACCTCGCGGGTCCGATCCACCGGCAGGCGGGCCGCTGCCAGCACCCGCAGCCCTGCGCCGCCCAGCTCTGCGACCTCGGCATCCCAGCGCTCCACGTCCAGCGGCTCCCGGCCGGCCGCACCGCGCTGGCTCGTCGATCGCTCCAGCAGACGGTCCGGCGCCCCCTTCACCAGAACGGCGCGCGAGCCGTCCGCTGCCTCGTCCAGGGTCGCCATGAGCTTGTGCGCCGAGTCGAACGGCACCACATCGACCCGCCGGATGCCGGCGGAGCTGACACCGCCTTTCAGCGCGACGACCTTCAGCGCGCCTTCGGTGGGCTCCCCGACCAGGCTCCAGCCCCCGTCCGCGGTGTCGCGGACCAGATGCGCGTCGTTGCACAGCGTCGCGACCGACAGCATGGCCGCCACGTCTGCGCCGGGCGGCTGCCCGTGGTCGGCGAGGATCTCGCCGTCCGGGTCGTAGCCCAGGCCGGTGACCTCGTAGTCGCCGACGGGTGTGACGATGCGCCGCACGGTCATCTCGTTCTTGGTCAGCGTGCCGGTCTTGTCCGAGCAGATCGTGGTCACCGAACCCAGCGCTTCGACGGCCGGCAGCTTGCGGGTGATGGCGTTCTGACGCGCCATCTGCTGCACGCCGATCGCCAAGGTGATCGTCACCAGCGCGGGCAGCCCTTCCGGGATGGCTGCCACCGCGAAGCCGATCGTCGCCGAGATCAGCTCGGCGAACGGCATCCCGTGCCCGAACCGTCCGATCACGAGCATGAGCACCGCCATGCCGAGGATGACCAGCGTGAGCTTCTTGCCGAAGTCATCCAGCTGCTTGGTCAGCGGGGTGGCCAGGGAGCCGGCATCCCCGACGAGTTCCTGGATCTTTCCGATCTCGGTCGCGGTGCCGGTTCCGGTCACGATCCCCCGGCCCTGCCCGGCAGAGACGATGGTGCCGGAGAAGGCCATGGAGGCTCGGTCTCCGACGCCGGCCTCCAGGGGCACCGGGTCCACCGCCTTGGATGCGGGCACGGATTCGCCGGTCAACGCGGACTCGTCGATGCGCAGCTGGACCGCCTGGAAGAGGCGCACATCCGCCGGCACCTTGTCGCCCGGGGCCAGGCGGATGACATCGCCCGGCACCAGCTCAGCAGCGGGCACGGTCATCCACCGACCATCGCGACGGGCGCGAGCGTCGGCGGAGAGCATTCCGCGGATGCCGGCGAGCGCCGACTCTGCGCGGCCTTCCTGGGCGAAGCCGATCACGGCGTTGATGACCGCCACGGTGATGATCACCCAGAAATCCAGCCAGTCGCCCATGATCGCCTTGACGGCAGCGGCGCCCAGCAGGATGTAGATCAGCGTGTCGTTGAAGTGCATCAGGAAACGCAGGATCGCGGGTCTGCGCGGCGGCGGGGGCAATTCGTTGCGCCCGACGTCCTGCAGACGCGCTGCCGCCTCGACGGCGGTCAGACCCGCGGTGTCCGTGCGCAGTGCGCGCTCGACCTCCGGCACCGTCCGTGCGAACGGACGATCGACGGCCAGGGTCGCTGCCTGTGCCGGGAGTGTCATGGATGCACCCGCCGCGCTATGCGGCCCCGTCGAACATGCTCGTGACCGACCCGTCTTCGAACACCTCGTGGATGGCCCGAGCCAGCAGCGGCGCGATCGGCAGGATCGTCAGCGCGGGGAACAGCTTGTGCTCCGGGATCGGCACGGTATCGGTGACGACCACTTCGTCGATGGCCACCGACTGCAGGCGCTCCGAGGCCGGGTCGCTGAAGATCGCATGCGTGGCCGCGACGATGACGCGTTCGGCGCCGCTCTTCTTGAGCGCCTCCGCGGCCTTGACGATCGTGCCGCCGGTGTCGATCATGTCGTCGACGAGGAGGCAGACCCGGCCCTCCACCTGACCGACGATCTCGTTCACGGTGACCTGGTTGGCGACCTTCGGGTCGCGACGCTTGTGGATGATCGCGAGCGGGGCGCCGAGGCTGTCAGACCAGGTGTCGGCCACCCGCACGCGGCCGGTGTCCGGCGAGACCACGGTCAGCTTTGCGCGGTCCTCCGGCGAGAGCGTGCGCTGGAAGTACTCCAGCAGCACCGGCTTGGCGAAGAGGTGGTCGACGGGGCCGTCGAAGAACCCCTGGATCTGCGCGGCGTGCAGGTCGACGCTCATCACGCGGTCTGCTCCGGCGGTCTTGAGCAGATCCGCGACCAGACGCGCGCTGATCGGCTCGCGCCCGCGGCTCTTCTTGTCCTGGCGCGAGTACGGGTAGTACGGCGCGACAACGGTGATCCGCTTCGCGGACGCGCGCTTGGCCGCATCCAGCATGATCAGCGTCTCCATGAGCCACTCGTTGACCGGCGGGCCGAAGCTCTGGATCAGGAAGAAGTCGCAGCCGCGGATGGACACCTCGAACCGGGTGAGGATCTCGCCCGACGCGAAGGTGCGGTACTCGGTGGGCACCAGCTCGGTCCCGATGGCCGCGGCGACGTCCCTGGAAAGTGCCGGGTGCGAGCGCCCACCGGCGACGACCAGGCGCTTCTTCGTCTTGGCCACCAGACCGGGGGCGATGTCGTTATCGCGATCGAGATCAACCGTTTTCCGCTTGCGCGCCATCGTCTGCCTTCTGTGCCGACCGGGCCTTGGCCGCGACGTCCGCCGCGCCGGTTCCCGCTCTGTTGGTCTCGACCCATCCCTCGACGTTGCGTTGGGGGGCCACGCTGAGCGCCAGTGCCCCGGGCGGCACGTCCTTTCGGATCACCGCGCCGGCCCCGGTCTTCGCGCCTGCTCCGATCCTAACCGGCGCCACGAACACGTTGTGCGACCCGGTGTGGACCTCGTCGCCGATCTGGGTGCGGTGCTTGGTGAGATCGTCGTAGTTGGCGGTGATCGCCCCGGCCCCCAGATTCACGCCCGTGCCGATCGTGGTGTCGCCGATGTAGGACAGGTGCGGCACCTTGCTGCGCTCGCCGATCGTGGAGTTCTTGGTCTCGACGAACGTGCCGATCTTGCCCCGGTCGCCCAGGACGGTGTTCGGCCGCAGGTACGCGAACGGGCCGACCGTGGCGCCGGCGCCGATGACGGCCAGAGTCGCATCGGTGCGCGTCACCGACGCGTTCTCGCCGACCTCGCAGTCCACCAGGCTGGTGTCGGGCCCGACCGTGGCGCCGGCGGCGATCGAGGTCGCGCGGAGGATGTGCGTGTTCGGCAGCACCGTGACATCCGGCGCGAGCGATGCGGTCACATCGATCCAGGTGGTGGCCGGGTCGAGGATCATCGCCCCCTCCAGCTGCCACCTGCGCACCGTGCGGGCGTTCAGCAGCCGCGCCGCTTCGGACAGCTGGACGCGATCGTTCACCCCGAGCGCGGCGGTCGCCTCCGTCGCCTGCGAGACACCCACCGCCAAGCGCGAATCGCGCAACAGCGCCACCACGTCCGTCAGGTAACGCTCGCCCTGGGCGTTGGCGCTGCCGACCAGGGCGATGTGCCGGCGCAGCGGCTCCGCCTGGAACACGTACACCCCCGCGTTGATCTCGGTGACGGATGCCTCATCGTCGGTGGCGTCCTTCTGCTCGACGATGCGCTGCACGCCTCCGGCCGAGTCGCGGATGACACGGCCGTATCCGGTCGGGTCGGCCACGACGGCGCTGAGCACGGTGGCCGCGGCACCGCTCTCGCGGTGGGTGCGGATCAAGCGCGCCAGAGTCTGGTCATCCAGCAGCGGCACATCGCCGCTGAGCACCAGCACATCGCCGCTGAAGTCGGGCAGCTGAGCCAGTGCCACCTCGACGGCGCGACCCGTGCCGGGGACCTCGTCCTGATCGACGACCACGATCTCCGGTGAGATGTCCAGGACGACATCGGCGACGAGGTCGCGCTCGTGCCGGACCACGACCAGCACCTTCTGCGGGTCGAGCGCGCGCGCGGTGTCCAGGACGTG
This sequence comes from Microbacterium sp. zg-B185, assembly GCF_030246885.1. Classification (NCBI taxonomy): domain Bacteria; kingdom Bacillati; phylum Actinomycetota; class Actinomycetes; order Micrococcales; family Microbacteriaceae; genus Microbacterium; species Microbacterium sp. zg-B185. The sequence goes on from NZ_CP126739.1 coordinate 2,165,644, forward strand.
GCCGAGCAGCGGACGCCCGCCGATCCGGTGCAGAACCTTCGGCAGACTCGATTTCATCCGCGTGCCCTGACCCGCGGCGAGGATGATGACGGCCAGCTGGGGCGCGGTGATGTTCTCGGACATGCTCCGCCGCCAGGATTCGAACCTAGACCTAACAGCTCCAAAGGCTGTCGTGCTGCCATTACACCACGGCGGACCGCGACCCCCGCCTGCACAGGGAGCGGCCGCCCGATAAGTCTGCCAGACGCCCGCTGAAGCTCCGCGTGCCGGCGGGGCGGCCGACCACGATAATGAGGACATGGCTCAGGAGACGGACGAGGTCGACCGGATCGTCGGAGCGTGGACGGCGCAGCGTCCCGACCTGGACTTCTCGCCGCTCGAGGTGCTCTCGCGCGTCGATCGGCTCTCCCGCCACCTGGACCGTGCCCGTCGCGACGCCTTCCGGCGCAGCGACCTCGAGCCGTGGGACTGGGACGTGCTGTCCGCCCTGCGCCGCGCCGGCGAGCCGTTCCAGCTGAGCCCGAAGCAGCTGCTGCAGCAGACGCTGGTCTCCAGCGGAACGATGACCAACCGCATCGACCGACTGGTCGGACGAGGTCTCGTGCACCGTGAGGCCGACCCGGACGACGGGCGCAGCATCCTGGTGACCCTCACCGAGGACGGCCGGATCCGCGTGGATGCCGCGATCACCCGCCTCGTGGACGCGGAGGCTCTGCTGCTGGCCTCACTGTCCCGCTCGGATCGCGAGCGTCTGGCGGGACTGCTGCGCAAGCTCAGCCTGGGGTTCGACGTCTGAGGGGACGCACAGGCGTCCGGGCGTAGAATTCTGTGTGCCCTTCTCCGATCAGCGACCCGCCTCGCCCGCGCCCGAATCCGCCGATCACGGCCCCAGCGGCATCGACCCGTCCGAGTTGGCGATCACGCTGCGGGTGCTTGCGCAGCTGGACGAGGTGGATCAGCAGCATCCCGACTACCGGACCGTGCGGCACGCCACGGCGAACATGTTCAAGTCGGCCAAGAAGGTGCGACGGCTGGAGAAGCGCGCGCTCATCGCCGACGCGGACCGCTCGGTGGTCGCGGCCACCGCCACCGGCGCACCCGACCGGATCGATGACGAGACGCGCGGCATTCCGCTGGCGATCACCTCCGGCTCGTCTTCGGCGGGGACGCTGATCAAAGCGCGCGCCTGCTATATCTGCAAGCAGCCGTACACGCACGTGGACGCGTTCTACCACCAGCTGTGCCCGACCTGCGCGGCGATGAGCCACGCCAAGCGGGAGGCGCGCACGGACCTGACCGGCCGCCGCGCGCTGCTGACCGGAGGCCGCGCCAAGATCGGCATGTACATCGCCCTGCGGCTGCTCCGCGACGGCGCGCACACGACGATCACGACGCGCTTCCCCCGCGACGCCGTGCGCCGCTTCACCAGCCTGCCCGACTCGGCGGAGTGGATCGACCGGCTCCGCGTGGTGGGAATCGACTTGCGCGATCCTGCCCAGGTGATCGGCCTGGCCCAATCCGTGGCCGCGCAGGGACCGCTGGACATCCTCATCAACAACGCCACCCAAACGGTGCGACGCTCTCCCGGCGCGTACCAGCCCCTGGTCGACGCGGAGCTGGCGCCGCTGCCGGACGGCCCGCTGCCCGAGCTGGTGACGTTCGGGCACACCAACGATGCCCACCCGCTCGCCCTGGCCCAGTCCGTCAGCGCACATCCGATCCTGGCCGCGGCGGCCACGCGTGCCGAAGAGCTGACCGAGCAGGCGATGGCTGCCGGCTCGAGCTCGCTGGACCGTCTCGCCGCCGGAACGGCGATCGACGCCGGGGGGCTGCTGCCGGACCTGGAGGACTCGAACTCGTGGACTCAGCACGTGCAGCAGGTGGATCCGCTGGAGATGCTGGAAGTGCAGCTGGCGAACACCACCGCCCCGTTCCTGCTGGTATCGCAGCTGCGTCCGTCGCTGGCGGCCAGTCCGGCCCGGCGGACATACGTGGTGAACGTGAGCGCCATGGAGGGCGTGTTCGGTCGCGGGTACAAGGGTCCGGGCCACCCGCACACGAACATGGCCAAGGCGGCCGTGAACATGCTGACCCGCACCAGCGCCCGCGAGATGTTCGAGACCGACGGCATCCTGATGACCAGCGTCGACACCGGCTGGATCACCGACGAGCGCCCGCACCCCACGAAGGTGCGCCTCGCCGAGGAGGGCTTCCACGCGCCGCTGGATCTCGTAGACGGCGCAGCGCGCGTGTACGACCCGATCGTGCGCGGCGAGGCCGGCGAGGACATCTTCGGCGTCTTCCTGAAGGACTACGCGGTCGGCAGCTGGTGAACCCGGCCGAGTTCCTGCGGCACGCGCCGATCGGCACGCGCGTCGTGGTCCGCTCCCTGCTCGGGGACGGCGGGGCAACGGATGCGCTCGGCTATCTGCGATCGAAGGATGCCGACACCGTCGTCGTGGAGACCCGGCGCGGGCGCGAATCCGTCGCCCTGGCGGCCGTGATCGCGGCCAAGGCGGTGCCGCCGCCGCCGGATCCGCGGCTCCGCCGCACCTAGCGGCGGCAGGCCAGGCGCCCACCGCCGCTTAGGCTGGGAGGATGGCCCATCTCCTCGGCGGCGAGCACCTGCACGTGGAGTTCCCCGCGAAAGTCGTCCTGGACGACGTGACCGTGGGAGTCGACGGCGGCGACCGCATCGGCATCGTCGGACGCAACGGCGACGGCAAATCCACCCTCATGAAGGTGCTGACCGGCCGGTTGCAGCCCGACTCCGGCCGTGTCACGATGCGCGGCGGCGTGCGCGTCGGGATGCTGGCCCAGGACGACGACCTGCCCGATGACGAGACCGTGCGCCACGCGATCGTCGGCGATCGCCCCGAGCACGAGTGGCTCGGTGACGCACGCGTGCGCGACGTGCTGGACGGTCTGCTGCGGGACGTGCCGCTGGACACCGTCGTGTCCGCCCTGTCCGGCGGTCAGCGCCGACGGGTGGGTCTGGCCCGTCTGCTCGTGGGCGACTGGGACGTCATCGCCCTGGACGAGCCCACCAACCACCTGGACGTGGAAGGCATCGCCTGGCTCGCCGAGCACCTCGCGCAGCGGTGGGCGCGCAACGCGGGCGGCCTGCTGCTGGTCACCCACGATCGGTGGTTCCTGGATGCCGTGTGCACGCGCATGTGGGAGGTCCACGACGGCACGGTCGATCCGTTCGAGGGCGGTTACGCCGCGTACGTGCTGCAGCGTGTCGAGCGACAGCGCCAGTCCAACGTGGCCGAGACCAAACGCCGCAACATCCTTCGCAAGGAACTGGCGTGGCTGCGCCGCGGGGCGCCGGCGCGCACCTCCAAACCGAAGTTCCGCATCGAGGCGGCCACCCAGCTGATCGAGGACGAGCCGCCGCCGCGTGACAACGTGGAACTGGCCAAACTCGCCACCGCACGCCTCGGCAAGGACGTCGTGGACCTGCTCGACGCCGGCGTGGACTACGGCGCCGGTCCGATCCTCAAGGACGTCGAGTGGCGCATCGCGCCTGGCGAGCGCACCGGCATCCTGGGACCGAACGGTGCTGGCAAATCGACGCTGCTGGGCCTGGTGGCCGGGACGGTGGAGCCGACGTCCGGACGTGTCAAGCGCGGCAAGACGGTGAAGGTGGCCACCCTGAGCCAGCGCCTGACCGAACTGGATCAGTACGCGGACGAGCGGGTCCGGGACGTGCTGGCGCTGCAGAAGACCTCGTACGTCACGGGCGGCAAGGAACTGACTCCCACCCAACTGCTGGAACGGCTCGGGTTCCGCTCCTCGGAGCTGTCCACGCCGGTGCGCGACCTCTCCGGCGGGCAGAAGCGGCGCCTGCAGCTGCTGCTGGTGCTGCTGGACGAGCCGAACGTGCTGATCCTGGACGAGCCGTCCAACGATCTGGACACGGACATGCTCGCCGCCCTCGAGGACCTGCTGGACTCATGGCCCGGAACGCTGCTGGTCGTCTCGCACGACCGGTACCTGATCGAGCGCGTCACCGACCAGCAGTACGCGATCGAGGGGCAGGGCATGCGGCACCTGCCGGGGGGTGTCGAGGAGTACCTGCGCCGCCGCGCGGCCGCACGCGATGCGCCCGCCGCGGCGCTCTCGTCGTCGCCGGCCACAGGCGCCGGCCTGGCCGGGGCCGACCGGCGCGCCGCCGAGAAGGAGCTCAGCGCGATCGAGCGGCAGATGACGAAGCTGACGCAGCGGATCGCGGCCGCGCACGCCGACCTGGCTGCGCACGACCAGTCGGACTACGTCGCGATCGGCAAGCGGAACGCTCAACTGCAGACGATGAAAGCCGACCTCGGCGACCTCGAGGAGCGCTGGCTCGAGCTCGGCGAATCGCTCGGCCACTGACCGGTCCCGCCTGCACCGCGAGACGGGATAGGCGCCGCGAGCCCGAGTCCGTGGATCCCGGTCTGGTGGCGCGTATCCCGTCTCGCGGGGGATCGCCGCGGCTTAGATCAACCCGTTCTCAGTGAGCCACTGCGTGGCGATCTCGTCGGGGTTCAGCTCATCGACAGTGCTCTGGACGTTGAGCGCCACCAGCCCCTCGGGCGTGAGCGCGGCGCTGATCGCGTTGAGGATCTCTGCGGCACCGTCCGGCAGCTCACCGCTCACGAGCGGAACGACGTTCGAGGCGAGGAACAGTCCCTCGGGGTCTTCGAGGACCACGAGGTCGTTCGTCTGGATGGCCGGGTCGGCCGTGTAGATGTTCGCGACCTGGATCGTGCCGGCCAGCAGCGCGTCCAGCGTGGTGGTCGCCGTCGGCGAGAACCCGACGGTCACCCCGTAGGTCTCGAGCAGGCCGCTGGGGCCGTACGGGCGTTCGGCCAGCTCGGGCGGTCCACCCAGCGTCAGCGCCGTGCTGACGCTCGCCAGGTCGCCGATCTCCACCAGCGAATTCGCGTCGGCGAACGCCTTGGTCACCGTGTACGAGTCCTGATCCGTGGCGGTGGACTGCTCGAGCACGGACAGCCCCTCCGGCAGCACGTCCGGCAGCGCGGCGTAGACGTCCTCGGAGGTGCGCGCCTCGGTCTCGGGGTCGAAGAACTGGAGGAGGTTTCCGGTGTACTCGGGGATGAGCGTGATCTCGCCGGATTCCACGGCGGGCATGTAGCTGTCGCGTTGGCCGGCGTTGAATCCGTCGCGCGAGACCTCGAAGCCGGCGTTCTCGAGCGCCTGCGCGTAGATCTCGGCGATGATCGCGTTCGAGTAGTACTCGGCCGAGCCGATGGCGATCACGTCGCCGCCGGCTTCCGCGGCTCCGGTGTCGTCCGCGAGCGGGTCACCCGACGAGCAGCCGGTCGCGACGAGCGCGACGCCCGCCAGAATGGCCGCGGCGAACGCGACCCGGGACTTGCGTGCTGTGAACATGATGTTTCCTTCGGGGTTGGGGACTGTGTGACTTCAGGCGCGAGCGGTGGCGGCGGCGCGAGCGGTCGCCGATCTGTTCGGACGAGAACGATCTTCGGATTGCGCGGCACGGATGCCGGCCGGCTCGGAGGCGCGCTGCAGCAGCGCGAAGACGCCGTCCAGGACGAGGGCGAGCGCGGCGACGAGCAGCGCGCCGCCCAGGACCACCTCGAATCGTCGCAGCGGGATGCCGGCCAGGATGTACTGCCCCAGCCCACCGAGGTTGACGTAGGCGGCGATCGTGACGGTCGCGACGACCTGGAGCGTGGCCGAGCGCAGACCGGCGATCAGCAGGGTCAGGCCCAGCGGGGCCTCCACGCGCCAGAGGATCTGCCACTCGGTCATGCCCATCGATCGCGCGGCGTCGATCACCCTGCGGTCGATCGCCTCGAATCCCGCGTACGCCCCCGCGAGGATCGACGGGATCGCCAGGAGGACGAACGTGATGACCGCCGCCTCGGTGGTGCGCAGCACTCCGATGAGCAGCACCAGCAGCACGAGCAGACCGAACGACGGGATCGCCCTGGCCGCACCCGAGAGCGCGACTGCGACGTCGCGGCCTTTTCCGGTGTGGCCGATCAGCCAGCCCAGCGGGATGGCGATCGCCGCCGCGATCAGCACGGAGAGGAAGGTGTAGAACAGCTGCTGAGCGAGGGCCACCGGGATGGGCGCGAGGCCGCGGCCCGGATCGCCCGAGAAGATCCACGAGATCGCATCGACGATGAGGTTCACGCGACGCTCACCTCCAGCGCGGGCGCGCCGCGCCGCGCGCGCCGCCGCTGCGTCCGCGTCCACGGCATCAGCACCCGCCCGGCCGCGATCAGCAGGCCGTCGATCACCAGGGCGATCAGCAGCACGGCGAGGATGCCGGCGAGGACCTCGGGGATGATGCGGCGCTGCGAACCGTTCGTGAACAGGTATCCGAGATTGGTGATGCCGATCAGGGCGCCGACGGTGGCCAGAGCGATGGTGCTGACGGCCGTGACCCGCAGACCCGCGAGGATGACCGGTCCGGCGAGCGGGAAGTCCACGGCGAAGAAGCGGCGGCCGGCGCCGTAGCCCAGCGCCGTCGCCGCCAGTCTCGTCGACGTGTCGACCGAGGCCAGCCCATCAGCGACCGAACGGACCATCAGCGCGATGGCGTAGATCGTCAGCGCGAGGATCAGGTTGATCTCGCTGAGGATCGGGGTGCCCAGCAGCACCGGCAGGATGGGCAGCAGGGCGAGCGACGGGATGGTGTACAGCAGTCCGGTGACGGCCAGGATGCCGCCTCGCGCGGCGCGGTAGCGCCAGGCCAGCCAGCCCAGCGGAACCGACAGCACGAACCCCAGGACGAGCGCGATCACGGACTGGCGCAGGTGCACCAGCGCCAGCTCCCAGATCAGATCGAGGTTCTGTCCGACCCAGTTCACGCGGTGCCTCCCACGATCGCCCCCTGGGTGCGCCCGTCGCTGTCGACCACCACCGTCCCGCGCTCGGTCTGCTTGAGCGTCAGCGCCCGCCGGCCGCGGTCGGTGCCGATGAAGCTCGCCACGAAATCGTCGGCGGGGTCCTCGATGATCTGACTGGGCGAGCCGACCTGCGCGATGCGGGCGCCCTTCTGCAGGATCACCACCTGATCGCCGAGGAGGAACGCCTCGTCGATGTCGTGCGTGACGAACACGACCGTCTTGCCCAGTTCGCGCTGCAGCCGGATCAGCTCCTGCTGCAGGTCGGCCCGCACGATCGGGTCCACCGCACCGAACGGCTCATCCATCAGGAGGATGTTCGGGTCGGCGGCGAGCCCACGGGCCACGCCCACGCGCTGCTGCTGCCCGCCGGACAGCTGACTGGGGTAGCGTCCCGCCAGCGCCCGGTCCAACCCGACGGTGTCCAGCAGGGCGAGAGCCTGCTCGCGCGCCCGCTTCTTGGGCACGCCGCTGAGCACCGGGACCGTGGCGACGTTGTCCAGGACGGTGAAATGCGGCATCAGCCCGGAATTCTGCATCACGTAGCCGATTCGCCGCCGCAGCTTGACGGCATCCTGTGTCAGGATGCTGTCACCGTCGATCTCGATGTCCCCGCCCGTCGGCTCGACCATCCGGTTGATCATCCGCAGGAGCGTCGTCTTGCCGCAACCGGATGAGCCGACGAAGACCGTGGTCTTGCGGGACGGGATGACGAGGTTGAAGTCCTCGACGGCGCGCGTGCCGTCGGGGAACTCCTTGGAGGCGGATCGGAATTCGATCACGGCGCCTGCTCCATCAGGTGGCGAACTCGCTCATCGACGTGTTCACTGCCCGGGACGGGGTGAGGCCGCGACTTCGACTTCCTTCCAGAACGCGATGTGACCGGAGAAGTCCTTGCCGACCCGTTCGATCGCGCTGGGGTACGGCTCCGGATAGCTCCATGCCCGGTCCTGGAGGACGCCGTCGTCGCCGACCACCGAGTAGTACTGGCATTCGCCCTTCCACGCGCAGGTGTACGGGGTCGGGCTCTCTTGCAGATACTCGTGGTTGACGCTGTCCGGAGGGAAGTACCAGTTGCCTTCGATCCGGATGAGGTCATCGTCTTCGGCCTCGGCGATCACGGTGCCGTTCAGTCGCGCCTGCATGGATTTCCTTCCAGGAAACGCGTCCTCGGTGCAGGGCAGCGCTTCGGGGCTCGTCACAGCGGCCGGGGTCCCGACCGCCTTCGAGCGTAGCGAACCCCACGGACACTGGGCCCGAAGTGGCGCAGTTCGCACGGACGTGGTCGCAGCGCACCGTCCGGACGGACGTCCGGCGTCAGCTAAGCCAGACGCGCACCGTGCACCGGCCCGTGGACGTGCAGAGCGCGGTACCCGGCCGCGGAGAGGACGACCTGCAGTTCCAGAGCCGACTCCGGGTCGCTCGCCAGGAAGGCCAGCGTCGGCCCCGACCCGGAGACCAGTCCGACCAGCGCGCCGGCCTCCTCGCCGAGTTCGAGCGCGTCCCTCAGCGGGGGTCGCAACGAGAGTGCGGCGGTCTGCAGGTCATTGCGTGCCCGCTCGGCCAGCGAGACCGGATCGCCCGCGCGCAGGGCCTGCAGCACGCCGGGAGGGACGGCGGGAGTACGGGGGGCGCGGAGGACGTCGGGATTCATCCGCAGCACGTCCAGATGCGCGTAGACCTCCGGGGTGGACAGGCCGGCGTCGGCCGGGACCACGACCCAGTCGAACCTGCCCTTCGCCAGCGCCGGACTGAGCTGGTCGCCGCGACCGGTGCCGATCGCGGTGCCGCCCATCAGCGCGAACGGGACATCCGCACCCAGTCGTGCGGCCAGCTGGTGCAGCTGCGCAGTGCCGAGGTCGGCGCCCCACAGGGCATCGCACGCCACAAGTGCGGCCGCGGCATCCGCCGAGCCCCCGCCCATGCCCCCGGCGACGGGCACGTGCTTGACGATCTCCAGATGCACGCCTCCGGCGTAGCCGATCTTCTGCGCGACCAGCCGAGCGGCGCGCAGCGCCAGGTTGCGGTCGTCGGCCGGGACGCCGGAGAGATCGACGGTTCCGGAGACGGTGACCGAGAAGTCCTCCGCCGATTCGGCCCACACGTCCTCGTACAGCGAGACGGCCTGATAGGCGGAGGCGACCTCGTGATAGCCGTCCTCCTGCGCGTCGCCCACCTCGAAGAAGAGGTTGAGCTTTCCCGGCGCGCGTGCATGGACGCGGCCGGTGGCGGCGGGCGAACTCACAGCTGGGTCGACTCCGCCCACAGGTCCACGGCGATGTCGTCCGAGAGCATGTCGATCTGCTCGAGCTCCTCGGTCGAGAATGCCGGGCCCTGCAGCGCGGCGATGTTCTCATCCAGCTGTTCGGTCCGCGATGCGCCGATCAGTGCCGAGGAGACCACCGGGTCGCGCAGCACCCACTGGATCGCCAGCTGGGCGAGGGTCTGTCCGCGTTCCTTCGCGATGACATCCAGCGCACGCAGCGTCGCGAGCCCGTGCTCGGAGAGCGTCGAGTGCGGCAGGGAGGATCGCTGCTGGGCGCGCTCGGCCGTGCCGTCGCCGAGGTACTTGCTCGTCAGCAGGCCTTGAGCCAGCGGGGTGAAGGCGATCGCACCCATGCCCTCCTGCGTGAGCACACCGGTCAGGCCGTCCTCGACCCACCGGTTCAGGATGGAGTAGGCGGGTTGGTGGATCACCAGCGGCGTACCCAGGCTGCGGGCCACGGCGGCCGCGGTCGCGGTGCGCTCGGCGCTGTACGAGGAGATGCCGACATACAGCGCCTTGCCCTGCCGCACGAGCGTGTCCAAAGCGCCGATCGTCTCCTCGATCGGCGTGACGGCATCCACGCGATGCGAGTAGAAGATGTCGACGTAGTCCAGGCCCATCCGGGTCAGGGACTGGTCGGCGCTGGCGAGGATGTACTTGCGCGAGCCCAGGTCGCCGTACGGTCCCGGCCACATGTCCCAGCCGGCCTTCGAGGAGATGATCAGCTCGTCGCGGTACGGACGGAGATCCTCGCGCATCATGCGACCGAAGTTGGTCTCGGCGCTGCCGTGCGGAGGTCCGTAGTTGTTGGCCAGGTCGAAATGCGTGATGCCCTTGTCGAACGCGTGGCGCAGAAGCTCGCGCTGCCGGTCGAACGGGATGTTGTCGCCGAAGTTCCACCACAGTCCCAGTGAGAGCGGCGGCAGGTACAGCCCGGACGCGCCGACCTGCCGATAATCCGTCGCGGAATACCGGTCTGCGGCCGCCGTGTACGGACGGTGGATGTCTCGAATGTCGGAGCGGAAACGCGATGCATCGGTCACGCCCCGAGCCTAGCCCCGGCAGGCCGCGCGGTCACGGGATGCCGGATCAGCCCGCGTCGGGCGGGATGCAGGTCCGAGTGGCGGTGTCAATGCCCTGCTGCCGGAAACGTCGCCGAAACCGAAGCGGATTAGAGTAGGTCTCTTCCCTAGGAGGCCCTATGGCGACGCTGGCCGCTCTGCCCGCTCACCCCCGCAGCTGGACCGCTCTGCTCGAGCGCGACGACATCGTCCTGGATCAGGGCGTGCTGCGGCTGCGCCATGAGCACACCACCCCTCAGGAGGCGCGCACCGCGGACCTCCTGCTCACCGCACAGGCCCTCGAAGCCGCCGGTGTCCCGGTGCTGCTGATCCGGCACGACCTGCGCACCCTCGCCCTGGTCGTGGACCTCGCGCACGCCGAGAACGCCTTGGCCGCCCTGGGCGGCGTCCCGGAGCCGCTGTACGTGAAGCGCAAGGCGCAGGCGCCGATGCTGGTCGCCGACGTGGATGCCGCATCCTCCGCACCGACCTCGATCCGCGTGTATCGCCCGCGGATCAGCGCGACGGGCGGCTTGCGCTACAACCACGAGCTCGGCATCCGTCTGGAGTTCTGGCGTTTCGGCGAGGAGCTCGTGGAGGCGCCGCACGACAACGCGCTGACCCGGCGATTCACCCCGACGCCGGACCTGCCCTTCACCGAGGTGGAGCGCTGCGGGCGCCGGTGGCGCACGATCAGCGGCATGTTCGACGTGCATCCGGCCGAGGTCACCGAGGACGTGGACATGGTCTTCTCGTGGGTGGACGGGTCCTCCAACGATTTCCAGCGCCAGCGCGCGGCGCAGATGGCCGAGTACGTGGTCGGCGAGGGCGATGACGGACCGGCGCGATACCGTCACGTCGACGAGCTGCGCTATGCGCTGCGCAGCGTGCACATGTACGCGCCCTGGGTCCGGCGGATCTTCATCGCCACCGACTCCCCCGCCCCGGCCTGGCTGCTGGATCACCCGCGCGTGACCATCGTGCGCAGTGAGGAGTTCTTCGCCGACACCTCGGTGCTGCCGATCCACAACTCCCACGCCGTCGAGGCGCAGCTGCACCGCATCGACGGGCTGGCCGAGCATTTCCTCTACTCGAACGACGACATGTTCTTCGGCCGCTCCGTCGATCCCGAGCTGTTCTTCTCGGCGGCAGGCCTGACCCGGTTCGTCGAGTGCGGCGTGCGGATCGGCGCGGGGCCGACCTCGCCGAGCCGCAGCGGTCACGACAACGCCCTCCGCATCAACCGCGATCTGCTCAGGCAGCGGTTCGGCCGCACCATCACCCGGGATCTGGAGCACTGCGCGACGCCGTTGCGCCGCAGCGTCCTGGCCGAGCTCGAGCGCGAGTTCGCCGCGGACTTCGCCCGCACCGCCGCTTCGCGCTTCCGCTCGGCGACCGACATCTCGGTGACCAACAGCCTGTACCACTACTACGCGCAGTTCACCGGGCGCGCCGTGGCCACCACGCGGCCGCACGTGCGCTACATCCAGACCACGCTGGCCGCGTCGCTGGCCGGCATGGAGCGTCTGGCCCGCCGGCAGGACGTCGACATGTTCTGCTTGAACGACGGCGGCGAGGCGGAGATGCCCGAGGAGCTGCGCGTGCGCACCCTCACCGACATCCTGCAGCGCATGTTCCCGATTCCGGCTCCGTGGGAGCGGACGGACGTCAGCGCAGAACGGGAATCGGCTCCGTCGGCGGAGCGGACCGTCGCAGGTTGAACGGCACCACACCGGCATCCTCGAGGCGGCGCCGCGCCTCGAGGGCGTCGATGTGCTCGAGGGTGTGCGGCGCGTCGACCGGCACGACCGAGTGCACCACGGTGTCGTCGTAGACGTGCACCAGATTGAACGCCTGGGCACCGTCCTGGGGACGGGTTCCGCCGACCGGGACGGTCAGATCCTGCGCGTAGCAGGTCGATGAGGCGACCGACACGGGGATGCCCGCGAACGTCGCGAAGGTCGAATAGTGCAGGTGCCCGGCGATGATCGTTCGCACGTCGGTCCCGCGCAGCACGCGCGCCAGGCGGCTCTGATCGCGAAGCTCCACACTGCTGGCCAGGGGAAGCACGCTGGGCACCGGCGGATGATGCATGGCCAGGATGCTCCCCAGCGGCGCCGGGGTGGAGAGCACATTGGACAGCCACGCCAGCTGCGCATCGCTGATCTCGCCGTGATGGAAGCCGGGGACGCTGGAGTCGAGGGTCACCAGCCGCAGCCCGTCCAGCTCATCCACCCGGTCGACGGGCAGCGGATCGGCGCCGGGACGCTCGTCGAGCAGGCGCGCGCGGAACTGGGCACGATCATCGTGGTTTCCCATGACCCAGAACACCCTGCTACCCAGGCGCTGGGCGAACGGTTCGATGAGCCGGCGCAGCTCGGAGTACGCCGCGCCCTCGCCGAGATCGGCCAGATCGCCGGTGAAGACGATGCCATCCGGGGCGATCCCGGATGCTTCGATGACGCCGAGAGCACGCGTGAGACGATCGGTCGCATCGACCAGGTCGAACAGACGTGAACCCGCCGCGCGCAGATGTGTATCGCTCAGGTGCAGCAGGACGCGCTCGGGCGCCGGATACTCCGCGGTGTGCATGGGACCTCTCCCTCGGCGCCGACGGCGCGCATCCACCACTGTGGCGAACCCAGGCAAATGTTACCGGGATGTTTCGTGAACACCCTGGGACCGGCGCGCGAACAGTTCCGAATCGGGACCTATGAGGCCCGGGCGATGCGCAGGAACTCTTCGACGCCGAGTTCCTCGCCGCGCGCAGTGGGTGCCACTCCGGCTTTCTCCAGAACGACGGATGCCGCGGCCGCTGAGCCGAACACCCCCGACACGGCCTGCCGCAGCATCTTGCGCCGCTGCTGGAACGCGGCATCCACGATCTGGAAGGTGCGCAGCCGTTCGGCTTCGGTCCCCCGCAGCTGCGCATCGCGGCTGAACGCGACCAGCACGCTGTCCACGTTCGGCACGGGCCAGAACACCTGGCGCGAGACCGTGCCGGCCAGCCGCCACGGGCCGTACCAGGCGGCCTTGACGCTGGGTGCGCCGTAGATCTTGGAGCCCGGCGCGGCGGCGAGCCGCTCGCCGACCTCTGCCTGCACCATCACCACGCCCCGCTGGATTCCCGGGAAGGTCTCCAGCAGGTGCAGCAGCACCGGCACCGAGACGTTGTAGGGCAGGTTGGCCACCAGAACAGTGGGGTCGCCGGGCAGGGCGGTGATCCGGAGTGCGTCCGCGTCGACGACCTCGAGCATTCCCTCCGGCACGCCGTGCGCGGCGGCCGTCTGCGGCAGGCGTGCGGCCAGGCGGTGGTCGATCTCGACGGCGGTCACCGCCGCGCCCGTCTCGAGGATCGCCAGGGTCAGCGAGCCCAGCCCCGGGCCGACCTCGACCACGCGCTCGCCGGGCTGCACCCGGGCGACGGACACGATGCGCCGGACGGAGTTGGCGTCGACGACGAAGTTCTGACCCAGTTTCTTGGTCGGGGTCAGATCCAGTTCGGAGGCCAGCGCGCGGATCTCGGCCGCGCCGAGAAGTGTCACGGGCATGCGTTCCAGCCTAGCCGGGCGAGGGTGCGCGCCCGCGTCCGCCAGCCCTTGACAGGGCCGCGCCGGGCGCGCAAGTGTGGGCGCAGCGGGCGAGGACGCCCGCAGCAGGTTCGAACGAGGAGGCCCCCCGTGAGTTCGGCCCAGACATCCGATCCCCACATCACCGTCCCCATCACCCGCGTCATTCTGGTCGCAGCCACCGCCGCTCTCGGCGGGTTCCTGTTCGGCTTCGACACGGCCGTGATCAACGGCGCCGTCAGCGCCATCGGCGAGCAGTTCAACGCCGGCCCGTTCCTGCTCGGCTTCGCCGTCGCGTCGGCCTTGATCGGCTGTGCGGTCGGCGCCTGGTTCGCCGGGCGCATCGCCGACCGGTACGGCCGCATCCGGGTCATGCTCATCGCAGCGGCGCTGTTCATCATCAGCGCGCTGGGCTGCGGCTTCGCGTTCAGCATCTGGGATCTGTCGTTCTGGCGCGTGGTCGGCGGCCTCGGGGTGGGCGCGGCATCCGTCATCGCACCGGCCTACATCGCCGAGGTCTCGCCGCCCGAGCACCGCGGGCGGCTCGGGTCGCTGCAGCAGATGGCGATCGTCAGCGGCATCTTCGTCGCGCTGCTGACCGACGCGGCGATCGTGGCGACCGCAGGAAGCTCGACCGAACCGTGGCTCCTGGGCGCCGAGGCGTGGCGATGGATGTTCGTCTCCGCGGTGATCCCGGCCCTGATCTACGGGGCCCTCGCGCTGACCATCCCGGAGTCGCCGCGCTACCTCATCGCACGCGGCGAGATGAAGCGCGCCAAGGACGTCCTCACCCGCTACGTGGGCGGGCACGTCGAGAAGACCACGACCGACATCCTCAAGACCGTCGAGGGCAAGTCCGACCGGCCGCGCTTCTCGATCCTGCACGGGTCGAAATTCGGGCTGCTGCCGATCGTCTGGGTCGGCATCGGCCTGTCCGTGCTCCAGCAGTTCACCGGCATCAACGTGATCTTCTACTACTCCTCCACGCTGTGGCAGGCGGTCGGCTTCACCGAGCAGGACTCGCTGACCATCACCGTGATCACCTCGGTGACCAACATCGTCACCACGGTGGTCGCGATCCTGCTGATCGACAAGGTCGGACGCAAGCCGCTGCTGCTGGTCGGCGCGATCGGACAGTTCGTGTGCCTCGCCGTGCTGGCGGTGGTCTTCGCCACGGCGCCGATCGTCAACGGCCAGCCGATGCTCGAGGGCGCCGCGGGAACCACTGCGCTGCTGGCGGCGAACCTGTATGTCGTGTTCTTCGGCGCATCCTGGGGGCCGGTGGTCTGGGTGCTGCTGGGCGAGATGTTCAGCAACCGCATCCGCGCGGTCGCGCTCTCGGTCGCCGCGGCGGCGCAGTGGGCGGCCAACTTCGTCATCTCGACCACGTTCCCGGCGCTGGCATCGGTCGGACTGGGCCTGGCTTACGGCGTGTACACGTTCTTCGCCTTGGTCGCCATCTTCTTCGTGCTCAGGTTCGTGCGCGAGACGAAGGGTCGCACCCTGGAGTCGATGACCGACACGGAGCCGGCTAGGGCCGCGAAGACCCCGAAGCCGGCGAAGACCGCCGAGTAGGGAGCAGATCCGACCCATGACGAACAACAAGCCCGAGCACGAGAGGGTCCGCGAGGAGCGTGAGGCAGCGCAGCGGGAGAAGGACCGCCTGGAGGAACAGGAGCAGAAGCGCCTCGACGATCAGGACGAGTAGCCCTCAGTCCGCGAAGGACCCGTAGACCTCGAGGGTGTTGGCGGCCAGCTGCGCGCACAGCTCGTCCAGTTCGATCTCGAGCTGGACGGCCAGAAAGCGCACCGTCACCGGGACCAGATACGGCGCGTTGGGGCGACCGCGGTGCGGGGTGGGGGTCAGGAACGGCGCGTCCGTCTCGACCAGGATCCGATCCCGCGGCGTGACCTTGAGCGCGTCGCGGAGGTTCTGCGCGTTGCTGAAGGTCACGTTTCCCGCGAAGGACAGGTAGTACCCGCGCTCCGCGCACCGGGTGGCCATCGCGGCGTCGCCGGAGAAGCAGTGGAAGACGGTGCGCTCGGGTGCTCCGACCCGCTCCAGGGTCTCCAGGACCGCGTCGTGGGCGTCACGGTCATGGATCTGCATCGCGATGCCGTGCGTCTTGGCCAGCTCGATGTGCGCCTCGAATGAGCGGAACTGTGCGGCGAACCCTTCCTGCTCGGTGCGGAAGAAGTCCAGGCCGGTCTCGCCGATCGCGCGCACGCGCGGCTGAGCGGCCAGCTCGTCGATGACGGCGATCGCGGCATCCAGCTGCCCCGCGGCCTCGTACGCGGGGGCCTCGTTCGGGTGGATCGCCACCGCCGCCAGCACCCCGGGGTGGGATGCCGCGGCCCACGCCGACCAGCGGCTCGAGTCGATGTCACCGCCCGCCTGCACCACCCCGGCCACTCCGACCGCCGCCGCCCGCGCGAGCTGCTGGTCCAGGCTCAGCGGCTCGTCGCCATCCGCGATCTCCAGGTGCGCGTGGTTGTCGTAGACGGCCACCGGCAGCGGCTCCGGCGCGGCGGGCCGGCGGATGTCGCGCTTGCCGTCGTTGTGGCGCTCGCGCACGTACGCGCTGGGGTCGGCCGGCTCACTCATGCGTGTCCCGAAAAGCGGTGCCTGAGGCCCCCGCGGGCAACAACATCGGGGACACGGAGCTGCCAAGTGCGGACACGGATGCTGCCGCTTCCGTCACACGCTCTGCTCGACGCGCGGGAACAGGGGCGCCAGCGCGCTCACCGAGGCGCCCGGCGGAAGGATGCCCCAGCGTCCCGCCTCGCGGATCGGCTGGTCCTGCAGACGGCCGAGCGTGTCGGCGGCGCCCAGCGCGACCCACAGCTTCTCGCTGGCGATCGGCGTCACCGGGGAGATCAGCACCGCCATGGCACGCAGCCCTTCCGCGGCGGTGTACAGCACTGTGCCCAGGCGGACGCGCTGCGCGTCGTCCTTGGCCAGCACCCACGGCTCGTTCTCGGTGATGTAGCCGTTCAGTGCGTCCACGATCGTCCAGATCGCGGCGATGGCCTCGTCGATGCGGAACCGCGCCATGGCCGCGTCGGCAGCGGCTGCGGCGTCGGCCACGGTCCGCTGGATCGCCAGGTCCTGCTCGGTGTACTCCCCCGCCGGCGGCACGATGCCCTCGAAGTACCTGTCGATCATCGCCGTCGTGCGCGAGGCGAGGTTGCCGAACCCGTTGGCCAGTTCCGCCTGATAGCGCGCGGACAGGTCCTCCCATGAGAACGAGCCGTCCTGTCCGAACGCGATCGCGGAGAGGAAGTAGAAGCGGTAGGCGTCCGAGCCGAACACATCCGTGATCTCGCTCGGGGCGATGCCGGTGAGCTTCGACTTGGACATCTTCTCCCCGCCGACCAGCAGCCAGCCGTGCGCGAAGACGCCCCTGGGCACCTCGACGCCGGCGGCCATCAGCATCGCCGGCCAGATCACCGCGTGGAAGCGCAGGATGTCCTTGCCGACGACGTGATAGGCCGGCCAGCGGCGGGCGAACTCCTCAGGGTCGGACCCGTAGCCCACCGCGGTGGCGTAGTTCAGCAGCGCATCCACCCACACGTAGATCACGTGCGACTCGTCCCACGGCACCTTGATGCCCCAGTCGAACGTGGACCGCGAGATCGACAGGTCCTTCAGTCCCTGCTTGACGAAGGAGACCACCTCGTTGCGGGCGGATTCGGGCCGCACGAAGTCGGGCGCCGTGCGATACAGCTCCAGCAGCCGGTCCTGGAACTCGCTGAGCTTGAAGAAGTAGTTCTTCTCCTGCAGCAGCTCCAGCGGCTTGGAGTGGATCACGCAGACCTTCAGACCCTCGAACGGGCCGGTGCCGTCGACGATCTCGGACTCGGTCTTGAACTCCTCGCACCCGACGCAGTAGAGCGCCTCGAACTCGCCCGCGTAGATGTAACCGCGGTCGTAGATCGCCTGGACAAACTTCTGCACGCGCTCCTCGTGCCGCTCCTGCGTGGTGCGGATGAAGTCGTCGTTGGCCACGTTCAGCGTCTCGAGCATCGGATGCCATGACTCGGCCACCAGCCGGTCCACCCACTCCTGCGGCGTCGCACCGTTGGCTGCGGCGGCACGGAGCATCTTCTGTCCGTGCTCGTCGGTGCCGGTCAGCATCCAGGTGTCATCGCCGGCCTGGCGGTGCCAGCGGGCCAGCGTGTCCACCGCCACGGTGGTGTAGCCGTGGCCGATGTGGGGCACGTCGCTCGGATAGTAGATCGGCGTCGTGATGTAAAAGGATTCCCCGGTGCTCACCAGGAGATTCTAGTTGGGCTCAACGCGGCCTTCCCCCCGCGTGACGGCATGGACGCCGCGCGACGGGGTGCGTCGGCGTCGGTCTCGTGGCGCCGATCCGCTCTCGCGGTCAGTTCTTGACCGCGAGAGCGGCCTGGTACAGCTCGCGCGAGGAGTGCCCGGTGTGACCGGACACCTCGCCGGCGGCATCCTTGAGCCGCGTGCCGGTGCGCACCAGCTCGAGTACCTGGGTGACCGCATCCGGAAAGGAGATCTGCGCGGCCGGGGCGCCCTCCACCACCAGGACCAGCTCGCCGCGCACCCCAGCGGCGGCCCACTCGGCCAGAGATCCGGCGGTTCCGCGGACGACCTCCTCGTAGAGCTTGGTCAGCTCGCGGCACACGGCCACGCGGCGCTCGGCGCCCAGCGCCGCGGCGATGTCGGTGAGGGATGCCGCGACCCGCGCCGCCGATTCGAAGAAGACCATCGTCCGCCGCTCCGTGGCCAGCGCGCGCAGGGCGGCCCGGCGGTCTCCGGGCTTGCGCGGCAGGAAGCCCTCGAACGTGAACCGGTCGGTGGGAAGACCCGACACCGCCAGTGCGGCCAGCACCGCGCTGGGACCGGGGATCACGGTGACTTGAACGCCGGCTGCCGCGGCGGCGGCCACCAGCCCGTATCCCGGGTCGCTCACCGTGGGCATGCCGGCGTCGCTCAGAACGAGCAGGTCCTGTTCCCGGGCGAGGGTGACCAGTTCGGCGGCACGCTCCTTCTCGTTGTGATCGTGCAGGGCGATCAGCCGCGGGCGGTTGGCCACGCCCAGACCCGCCAGCAGCCGTTGCGTGGTGCGGGTGTCCT
This sequence comes from Microbacterium sp. zg-B185, assembly GCF_030246885.1. Lineage (NCBI taxonomy): Bacteria > Bacillati > Actinomycetota > Actinomycetes > Micrococcales > Microbacteriaceae > Microbacterium > Microbacterium sp. zg-B185. The sequence goes on from NZ_CP126739.1 coordinate 2,184,537, forward strand.
CCGCCGCGATCACGGTCGCCGATTCCAGGGCTTCCACCAGGCGACGCGACGCGTCGCCGAGGTTGCCGATCGGGGTCGCAGCCAGGATGATCACGGTCCCACCTTAGGCTGGTGCCTGTGCCGGCGACCGTTCCTCTGCTCCCCCGGATGCGGCCGTCCTTCTACGACCGGTGGACGGCCCGCGCGGCGGCCGATCCCCGCGTGGCGCGACGGTGGGCCTGGCTGGCGCCGGCGCTGGTCACACTGCTGGCGGGGATCCTCCGGCTGTGGAACCTCGGACATCCGCACGCGCTCGTGTTCGATGAGACGTACTACGTCAAAGACGCGTGGGCGCAGTGGGTCCTCGGCTACGCCGCGAAATGGCCCGACGGGGCCAACGCGGCATTTGTGACGGGCGAGACCGACGGCTTCTCCTCGCAGGGCAGCTTCGTCGTGCACCCGCCGCTGGGGAAGTTCCTGATCGGCGTCGGCATGGCGATCTTCGGCGCCGATTCGTCGTTCGGCTGGCGGATCACCACTGCCGTGTTCGGCACGGCGACAGTGCTCCTGCTGTACCTCGTCGCGAAGACCCTGACCGGGTCGGTGGCCTTCGCGACCGTGGCCTCGTACCTGATGGCCATCGACGGCCTGGCGATCGTGCTGAGTCGGATCGCGCTGCTGGACATCTTCCTGACCTTCTTCGTGCTGCTGGCGTTCTGGTTCGTCCTGCTCGATCGGCGCGAGCACGTGGTCCGGCTCGCCGCGCTGGTGGCGGCCCGCTCGGCGGGCGGCGAGCGCCCGGCGTGGGGTCCGGTGCTGTGGAGCCGCCCCTGGGTGATGGCCGCGGGTGCCGCGGCCGGCGCGGCCACGGCGGTGAAGTGGTCCGGGGTGTACGTGATCGCCGGGCTGGGCATCTACCTCGTGGTCACCGACGCCCTCGCCCGGCGCCGCGCCGGGGTGGGGTTCTGGCCGACGGATGCCGCTCTCCGGCAGGGACCGGCGACCTTCGTGATGTTCGTGCCCATCGCCCTGGTCGTCTACGTGGCCTCGTGGATCGGCTGGCTGGCCACCGACGGCGGGTGGGACCGTCACGCCGCCGACCTGGCTCCGGTGACCGGGTTCTGGTCCTGGGTGCCCTCGGCCTTGCAGAGCCTGTGGCTGTACCACCGGTCCATCTACAACTTCCACGTCGAGCTCAGCTCGGCGCACGCCTACGCCAGTCCGGCATGGCAGTGGCCTCTGCTGCTGCGACCCACGTCGATGTACGCCGAGACCACGCCGTACGGGGAGGGCGGGTGCTCCTTCGCGAACGGGTGCATCGAGAACATCTACAGCATGCCGAATCCGCTGATCTGGTTCGCGAGTGTCGCCGCGGTCCTGTATCTCGGATACCGGTTCGTCCGCACCCGCGATTGGCGCTACGCGGTCGTGCTGACCGGGGTGGCCGTCACCTACCTGCCGTGGCTGCTGTACCCGGAGCGGACGATGTTCCAGTTCTATACGATCGCGATGCTGCCGTTCCTGCTGCTGGCACTCACCTTCTCCCTGCGCGACCTGTCCGGGGCGGGCCACGCCGATCTGTACCGACGGCTGAGCGGCCAACGGATGGTGCTGGTCTTCCTGCTGGTGGCCACGGTGCTGTCCGCGTTCTGGTATCCGATCCTCACCGGCATGCTCGTGCCGTACGACTTCTGGCGCGCCCACAACTGGCTGCCGGGCTGGGTCTAGCGCCGGGCCGGCTCCAGCTCCGCCGGGTCGGTGACCGGAAGACGGCACGCGAAGTCGCGGCAGTCGTACACGGTGGGCCGGCCGCCCAGCGCGACCTTGCCCTCGAACAGCGCGAAGCCCGCCGTCGCCCACTGCGCCGACCCGGCGTCCGTCACGATCGCCAGGACATCCGCCGGAATCGGCCGCGCGGCGCGCACCAGCGGCGCGGTCGGATCGTCGCTGACTGCGACCAGCTGGTGCGGCGCCTGCGCGAGCCGGGCCGCAACGCGCAGCAGCGCTCCGTAGGCGATCGGCTGCGCCAGCGCTGCTGCCGCATGTGCCGAGACCACGTCTTCGGCGAAACGGCGAAGCTCATCGGCTGCGCCGAGCTGCCAGAGCGAGAGCGCCGCGTCGGCCAGCGCGGCGTGACCGGACGGTTCGTCGCCGTCGGATGCGGCATCCGGGCTGTGTATGCCCTGTGCGCGCAGCACGGGGTCACCGCCGCCCGGTGTGCGCGGCTGCCCGCGTTCGCCGGTGCAGGCCTGGACCAGATCCCGCGCCCGCACGGCATAGACGACCTCGCCGGTGGCCGCGCCCAGTGCGGCCAGCCCGACGGCGAACTGCCCGTAGTCGGCGAGGGTCGCCGCCGCCCGGGAGGGGATCTCGTCCAGAGAGGCGCGGACGAGCCGGCCGCGGGCGTCGATGTTCGCGCCGATCACGGCGTCCGCGGCCCAGCGTGCCGACTCGATCCACGCCGGCTCGTCCAGGCGCGCCCCCGCGCGGGCCAGGGCTGCGATCGCAAGGCCGTTCCACCCGGTCACGACCTTGCCGTCGACGGCGGGCGGCTCGATGTCCGCCCGGGAGGCGGCATCCCGCAGGTAGTACCCACCTTCGCTGCGCACGCCGTCGATCCACGACTCGGAATCCTGCGCGGCGCCGAACCCGCCCGCGGGCTGCTGCAGGACGTCGGTGAGGAACCGCGCGATGCCGCGCGCCGTGCTCTCGTCGCCGGCGTCGACGGCGACCTCGAGCAGCTGGGCGTTGTCGGTCAGCATCCGCTCGTAGTGCGGGACCGTCCAGTCTCGTCGGGTGGCGTAGCGGAAGAATCCGCCCTCCACCGGATCGCGCAGCGGCGAGGCGGCCATCGCGCTCAGCGCCCGTTCCGCGACGGCGGATGCCGCGGGCTCGGCGCTGCGCACGGCGGGACTCTGCAGGAACCTCAGCGCGGTGGCGATCGGGAACTTCGGCGTCGCGGGGTCGCCGTCGCCGAAGCCGCCGTACTCGCGGTCCTCGCGTGCCGCGATCGCCGCGGCCGCCGAGGCCAGATCAGCGAGGGAGGGCAGCTCCGCCACCGTCGACGTGCTCTGCTGCGCCTGGGCGAGCGCCTGTGCCACCGCATCGGCGGTGCCGTCCACCTGGCCCCGGCGCTGCGTCCACGCCTCACGGACGGCGGCCAGCACCTGGCCGAAGGAGGGCATGCCCGCACGCGGCTCCGGGGGGAAGTACGTTCCGGCGTAGAACGGGCGGCCGCTGGGCGTCGCGAACACGGTCAGCGGCCAGCCCAGGTGCGGCGTGAACGCCGCTGCGGCCGACATGTACGCGGCGTCGACCTCGGGGTGCTCCTCTCGGTCGACCTTCACCGCGACGAAATCGGCGTTGATCGCCGCGGCCGTCGCGTCGTCGGCGAAGGACTCCCGTGCCATCACGTGACACCAGTGGCAGGTCGAATAGCCGATCGAGACCAGCACCGGCACGTCCCGGCGGCGGGCTTCGGCGAAGGCCTCCTCGCCCCAGGCGTACCAGGCGACCGGATTTCCCGCGTGGGCTCTGAGATACGGGCTGGCGGACTCCTCCAGGCGCGGATTCATCCCCTCACGTTACGACGCATGGCGCGCGCTGGGGAGGGCTACCGCTGCGCAGCGCGGCCGGCGGCGCCGCTCACTCCACCTCGTCGGGGTGCGCGCTGACCCGACCGGAGCCGTCGCCCGGATCGATCTGATCGATCGCCCGCATCTGCGCATCCGAGAGCGCGAAGTCGAACACGTCCAGGTTCTCCTCGAGCCGCTCGCGACGCACCGACTTGGGGAAGACGATGTTGCCCTTCTGGATGTGCCAGCGCAGCACGACCTGTGCGGGCGTCTTGCGGTGCGCGGATGCCGCGTCCGCGACGGCCGGGATGCCGAACAGGTCGTACTTGCCCTGCCCCAGCGGCCCCCACGCCTCGATCCGCACGCCGTGGGCTGCTGCCCAGTCGGTGACGGTGCGCTGCTGGTGGGCGGGGTGCAGCTCGATCTGGTCGACCGCGGGCGTCACACCGGTCGCCGCGACGATGCGCTCGAGGTGGGGCACCAGGAAGTTGGAGACGCCGATGCTGCGCGCCAGTCCGGCCGAGCGCACCTCGATCAGCTTCTCCCAGGCGTGCAGATAGTTGTCCTTCGCCGGTGCCGGCCAGTGGATCAGGTAGAGGTCCACGCGCTCGAGCTGGAGCTTGTCCAGGCTCTCGCGGATCGCCGCGTCCGGTTCGTCGCCGGCCTGGCGGTCGTTCCACAGCTTGGTGGTGACGAACAGCTCCTGCCGCGGGATGCCGCTCTTGCGGATCGCGGCGCCCACGCCCTCCTCGTTGCCGTAGATCGCGGCCGTGTCGATGTGGCGGTAGCCGACCTCGAGCGCCTCGGTGACGGCGCGCTCCGTGTCCGCCGGCGGAACCTTGAACACGCCGTACCCGAGCTGGGGGATGTCGAAGCCGTCGTTGAGCTGAACCGTGGGAATCGTCATGCGTCCAGCCTAAGAGCTGAGACCGGCGGCGGTACGATCGAAGGCTATGCGCGCGCCCGAACCCGTCATCGTCTACCCGCCGGAGCTGCCCGTCAGCGGGGCGCGGGACGAGATCGCGCGCGCGATCCGCGATCACCAGGTCGTGATCGTCGCGGGCGCGACCGGTTCGGGCAAGACGACCCAGCTTCCGAAGATCTGCCTCGAGCTGGGCCGGAGTCGGATCGCGCACACCCAGCCGCGCCGGATCGCCGCGCGCACGATCGCGGAGCGCATCGCCGAAGAGCTCGAGGTGCCGCTGGGCACGACGGTCGGATACAAGGTCCGCTTCACCGACAAGGTGCAGGAGGACACCCGCGTCACGCTGATGACCGACGGCATCCTGCTCAACGAGATCCACCGTGACCGGCTGCTGCGCCGCTACGACACGATCATCGTGGACGAGGCCCACGAGCGCTCCTTGAACGTGGACTTCCTCATCGGCTACCTCACCGAGGTGCTGCCCAAACGCCCCGACCTGCGGGTCATCGTCACGAGCGCGACGATCGATCCGGAGAGCTTCGCCACGCACTTCGCCGACGCCGAGGGCAACCCGGCCCCGATCATCGAAGTCTCCGGCCGGACGTACCCGGTGGAGATCCGCTACCGCGGTCCCGACGCCGGGGCGGCCGAGCGGTCCCCCGGCGACGCCGAGCGGAGGGCGGACACGTCCAGCGCCGGCGACGAGGTCGACGGGATCACGGCCGCGCTGCGCGAACTGGATCGCGAAGCCCCCGGCGACGTGCTGGTGTTCCTGCCGGGTGAGGCGGAGATCCGGGACGCGATGGATGCCGTTTCGGGCATGTACGCGAAGGCCTCCGCTCCGGTCGAGGTGCTGCCGCTGTACGGCCGGCTCAGCGCGGCCGAGCAGCACCGTGTCTTCGAACGCTCGAAGGTCGCCGGTGTGCGGCGGAGGGTGATCCTGGCCACCAACGTCGCCGAGACGAGCCTGACCGTGCCCGGCATCAAATACGTGATCGACACCGGCACTGCGCGCATCTCCCGCTACAGCAATCGCACGAAGATCCAGCAGCTGCCGATCGAGGCGATCTCGCAGGCATCCGCCCAGCAGCGGGCCGGCCGGGCCGGCCGCACGGCAGCGGGGATCGCGATCCGGCTGTACTCCGAGGACGATTTCGACAAGCGCCCCGAGTTCACCGAGCCGGAGATCCTGCGCACCAGCCTGGCCTCGGTCATCCTGCAGATGCTCTCGCTCGGTTTCGGCGACATCGCCTCGTTCCCGTTCTTGACTCCCCCCGATTCGCGCGGGGTCAAGGCGGCGATCGACCTGCTGCTGGAGCTGGGAGCCGTCCGTCCGTCCGGCGACGCACGCGCACGGCGCGGCGCCGAGGGGCGGGCGGCAGCCGGGACGGGCACCCGACTGACCGACCTGGGTCGCGAGATCTCACGGCTGCCGATCGACCCCCGCTTCGCCCGGATGCTCATCGAGGCGCGGCGCACCGGCGTAGCCCGCGACGTGCTGGCGATCGTGGCCGGGATGTCCATCCAGGACGTGCGGGAGCGCCCCGAGGATCGCCGCGAGGAAGCGGACCGGCTGCACGCCCGGTTCGTGGACCCGACGAGCGACTTCGTCACGCTGCTGAACCTGTGGAACCATCTGCAGGAGCAGCAGTCCGCGCTCGGCTCCAGCGCCTTCCGGCGGCTGTGCCGCTCGGAGTACCTGAACTATGTGCGGGTGCGCGAGTGGGTCGACGTGCACCGGCAGCTGCGGACGCTGATGGGCGGACAGCGCGACGGCAAGGCACCCGCCTCCGCTCAGCCGTCCGCCGCCCCCGGGGCGAACGCCGACGACCTGCACAAGGCGATCCTGTCCGGGCTGCTCTCGCACATAGGGATCCTGGACGAGCGCAGCGCGGCCAAGCCGGTCGCGGCCCGCTCGACGGGCGGGCGCAGCGAGGCCAAACGTGCGCAGGGCGGTGAGTACCTCGGCGCGCGCGGGGCACGGTTCGCGATCTTCCCCGGCTCCGGCCTGCGCAAGAAGCGCCCGTCCGCGGTGATGGCCGCAGAGCTGGTCGAGACGTCGCGGCTGTTCGCCCGGACGGTCGCGGCGATCGATCCGGCATGGGCGGAGCAGCTGGCCGGTGACCTCGCCAAACGTCAGCTCAGCGAGCCGCACTGGTCCAAGACGGCCGGCGCGGCATCCGTCTACGAGAAGGTGACCCTGTTCGGGGTGGAGATCATCCCCCGGCGCCGAGCCCAGCTCGCCCGGTTCGACCGGCCGCTGGCCCGTGAGCTGTTCGTGCGTCACGCCCTGGTCGAGGGCGAATGGGACCCGTCCGGGCTGGACAAGCGACTCACCGCCTTCGAACGGCGCAACCTGGAGCTGCGCCGCCGCCTGGAGAAGATCGAGGAGCGGGAGCGCCGCCGCGACATCCTGGTCGGCGATGAGGCGGTGTTCGCCTTCTACGACGCGCGACTGCCCCGTGACGTCTTCGACGTGCGATCGTTCGAGGCGTGGTGGCGGGATGCCGCGGCGCGCACCCCGCATCTGCTGGACATGACCGAGGCCGACCTCCTGGATGATGCGGCGCGGGCGGACGAGCGCGACTTCCCTGCGCGCTGGCGGCAGCAGGACCAGGTCCTCTCGCTCAGCTACCGGTTCGAGCCCGGGTCCGAGGATGACGGCGTCACCGCCGTCATCCCGCTCGCGCTGCTGGCACAGGTACGTCCGGACGGGTTCGACTGGCAGGTTCCCGGCCTGCGCGACGAGCTGATCACCGCGCTGCTGCGCTCCCTGCCCAAATCGATCCGCCGCCACGTCGTCCCGGCGGCGGACTGGGCCGCGCGGTTCGCCGAGGAACTGCAGGGTCAGGGACCGGAGGCGCACGCCGGACTGCCCGCCACATCGCTGCGCGCGGCGCTGGCCGTGCGCATCCAACGGGTGGCGAACCAGCCGGTCACCGCGGCCGACTTCGACCTGGACCGCGTGCCCGTGCACCTGCTGGTGAAGTTCCGCGTCGTCGACGAGCGCGGGCGCCCACTCGGTGCGGACCGGGATCTGCGCGCCCTGCAGGAGCGGTTCTCGGACCGCGCCCGCAACTCCGTGGAGAAATCCCTCACCCGCTCGCTGAACGCGCGGGCCGAGCCCGATCGCCCCGGACCGGGCGCGGTGGCACCGCCCTCCGGTCCGGCCGGAGCGGCGGCCGGAGTGCAGCCGCGGACGGACATCACCGACTGGGACATCGGCGAGCTCCCCGCCGTCGTGGACACGAAGGTGGCCGGCGGCGTGGTGCGCGGGTACCCGGCCCTGGTGGATGAGGGATCCAGCGTCGCCCTTCGCGTGGAGGCCACGCCCGAGGCCGCGGAGCGCTCCACGCGCGCGGGCGTTCGCCGCCTGCTGCTGCTGGCCGTTCCCTCCCCCGCCTCCTACGTGCTGGAGCACCTCACCTCGGCCGAGAAGCTCGCGCTCGCGGCATCCCCCTATCCCTCCGCCAAAGCCCTCATCGAGGATGCGCGCCTGGCGGTGGCCGACGCCGTCCTGGACGAGACCCCAGGATCGGGCGCGGTGCGCACCCGCGCCGGCTTCGAGCGTGCCCGCGACACGTTCTCGTCCGCCGTGGTGGACTCCACGTTCCAGACGGTGTCGCTGGCCGCGCGCATCCTCACCATCGCGCGGGAGGTCGATCGGGCGGTGCGCTCGCAGAACTCGCTCACCCTGCTCGGCGCGCTCAACGACGTGCGCGGACAGGTGGCCGGCCTGGTCTTCCCGGACTTCATCTCCCGCATCGGCGTCACCAGGCTGCAGCACGTGCCGCGGTATCTGCAGGGCGCACGGGAGCGGGTGAACGCACTGGCGGACAACCCCGGCCGCGACCGGCAGCGGATGACCGAGTTCGAGCGGGCCGCGACCGTCTATGCGGATGCCGGCGGCTCGATCCCGCTGTCACCGGATGCCCCGCCGGCCATCCAGCGCAGCCGGTGGCTGCTGGAGGAGTATCGGGTCAGCCTGTTCGCGCAGCAGCTCGGCACCGCCGAGGCGGTGTCGCTGCAGCGGATCCAGAAGTCGCTGCGGGAATAGGGTTTCGGCAAGAGAAAGGTGTCCGCCATGGCCACAGCGATCGTCTACACCGAATTCGGCGGGCCCGAGGTCCTCACCCGGACCGAGGTCACCATACCCCCGCTCGGTGCCGGCGAGATCGCCGTGCGGGTCGAGGCGGCCGGGGTCAACCCGATCGACGCCAAGCTCCGCGCCGGCCGGCGCGCCTCGCCGGAGCTGACCGGACCGCGCCGGGTGGGCAGCGACGCGGCCGGAGTTGTCTCCGCGGTCGGCGCCGACGTCGACGGCTTCCTCGTCGGCGACGAGGTGATCGTCTTCGGTGCGTCCGGCACGTACGCGTCCGAGATCGTCGTGCCCCAGACGGACGCGCAGCCGCGCCCGCCGGGAGTCAGCGCCCAGGTCGGCGCGGCGCTGGGCATCCCGGTCGGCACCGCGTACCAGACGCTGCGCGCGCTCGCCGTCGGCCGCCGCGACACGCTGCTGGTGCACGGCGGATCCGGTTCGGTCGGGCAGGCCGTCATCCAGTACGCGGTGCTGTGGGGCGCGACGGTCGTGGCGACCTCGTCCGAGCGACGATTCGACCGCGTCCGCGAGCTGGGAGCGATCCCGGTCGCCTACGGCGAGGGGTTGGCCGACCGGGTGCGCGCGGTGGCACCGCAGGGTATCACGGCGGCCATCGACGCGGCCGGCACGGACGAAGCGCTCGATGTCTCTGTGCAGCTCGTGGCCGATCGCGACCGCATCGCCACGCTCGTGCGCGGAGCGGATGCCGCGTCCTTCGGCATCCGCGCGTTCTCCGGCGGCAGCCCGCGGCCACTGACCGAGATCCAGCAGCGCTGGCGGCGCGAGGCGATGCCGGTGACCCTTGCGCTGCTGGCGGCCGGTCGGTTCTCGGTGGAGCTGGGTCCCTCGTTCCCGCTGGAGGCCGCCGCCGCCGCGCATCGCGCGGTCGAGGACGGCGTCGACGGCAAGATCACCCTCCTTCCCTGACCCCCGTCGGCCCCTCGCGAGACCGGATGGGCGCGGCACGTCCCCGCGCCCTCGCCGCCGTCTCATCTGCAGGTCGTCCAGACCCGCCGCGCGCACGCGGCGTCACATTCGCTCACCCGCGCCCCGACCCCGGGTCGGTCATGCCGGGCCGACGTTCCCCTGCGGGGTGGGACCGGTCGCGATCAGGCGGCCGCGGGTGTTGGACCATTCGCTCCACGACCCGGGGAAGACCACGACCTCGATGCCGGCCAGCGCCCCCGCCAACGCCGTGTGCGCCGCCGTGATCCCGGAGCCGCAGTACGCCGCGACACGAGCGCCCTCCGCGACGCCGGCGGCGGCGAAGGCGGCGCGGATGGCAGTGGGATCCCGGAAGCGTCCTGCCTCCAGGTGCACGACGGTCGGGAGGTTGACCGCCCCCGGCACATGACCGGCCACCGGGTCGAGGGGTTCGATGTCACCGCGGTAGCGCTCCGGTGCGCGGACGTCCAGCAGGACCCCGGCGCGCGGCCATGCCGCGACCTGGTCGATCGTGGCAATCCCGCCGGTCGGCTCGGTGAGGGTGATGTCTCCGCGCGGCGGCTGGAGATCGCCGGTCTCCAGCGGCAGGTCCGCGGCGATCCACGCGCGCAACCCGCCGTCCAGGACGCGCACATCGTCGACGCCGCAGCGGGTCAGCAGCCACCATGCCCGCGCGGCGGCGACGGACTGCACGTCGTCGTAGACCACCACCGTCTCGCCGGCGCGCAGCCCCCAGCGCCGGGCCGAGTCCTGGAGCGCTTCGCGGGTGGGCAGGGGATGCCGCCCCTCGGCCGGTTCCCCCTTGCGCGCGAGCTCGTGATCGAGATCCACGTACACCGCGCCCGGCAGGTGCCCGTCGAGGTAGTCCGGGCGGCCCTGCGGACGGTCCAGCCGCCAGCGCACATCCAGCAGACGGACGGGGGCACCGGAGTCGTGGAGGTCGACGAGCTCGGGCGGTGAGATCAGAAGCGCCATGGCCCCATGGTGCCCCCGCACGGGGACACCGGCGCAGCGCCGCGTGCAACAGTTCGACACACGGCGCGGGCTGCGCGTGTCGTCGCGGCCAGAATGGGGTCATGCCCGAAACCCCCCGTTCCTTCGCGACGGCGCAGGTGCAGGCGGGTTACCGGCCCGGCGTCGCCGAGAACACCGCCGTGCCGCCGATTTATCAGTCGAACGCGTTCGAGTTCTCCTCGCTCAGTGAGGCCCGCGACCGCTTCGCCCTCCGCCGCGACGGCAACATCTACAGCCGCGCCGCCAATCCCACCGTTCTGGTCTTCGAGGAGCGGGTGGCCGCGCTAGAGGGCGGGGTCGCAGCCGCGGGCGTCGCGTCCGGGCAGGCGGCGGTCGCGGTCGCTCTGCTCGCGCTGGCGAAACAGGGCCAGCACATCGTGGCGGCAAAGCAGCTCTACGGGGGCACGGTCGACCTGCTGCAGGACACCTTCGCCGATTGGGGCATCGAGGTCACGTTCGTCGACCAGGACGACCCGGACGCGTGGCAGGCCGCGGTGCGTCCCACCACGCGTGCGCTGTTCGCCGAGTCGGTGACCAACCCCATCGCACAGGTCCTGGACATGCGCACGGTGGCGCGGATCGCGCGCGATGCCGGCGTCCCACTCGTGATCGACAACACCGTCGCGACTCCCTATCTGCAGCGCTCCGGGGATTTCGGCGCCGATATCGTCGTGCACTCGGCGACGAAGTTCCTCGGCGGACACGGCACGTCGCTGGGCGGAGTGGTGGTCGACCTGGGCACCTTCGATTTCACCGCCGATCCCGCGCGCTGGCCGCAGCTGACGCAGCCGTACCGTCGCGTCCCGGGCGGGAGCCTGATCGACCGGTTCGGTGCGACCGGATCCCCGTACATCGCGCTGGTCAAGACGAAGTACGTCCACGACCTGGGTCCCTCGCTATCGGCGTTCAACGCTTCCCAGCTGCTGCAGGGGCTGGAGACGCTGGACCTGCGGATGCAGCGACACGCAGCCACCGCCCTGACCGCCGCACGCTATCTGGAGAGCCACCCCGCCGTCGCCCGCGTGCATCACCCCGGCTTGGAATCCAGCGCCTGGAACGTGCTGGCCCGCACGTATCTGCCGCGTGGCGCGGCGTCCGTCTTCTCGTTCGACCTGCACTCGACGGGAGATCCGGACGCGGATTTCGCACTGGTGGAGCGATTCATCGGGCGACTGGAGGTCGTGCGGCTGGTGGCCAACATCGGCGACGCGCGCAGCCTGGTGGCCCACCCGGCCTCGATGACGCACAGCCATCTGACGCCGCGCCAGCTCGCCGACGCCGGCATCGGTGCCACCACGATCCGCCTGTCGCCCGGGCTGGAGGATCCCGCCGACATCCTGCGGGATCTGGATGCCGCCCTGACGTCGACCCGCGTCGCGGCGCGGTCGGCGGTGGGTACGCTCGGAGGATGACTGGACTGCGCTGGGGAATCCTTGCCACGGGCGGTATCGCCCACGCCTTCACGAGAGATCTGCGCACCGCCGGGCTGAACGTCACGGCGGTCGGATCGCGCTCCGCGGATTCCGCGGCACGGTTCGCCGCGGAATTCGGGATCCCGCGCGTGCACGGCTCCTACGAGCAGCTGGTCTCAGACCCGGATGTCGACATCGTCTACGTCTCCACGCCGCATCCGCTGCACGCGCAGAACGCGATCCTCGCCCTGGAGCACGGAAAGCACGTGCTCGTCGAGAAGCCGTTCACGCTGACCGGAGCGGAGGCGGCGGCGGTACGCGATGCGGCCGCGGGAACCGGTCTGCTGGCGATGGAGGCGATGTGGACGCGGTACCTGCCGCACATGATCCGCATCCGTGAACTGGTCGGCAGCGGCGCGCTGGGTGATCTGCGGGCTGTCTTCGCGGACCACACTCAGCGGATCTCGACCGACCCCGGCCACCGCCTGAACGCACTCGAGCTGGGCGGCGGCGCTCTGCTGGACCTGGGGATCTACCCCATCTCGTTCGCGTGGGACATCCTCGGCGCTCCTGTCTCGGTCACCGCGGCGGCGACGCTCGGCCCGACGGGCGTGGACGGCGAGGTCGCGACGATCCTCGCGCACGCCTCCGGCGCGCTGTCGACCTCGATCTCGGCATCCCACGCGGCCGGCCCGAACACCGCTCACATCGTGGGGACCGAGGCGCGGATCGACATCGACCGGGTCTGGTACAACCCGACCTCGTTCCGTCTGGTCGCCCCCGACGGCAGCGTGCGGGAATCGTTCGAATCCGAGGTCGACGGACGCGGGATGCAGTACCAGGCGATCGCCGCCGAGCAGTACGTCGCCGAGGGGCGCAGTGACAGCGAAATCCTGCCCATCGACGAGACGGTGGCGATCATGCAGACCCTCGACGAGATCCGCCGGCAGATCGGGCTGCAGTACCCCGGCGAGCGCTGAGCGGACCGGCGCACCGGGCCAGCGCACAGCTGACGTCGGGAACCGCCTGTCAGACTGGACTCATGCCCGACTCGCAGAACGCCCGCGTCGCCGTCTATCTGGACTTCGACAACATCGTCATCTCCTGGTACGACCGCGTCCACGGCCGCAACTCCTATGGCCGTGACCGCCAGCGCATCATCGAGACGCCGGAGGACCCGGAGATCGCGGAGCGACTGAGCGCGGCGACGATCGACGTGGGCGCGATCATCGACTACGCGGCATCGTTCGGAACCCTCGTGCTCACGCGCGCGTACGCGGACTGGTCCTCACCCGTCAACGCGGTCTACCGCACTCAGCTGGTGGCCCGCGCCGTCGACCTGGTGCAGTTGTTCCCCGCGGCCGCCTACGCCAAGAACGGCGCGGACATCCGCCTGGCCGTGGACGTGGTGGAGGACATGTTCCGGCTTCCCGATCTCACGCACGTGGTGATCGTCGCGGGCGATTCCGACTACGTCCCGCTCGCCCAGCGCTGCCGCCGCCTCGGTCGGTACGTGGTCGCCGTGGGTGTCGCCGGATCGACCGCGAAGTCACTCGCGGCCGCCTGCGACGAGTTCGAAGCCTACGACTCCCTGCCCGGTGTCCCCCGTCCCGCCCGTGTCGCGGCCGTGGCGAAGGAGTCCGGTTCGCGCACACCGTCCCGCGGGTCCGGGTCCCGATCCAAGGCCGCAGCGGCCGAGGCGGCAGCCGACGCCGCCGGTGCGGAGGTCACCGCCGAAGCCGCCGCCGAAGCGCCCGCCGCCGCCGCTCCCAAGACCAGGGGCGGACGCGGGGGACGCAAGGCTCCGGCGAAGGATGCCGCGGCCGACCCTGCGGAGACCACCCCGCCGGTGGACGCCGACTCCCCGGCCGCCGTCCCGGAGACCGCCGAAGCCGACGCCGCAGCCGTGGAGGCATCCCTGATCGACGCGCTGGGGCCGGCCACCCCGCCGAAGCGGACCAACCGCCGTGCGTCCTCGACGACCGTCGCGGCGAACGTCGACGCCGCCGATTCGGTCGCCACAGTGGAGGAGCCCTCCGAGGACCCTCAGGAGGTCGCCACGCGTCTGCTCGAGCGGGCGCTCCGGCTCGGGCACGACAAGGACGACGACGCCGAGTGGCTGCACAGCTCAGCGGTCAAGACCCACATGCGGCGGATGGACCCCTCCTTCAGCGAGAAGGCCCTCGGCTACCGGTCCTTCTCGGACTTCGTCAAGGCGCGCGAGTCGATCGCCGAGCTCGAGGAGACCGGACACGAAAGACTCGTGCGCCTCCGCGAGTAGCCCGAGGCGGCGCCGCGGAACTCCTCGTCCCCGCCAAAACCGTCCGGTACAGTGTCGACTGTGGTCCGACGCATCGCCCCGCCTGGCTCGCAGTCTTCACTCCGTGAAGCGAACCGAGCCCGGCTTGTCGAGTCGCTGAAACGGCATGGGCGACTGACACAGGTGGAACTGGCCGGGAGCACCGGACTCTCCCCCGCGACCGTGTCGAACATCGTCAAGGAGCTGACCGCCTCGGGGCTGCTGCACACCTCGATCACCTCGCGAAGCGGGCGCCGAGCCACGCTGGTGTCGCTGACCCGGCAGCTCGGTCTGGTCGCCGGCGTCCATTTCAGCGCACGTCAGCTGCACATCGCGATCGCCGACGCGACCCGCACGGTGGTGACCCAGACCACACTCCCCCTTCCGCTGGATCATCGTCACGACGCCGAGCTGGATCGCCTCAGCATCCTGCTCAGCGACATGATGGAGACCCTCGGCGGCACCGTCGCGGAGCTGCTGGCCGTGGGGCTCGCCCTGCCCGCCCCCATCGACCCGCGCAGTGGGATGGTCGCCACCCCTGGGCTGCTCCGCGGCTGGGAGGGCATCGACGTCGCCGAGAGCCTCACCGCCCGGATCGGCCGCCCCGTCTTCGTGGACAGCGAGGCGAACCTCGCCGGACTCGCCGAGGCGCGCGAAGGCAGTGCACGCTCCGCATCCTCCTCCGTGTTCATCCGCGTCGGTCACACCATCAGCGCCGGACTGGTCGTCGGGGGCGATCTGTTCCGCGGGGTGAACGGCAAGGCCGGTCAGATCGGGCACGTCACGATCGACGAGAACGGCCCGATCTGCCGCTGCAGCAACCGCGGCTGTCTGGAAAGCTACGCGGGCGGTCCCGCGCTGCTGTCGCTGTTCCCGCCGAGCGAGGGGATGCAGCGTCTGAGCGATCTGATTCAGGCGTCCTATGCCGGCGACGGCAGCTCGCGGCGGGTCATCGCCGACGCCGGACGCCACATCGGCATCGCCGCGGCGAGTCTGTGCAACCTGTTCGACCCCGAGCTGATCGTCGTCGGCGGCGAGCTCGGGCAGGCCGGGGAGATCCTCATGGCGCCGATGCGGCATTCGCTCGAGCGCACCGCGCTCGCCTCGGCCAACGGGCTGCCGGAGATCGTCGGCGCGTCGTTCGGCGAGTGGGCCGAGACGCGCGGAGCGATCACGATCGCCCTGGATCACGTCATCGTCGAAGCCGACGCTCTGCCCTTCACGGCCTAGGCGCGCCATGTCCCTCCGTGCGTCGGCCAGACGCGTCGTGGGACGGGCCGGCGCCACGCTGGTCGCGATCGCCCTGACCGGCGCGGCCATCACGGGGTGCGCGGCAGCAGGCACCGACGGCGAGAACGGGGCGCAGGGAACAGTCGCGCTCCTGCTTCCCGATGCCAAGACCGCGCGCTACGAGACCTTCGATCGCCCCTTCTTCGAGCAGCGGATCGCGCAGCTCGGTGACTACAAGGTGCTGTACACCAACGCCGATCAGGATGCCGCCAAGCAGCAGCAGCAGGCCGAGTCCGCCCTCGCCGCGGGAGCGGGCGTGCTCGTCCTCGACCCGGTCGACGTCGGCGCCGCCGTCACGATCGTGGCTGCGGCGAACGCGCAGGACGTTCCGGTGGTCTCCTACGACCGATTGGTCGCAGGCGGCGACATCGCCTACTACGTGTCGTTCGACAACGAGAAGGTCGGCCAGCTGCAGGCCAGCGCCTTCGTCGACGCGCTCACCGAGCGGGGTCAGCTGGCGGGCGGCATCCTGATGGTCAACGGATCCCCCACCGACAGCAACGCCACCAGCTTCGCCGAGGGCGCGCACGGCGTCATCGACGCGGCCGGGCTGCGCATCCTCGCGGAGTACGCCACACCCGATTGGAGCCCGGACAAGGCCCAGGAGTGGGTCACCGGCCAGATCTCGCAGTACGGGCCGGACATCGTGGGGGTCTATGCCGCGAACGACGGGACCGCCAGCGGCGCGGTCTCGGCGCTGAAGGCGGCGAACGTCACCCCGTGGCCGGTGGTCACCGGCCAGGACGCCGAACTGTCCGCGATCCAGCGCATCCTCACCGGCGACCAGCACATGACCGTGTACAAGGCGATCAAGCCGCAGGCCGAGCTGGCCGCCGAAGTCGCCGTCGCGCTGCTGCACGGCCAGGAGGTCACCGCCCCGCTCGAGATCGACGGAACCCCGACGACCCTGCTGGATCCGGTCGCCGTGACGGTCGACGACATCCTCAGCACCGTCGTCGCGGACGGGTTCTGGACGATCGCGGACATCTGCACCCCCGCCTACCGCGCGGCGTGCACGGCGGCCGGGCTCCCGGCGGAGTGAGCCGGTGCGGACACGAGCGCCGCGGACCGCGGGTAGGGTTCTTCGAAACGACCCCCCGAGGATGAGGACGTGACGATGTCGCTGCCTGCGGCCCGCACCGGACGTGCGCGCGAGCGCGTGCTGACCATGCGCGGCATCGCGAAGCGGTTCGGCGCTGTCAGAGCGCTGACCGACGTGGACTTCTGGGTGAACGAGGGCGAAGTCGTCGCTCTGATCGGCGACAACGGGGCCGGAAAGTCCACTCTGGTGAAGGTGCTCTCCGGGGTCCACGCGCCGGATTCGGGGATCATCGAGTACGACGGCGACGTGGTGGAGATCACCAGCCCCGCCGACGCGCAGGAACTCGGCATCGCCACGGTGTTCCAGGATCTGGCGCTGTGCGACAACCTCGACGTGGTCGCCAACCTGTGGCTCGGCCGCGAACTGCGCACCGGACGCACTCTGGCCGAGGTGGACATGGAGCAGCAGACCTGGACGCTGCTGCGGGAGCTGTCGGCCAAGATCCCTTCGGTGCGCATTCCGGTCGCCTCGCTCTCGGGCGGACAGCGTCAGACCGTCGCGATCGCCCGGTCGCTGATCGGCGATCCCCGAGTGGTCATCCTCGATGAGCCCACCGCCGCGCTCGGGGTCGCCCAGACCGCCGAGGTGCTGAACCTCATCGAGCGTCTCCGGGAGCGGGGGCACGGCGTGGTCCTGATCAGTCACAGCATGGCCGACGTCATGGCCGTCGCGGATCGGGTGGTCGTCCTGCGCCTGGGGCGCAACAACGGCGTCTACAACATCGCCGACGTGACCAGCGAAACGCTCATCGCCGCGATCACCGGGGCGACCGACAACGCGGTCAGCCGCCGCGCGGCCGACCGGCCCGACGGCGACCCGGCGCCGGAGGGCGAGATCATCCGGATGACCGACAAGAGCCGCCGCGGGACGCGGAACGCTCCCGGCGGCGCATGAAGTCGGTCCGTGAGGATCCGGCAGCGGCAGCGCCGATGACCGATCCCGCCGACGCCAGCGTGCTCAACCCGCGCAGTGTGCGCGGCGCGGTCGCGCTGCTGCTGACCCGGGTGCGCGGCGGCGATCTGGGATCGCTTCCGGTCATCGTCGGGCTGGTCCTGATCTGGACGGTGTTCCAGGCGCTGAACCCCGTCTTCCTCTCCAGCACGAACCTCGTGAACCTCACCATGCAGTGCGCGGCGATCGGCACGATCGCGCTGGGGATCGTTCTGGTGCTGCTCGTGGGCGAGATCGACCTGTCCGTGGGCTCCGTCTCCGGGCTGGCCGCGGCGATCCTGGCGGTGGGCTTCGTGCAGCTGGAGTGGAACCTGCTCCTCGCGCTGGTCGCCGCCGTCGCGGCCGGTGCGCTGGTCGGGCTGCTCTACGGGTTCCTCTACACGCGGTTCGGCCTGCCCAGCTTCGTGATCACGCTGGCCGGTCTGCTCGGCTTCCTCGGTCTGCAGCTGTGGGTGCTGGGGCCGAACGGGTCCATCAATCTGCCGTTCGATTCGTGGCTGGTCCAATTCGCTCAGCAGATGTTCCTGCCCGCGTGGGCCTCCTACGCCTTGGCGATAGTGGCCGCGGGAGGATACGCGTGGATCCTCACGCACCGCGCGCGCCAGCGCGCGGCAGCGAATCTGGTCAGTCAGAGCTACCTCGAGATCGCCCTGCGCAGCGGTGCGCTGCTGGCCTTCCTGCTCGTCGCCTCGTGGTATCTGAACCTGTCCCGAGGCGTCGGCGTGATGTTCGTGTTCTTCCTCGCGCTGGTGGTGATCGCGAACTTCGCGCTCACCCGGACGCGGTGGGGACGCGCGGTCTACGCGGTGGGCGGTTCGGTCGAGGCGTCGCGGCGGGCCGGGATCCGGGTGGACCGCATCTACATCTCGGTGTTCGTGTTCTGCTCCACTCTGGCCGCGGTCGGCGGCATCCTGGCAGCGGCTCGACTCGCGGCCGCCAACCAGAGCTCCGGCGCCGGCGACGTCAACCTCAACGCCATCGCGGCAGCCGTGATCGGGGGCGCCAGCCTCTTCGGCGGACGCGGCACCGCGTTCGCGGCGCTGCTGGGCATCGTGGTGATCCAGTCCATCGCGTCGGGGCTGACACTGCTGAATCTGGACTCATCGGTGAAGTTCATGGTCACCGGCGTGGTGCTGGTGCTGGCGGTCACGGTCGATTCGCTGTCCCGGCGCAAGCGGACCGCAGTCGGGCGGGCATGACCCCGGAGCGCCAGCCGGACCGGTTCATGCGTTCAAGTGAAAAACTCGTGGAGCCCCGGATTCCCGGTCTCGACCCCTGTAGTTGAGCATCCTGCTCGGTTCGCGTAGCTCACATCACGCAATTCGTTCATTCCGACCGCAGGTCCGGATGCCATGATCACGGTCCGCGGGGCTCACTCGCGGCTGTTGCCAAAGCGTTACGTTCATGTCTTGACGCCAAGGCGCGTTGTCGTCAAGATCTTCCTCAAGCGCGAACCACGCGGGGGTGTTGCCCGGCGTTCGCATCTTCAAAGACGAAAGGCGAAAGATGAAGAAGTCTTCAATCCTCTCCGCAGCCGCCCTCGCCGGCGCGGCCGCGCTGCTCCTGGCCGGCTGTGCCGGCTCGGGTGGCGGCGCGACGCCCAGCGAGACCGGCGGCGACGGCGGAGGTGACGCCGCCGGCCGTGCCTGCGTCATCCTTCCCGACGCGGCCTCATCGCCGCGGTGGGAGAACTTCGACCGCAAGTACCTTCAGGAGGGTCTGGAGGGTGCCGGCTTCGAGGTGGACATCCAGAACGCCCAGGGAGACGTGAACAAGTTCTCCACGATCGCCGACCAGCAGTTGACTCAGGGCTGCGGCGTCATGCTGCTGGTGGACTACCAGGGCGCGGCGGAGGCGGTGGCCGAGAAGGCCAAGGCCGAGGGCATTCCCGTGATCGCCTACGACCGGCCGTTCTCGGGTGCCGACTACTACGTGTCCTTCGACAACGTCGAGGTCGGCCGCCTGCAGGGCCAGACTGTGCTCGACGGCCTCGAGGCCGCCGGTGTCGCGCCCGCTGAGGCGACCGTGGTGTACATCGGCGGAGACCCGACCGACGGCAACGCCAAGATGTTCCATGACGGCGCCGACGAGGTGCTCGCCGAAGCGGGCGTCGTGCCTGCGGCCGAGCCCCCGGGGGCCTGGGACCAGGCGAAGTCGCAGACCAGCTTCGAGCAGGCGCTGACCTCGCTCGGCGGACAGGTCAACGGCGTGTGGGCGGCGAACGACACCAACGCGGCGGGCGTCATCAAGGTCCTGCAGGACAACAACCTCCAGGGCGTTGCCGTGTCGGGCCAGGACGCGAACGTCGCCGGTCTGCAGAACATCCTGCTCGGCTGGCAGACGGCCACGGTCTACAAGCCGGTCAAGGACGAGGCTGATGCCGCTGTCGAGGTCGCGGTCGCGCTGCTCAGCGGCGAGGAGGTGTCCACCGACGCGGAGCTGGATGACGGCACGCCGTACATCCAGGTCACGCCGATCCTGGTCGGGCCGAACGAGGTCAAGGATGTCATCGCCGCCGGCGACGCCTCCTTCGATGACGTCTGCACGCCCGATGTCGCGGCAGCCTGCGAGGAGTTCGGAGTCACGGAGTAACCCCACCGCCACAGCCGCGGGGGCGTCGCGTCATCGAAGGCGCGGCGCCTCCGCGCTCCTGTTCGTCAGCGCAAGGAAGCGAGTATGTCAGAGACCATCACAGCAGCAGAGCCGATCATCCAGTTGGTCGGTGTGAAGAAGTCCTTCGGCCCTGTCAACGTCCTCAAGGGGGTGGACCTGAAGGTCTATCCCGGCAAGGTGACCGCGCTGGTCGGTGACAACGGCGCCGGCAAGTCGACCCTCATCAAGGGGCTCGCCGGCGTCCAGCCGTACGACGAGGGCGAGGTCCTCATCGACGGGCAGCACCGCGACCTGCACGCCCCCAGGGATGCCGCGAATCTGGGCATCGAGGTCGTCTACCAGGACCTCGCACTGTGCGACAACCTCGACATCGTGCAGAACATGTTCCTCGGCCGCGAGGAGCTCACCTTCGGCACGTTCGACGAGGGACGCATGGAGAAGGACGCGTCCGACACCCTGCGCGGGCTGTCCGTCCGCACGGTCAAGTCCGTTCGGCAGAAGGTCTCCTCGCTCTCCGGCGGGCAGCGTCAGACGGTCGCGATCGCGCGCGCCGTCCTCAAGAAGGCACGCGTCGTCATCCTGGACGAGCCGACCGCGGCGCTCGGCGTCGCGCAGACCGAGCAGGTCCTCAACCTGGTCCAGCGGCTCTCCGAGCAGGGCGTCGCGGTGGTCCTGATCAGTCACAACCTGGCAGACGTCTTCCAGGTCGCGGACGACGTCGCGGTGCTCTACCTCGGTCAGATGGTCGCCCAGGTCAACGTCGCGGACACCACCCGCGACGACGTGGTCGGCTACATCACCGGAACCAAGACCCTCGGCGGCATCCAGCACACCGGAACCTCGACGATCGTGACGGAGGTCGCGGAATGACCAGCACGACTCGAACCGAGGCCGCACCGGATCCGCTCGCCAGCGACATGATCGGCAGCGGTGTGGAGGGCGGCCTCGGCGACCAGGTGCGCGCCTGGTGGCAGCGGGTCCGCGGCGGCGACATGGGGGTGCTGCCCGCCGTGGGCGGGCTGCTCGTGCTGAGCGCCCTGTTCGCGGCGCTGAGCCCCTTCTTCCTCACCGAGCGCAACTTCGCGAACCTGCTGAACCAGGCCGCGCCGCTGGTGGTGCTCGGCATGGCGCTGGTCTTCGTCCTCCTGCTCGGCGAGATCGACCTGTCCGCCGGCGTGACCGGCGGCGTGGGTATGGCGCTGTTCGTCGTCCTGAACGCGCAGTTCGGCGTGCCATGGCCGCTCGCCCTGCTGATCGGGTTCGGGTTCGGCTTCGTCACCGGCGCGCTCATCGGCTTCTTCGTCGCCCGGGTGGGGATTCCGTCCTTCGTCGTCACGCTGGGTCTGTTCCTCGGATTCCAGGGTCTGGCCCTGGTGATCATCGGTCCCGGCGGCCTTTTCCGTCTCGAGGTGCCGGAGTTGATCGCACTGCAGAACGGCAGGCTCCCGGTCTGGGGCGGATGGGCGATGCTGCTCATCATGCTGGTCATCTCGGGCGGCACCGCGTTCTGGGACCGCGCCCGGCGCACCAGAGCAGGCGTACCCAACCGTGCGGTCTCGCTCGTGTACATCAAGCTCGCCGTGATCGCGGTGCTCGGTGGAGCGTTCGTGTTCGTCCTCAACCAGGATCGCGGTCAGTCGGTCAACCCCGTGCAGGGCGTTCCCGTCATCGTGCCGGTGGTCCTGCTGATCCTGTGGATCGGGACCTTCGTGCTGGACCGGACGAAGTTCGGCCGGTACATCTACGCGATCGGCGGCAACGCCGAAGCCTCGCGCCGTTCGGGTGTGAAGGTGCGCTGGGTGAAGTGGTGGGCGTTCGTGATCTGCTCATCGCTCGCGGTCGCGGCCGCGTTGTTCAGCGTCGCCCGGGTCGGGTCGGTGGATGCCACCGTGGGGCGCGACATCGTGCTCAGCGGCGTCGCCGCAGCCGTGGTCGGTGGTGTCAGCCTGTTCGGCGGACGCGGCCGCCTCATGCACGCGGCGATCGGAGCGCTCGTGATCGCGGTGATCTCGAACGGTCTGGCGCTGCTGAACCTTCCCGCCGGCATCAACCTGCTGGTCACCGGCGGCGTGCTGATCCTGGCCGCCACCGTGGATGCGCTCTCGCGGCTCAGGTCCGGAGGAGCACGCGTCTGACCGCTGCGCCGAACGGGTGCGGCCGGGGGCCGGGAGGGTCCCGGCCGCACCCGTTGGGGCGGACTTCCCAGTCGAGTAGGCGAGACTGTCCGGATGCCTTCTTACTCCCCCGACGCCCTGCGCCGCTGGCCCGACGTCGAATCCGCCGAGCTGTTCGCGATCGACGCCGCCGACCGCCTCCTCCTCGACGAATCGGCCGCCGCTCGCGCGGACGCACCGGAGGGCAGCCTCGTGATCGTGGGCGACTCCTATGGCGCGCTGACTCTGGGCGCTGCGGACGCCGGAGCCACCGGCATCCGGGTCCACCAGGACCTTCTCTCCGCAGAGCGCGCACTGAGCGCCAACGCCGACCGCGCGGGTCTGGCCGGAGCATTCCGCTCGCTCCCGTTCGGCTCCGAGCTGCTCACCGGCGCTCGCGTCGTCCTGGTGCGCCTCCCCCGCGCTCTGGACGCACTCGATGACATCGCCGCGCTCATCGCCGCGCACGCGGATCCCGAGGTCGTCGTGTTCGCCGGCGGGCGCATCAAGCACATGACCGTGGCGATGAACGAGGTGCTGCGGCGGTCGTTCGGATCGGTGGATGTGACGCACGCCCGCCAGAAGTCCCGGGTGCTCATCGCTCGCCGCCCGCTGCCGGCGTCCGATCCGCAGCCGCGTACGCGCGCGCACGCGGTGCCGGGTCTGGACGAGCCGCTCACCGTGTGCGCGTTCGGCGGCGCGTTCGCGGGCACCTCGATCGACATCGGCACCCGGTTCCTCCTGGAGCACCTCGGCACCCCGAGCCCGGTCGCCCGCGGCGACATCATCGATTTCGGCTGCGGCACCGGCGTCATCGCCGCCTGGCTCGCCCTCTGCAATCCCGAGGCGACCGTGCTGGCCACCGACCAGTCCGCGGTCGCGGTGGCCTCCGCATCGGCCACGGCCGCCGCGAACGGGATCGCCGACCGGGTCACGGTGGTGCGCGATCTCGGTCTCGCGTCGCGGCCCGATGCCAGCGCGAGCTTCATCGCGCTGAACCCGCCGTTCCACACCGGCACCGCGGTGCCGGACGGGGTCGCGGAGCCGATGTTCGCCGAGGCCGGCCGTGTCCTGCAGCCCGGAGGCGAGCTGTGGACGGTGTGGAACTCGCCGCTGCAGTACCGTGGGGCGCTGGAGCGGCTGGTGGGCCGGACCCGGCAGGTCGCGCGGAACAAGAAGTTCACCGTCACGGTGTCCACGCGCGGCTGACCGGGCAGCACCCGCTCCTCACCCGCCCGCGAGGACCTCGTCGACCCACGCGGGAACCAGTTCGCTCGCGCGGCCGGTGCGGACCTCGTCGAAGGGCACCGCGGACTCGCTCGGCTCGAGATTGAGCTCGATCGTCCGCGCGCCGAACGCGGCGGCGAGGGCGACGTAGCCCGCGGCCGGGTACACCGCACCGGATGTCCCGATCGAGACGAACACGTCGCAGGCCACGACCGCGTTCTCGATCCGATCCAGGTCGTACGGCATCTCGCCGAACCAGACCACGTCGGGACGCAGCATCCGCTCGCCGCAGGTCGGGCACGGCGGCCGGCCGGCGAGATCGCCGGACCAGGCGTGCCGCGTGCCGCAGAGCGTGCACAGCGCCCGACGCAGCTCGCCGTGCATGTGGATGAGGTTGCGGGTACCGGCGCGCTCATGCAGATCGTCCACGTTCTGGGTGACGATCAGGACGCGCTCGCCCCGCGCGGCTTCCAGCTGGGCCAGCGCCCGGTGTGCCGGATTGGGCCGGGCGGCCTGGGCGGCCCGGCGTCGTGCGTCGTAGAAGGTCAGCACCGCGGCAGGATCCCGCTCGAAGCCCTCCGGCGTCGCGACGTCCTGGACGCTGTGGCCCTCCCACAGCCCGCCCGCATCGCGGAACGTGGGCACGCCGCTCTCCGCGGAGATGCCCGCGCCGGTCAGCACGACGATGCGCTGCTGCCCCGCCGCAGCGACGTCAATCACCGCAGCAGCTCGCGGAGCGACTGGATGGTATCCGCCTCGTCGGGGCGTTTGTCGGGGCGGTACCCCTTGACCCGCGCGAACCGGAGGGCGACGCCGCCGGGATAGCGCGGCGAGCGCTGCACGCCGTCGATCGCGACCTCCACGACCGTCACCGGGTGCACGTGCACGGTGTTCGCGGTGCGGGAGGTCTCGATCGAGGGGAAGTGCTCGGTCTGCCAGCGCAGCACGGCGTCGGTGAGCCCCTTGAACGTCTTGCCGACCATCACGAAGCCGCCCGCCGGGCCGTACTCGCCGGTCGGGTCCAGCGCACCCAGATGCAGGTTGGAGAGCATCCCGGTCCGCCGCCCGGACCCCCACTCGACGGCGAGCACGACCAGATCGTAGGTCAGCACCGGCTTGACCTTGATCCAGCTCTTGCCCCGCCGTCCGGCGGCGTAGCGCGAGTCCAGGGCTTTGACGACCACGCCCTCGTGCCCGGCGGCGAGCGCGTCGCGCGAAACCTGCTCGGCCGCCTGGGGATCGGCGGTGACCACGCCGGGGACCCGCCACTCCCCCGCGATGCGCTCCAGCTCGGCGAGGCGCACATGCAGCGGCTCATCGATGAGGTCGCGCCCGTCCAGGTGCAGGACGTCGAAGAACCAGGGTCGCAGCACCGTCGCGCTGACCGCCTCCGAGCCGAACCGCGCCATGGTGTCCTGGAACGGACGCGGCCCTCCGTCGGCGTCGAGCGAAAGCGTCTCGCCGTCCAGAATGACGTCGTGCACGGGCAGCGCGCGGGCCGCGGCGACGATCTCCGGCACGCGAGCGGTGATGTCGGCCAGGCTGCGCGTGTACACGCCGACCTGATCCCCGGACCGGTGCACCTGGATGCGCGCACCGTCGAGCTTGAATTCCACGGATGCCGCGGCCGCGATCTGCGCGATCGCCTCCGTCACGGAGCCGGCGGTCGAGGCGAGCATGGGCAGCACCGGCCGACCCACGACCAGGCCGACGTCGCCGAGTTCACCGGGCGCGCCAGCCAGGGCGATCCGCGCTGCCTCGCCAAGGTCGCCGGAGAGCATCGCCCCCCGGCGGACGACGGCCGCGTCCTGGCCCGACGCGCGCGTGATCGCGTCCAGCAGGACACCCCCCAAGGCGCCGGTGCGCAGCTCGCCGAGGATCACCCGCGTGAGGAAGTCCCACTCCTGCGCGGTGGCGCGAGAGCGCAGGCCGTCCAGGGCGGCGCGGCGGACGGCGGCGGACCCGCTGCCGGAAGTGGCGGCAAGCCGCTCCAGGGCGGCATCGACATCCCGAACGGACAGGGTCGGCTCGGTCGCGTGGGCGACCGCCGGCGCAGCCAGACCCCGCCAGCCGACGCCGACGCGGCCCTGTCGCGGACGTGCCATGAGCAACCCCACCGCGGGCACGATCTCGTCCGGTTCCAGGCGGCGCAGCAGCCCGGCGAGGGCGTCGGTCTTCGTCAGCCTCGACGAGGTGGATGCCACGGCATCGGCCGTGACGACGACATCGTGCAGCAGCATCCCCGAATCCTTCCACTCCCACCCGACAGCCGGGGCCGGTCAGCCTCTGGCCGGGCGGGTGCTCCACAGTGCGACCGCGACCAGAACAGGCTGGAAGAACAGACGGATCAGCCGGCTCCGGTCATCGGAGAGCCCGAATC
This sequence comes from Microbacterium sp. zg-B185, assembly GCF_030246885.1. Taxonomy (NCBI): domain Bacteria; kingdom Bacillati; phylum Actinomycetota; class Actinomycetes; order Micrococcales; family Microbacteriaceae; genus Microbacterium; species Microbacterium sp. zg-B185. The sequence goes on from NZ_CP126739.1 coordinate 2,210,501, forward strand.
CGTCCTTGGCTTTCGTGTACTGCTCGATGTTGCCCGGGAACACGGCGACGAAGAACGCCGCGAGGATCATCCCGACGCGGCTGCGCTCGCGCGGCAGCGCCACCAGAGCGGTGCCGAGCATGATCTCCACGACACCGGAGGCGACCACCACGCCGTCCTTGTCGATCACGCGGCCCGTCCAGTCCGGCACCTGCGCCTGGAACTCCTGGCGCGCCCAGAACAGATGCGACACGCCGGCGAACACCATGGCGCCGCCCAGAGCCCACCGTGCGATCGTGCGAGCGGGTGTGGATCGCGGGATGCCGGATGATCTCATCGGCCCAGTCTGCCCGCTGCGCCGGCCCCTGTCGCGCGCACCACCGATCATCTGCGGCGCGGGGCGCGGATCAGCGTTCGGTGCCCGGCGCGACGTGTGCGAGCACGCGGCCCCACACCGCCGGCAGGGTGAGCGCAGTGCGGACCGGGACCATCTCCGCCCGGGCCGCGGGCATCTGATCCTGGTACCAGAGCGCGTCCGCCTCGCCGGCCGATCGCTCGCCGACGCCGTTGAGGATGAGCGTCTGCGCGGACACCGCTCCCAGCAGACTGCCGAAATCGTCCCGGTCCAGCGGCGCTGCGGGCGCTGCCACGGCGACGAGGGCCGCGCTGTCGACCGTGCTGCCCAGACCGACCGCAGCCCGCAGCGCGACATCCACCCCGTCGCGGTACGCGACCACCGCCGCCGTCCGCACGACGGCACCACCGCGCGCGCTCTGAATGGCGGCCAGCGACTCGTGGATCAGATCGGCGAGAGAGCTCGCCGTGCTCTCGGCGGGGGTCTCGCTGCCGTAGGTGCCCGAGTCCAGGATCTCGCCGCCGGCGAGCGCGACGGCCAGCACGCAGATGTCGCGTCCGGCTGTCTCGGTCGGGTGCGGATCGAGCGTGACCGCGATTCCCCTGCCCACCAGCACCACGAGGCGCTCCGCGCCCGGGGTTCCGAAAACGCGATAACTCAGTCGTGTGTCATTCGGCACGTGTGCTCCTCCAAGCCCAGGCGATCAGCAGCGGCTGCAGAAGCAGGCGAGCGAACCGCGCCCGATCGGTGCGCAGCATCGGCGCCGGCCTGCCGGTCTGCCACTGGTGGATGTTGCCGGGGAAGACCGCGACCAGGAACGCCACGACCAGCCCGCCGACCGTCCTCTGCTCCCTCGGCAGCGCGACCAGCGCCCCGGCGAGCATCAGTTCTGCTGCGCCCGAGGCGACCACGATCGCATCCTTGTCCAGCGTGGTGAGCCGTGTCGCCCAGTCCGGCACCACGATGCGGTAACCGCGTCGACCCCAGGCGAGGTGGGACGCGCCGGCCGCCGCAAAGAGCCCGGCCAGCGCCCAGCGCGCGGCAGCGAGGACGGTCTCAGTGCGCGCCGAGGACGAACTCATGGCTTCGACGGTACCCGAGGTCGCCGCGGTGCGGTCGGTGAACCGGCGAACGGACCGGGTGCAACCGGAGCCCGCGGACGGCTCCCGGGCCTTCGCCCCGGGATCGGTGAAAGAATCACGGGGTGGCGAGCTCATCGGATCCGAACGCCCCTCGATACGCGCGTCAGCGCATCCTGCCCGGCTTCGGCGAGGAGGGCCAGCAGAAGCTGGCGGCAGCGCACGCCGTCGTCATCGGCGCCGGCGGGCTCGGCAGCGCCGTGCTGCCGATCCTCGCGGCCGCCGGCGTCGGCACCATCACCGTGATCGACGACGACCTGGTCGATGAGACGAACCTGCACCGTCAGATCCTGCACGGAGCAGCCGACGTCGGCCGCGCGAAGGTGGACTCGGCGGCCGACACGATCCGGGCTCAGTCTCCGCAGACGCACATCGTCGCGCTGCGCGGGTCGTTCACCGCTGCCACGGCCGCGCAGATGCTCTCCGGAGCCGACATCCTCATCGACGGCACCGACAACAACGAGACCCGCTTCACCGCCAACGACGCCGCCGCGGCGGCCGGCATCCCGCTGGTGTGGGGCTCGGCGCTGCGCTGGGGCGGCCAGGTCGGCGTCGCATGGGCCGGCACCGACTATCGCGACCTGTTCCCCGGGGGTCCGGACACCGAGGCCGACACGTGCGAGATCGCCGGGATCCTGCCCAGCGTCTGCACCGTCACCGGCGGTCTCATGGCGACGGAGGCCCTCAAGCTCCTCACCGGACTCGGCCGGCCGCTGTTGGGCCGCGTGCTCCTCTTCGACGCGCTCAGCGGCACCACGCAGGAGCTGCACTACGCGCGCGATCCGGACAGGGATGCCGCGGGCTTCGCGGACCGGCCCGCCCTGGCGGCATCCGATCCGTCCATCTCGGCGCGGGAACTGGCCGCACTGCTGGCGGAGTCGACGGGCGAACGGCCGGTGCTGCTGGATGTTCGAGAGCCGCATGAGGTCGCCCTCGGCACGCTGCCGGGCGCCGTCGCCATTCCGCTCGGCCTGCTGGAGCAGCGTCTGGCCGAGCTGGATCCCGCGGCTCCGACAGTCGTGTACTGCCACCTCGGGGTGCGTTCGGCGCGCGCGCTGGACCGGTTGCAGGAGGCGGGGTTCGCCCGCGCGCGGCACCTGGCCGGCGGGATCGACGCCTGGTCGCGCACCGTCGATCCGACACTCGCCCGCTACTGAGCAGACGCGATACTGAAGCCATGCACCGGATCGCCGTCGAGGAGTACGCCGCCATCATCCGGGACCACCTCGCGCCGCTGCTGACCAGGCCGCTCGAGCACGTCCCGCTCGCCCTGGCCGCCGGTCGGGTGACCGCCGACGACGTGCGCAGCCCGATCGCGCTGCCCAGCTTCCGCAACTCCCAGATGGACGGGTTCGCCGTCCACGCCGCGGACCTGCGCCGCATCCCGGTCCGGCTGCCGGTGCTCGGCGAGATCGCGGCGGGCGCAGTGGATCCGGCGGCGCTGCCCGAAGGCTCCGCGATCGCGATCATGACGGGCGCGCCGCTTCCGGCGGGCGCCGACGCGGTGGTGCCGGTGGAGGACACCCGGCTCACGGACGGTGTCGTGGAGATCCTCCGCGGGCGGGATGCCGGGGACCACGTGCGCGAGGCGGGGTCGGATCTCGCGGCCGGAGAGGTGCTGCTGCCGGCCGGCCTCCGGCTGGCATCGCGCCACCTCGCCGCACTGGCCGCGGCGAACCTGATGGATGTGGCCGTCCGCGCCCGCGTGCGACTGGCGGTCATCAGCACCGGCAACGAGCTGGTCCCGCCGGGCACGCCGCTGCGCAACGGCCGGCTTCCGGACGCGAACGGGATCGCGATCGCCACGGCGGCGTCCGCAGCCGGCGCCGAGGTGGTCGACCTGCAGCTGTCCGGCGACGACGCCGCACAGCTGGGCAGGGTGATCGACCGCTCGATCGCCGCCGGGGCCGAGCTGGTGCTGACCAGCGGCGGCATCTCGATGGGCACCCACGAGCCGGTGCGGCAGCTGCTGGAGCCGCTCGGCGCCACCGTCGGAACCGTCGACATGCAGCCGGGCGGTCCGCAGGCGTACGCCCGGTACCGGACCGTCCCGGTCGTGTGCTTCCCCGGCAACCCGGTCAGCAGCCAGCTCGGCTTCGCACTGTTCGTGGCACCGCTGCTGCGCGAACTGGCCGGGCTGCCCCCCGCCGCTCGCGCCCCGCGCGTGCTCGCCGCGCCCCTGCAGTCGGTCAGCGGGCGCCGGCAGTTCCTGCGCGGACGCCTCACCGACGGCGACCGTGTGGCGACCGTGGCCGGTGCGGGATCGCATCTGGTGGCGGCCCTGGCGGCCGCGGATGTGCTGATCGACGTGCCTGCGGATGTCACCGTGCTCCCGGCCGGCGCCACGGTGGATACCGTTGACCTATGAGCACGCTGAGCCACCTCGATGACAATGGCCGCGCCCGCATGATCGACGTGGGCGCCAAGCCGGTCACGCGTCGCGTCGCGCGGGCGGCCGGCCGCCTGACCACGACCGCGGAGGTCCTCCGGCTGGTGCGCGCGGACGACCTGCCCAAAGCCGACGTGCTGGCCACCGCCCGCATCGCCGGCATCGCCGGCGCCAAGCGCACGAGCGAGCTGATCCCGCTGGCGCACATCCTCCCCCTGGATTCGGTGACCATCGATTTCGACTTCGACGGGGACACGATCCTGATCGACGCGACGGTCTCGGTCACGGCGCGCACGGGGGTCGAGATGGAAGCCCTGACCGCGGTGGCGATCGCCGGACTCACGCTGCACGACATGATCAAAGCGGTCGATCCGCGCGCGCAGCTCGGCGAGATCCGGCTGCTGGAGAAGTCCGGCGGCAAGCACGGCGAGTGGTCCCGGGACGGCGGGGCGCGGCATCCCGAGTCGGAGAACCCACCGGCGCCGATCGGCCTGGGACGACGCGCGGAGGTCCTGGTGTCCTCCACCGCCGCCGCGGCGGGCACCCGCGCCGACACCACCGGCCCGCTCCTGGTCGAGTGGCTGCGTGAGCGCGGGTTCACCGTCAGTGACGCGTCGGTGACAGCGGATGCCGCGGTGGGGCCCGCGCTGGCCGGGATCGTAGCGGACGCGCCGGATGTCGTGCTCACCACCGGAGGCACCGGGCTGCATCCGCAGGATCGCACCCCGGAGGTCACGCGGGCGCTCCTGGACCTCGAACTGCCCGGCATCGCCGAGGCCATCCGCGCGGCCGGACGCGCGGCCGTGCCGACGGCCGCGCTGAGCCGCGCAGTCGCGGGCATGGCGGGCCGCACACTGATCGTCAACCTGCCCGGCTCGACCGGCGGAGTCCGTGACGGCCTGGGGGTCCTGGAGCCGCTCCTCGCGCACGTGCTGGATCAGGCCGAGGGCGGCGGACATGAGTGACCCGCAGCGCTACCTCGCCCTGATCACCGATCAGCCCATCGACCGTGCGGCGGCCGAGGCGTTCGTGATGACCGCCGCCGACGGCGCACTGGTCGTCTTCGAAGGCGTCGTGCGCGATCACGACCACGGGGAGTCGGTGCATGCCCTCGACTATGAGGCGCATCCGGACGCACAGGGCTTCCTCGCCGCCGTCTGCGCCGAGATCGCGCAGGCCTCGGGTCTGCGCGTGGCGGCCGTGCACCGCGTCGGCGCCCTCACGATCGGCGACGTGGCGCTGGTCGCAGCGGTCTCGGCGCCGCACCGCGCGGACGCGTTCGCGGTGTGCGCGCAGCTGGTGGACCTCGTCAAGGAGCGCACGCCGATCTGGAAGCGGCAGCACCTCGCCGCCGGCACGACGGAGTGGGTCGGCCTGTAGCCCGCCCCGTCGACCGCGGGTCAGCCGCCGGAGAAGCGGGGCAGGACGTCCGCGCCGGTTCCGAGCGTGCGCTGCGGGTCGCGACTGACCACGCCGTCCACCAGGATCGAGCCGGAGCGCAGCACCCGCGCCATCGCCTCGCCGTAGCGGGTGACCAGCAGCTCCCGCAGGTCGCCGACGGTGGCACCGGGCACCGAGAGCGTCTCGTCGACGCGTCCCGCGGCATCCGCTGCCGCCGCGAAGTACCGCACCCGGACCTCAGCCACCGATCGCTCCCATCGAACGCTCCGGCGGCACGAAGCCCGGATCGGAGATGCCGTGCCCGGCCTGCTTGCCCCACATCGCCGCACGCCACCGGTCGGCGATGTCCTGATCGCTCGCTCCGCCGCGCAGCAGCGTGCGCAGGTCGGTCTCGTCGTCGCCGAACAGGCACGATCGCACCGTTCCTTCGGCGGTGACCCGGGTCCGGTCGCAGGCGGAGCAGAACGACCGCGTGACGGACGCGATGATGCCGACGGTGGCGGGGCCGCCGTCCACGAGCCATTCCTCGGCGGGCGCGGACGGATCGTCGCGCCCCGCCTCGGTCAGACCGAACCGCCCGGACAGCACGTCCAGCAGCTCGGCGGCGGGGACCATGTTCGCCCGGCGCCAGGCCGCGTCCGCGTCCAGCGGCATCTGCTCGATGAACCGCAGACGCAGCCCGCGCTCGACCGCCCAGGCCAGCAGCGCGGGAGCATCATCGAGCGTCTCGCGCATCAGCACCGCGTTGAGTTTGATCGGGCCCAGTCCGGCACGGACGGCGCCGTCGATGCCGGCCAGGACCGCCGGGAGGCGATCGCGGCGCGTCAGCCGCGCGAAGTGCTCACGGTCGATCGTGTCGACCGAGATGTTGACGCGCCCCAGCCCGGCTCCGACCAGGCGTTCGGCGACCTTGTCCAGGCCGATGCCGTTGGTGGTCATCGACAGATCCAGCCCCGGCGCCGCCGCGGCCGAGCGTGCCACGATCTCGACCAGGTCGGCGCGGGTCAGCGGCTCCCCGCCGGTGAATCGCACTTCGCGGATGCCGAGATCCCGTCCGGCGATGCCCACCAGGCGCGCGATCTCATCGGCCGTGAGCAGGTCGCGTTTGGGGATGCTGGGCAGGCCCTCCTCGGGCATGCAGTAGGTGCAGCGCAGCGAGCACTTCTCGGTGACCGAGATGCGCAGGTCGTGGGCGACGCGGCCGAAGCGATCGACCAGATCGGGCGTGTCCGGGCGCCCGGTCGTATCCGGCGCGCTCGAAGGATCGCGGTGGATCCGCGGCATCCCGAGCTGAAGGGTCGACATGACTTCAGCCTATGCGCACCGCTCGGTGACGGGGCGATGCAGGAGTCCCGTGACAGCGGCAGGGTCGCGTCACTAGTGTGATCCCCAAACGGGAAGGGGCTCTCCCATGTCTTTCATCACTCGTGGCTTTTCCGGCCGACGCGGCGACCGCGATCCGCGGCTCCCCCCGGGCCAGACGCTCGTCGCGGATTGGCCGGTGCTCTCGGCCGGGCCGACCCCTCACGTGGACACCGCCGACTGGGAGTTCTCCATCCGCACCGAGAACGGCGTGCACCGGTGGAGCTGGGACGAGCTGCGCGCACTGGGCGTGGAGGACATCACCACCGACATCCACTGCGTCACGCACTGGAGCAAACTCGAGATGCCCTGGCGGGGCGTTCCGCTGGACAAGATCTGGAAGAGCGTCCAGACCGAACACGAGTACGTCATGGCCCACTCCTACGGCGGCTACACGACCAACCTCCCGCTGGAGGATCTGCTCGACGGCAAGAGCTGGGTCGCGTTCGAGGCCGACGGGGAGCCCCTGGATCCGGAGCACGGCGGGCCGGCACGGCTGCTGGTACCGCACCTGTACTTCTGGAAGAGCGCGAAGTGGGTGCGCGGGCTGGTCACCATGCCCGACGACGACCCGGGGTTCTGGGAGCAGAACGGCTACCACCTGCACGGTGACCCATGGCTGGAGGAGCGGTACTGGTGAGCGGGCCGGCTCCGGCGGATGCGCCCCCCGCGAAGGCGCACCGGCGGGCGGGCTGGCACACGGCGACCGTGACCGACTCCCGGCCGGAGACCCCGACGGCGCGGCGCATCGCGTTCGAGGTGCCGACCTGGCCGGGCAACGACGCCGGATCGCACCTGGATGTCCGCCTGACCGCACCCGACGGGTACCAGGCCACCCGGTCCTACTCGATCGCCTCCTCGGGCGAGGGCACACGCGTCCTCCTCGCCGTCGATGAGCTGCCCGACGGAGAAGTCTCGCCGTTCCTGGTGCACGACCTGCGTGAAGGGGACCAGGTGGAGATGCACGGGCCTCTCGGTGCGTACTTCGTGTGGACGCCCCCACCGGCAGGCGAACCGTCCCGGCCGGTGCAGCTGATCGCCGGCGGCTCCGGCGTGGTCCCGCTGTTCGCGATGGCCCGCGCGCACGCCGAAGCGGACGATGCGACCGAGTTCCGCCTGCTGTACTCGGCACGCACGCCGCAGGACGTGTTCTTCCGCGCCGAGCTGGAGCAGCTCACTGCCGCCGCTCCCGCGCTGTGGCTGGATTTCGTCTACACCAGACAGGTTCCGGAGGGGTGGCCGACCGGTCCCGGCCGGATCACCCGCGAGGTGCTGGACGCGGCGACGCTGCCCGCGGCATCCGACCCGCTGGTGTTCGTGTGCGGCCCGACGCCGTTCGTGGAGACGGTGGCGGGGTGGCTGGTCGAGTCCGGGCACCGGCCCGGCAGCGTCCGTACCGAGAGATTCGGAGGCTCGTGATGACGAAGTTGGATGGAAACGTCCTGGCCGGACGCCTGGTGGACATGCTCGGGTGGGATGCCACCACGGCGGAGGCCCGCTGCACCACGTGCGGCACGCACGGGATGATCGCGGTCGCAGTCGTGTACGCGACGGCGATGGGCACGGTCGCCCGCTGCAGCCACTGCGACAGTGTGCTGGCGACGTTCGTCGAAGGCGACGGTGGTCGCGTCTGGTTCGGCATGCCCGGCATCAGCGCCCTGGAGGTGAGCCGCTGACATGCCCGATCTTCCGGTGTTCACCATCGAGGATCTCGAGGCGGTCCCCCCGTTCGACCGCCCCGCCTTCGACAACGACGACGCCGTCACGCTCGGCCTGCTCGCCGTCGAGATGATCCGCAATCACGGCGGCAATCTCGCCGTGCGCATCGTGCTGCGCGGAGACGAGGTCTTCCTCGCCAAGCTGGGCGCCACCGGCCCGGTCAACGATGTCTGGCTCGCCGGAAAGGCAGCCGTGGCGGAACGGTTCGGCGAGCCTTCGCTGCTGGTGCGACGGCGGCACGAAGCGGCCGGCACGCCGTTCGCGGAACGAACCGACCTCGACCACGACCTCTTCCGCGCGCACGGCGGGGCGGTGCCGATCTTCGTCGCGGGCGAACTCGTCGGCACCATCACGATGTCGGGCGAACCGGATGTCATCGACCATGCCGTCGCGGCGGAGACCCTCCGGCGCTTCCGGTCCCTCTGACCGCGGATCCGGACCGGACGTGTCCGCGGTGGTCCCTACAGTGGGCCCCGGCGCACCCGCGCCGGAGGAAGGGCAGCGACATGGACTGGAAGATCGAACTCGTCGTCGTGCCGGTGACGGACGTCGATCGTGCGAAGGATTTCTACGGCATGATCGGCTTTTCAGCCGATCATGACCAGGTGCCGTTCGACGGGCTCCGCTTCGTGCAGATGACGCCCCCGGGATCGGCGTGCTCGATCGCGTTCGGCGAAGGCCTCGGTATCGACCTTCCACCCGGGCAGCAGAACACGATCCAGGTCGTCGTGCCGGATGCCGATGAGGCGCTCGCGCACCTCCGCTCGCTCGGCGTGGAGGCCAGCGGCGTGGACGACCAGGCGTGGGGTCGTTTCGTGACCTTCGACGATCCGGACGGGAACACCTGGACGCTGCAGCAGCTGCCTGCCCGCGACTGACCCGGCCGGGGCTGCTATTCGCGCCCTCCCGGCGGACCCAGGACCAGCAGCACCACAAAGACCGCGATCACGGCCCCGGCGATCAGCAGTGCCAGGATCCACGGACGGCGCAGCAGCACCCGCATGAGGCGGTCGTGCCATGCGGCATCGCGCGGATCATCGGATTCCGCGACCCGCCACGCCCCGGAAAGCCGTCCCGTGCGGTCGAGCCAGAGTTCGGTGGGGATGGTCGCGTACGGAATGATCGCGCTCACCACGGCGATCGCCGTCGGCCCGACGCCCCACCGCTGATTCTTGGCGACCAGGATGGCAGTGGCCCCATAGGAGAGGAAGACGAATCCGTGGATGCCGCCGCCGACCGTCACGGCGAGGGGAACGTCCAGGGTCGCCCTGATGATCAGCCCGGTGATCAACAGGGTCCATGAGATGGCCTCGGCGACCGCGAGCGTGCGGAACAGAGTTCGGGGTGCGCGGAACACAGGTCTCCTCTGCGGGTGGCGGAACGTACGAGCCTACGCGGGTCCGGGACCCGCCTCCGCGCGCCCGTAGGCTGTCAGCGATGCGCGAGTTCATCGGAGGGATGGGGCTGCTCGGCCGCGGGTTCGCCTATTGGCGTCGCAGGCCCGGCCTCATGGCGCTCGGACTGATCCCCGCCGGGATCGTCGCGGCGGTACTGCTGGCCGGACTGATCGCCCTCGGTGTCGCGCTGCCCGGGCTCACCGTCGCGATCACCCCGTGGGCGGATGGCTGGCCGGGGCTGTGGGCGACGGTCGTGCGCGTCACGATCGGCACAGCCATGGTGGGCGCTGCGCTCGTGCTCGTGGCGGTCTCGTTCACCGCGCTGACTCTGATCGTGGGCGAGCCGTTCTACGACCGGATCTGGCGGTCGGTCGAGCGTGACCTCGGGGATGCCGAGATCGACGCCGATGCGGGCTTCTGGCGGTCGGTGCGCGATGGTGTCGGATTGTTCCTGCGTGGTGTGCTGGTTGCCGTCTGCGCGGCGTTGGTGGGGCTGATCCCCGTCGTCGGCGGAGTCCTCGGGGCGGTGCTGGCCGTGCTGCTGACCGGCTGGCTGCTGGCCGAGGAGCTTTCGTCGCGCGCGTTATCCGCTCGGGGTGTGCAGCGCGCACAGCGGCGCGTGCTCATGAGAGCCAACCGTGCCCGCGTGCTGGGGTTCGGCGTCGCCACCCAGCTGTGCTTCCTGGTGCCGCTCGGAGCGGTCGCCACGATGCCGGCGGCCGTGGCGGGGTCGACGGTTCTCGCGCGGTCGCTTCTGGACAAGAAGCCGGTGGAGCACTGAGCCGTGTCCGGCCCGCGGACGCACCGGCCCCTCGGACACGAAAGAACGTGCGCCGCGATTGCGGCGCACGTTCTTGTCATGCAGGGATGATCAGGCAGCGACCGGGAGCACCTGTGCGCGGGAGACCATGACTGCGCCGTCCCGTGCGTCGACGGTGACAGCCCCGCCGTCGACAAGCTCGCCGTTGACGAACAGCTCGGCGATCCGGTCATCCACCTCGCGCTGGATGAGGCGGCGGAGCGGGCGAGCGCCGTACTCGGGCTCGTAGCCGTTGTCCACCAGCCAGTCGATCGCGGCGTCCGTGACCTGGAGTGTGACCTCGCGTCCGGCCAGCCGCTGCTCGGTCGCCCCGAGCATCAGCCGCACGATCTCGCGCAGCTGCGCTCGGGCCAGCTTGCGGAAGAGCACGATCTCGTCGATGCGGTTGAGGAACTCAGGTCGCATCGCCTCGCGAAGCTTGCCCATGACGCGGTCGCGCAGATCCTTCTCGCTGCCGAACCCGGTCTCCCCGCCACCATCTGCGACGAACCCGATGGCACCCGATCGGGAGGCGAGGAACTCGCTTCCGATGTTCGAGGTCATCACGATGACGGTGTTGCGGAAGTCGACGGTGCGACCCTGACCGTCGGTCAGGCGGCCGTCATCGAGCACCTGCAGCAGCAGGTTGAACACGTCGGGGTGCGCCTTCTCGATCTCGTCGAACAGCACGATCGAATAGGGGTTGCGCCGCACACGTTCGGTCAGCTGACCGGCCTCGTCGTAGCCGACGTATCCCGGAGGGGCGCCGACCAGCCGCGATACGGTGTGCCGCTCGCCGAACTCGCTCATGTCGAACCGGATCACGTTGCCACCTGTGCCCGTGCCCGTGGAGGGGTCGTCGTACAGGCTCGCGGCCAGGGCCTTGGCCAGCTCGGTCTTGCCGACGCCGGTGGGGCCGAGGAACAGGAACGATCCGACCGGCCGGCGGGCGTCGCCCATGCCGGTGCGGTTGCGACGCACGGCCTTGGCGACCGCGGTGACCGCGTCATCCTGGCCGATCACCCGCGCGTGCAGCTCGTCCTCGAGGGCGGCGAGGCGCTCGCGGTCGGTCTCGGTGAGCCGCTGAACCGGAATGCCGGTGGCGCGGCTGATCACGGCGGCGATCTCCGGCTCGTCCACGACCGCGGTCGGGGCGGGCTGCGAGGTGGCCTGGTTCAGACGCTCCTGGACCTCCGCGATCTGGTCGCGGATGCGGGATGCCTCTTCGTACTTCTCCGCTCCGACGGCGGCGTTCTTGTCCGCCTCCAGCTCGGCGAGCCGGGCCATCAGTGCCGAGACATCCACCTTGACGCCCAGCCGGAGGCGCAGACGCGCGCCGGCCTGGTCGATCAGGTCGATGGCCTTGTCCGGCAGGACGCGGTCGGAGACGTAGCGGTCGCTCAGCTCGACGGCCGCGCGCAGAGCGTCATCCGTGTACGTGACCGCGTGGTGCTGCTCATAGGCGGGCCGCAGTCCGCGCAGGATCAGCACGGCATCCTCTCGGCTCGGCTCCGCGACGCGGACCGGCTGGAACCGGCGCTCCAGTGCCGGGTCCTTCTCGATGACCCGGTACTCCTTGAGGGTGGTCGCACCGACGAGGTGCAGATCACCGCGGGCCAGGCGGGGCTTGAGGATGTTTCCGGCATCCATCGCACCCTCGCCGCCGCCGCCGGCACCGACGACGGTGTGCACCTCGTCGATGAAGAGGATGAGCTCGCCGGCCAGGCTGGAGACCTCGTCCATCGTGGCGGTCAGGCGCTCTTCGAAGTCGCCGCGGTACCGGGTACCGGCCAGCATGGCGGGCAGGTCGAGCGAGATCACGCGCTTGTCACGCAACTGCTCGGGCACCGCCTCGGCGACGATGGCCTGGGCGAGGCCCTCGACGATCGCGGTCTTGCCCACACCGGCCTCGCCGACCAGCACGGGGTTGTTCTTCGTGCGCCGGCTGAGGATCTCGATGGTCTGCTCGATCTCGTCCTCGCGGCCGATCACGGGGTCCAGCGAACCCGCGCGTGCACGCGCGGTCAGGTCGGTGCCGAACTTGTCGAGCATGGGCGTCTGGGAGGCCGCGGCATCCTGACCCTGCTCGGTCACCGGCTCGCCGGTGGGAGACACGGTCTGGCGCGCGCCCTGAAGCAGCGCGTCCGCCGTGACGCCGGCCTGGGCGAGGATCTGCCCCGCCGGGGCGTCCTGGCCGAGGACGAGCGCGAAGAAGAGGTGCTCGGGGTCGACGTAGGTCGAGCCGGAGGAGCGCGCCACCTGGAAGGCGTGGAAGAGCGCGCGCTGCACGGACGGGGTGATCACGGCGCCTTCGACGTCGGCCGGGTCGGATGACTGCGGCAGGCGCTGCTCGGCGGCGCGCGCGATCGCGGCCGGGTCGGCGCCGATGCGCTGCACCGCGTCCTTGGCGGGCGATTCGCTCACGAGGATGCGCAGCACGTGCAGGGCGTCCAGCTCACGCTGGCCGCGCTCCAGCGCGAAGGCGCCGGCCTGCTGCAGGAACTGCTGTGTGCGCAGGCTCAGGAAGCGCGTCAGGTCGATGGACCGCGACGCGCGGGCGCGCTCACCATCGAGGTAGCGCGCAAGGAACTCGTCGAACGCACTCGAGCCGTTTTCGGCATCCTGGGGTGTGAAGTCTTGGGGCATTGTCTCTGGAATCTCTCCTGATGAAACTTGAGTCTTGCTGTGTCAAGTTTAGGTACTTGAGCCAACTCGTATCAACTTAAACGATCTACCGCCGAGGGTATTCCCAGCATCCGCGGGGCGGTTCGCTTTCGCACACGCTGTCGTCCGTCTCTCGGTAGCATCGCGGGAAGGCCACATCCTCCGGCGAGGAGCAATCATGACCGAACTGTCGGACTACATCGATCCGAGCGTTCCGCCCAGCGGCGATGGCTGCGTGGAATGCGACGAGACCGGCTCGTGGTGGGTGCATCTGCGCCGTTGCGCGCTGTGCGGGCACATCGGCTGTTGTGACGACTCCCTGAACAAGCACGCGACAGAGCACTTCCGCGCCACGGGGCACCGCATCATCCGCAGCTTCGAACCCGGTGAGGACTGGTTCTGGGACTACGTTGCCAACGAATACGCGCGCGGTCCGCGGCTCGCGCCGCCGGAGAGCCACCCGCTGAGCCAGACCGTCCCCGGTCCCGCCGATCGGGTGCCGGCGAACTGGCGAGCAATCCTCGAGGCCGCGGCCGAGGCGGACTGAGTCGCCTCAATCCGAGAACGAGTCCAGGACGTCGTTCGCGGGAGCGAAGAACGTTCCCCCGGTGACAGCGGAGGACACGTCCAGGATCCGGTCGTAAGAGCCGACCGGGCGGCCGAGGAACATGTTGCTCAGCATCTGCTCGATCACCCACAGGTCCTTCGAGTAGCCGATGAAGTATGTGCCGAATTCGCCCTGACCGGGGCGGCCGAACGGCATGTTGTCGCGCAGGATGTCGTGCTCCTCGCCGTTCGCGTCGACGATCGTCGCCAGGCCCTTGTGTGATGGGCGCGGGAGAGTGGCATCGTCCAGCTCGACGTTGTCCGCTTTGGTCCGCCCGATGATCTGCTCCTGGACCTCGGTGGACAGCGCCTGCCACGCGTCCAGATCGTGCAGGTACTTCTGCACCACGATGTAGCTGCCTCCCGCGTGCGGAGGATCATCGTCTCCGACGAGCGTCCACTCGATCACTCCGGAGCCGGTGGGATTCTCCGTGCCGTCGACGAAGCCGAGCAGGTCGCGGGAGTCGAAGTAGCGGAACCCGATCGTCTCGTCGGCGACGGCGACCGCATCGCCGAGGGCGTGCAGCAGCAGTCTCTCGAACTCGAAGCACATGTCGGCGCGCTCTGCACGGATGTGGAAGAAGACATCACCCGGCGTGGCCGGCGCCGAGTGGGCACGGCCGCGTACGGCCACGAAGGGGTGCAGCTGGGCGGGCAACGGCAGACCCGTGACGGCCGACCAGACGTCGTGACCGATGCCCACGTTGCACGAGAGTCGGCCACCGAGATCGCGGAAGCCCACGGTGCGGACCATACCCCCGACGTCGCCGAGCACGGCCCTCACCCGCTCGGCCGCCCCATCGGCATCCGTGAGCACCCCGGTCAGGAAGACGGCGGCGCGCGAGAGGGGGGCGCCGATGCTCTGCGGTTGGATCGGCACGCGATCGTGGGTGTCCCCCATGCTCATGGTCGCAGTACAGGAGCGCCCACTCCCGGGGCGGCGTTCCCCGCCGGATGCCGCCGCAGACGTGATCGATCAGCCGTCCGACCCGGGGTCGGTGGTCGGGGTGGGCAGCGGGGCGGGCGCCACGCCCGCGGACGGCCCGAAGCGTATCCACGCGCCGGCCGCGCACTGGTAGAAGGCGACGACTTCGGTGTCGATGAAGATGTCCCCGTCGGTCTCGCACGCATCATTCGCCGGTGTGCCGACGCCGAGGGAGATCTGGGTGCCCGGCGCACCTGGCGCACCCGCTTCGCCGGGAGAGCCGGGCTCGCCGGCCGCGCCCTCGGGACCGGTCTGGCCGGTGAGGTGCTCAGCCGCCGCGGCGCGGATGTTGCCGACGTTCACCCACTCCCCGTCCTGGAACAGATAGAGATCGGCGGTGGAGATGTCGATGTAGACCTCGCCCTCGTCGCCCTTGCCGGCGGCCGGGACACCGGACCCGGCGCGGACTGCGGCACCTGCCGGGAGGATCTCCTCGAGCGCGTCCTCATACTCGTCCGTGCTGGGTTCGCTCGTCGCCGTGGGCGTGGTGAGGGGCTCCGAGACCGGCGCGGACTCGGCCGAGCGTGCGAGCGTTGCGCCCAGGAAGGACGCCACGAACGACAGTGCGATGACCGCCACCCCGATCCAGATCAGCGCGGTGCGGGTGACGCCCGGCGCCGGGGCCGGCCGCGGCTCGGCGGGCGCAGCGGGCGGGCGCGTGATCGGCGGCGTCTTCTCGTTCGCGGGCGGATGCGTGACGGGCGGGGTGGGCGGCTGTTCCTCGTCTCCGCTCACGGCCGTTCCCCGCCGGGGGACCGACCCGAGACCGCGGCGGCACGGGCGTGCACCGCGGACAAACCGTATTCGTACTGGTACTCGGCGGCACGTCGCCGCCGCCGCAGGGCGGCGATCCCCACGGCCGCCGCGGCGGTGGCGATCACGACCGCGGCTGCCCGCGCCTTCGGCTGCATGCCCGACACGGTACGCCCGGAGCGGGCGGCGGGACAACCGTGCGCCGGACGCGGATGACCCCCAGCGAGAACAAGCAGAGCGCGCGGAACTAGCACCGGCGGCGCGTGCGCACCAGGGGGCGTCGCGTCAGGCGAGCGCGACCTACCCTCGGCTTGTGACCAAGCGCAATGTGCCGGAGAGCGTCAGCATCCTGATCCTGGGAGCCGGCGGCGACCTGACCAAGCGTCTGCTGCTTCCGGGGCTGGCGAGTCTGCTGTCCGCGCACGACTACGACGTGCAGGTGCTCGGCGCCGCGCAGGAGGAACGCACCGACGAGCAGTGGCGGCAGCTGATCCGAGACAGCTTCGGACAGGTCACCGATCCACAGAACGCCGACCGGTATCTCGAGTCGGCACGGTACATCACCGCCGACGTCACCGACCCCGAACAGCTGCGCCTCCTGATCCAGGCGTGCGACCACACGCCGATCATCTACTTCGCCCTGCCGCCGGCCGTCACCGCCCGCGTGTGCGCGGCCCTGCGGCAGCTCGACCTCCCCGCAGGCACCCGGCTCGCCCTCGAGAAGCCGTTCGGCACGGATCTGACTTCTGCCCGCGCTCTGAACCGCCTCATCGCGCAACTCGTGCCGGAAGAGCAGGTGTTCCGCATCGATCACTTCCTCGGGATGTCCATGGTGCTCAACATCCTCGGACTGCGTTTCGCGAATCAGTTCTTCGAGTCGGTGTGGAACGGCCGCCGCATCGAGCGCATCGAGATCGTGTACGACGAGCTGCTGGGCCTGGAGGGACGCGGCGGCTACTACGACCGCGCCGGTGCGCTGATCGACATGCTGCAGAGCCACCTGCTCGAGGTGCTCGCGCTCATTGCGATGGAGCAGCCACCGCGGCTGAACGAAGTGGAACTGCGATCGAACGCGGCCCAGATCCTGCGCGCGACCCACGTCTGGGGCGACGACCCGGCAGCCTCCAGCCACCGAGCACGCTATACGGCCGGCAAGGTGGGCGATCGTTCGCTGCCTTCTTACACGGACGAGCCGGGTGTGGACCCGGCGCTGAAGACCGAGACGCTCGCGCAGGTGACGCTCGAGGTGGACACCGCACGGTGGCGGGGCGTGCCATTCGTGCTGCGGTCGGGCAAAGCGCTCGGGAAATACACCACGCAGGTGCGCGTGCGCCTGCGGCCGGTCCCGGAGATCCCCGGATTCGGCGGCGCACCGGCCCCGGACTCCATCATGCTCGACCTCAAGTCCGGGGCGGTGGAACTGGGGCTGACGATGAACGGGAGTGGCGATCCGTTCACCCTCGAGCGCAGCACGCTGGTCGCGAAGAAGGAGCTCGGCGACCTCTTGCCCTACGGCCAGGTGCTGCAGGGCATCGTCGAGGGCGACCCGCTGCTTTCGGTGCGAGCCGACATGGCAGAAGAATGCTGGCGCATCTTCGAGCCGGTGATCAGCGCGTGGCGCAAGGACGAGGTCCCGCTCGAGGAGTACCCGGCGGGGTCTCTCGGCCCGAAGGGCTGGTGAGCCCGCGCTTTGCGGGGTGAGCCTTGCACCTCCTCCCGTCAGCTCTCGTCCGCGAACTTCCCGCGAACCGTCCCGTCCATGGCGTCCGCGAGGGCGTAGATCACCGGCCAGGCGCCCTCTGAGCTGTTGCCGAGTACGGTCACCGTGGTGCGCGTTTCGGGGATGTGGGTGGACCGGAATGATGCGCCGGCGTCGTAGCCCTCCAGGATCAGCGAGGAGTTGCGGCGGCCGAGCCACAGCCCCATCCCGTACCGCTTGTGCTCCGACGGAACGTCGAAGCGAGGACGAATCATCTCCGCCAGGGAAGACGGCGACACGATCCGGCCGTCCAGTAATGCGTTCCAGAACCGGTGCAGGTCGTCCGCAGTGAAGTACATCCCGCCGTCGCCGTTGCCTCTGACCGGGAGATGCAGCACGTTGGTGCGGTTGCCTTGCTCGTCCAGGTAGCCGAGCGCAGCATCCCCGGGGAGGTCATCGGAGCGGAGGAATCCCGAGCCGGTGAGCCCCGCCCGATCGCAGACCTCGGTGTGGACCAGTTCATGAAAACCGCGGCCGGCCACCCGCTCGGCGATGAGCGCGAGCACCACATACCCGCCATTGCAGTAAGAGAATCGTGCGCCGGGCGGGAACTTCTGTGGGAAGCCGTCGAGGGCGGGCAGGAACGCCTCGGTTTCTGCGAGCAGATGCAGCGGAATGGAGAAGACGTAGTCGTCGATCTCTCCGTCGCCGTCCTCTTCAAGGTAGTCGCCGATGCCGGAGGTGTGCGTGAGCAGGTGCTCGATCGTGACCGCGTCATCGATCAGAGGCAGGTCGTCGCCGAGGATCGGACGCACCCGGTCCTGCAGGCCGAGCGTGGCGTCCTCGACCAGTCGCATGATCATCAGCGCGGTGACGCCCTTGTTGCCGCTCGCGGCCGAGATGCGGGTGCTCGGGGTGTTCGGCACGCCGAGGGCGCGGTTCGCGAACCCCTCGCAGCGCTCGAGCGTGCGCCGGTCGCCGACATCGACGGTGAGCACGCCGGTGAACGACTCCGCTGCGATAGCGGCGTCCAGCGCTTCGGGGGTGAGGGGAATGGTCATGGCGGACTCCGTGACGGCGGGGATGGGGTGAAAACTCATGCCGATCGAGTCCAAAAGAGGATGCCGGACCCGGCGGGATGTGCCTCTTACGCTACTTCTCCCCCACCCGCGCGAAAGGTCCTCAGCGGCGGACTCGCTCTGGCCCCTGCTACGTACCGCAGGCTCTCTCCTATGACCCCTAGGTTTGAGTTGGGTCGAGGGAAGGAAGCGGCCGAATGGCACGAGCGGGGCTTACCGGCGACCGTTTGGCGCAGGCAGGTTTCGAGCTGGTCGATGAGATCGGCTTCGAGCGGGTGACCATCGCCGAGCTTGCGCGGCGCTTCGGAGTGAAGCCCGCGAGCCTCTACTCTCACCTGCAGGGCTACGACGACCTCAGGACGCGAATCGCGTTGCTGGCCCTGGAAGAGATCGACGAGAGAGTGTCGGATGCTGTTGCCGGGCGAGCCGGCAAGACGCACTCCGCGGCCTCGCCGACGCGTACCGCGACCTTGCCGCGACCCACCCCGGCCGGTTCGCAGCCGCCCAGCATCCGCTCGATCGCGAAACCGCCATCGCCAGCGCGGGCGCCCGTCAGCCACAGCGAATCCGCGCGATTCTGCGGGCATACCCGCTGGCTGAGATGGAGCAGGTGCATGCGATCCGGATGATCGGCAGCACCATTCGCGTTTTGTGGCGTTGGAACTGAGCGGAGGCTTCAGCCACAGCGCTCCCGGCGCCGCAGCGAGCTGGGATCGCATGATCGACGCGCTTGATGCGCTGCTGCACAACTGGCCGACTACCGACTGAACGAGAGAGGACGCATGTCCGTTCACCCTTTGATGAGCATCCCGATCACCGCCGACCTCATCCGCGGCGCGGCGGAACTTGAGCACACCGACCGCGGCGAACTGCCGCACCGCCTTCCGGCCTGGGCGCTGAAGCAGGGCGCGGACCCGCAGCTGGCAATGGTGGAGGCGCAGTCGTCGGGGGTGCGGATCGCCTTCACCACGAGGGCGACGGTGATCGAGCTCGATCTTCTGCGCTCCCGCACGACCTACGCGGGTCTGCCGCTGCGGCCTGATGGCGTGGTCGAGCTCGTCGTGGACGGCGAGGTGGTTGGGCTCTCCGCCACGTCCGGCGGCAACACCGTGACTCTCGACATGTCGACCGGGGCCGCCGAGCGAGTGGCCGGAGCGGTCAGCACGGCCCGGTTCGACGGCTTGGCGGATGCGATGAAGTCGGTTGAACTGTGGCTTCCGCACAACGAGAAGGTTGAGCTGGTCGAACTGCGCGCGGACGCCGTTGTCGAGCCGCGACCGAGTTCGGACCGGCCGGTGTGGTTGCACTACGGCAGCTCGATCAGTCACGGGTCGAATGCGGCGCGCCCGACCGGGATCTGGCCGGCGGTGGCGGCGCGAAAGTCCGGGCTCGAGTTGGTCAACCTGGGCTTGGGCGGGAGCGCGATGCTCGACCAGTTCGCAGCGCGCACCATGCGCGACGCCGAGGCCGACCTGATCAGCCTGAAGGTGGGGATCAACCTGGTGAACGCTGATCTGATGCGTATGCGGGCTTTCCGGCCGGCGGTCCACGGGTTTCTGGACACGATTCGGGACGGGCATCCGTCGACCCCGCTGCTGGTGGTATCGCCGATCTTCTGCGAAATTCACGAGGACACCCCCGGGCCGGCTGGGTTCGATCCGGATGCTCTTGCCGTCGGTGCGGTGCGTTTCCGGGCGACCGGCAGCCCCGCGGAGGTTGCGGCCGGAAAGCTGACGTTGACGGTGATCAGAGCAGAGTTGGAGCGCATCGTTCGGGAGCGACAGGAGGCCGACCCGAACCTGTTCTACCTCGACGGCCGCGAGCTGTATGGTGCGGATGACGCGGCCAGGTTGCCGCTGCCGGACGCGCTGCATCCGGATGCCGAGACCCATCGTTTGATGGGCGAGCGCTTTGCGCAGTTGGCATTCGCGGAAGGCGGACTGCTGGCCGCAGTTGCGGCCCAGCGGTAGATGACGCTCTGGCGCACCCCGTAGACGAATCCGCACGCGACGCCACCCGAGGTCGTCCAACTCGTCGTTCAGCTCCGCGCTGAACTGATCGCTCGCGGGTTCGATGCCGGGCCGGTCGGGCCGGAGAGCTCCTGGTTCTTGACGCGATCATCCTGGTGCTCAACGCGCTGGGCCAGCTCTCACTGCTGTCCGCTCAGCCCTGGCTCTCGAAAGCCCTCCTGGCCGTCGATATCCTCGTCATCTAGGCACTCATCGTCCACGGGCGCGAGCTCACAGTGCGAGCGGACAGCTGAATAGACGGTACGGACGAACCGCACGAAGATCGGACTCGCATGAATCTTCTCGGCCCTGTACTGGGACCCGGCCTCGCCTGGATCGCCATTCTCATCCAGGTGGCCATCATCATCGCCGCGCTGATCTTCATCCCGCGCGACCGCAAGCCCACCGCGGCGATGGCGTGGATCCTCCTGATCATCCTCCTGCCGCTGTTCGGTCTCCTGTTCTTCCTCCTCATCGGCAACTTCAAGCTGCCGCCGAAACGCCGCAACGAACAGGCTCGCATCAACGAGATCATCGAGAAGAGGGCCACCGACCTCGACCTGCCGTCGCCGAATCTGGACTGGCCACGGTGGTTCGAACGGGTGACGCAGCAGAATCAGCTGCTGACCGGCCTGCCGGCCATGCGGGGTAACAAGGCGACACTGATCGGCGACTATCAGGCTTCGATCGACGCCATGACTGCGGAGGTGGACACGGCGGCCAGGTTCGTTCACGTCGAGTTCTTCATCGTCGCGTGGGATGACACCACCCACAACTTCTTCAGCGCGATGGAGCGGGCCGTGGCCCGCGGCGTCTCGGTGCGACTGCTCGCCGACCACATCTCGTCGGCCAAGGTCCCGAAGAGCAAGGAGACGTTCGCGGAACTCGACCGCATCGGAGTGAAGTGGGCGTGGATGCTGCCGGTGATGCCGTTCAAGGGCAAGTACCAGCGCCCGGATCTGCGCAACCACCGCAAGCTCGTCGTGGTGGACGGCCGGGTCGCCTTCATGGGCTCGCAGAACCTGATCAACCGCAACTACGACTCGCCCAAGAACATCAAGCGCGGCCTGCAGTGGCAGGAACTCATGACACGCCTCGAGGGTCCCGCCGTGGCGGCGGTGAACGCCATCTTCATGTCGGACTGGCTGATCGAGGTCGACGAGCTCCTCGACAACGAGCACGTTCCCGCCAACCAGGTCGTGGCGGACTCGTCGCCGGATTCCCTGGTCTGCCAGGTGGTTCCGAGCGGACCGGGCTACGGCACCGAGAATGGCCTCAGGCTCTTCCTCTCGCTCATCCACGGAGCAACGGAGAAGGTCATCCTCACGAGCCCGTACTTCGTCCCCGACGAACCGATGATCTACGCCATCACGACGGCGTGCCAGCGCGGCCTCGAGGTGCAGCTGTTCGTGTCCGAGATCGGGGACCAGGGACTGGTGTACCACGCCCAGCGTTCGTACTACAGCGAACTGCTCGAGGCGGGGGTCCGCATCTTCCTCTACCCCGCGCCGTACATCCTGCACGCCAAGCACTTCTCCATCGACGACAACATCGCCGTGATCGGGTCGAGCAACATGGACATCCGCTCGTTCAGCCTCAACTCGGAGTCGTCGCTGATGGTGCTCGGCGAGTCATTCGTTCGGGACATGCGTGCGGTCGAGCAGGGGTATCGCGACTCGGGGCGCGAACTCACCCTCGAGGAGTGGAAGCTCGAACCCGGGAAGGCGACATTCCTCGACGGTGTCGCGCGACTCACCTCCGCCGTCAACTGACACTCGGCAGCGACAGCTCTCCCTGTGGCACGCAGTGGCACCACCCCAGTGCCACGCCGATGCCGAATTCCGGTAGGCGGACCACCCCGCTTCACCCTCTTCTGTCATCGAGAGAAGGCACGAAAGAGGCCCGGACCCGCAGAATCCTGCGGGTCCGGGCCTGTCAGCCGCCCTTACGGGCGGGGCGTGATCGGGAACTTCTAGAAGTCCCAGTCGTCGTCCTCGGTCGCCTCGGCCTTGCCGATCACGTACGAGGAACCGGACCCGCTGAAGAAGTCGTGGTTCTCGTCGGCATTCGGCGAGAGCGCGGACAGGATCGCCGGGTTCACGTTGGTGACCGATGACGGGAACATCGCCTCGTAGCCGAGGTTCATCAGGGCCTTGTTGGCGTTGTAGTGCAGGAACTTCTTGACGTCTTCGGTCAGACCGACGCCGTCGTAGAGGTCCTGCGTGTACTGCACCTCGTTGTCGTACAGCTCGTACAGCAGCGAGAAGGTGTAGTCCTTGATCTCGTCACGCTCGGTCTGGCTGACGCGCTCGAGACCCTTCTGGAACTTGTAGCCGATGTAGTAGCCGTGCACGGCCTCGTCGCGGATGATCAGGCGGATCAAGTCGGCCGTGTTGGTCAGCTTGGCCCGCGACGACCAGTGCATGGGCAGGTAGAAGCCCGAGTAGAACAGAAAGCTCTCCAGCAGCGTGGAGGCCACCTTGCGCTTGAGCGGGTTGTCGCCCTGGTAGTACTCCATCACGATCTGAGCCTTCTTCTGAAGGTTCGGGTTCTCGACCGACCACCGGAACGCCTCGTCGATCTCCTTCGTCGAGCACAGCGTGGAGAAGATCGAGGAATAGCTCTTGGCGTGCACCGACTCCATGAACGCGATGTTCGTGTAGACGGCCTCCTCGTGCTGGGTGATCGCATCGGGGATGAGCGAGACCGCGCCCACCGTGGCCTGCACCGTGTCCAGCAGCGTGAGACCGGTGAACACGCGCATCGTGAGCAGTTGCTCGTCGGGCGTCAGCGTGTTCCAGGACTGGATGTCGTTGGAGAGCGGGATCTTCTCGGGCAGCCAGAAGTTGTTGACGAGGCGGTTCCACACCTCCACGTCTTTGTCGTCCTCGATGCGGTTCCAGTTGATCGCCTGAACGTGGTCCAGAAGCTTGAGCTTCTCGGGGGTCATCTTCTCTTCTTCCTTCGCTTCATCTGGCCACTCGGCAACCGCAGACCGGTCAGAGCATGCACGAGACGCACTCGGTCATGTCGGTGCCCTCGAGTGCCATCTGACGCAGACGGATGTAGTAGATCGTCTTGATGCCCTTGCGCCACGCGTAGATCTGCGCCTTGTTGATATCGCGCGTGGTGGCGGTGTCCTTGAAGAACAGCGTCAGCGAGAGTCCCTGGTCGACGTGCTGCGTCGCCGCGGCGTAGGTGTCGATGACCTTCTCGTAGCCGATCTCGTACGCGTCCTGGTAGTACTCCAGGTTGTCGTTGGTCATGAAGGCGGCCGGGTAGTACACGCGACCGAGCTTGCCTTCCTTGCGGATCTCGATCTTCGAGGCGATCGGGTGGATCGAGCTCGTGGAGTTGTTGATGTAGGAGATCGAGCCGGTGGGGGGAACGGCCTGCAGGTTCTGGTTATAGATGCCGTGCTGCTGGATGGACGCCTTCAGCGCGACCCAGTCCTCCTGGGTGGGGATGTGCTTGCCGGTGAACAGCTCCTTGACCTTCTCGGTCTCGGGAACCCACGCGCGCTCGATGTACTTGTCGAAGAACTCTCCGCTGGCGTAGGTGGAGTCGGCGAAGCCGTCGAACGCGCGACCACGCTCGATCGCCAGGTTGTTCGAGGCCCGGAGGGCGTGGAACAGCACCGTGTAGAAGTAGATGTTCGTGAAGTCGATGCCCTCTTCGGACCCGTAGTGCACGTGCTCACGGGCGAGGTAGCCGTGCAGGTTCATCTGCCCGAGACCGATCGCATGCGAGCGGTCGTTGCCGTCCTCGATGGAGCGGACCGAGGCGATGTGGCTCTGCTCGCTCACCGCGCTCAGCGCGCGGATCGCCGTCTCGACCGTCCGGCCCAGGTCATCGGCATCCATCGACAGGGCGATGTTCATCGAGCCGAGGTTGCACGAGATGTCCTTGCCGATCTCCTTGTAGGAGAGGTCCTCGTTGTACGTGGTCGGCGTGTTGACCTGCAGGATCTCGCTGCACAGGTTGGACATGTTGATCCGGCCCTTGATCGGGTTCGCCCGGTTCACCGTGTCCTCGAACATGATGTACGGGTAGCCGGACTCGAACTGGATCTCCGCGATCGTCTGGAAGAACTCGCGGGCGTTGATCTTGGTCTTCTTGATCCGCGCGTCGTCGACCATCTCGCGGTACTTCTCCGTCACGGAGATGTCCCCGAACGGAACGCCGTAGACCTTCTCGACGTCGTACGGGGAGAACAGGTACATGTCCTCGCCGTTCTTGGCCAGCTCGAACGTGATGTCCGGCACGACGACGCCCAGCGAGAGCGTCTTGATGCGGATCTTCTCGTCGGCGTTCTCGCGCTTGGTGTCCAGGAACCGCATGATGTCGGGGTGGTGGGCGCTGAGGTAGACCGCGCCGGCGCCCTGACGGGCTCCGAGCTGGTTGGCGTAGCTGAAGCTGTCTTCGAGGAGCTTCATGACCGGGATGATGCCCGAGGACTGGTTCTCGATCTGCTTGATCGGCGCTCCGGCCTCGCGGATGTTCGACAGCAGCAGGGCGACGCCGCCGCCGCGCTTGGACAGCTGCAGCGACGAGTTGATGCCGCGCGAGATGGACTCCATGTTGTCTTCGATGCGCAGCAGGAAGCACGAGACGAGCTCGCCGCGCTGCGCCTTGCCCGAGTTGAGGAACGTCGGTGTCGCCGGCTGGAAGCGGCCGGAGATGATCTCCTCGACCAGATCCTTCGCGAGCTTCTCGTCACCGTCGGCCAGCCCCAGAGCCGTCATCACGACGCGGTCCTCGAACCGCTCGAGGTAGCGCTTGCCGTCGAAGGTCTTCAGCGTGTAGCTGGTGTAGTACTTGAAGGCGCCCAGGAAGGTCTCGAAGCGGAACTTCTTGGAGTACGCGAAGTCGTTGAGCTCCTGGATGAAATCGAACGAGTACTTCTCCAGCACGGCCGGCTCGTAGTACTGCTTCTCGACGAGGTAGTCGAGGCGCTCCTTCAGCGTGTGGAAGAAGACCGTGTTCTGGTTGACGTGCTGCAGGAAGTACTCGCGCGCGGCGCGCTTGTCCGCATCGAACTGGATCTTGCCGTTCGCGTCGTACAGGTTCAGCATCGCGTTCAGCGAGTGGTAGTCCATACCCTCGAATCGCGCGTCCGCGTTGAACGCCTTCTCTTCCTTCACTGCAGCTTCCACCATCGTTCCAATCCTTCGCTCACGCGATCCACGTCTTCGGGTGTGCCGAACATTTCCAGCCGGTACAAGTGCGGCACGGAGCACTTGCGGCTGATGATCTCTCCGGCGAAGCAGAAGTGCTCGCCGAAGTTGGTGTTGCCCGCGGAGATCACGCCGCGAATGAGGCTGCGATTCTGCTCGTCGTTGAGGAACCGGATGACCTGCTTGGGTACGGCGCCCTTCTCCGCGCCCTTTCCCTGGCCGCCCCCATAGGTGGGGGTCACCAGCACGTAGGGCTCGTCGACGATCAGAGGTGGATCAGAGAGGTGGAGCGGGATTCGCACGGCGCGCATGCCGAGCTTGTCGATGAAGCGGGCCGTGTTGCCGGAGATGCTCGAGAAGTACACCAGCAGCGGCGCGATCTGGCCGGTTCCCTCGGTCGCGCTGCGCTGATGCACGGCGGCCGCAGGAACCATTCTTCCTCCAGACGCTAGGCGAGACGACCGGCGAGTTCGTCGATCTTGTCGGGACGGAAACCCGACCAGTGGTCCTCGTCGGTGACGACGACCGGCGCCTGTAGGTAGCCGAGCGCCTTGACCTGTTCCAGGGCCGCGGGGTCCTGCGAGAGGTCGAGGACCTCGTATTCGATGCCCTTCGAATCAAGTGCGCGGTAGGTCGCCGTGCACTGAACGCAGGAGGGCTTGGTGTAGACGGTGATCGACATGTGTGACCCGTTCTCCCTCAAAATCGTGTGTTTCGTCCGGTGGTCCCCCGCCGGGAGTCCAATACTACATATGGGTACGGACATTGGATAGCACCACAAGGGCTAGTAGTTACATCCGTGTAGTTTTGCACCGCTCTCCACAGATACAACACAGGTTGTCCACCGTTTCATCCACAGGAGGCGGATCCGTCCGGAACCTGGAAACACCCTGAATCACGCCGGTTTCGGATGCCGCGGGCACATCTGTCCACAGGCACGACCGTAGCGCCGGGTTCGGACACGGATCGGGCGGTGAAATGCACGCTGGGCGTGTCGCCCGCGTGTCGCGGCCGGGCGGCGCGACGGATACCGTTGACGGGTGGCCGGGTACAGGGATCTTCTGCGCACGCCCGGCGTCGGCCGGATCATGGCCGCGCAGCTGACGGCGCGATTCCCCAACGGCATGACCAGCCTGGCGATCCTGCTGCACGTCGAGTTCGTGACCGGCTCGTACGGCGCGGCCGGGCTCGTCCTGGCCGCCACGTCCGTGGGACAGGCCATCGCAGGCCCGGTCACCAGCCGCTGGATGGGCATCTGGGGCATGCGCCGCGTGCTCACCACGACCCTCGCGGTCTGCGCGGTCGCCATCACCGTCCTCGCGCTGGTCGAGACGGTCGTCCCCGTCTACATGGTGCTGGGATTGATCGCCGGGCTCTCCACGCCTCCGGTGCAGTCCGCCGTGCGCACCATCTACCCGAAGCTGGTCAACTCGCGACAGCTCACGCCGCTGTTCTCGCTGGACGCGTCGCTGCAGGAGATCATCTGGATCGTCGCACCGGTGGTCATCACCCTGGTGGCCACCCAGGCCGGCACGGTGCCGGCGCTCCTGCTGATCGTGGCCATCCTCATCAGCGGCGGGGCGTGGTTCATCCTCTCCCCCGAGGTCGGCCGCGTCCGGATCCCGCGCAGCCGCCGCAGCATCGGAAAGGTGCTGGCCAAGCCGCCGGTCCTGCTGGCCACCGTCATCGGGTTCCTGCTGATCGGCGCCTGCGCGGCGGTGGAGGCCGGGGTCGTCGCGACCTTCGATCACGGCGGCCTGGAGGCGGGGCTCGTGCTGGCCGTCTTCTCGATCGGGAGCCTGGCGGGCGGACTGTCGTTCGGGCACATCCCGATCGGGCCGTGGGCGATGGCCCGGCGACTGGGCATTGTGGCCGTCGGCCTGTCACTGACCGTCGTCTCGCTGAACATCTGGTGGCTCGGCGGCACGCTCTTCCTGGCCGGCATCGGCATCGCACCGGCGCTGGCCGTGCTGTTCGCCATGACCAGCGTCAGCGTCAAATTCAGCGAGACCGCCGAGGCGTACGGATGGATCGGCACCGGCCAGCTGATCGGCGCGGCCGCGGGCTCGGCGGTGGCCGGGTTCCTCATCGACGGCACCGGCCCACAGGGCGCCTACTGGGCCGCGGCGGCGTTCGCGATCGCCGGGACCGTCGTGGCCGTCGCGTGCGTCCGTGCCTTCCCCGACCTGCGCCACCGCGATCCCAGCCCCATCCCGGATACCGAACCGGTCGGCACCATCACCTGAGCCGGCGCCGAGGCAGCCCCCGAGTCCGACCGCCGCCGACGATCGCTCAGGCGATGCGGCGCAGCAGCTCCAGGACGGCCATGGCGTACGCGTCGGCCGGTTCCGGATGCTGGAACACCAGCACCTCCTGCTCCTGGGGCTGCTCGGGCCGATTCAGGACGATCTCCACCTCGTGGGTGTCCGGCAGACGCCGCAGCGTGCGGAACGCGCCGCGCAGCAGCTCGCGGAGCTGACTCTCCGACGGCAGCCAGAGCGCGTCCTCCAGGGCCACCGAATCCAGCGCCCACTCCGTCGTGCCGTTGAACGACAGGATCCGCCCGGTGGAGTACTCGCGCGGCTCGATCGTCATCTCGCTGACCGTGAAGACGTCCGCTTCGAACTCGGGCTCGTCCAGCTGGAAGCGGTCACCCGAGCGCGGATGCCACACCAGGCCGGCATCGCGCAGGGCCGCGGCCGATTCCGTCGAGATCACCCCTCCATTGTGCGGCCGGATGCCCGCGGATGGGGCGAACCGCATCGGCGGCGAGCGGCGCCCGGGCGCCCGAGGTCCGGCATCCGTCCGTAGCATTGCTGTATGCCCGCACCCGTCACCCTCCCCCGGCTGTCGTGGGGATCGCCCGACGCAGCCCGGCGCGCACTGCTCATCCACGGCCTGGGCTCCAACGGCGCGCTGATGTGGCGCTTCGGCGTTGCGCTGGCCGACGCGGGGTGGCGGGCCCACGCCGTGGATCTGCGCGGTCACGGCGTCGCGCCGCGCGCCCTGGATTACACGATCGCCGCGTACGCGGCCGATGTGGGCGCGACCCGGCCCGATGGCGTGTCGCCCTGGAACCTGGTCGTCGGACACTCCCTCGGCGGCGCCGCGGCGACCGTCGCCAGTGCCGCCGACCCGGGGTGGACACGCCGGCTCGTGCTGGTCGACCCGGCGATCCACCTCGCCCCCGCCGACCGCGACACGGTGCGCGAGAGCCAGGAGCGCTCCTTCGCCGATCCCACCCCGGCGGCCGTGCGCGCCGAGCACCCGCGCTGGCACGAGCAGGACATCGAGCTGAAGGCCGTGTCCGCCCAGCAGGCGAGCCGATGGGCGGTCGAGCAGACCAGCGTTCAGAATGCGACGTGGGATGTGCGGGATGCCGCGTCCGCGCTCACCGTCCCCACGCACGTGATCGGATCCGACCCGGCGGTGTTCTCGATCTTCACCGGACAGCTCGCCGAACAGGTGCTGGGCAACCCCATGCTCTCGATGTCGGTCGTCGCCGGCGCCGGCCACTCGCCGCACCGGGACGAACCCGACGCGACGATCGCGCAGCTTCTCGGGGCGCTGGCATGATCGGCTTCGACCCCGCGCTCTACCTGCCCGACGACCTGCTGGAGCGGCTCCGCGCCCGCGCGGCCGACCACGATCGGGAGAACACCTTCCCCGAGCAGGATCTGGCCGATCTGACGGATGCCGGATACCTCTCGATCCTGGTGCCCACCGACCTCGGCGGCGCAGGCCTGGGTCTTGCCGAAGCATCCGTGCTCCAGCAGCGCCTGGCCGGAGCCGCCCCGGCCACCGCCCTCGCCGTGAACATGCATCTGGTGTGGACCGGTGTGGCGAAGGTGCTCGCGGATCGGGGCGTCACCGACCTTCGGTTCGTGCAAGAGGGCGCCGCGGCCGGCGAGGTCTTCGCCTTCGGCATCAGCGAGGCGGGCAACGATCTGGTGCTGTTCGGCAGTGACACCGATGCCGCCGCCCGATCGGACGGCTCGTACGCGTTCACCGGCACCAAGATCTTCACCTCGCTCGCGCCGGTGTGGACCTGGATCGGGTTGCACGGCCTGGACACCGCCTCGCCGGACGCCCCGAAGCTCGTCTACGCCTTCGTGCCCCGCTCCGAGCAGGAGCAGGGCCGAGTGCTGACCCGGGACGACTGGGACACCCTCGGCATGCGCGGCACGCAGTCCCGCACCACCGAGCTGCACGGCGCGATCTCTCCCGCCGACCGGGTGGTGCGCCGGATCGATCCCGGGCCCAGTCCGGACCCCATCGTCTTCGGCATCTTCAGCGTGTTCGAGGTGCTGCTCGCCTCCGTCTACACCGGCATCGCGCGCCGCGCGCTGGATCTGGCGGTGCAGACGGCGGGCACGCGCCGATCCAAGAAGACCGGCAAGGCATACAGCCAGGATCCGGACATCCGGTGGCGCATCGCCGAGATGGCGTTGGCGTATGACGCACTCCCCCCGGAGCTCGCCGCGATCAGCCGGGACATCGACGACCGCGCCGACCACGGGGCGCGCTGGTTCTCGCTGCTGTCCGGCGTCAAGCACCGGGCGGTCACCATGGCCAAGCGCGTCGTGGACGATGCGATCCTCGTGGCGGGCGGCTCGTCGTACTTCTCCTCCAGCGAGCTCGGCCGCCTCTACCGCGATGTGCTGGCTGGACTGTTCCACCCGTCCGATCCGGAATCGGCCCACGCGACGGTCGCGAGCGCCTGGCTCGGGCCGATCGAACAATGACACGGAACCGGTGATCCGATGACGCGAACTCCGACGGCCCTGCTCAGCCCCGCCGACCAGGAACGCCGCCGCGGGCTGCGGGTCATGAAGGGCGTCGCCCTCGGGGCGCTCGTGTTCATGGCGGTGCTGTTCGTGTTCGCCTTCGCCTTCCAGCAGCAGGTGCCGGCGCTCGCGTACGTCCGCGCGTTCGCGGAGGGCGGCATGGTCGGCGCACTGGCCGACTGGTTCGCCGTCACCGCGCTGTTCCGGCATCCGCTCGGCATCCCGATCCCGCACACCGCCATCATCCCCAGCCGCAAGGACGAGATCGGCCACACCCTGGGCGAGTTCGTCGAGACGGAGTTCCTCCGCGGCGATGTGGTGCGCACCAAGCTCGAGGAGACCGCGATCGCGGCTCGGCTCGGGGAATGGCTGAGCGCGCCCGCGCACGCGGAACGGGTCGGCCAGGAGGTGGCGCTGATGGCCGCCGGCGTGCTGCGCGCCCTCAGCGACGATGATGTCAACGACGTCATCGAGGACCTGGCCCGCGAGCACCTGATCGCACCGCAATGGGGCCCGCCGCTGGGCGCATGGCTGGGCCGCATCGTCGACTCCGGCGCCCATCACGGCGCGGTCGACCTCGGCGTCGACAGCATCTCGACCTGGCTCACCGCCAACCACGAATCCTTCTCCGGACTGGTCTCGCGGCGTCTGCCGTCGTGGGTTCCCTCGATCGCCCAGCGCCTGGTGGATGACACCGTCTACAACGAAGCCGTCAAGTTCGTCGCGGCGGTGCGCGCCGATCCGCAGCATCCGGCGCGCATCGCCGTGGACGGGTACCTCAATCGACTGGCCGAGAACCTGCAGAGCGATCCGGCCACGATGGCGCGGCTCGAGGAGAGCAAGGCCACGCTGTTCGACAGCCCGCGCGTGCGCGAGCTGGCCTCCGAAGCGTGGAACACCGCCAAGGCCGGCCTGCTCGCATCGCTGGCCGACCCGGACAGCGGCCTGCGCCGCCGCGCCGCGCAGGCGCTCAGCGAGATCGGCGAACGTCTGTCCACGGATGCCGCGCTCCAGGCCCGTGTGGACGGATGGGTCACCGAGGCCGCGGTGTTCCTCGTCGATCGCTACCGGCACGACATCGCATCGATCATCACCGACACGGTCGACCGCTGGGACCCCGCCGAGACGACGGAGAAGATCGAGCTGATGGTGGGCCGCGACCTGCAGTACATCCGGCTGAACGGCACCGTGGTCGGCGCGCTGGCGGGTGTGGTGATCTTCACCGTCGCGCACGCGCTGCTGGGTTGAGAACGCTCGGCGACATGTTGCGAAACGTCAACGGCTGACGCCGACCCGAGCGCTACCCTGGGTGCGTGGTCGAGCGCCCCCAACAGCTGCTGTTCAGCTACGGCACCCTGCAGAGCCCTGTCGTGCAGTTGGACACGTTCGGACGGCTGCTGACCGGCGAGGATGACGTCCTGCCGGGCTTCACGGTGGACTACGCCGACATCGAGGACCCGCGCACCGTGGACCGATCCGGCGCATCGGTGCACCCCATCGTCCGCGCGACCGGCAACGAGCTGGACAAGGTGATCGGCAAGGTTCTGCGGGTCAGTCAGGACGAACTGGACGCCGCGGACGAATACCAGGTCGAGCTGTACCGCAGGGTCGAGGTCCGGCTGGCCAGCGGTCGGCCGGCCTGGGTCTACGTCACGATCTGACCAGGTCACCGTCTGACGACGTCACGGTCTGACCACGACCGGCTGACCAGGGCGCGGGCTGACTCGGGCGCGCCGCCGCGGACCGCACTGCGACGTCACGGGGTACCGTCGGAGGGGTGACACTCTCCTCCGAGGATCTCTGGCCGCGCGCCGGCGACTGGCTCGCGCCGGATTCGTTCGACGGTCCCCTCGACGCGGTGCTCATGGGCGTTCCGACCTGGCGGACGTCGCTCTCGCCGACCGGCGCACATCAGACGCCCGCCGCGGTGCGGGCGGCGCTGCGCCGGTACAGCGCGGCGCTGATGGCCGGGCCGGTCGACCTGGGGACGCTGCGCGTCGCGGACGCCGGCGACATCGCCGAGCCGGACGGTCCCGAGGGCGAGGCCGCCGTCCGCGCCCTGGCCGCAGATGCGCGCGACCGCGGCGGCCTGGTGGTCGCGCTGGGCGGCGACAACAGCGCGACCTACCCCGTGGCGCAGGGAACCGGTGCGACCGGACTGATCACCCTGGACGCGCATTTCGACCTGCGCGACGGCGTCTCCAACGGCTCCCCCGTCCGACGGCTGATCCAGGACGGGCTGGACCCGCGCCGCGTGGCGCAGATCGGCATCGCCGACTTCGCCAACTCGGCCGCGTACGCCCGGCGTGCCGCGGACTACGGAATCACGGTCATCGCCCTGGACGACGTGCGACGCCGAGGCGTCGCGGACGTCATGGCCGAAGCGCTCGAGGTGGCCGGGGCCGGAGGCGGCGGCATCCACCTGGACATCGACGTGGATGTCTGCGATCGCTCGGTCGCCCCCGGCTGTCCCGCCAGCCTGCCGGGAGGCCTTGCCGCGTGGGAGCTGCGCGCGCTGGCGCGGGCGGCGGCGACCGATCCGCGGGTGGTCTCCGCGGACATCGTCGAGGTCGACGCGACGGCCGACACGCCGGATGAACGCACCGTGCGGCTGGCGGCGCTGTGCGTCCTGGAGCTGCTCGCCGGAGTGGGGGTGCGCGCATGATCCGCCTTGTGCTGGTGCGACACGCGAAATCCGACTGGGGCGACCCGGATCTGGACGACCATGATCGCCCGCTGAACGACCGGGGCATGCGGGACGCGCCGCGCATGGCGCGCGCGCTGGCCGAGACCGGCTTCCGGCCGGAGCTCATCCTCTCCAGCACCGCGCTGCGCGCCCGCACCACCGCCGAGGCGTTCGGCGCGGCCTTCGATGTCGCGGTGAACCTGGACCCGGAGCTGTACGGCGCACCCGCTCGGACGCTGTTCGAGAAGGCCGCCGGCAGCGGTGCGCGGCAGGTCATCGTGGTCGCCCACGACCCCGGGATGAGCGCGCTGGCCGCGAGCCTGTCGGATGACGGCATCGAGCACATGCCGACCTGCGCGGTCGCGACCTTCCGGTGGGACGCTCCGGATTGGGACCACGTCGCGCCGCAAGAGCCCGTCGACTGGACCTTCGATACGCCGCGCTGAGCACGCCGCGCTGCGACGGTCGCAGTCAGGCCGCGGTGCCGCCGCGCCACACGGTTCGGATCAGCGGCACACCCGGCCGGTAGGCGAGGTGCGTCCGCGTCGGCGCGTCCAACAGGACCAGATCCGCCCGCGCGCCGGGTGCGAGGACGCCGACGTCGTCGCGCCGCAGCGCACGCGCGCCCCCCGCGGTGGCCGCCCACACCGCCTCCGCGGTGGTCATGCCCATTTCGCGCACGGCGAGCGCGATCATCAGCGGCATGGAGCTGGTGAAGCTCGATCCGGGGTTGCAGTCGCTGGCAAGGGCGACGGTGACCCCGGCGTCGAGCAGGCGCCGCGCGTCGGGGTAAGGCTGCCGGGTCGAGAACTCCACGCCGGGCAGTAGGGTGGCGACCGTTCCGCTCGCCGCGAGGGCCGCGACATCGTCATCGTCGAGGAAGGTGCAGTGATCGACGGATGCCGCGCCCAGGGCGACCGCGAGCTGCACCCCCTCGCCCGATCCGAGCTGATTGGCGTGCACGCGGGGCTGCAACCCGCGCGCGATACCCGCCGCGAGGATCCGTCGGCTCTCGGCGGGGCTGAACGCCCCGCGCTCGCAGAACACGTCGATCCAGCGACTGTGCGCGGCACACGCCTGCAGCATCTCGCCGCACACCAGCTCGACGTATTCGTCGCGGCGGTCGGCGTACTCGGTCGGGACGACGTGCGCGCCCAGGTAGGTCACCTCGTCGGTGACCTCGGCGGCGATCCGGGCGAGCCGTGCCTCGTCCGCCACGGTGAGGCCGTACCCGGTCTTCACCTCGAAGGTGGTCGTCCCCTGCGCGTGCAGCTCGGCGACGAGACCGGCGAGACGTCGGCGCAGCTCGTCGTCGCTCGCCGCCCGGGTCGCGGCCACGGTCCGCCGTATGCCCCCGGCAGCATACGGCTCGCCTGCCATCCGCGCCTCGAACTCGTCCGCGCGGTCTCCGCCGAACACCAGGTGCGTGTGGCTGTCCACGAAGCCCGGGATGACCGCTCGGCCACCAGCATCCACCACCTCAATCCGTCCCCGCGAGACTGCATCCGCGCCTCGAGACTGTGGCGCAAGCCCGCTGTCTCGAGCACCCGATGCAGTCTCGCGGTCTAGGGGGGCGGCGACCCATACGATGCGGTCGCCCTCGATCAGCACTGCGGCGTCGTGCAGCGTGCCGCAGGGGTCACCGTCCGCGGCGACGTTGGTAGTCAGCTCGCCGATGTTCGTGATCAGGGTTGCGCCGCTCACAGCATCGGCACCTTCAGCCCGCGTTCCCGGGCGACGTCCTTCGCGCGGTCGTAGCCGGCGTCGACGTGTCGCATCACGCCGGTACCGGGGTCGTTGGTCAGCACGCGGGCCAGCTTCTCCGCCGCCAGCACCGTGCCGTCCGCGACGGTCACCTGCCCGGCATGGATGCTGCGCCCGATGCCCACGCCTCCCCCGTGGTGGATCGAGACCCAAGACGCGCCCGACGCGGTGGTCAGCAGCGCGTTCAGCAGCGGCCAGTCCGCGATGGCGTCGGAGCCGTCCGCCATAGCCTCCGTTTCGCGGTACGGCGACGCGACCGATCCCGCGTCGAGGTGGTCGCGCCCGATCACGATCGGGGCGGCCAGTTCCCCGGAGGCGACCATCTCGTTGAACTTCAGTCCGGCGAGGTGCCGCTCCTGGTAGCCCAGCCAGCAGATGCGGGCGGGCAGCCCTTCGAAGTGCACGGTCGAGCCGGCCTTGTCGAGCCAGCGCACCAAGCCGGCGTTGTCCGGGAACAGCGCCTTCACCGCCGCGTCGGTCTTGCGGATGTCCTCCGGGTCTCCGGAGAGGGCCACCCAGCGGAACGGACCCCGCCCCTCCGCGAACTGCGGGCGGATGTACGCCGGCACGAACCCGGGGAATTCGAACGCCCGGGCGAAGCCGCCCAGCTGCGCCTCGGCGCGGATCGAGTTGCCGTAGTCGAAGACCTCCGCACCGGCATCCTGGAAGCCGACCATCGCCGCGACCTGCTTGACCATGCTCCCGCGCGCCCGTGCGGTGAACCCCTCGGGATCACGTTCCGCCTCGGCGCGCCAGTCCGCGACATCGATCCCGACCGGCAGGTAGGCCAGGGGGTCGTGCGCGCTGGTCTGATCGGTCACGATGTCGATCGGGGTGCCGCGCAGGAGCAGATCGGGAAAGACCAGTGCGGTGTTTCCGACCACTCCCACACTGAGCGCGCGGCCCTCGTTCCTGGCCGCGACCACACGGTCGACGGCTTCGTCGAGGTCGGTCGTGTACTCGTCGAGATACCCGTGTTCCGCGCGCCGCGCGAGGCGGGATTCGTCCACGTCGACGATCAGGACCGCCCCCCCGTTCATCGTGACCGCCAGCGGCTGCGCGCCGCCCATGCCACCGCATCCGCCGGTCAGGGTCAGCGTGCCCGCAAGCGAGTCGCGCCCCAGGGACCGGGCCACGGCCGCGAAGGTCTCGTAGGTGCCCTGCAGGATGCCCTGCGTTCCGATGTAGATCCACGAACCCGCCGTCATCTGCCCGTACATGGTGAGACCGAGCTGCTCGAGCCGGCGGAACTCCGGCCAGGTGGCCCAGTCGCCGACGAGGTTCGAGTTGGCGATCAGCACCCTCGGTGCCCACTCGTGGGTGCGGAACACGCCCACCGGCTTGCCGGACTGCACCAGCAGGGTCTCGTCCGGCTCCAGCTCGTCCAGAGTGCGCACGATGGCGTCGTACGCCGCCCAGCTGCGGGCTGCCTTGCCGGTCCCCCCATAGACGACGAGATCCTCCGGGTGCTCTGCGACCTCGGGATCGAGGTTGTTCATGAGCATCCGCTTGGCCGCTTCGGCGCCCCAGCTCTTCGCGGTGCGGACGTTGCCGCGCGCGGCGCGGACGGTGCGGGCATCGGTGACCGGGTTCATCGGAGTGCTCCTTCTGCGGCGCGCACGACCTGGCCGGAGAGCACCAGAGCGGTCACCGCCTCGATGTCGGGCGAGAGGTGATGATCGCTGCCGGGCCCCCGCGCGACCGTGCGCACCAGATCCCGCACCGCACCGGTGGCGGGACCGGGCTGCAGGGGTGTGCGCAGGTCGATCGCGCGAGCGCCGGTGAGCACTTCGATGGCCAGCACCCGGGCGAGCCCGTCGATCCCGCGGCGCAGCTTGCGCGCGGCCGCCCACCCCATCGAGACGTGGTCCTCCTGCATCGCGCTGGAGGGGATGGAATCGACGGATGCCGGGACCGCGAGTCGCTTGAGCTCCGACACGATCCCGGCCGCAGCGTACTGGGCGATCATGAGCCCGGAGTCGACGCCGACCTCGTGCGCCAGGAACGGAGGAAGCCCCTGGTTGCGCCCGGGGTCCAGCGCGCGATCCGTGCGCCGTTCCGAGATCGAGGCCACGTCGGCCGTGGCGATGGCCAGGAAGTCCAGGACATAGCCGATCGGGGCACCGTGGAAGTTGCCGTTGGACTCCACGCCGCCGGCGTCGGTGATCACCGGGTTGTCCACGGCCGAGATCAGTTCTCGCGAGGCGATCGTGCGCGCGTGCTCGACGGTGTCCCGCGCGGCCCCGTGCACCTGAGGTGCGCAGCGCAGCGAGTAGGCGTCCTGCACACGTGTGCACTCCGGTCCTTTGTGCGAGGCCACGATCGGCGAGCCGCCGAGATACGCACGCAGGTTGCCCGCCGATGCCGCCTGCCCCACCTGGGGGCGCAGATCCATCAGGCCGGCAGCGAACACCGCGTCGGTGCCGAGCTGGCTCTCGATGGACATCGCGGCCGCGACATCGGCGGTCTCCAGCAGGATCGACAGGTCGTGGAGTGCCAGCAGCAGCATCCCCAGCATCCCGTCGGTGCCGTTGATCAGCGCCAGCCCTTCTTTCTCGCGCAGCACCAGCGGGGCGATACCCGCGTCGTGGAGTGCGGCCGCGGCCGGCACCGCCTCGTCCGCGTCGTTTCGGACATCGCCTTCGCCCATCGCGGCGAGCGCCACGTGCGCGAGCGGGGAGAGATCGCCTGAGCAGCCGAGCGATCCGTACTCCCGCACGATCGGGGTGATCCCGGCGTTGAGCATCGCCGCGTAGGTGTGGACCACGACCGGCCGCACCCCGGTGTGCCCGGTGGCGAGCGTCCGCAGGCGCAGGAGCTGCAGCGCGCGGATGACTTCGCGCTCCACTTCGGCTCCGGTCCCGGCGGCGTGCGAGCGGATGAGGCTGGACTGCAGCTGAGCCCGGCGGTCGGCTGCGATGAACGTCGTGGCCAGCGCGCCGAAGCCGGTCGAGATGCCATAGCGCGGTTTCGGGTCCACGGCGAGTCCCTCGATGAGGGCACGGGATGCCGCAACCGCGCGCAGCGCGCCGGCATCCAGTTCGATGCGCGCCCCGTGCCGGGCGACCGCCACGACCTGTTCGGCGCGCATCGGCTCGGCGCCGACGACGACCGCGGTGTCGGTGAGGCTGCTCATGGGTTGATTCCACACCCGCGGGCTCGCGGGAAACAGAGGACCGTGCCATCCTGTGTCTGTCATGCCAGACACCTCTTCGCCGCACCCTCAAGTGCCGGCCGCCGATCAGACGCTGCGGATCCTGTCGCTGCTGGCCGGTCAGCCCGGGCCGATCGCGGCCCGCACGATCGCGGCGCAGCTGGGCGTGCCGCGATCGAGTGTCTACCACCTGCTTGCCACCCTCGAAGAGCACGGCTACGTCGTGCACCTGCCCGCAGAGCGTCGCTGGGGACTCGGCACAGCCGCGTTCGAGCTCGCTGGCGGGTACGCCCGGCAGCAGCCGCTCGCGCTGCTCGGCCGGACGCTGATCGCGGCGCTGGCCGACCGGTCCGGCGAGAGCGCGCACCTGGCCGTGATGACGGGCCGGGACGTGCTGTACCTCGTCGAGGAGCGCGCGCCGCGCCGCCCGGCGCTGGTGACCGATGTCGGCGTCCGCCTGCCCGCGCATCTGACCGCGTCAGGACGTTCCATGCTCGCCGCCCTGCCGCGCGAGCAGGTGCGGGCGCTGTACCCGGATGCCGCATCCTTCGCCGATCGGACCGGGCGCGGTCCCGCCCGCCCCCGCGAGCTGCATGATGTGCTGCGGCGGGTGCGCGCCGACGGCTACGCCACCGAGGACGGCGAGGTCACACTGGGCCTGCGCTCGGTGGGCGTCGCGGTGCGCGACCACACCGGGTGGCCGATCGCGGCGCTTGCGGTGACCTATCCCGGTGACACCCCGCAGCAGGTCGCCGCGCTGGCCGACCTCATCGCACCCGCCGCCGCCGAGCTGGGGCGCCGGATCGGTGGTCGCGGCGCTAGCGGACGATGAGGCGAGGCTCCACCAGCACGTGCGCCGGCGCCGTGTCGCGGTCGCGCAGCTCCACCGCCGAACCCGTCGTTCCCATCAGGCCGTCCAGGACGGCGGCGGCGACCAGCTCGGGCGACTGCTCGATGCTCGAGATCCCGAGGGCCTCGGCGACCGGGGTGTTGTCGAACCCGAAGACCGGCAGGTCGCGCCGGCCGGCGTCGGCGGCGGCGAGGTGCGCCGCGACCGCGTGCGAGTCGCTGACGCAGACCAGGGCATCCAGCTCGCGGAGGGTCTGTGCACGGGCGAAGACCTGTGCCATGACGTCGCGAGCGCGGGCGAGCCCTTCGGTCGCCTCGAAGCGCGGGCCGTCGGCGGCGGCCTGCGTGATGGCCTCCCGCCATCCCCGCTCCCGGTCGTCGCCGGTGCCGCCGTCCGGGGGCCATCCGAAGAAGCCGACCCGCGGCCCGGCGGTCGCGATCGCGTGCGCCGTGGCCGCTCGGGTCCCGGCGGCGCCGTCCACGTCCACCCAGGTGTGCGCCGAGCTGTAGACGTCATCGCCGCCCCACGGCCGGCCGAACGAGACGAACGGCACGTCCCGCTGCATCAGCCAGCCCGTGCGCGGGTCGCCGAAGAACGTGCCGGTGATCACGACTCCGTCGATCTCGGCACCGTCGATGAGATCGCCGAGCCGGGCGATCTCCTCGTCGGCGGATCGTGCGCTGTAGATGAGCACGCGCATGCCACGCTCGCCCGCCCGCTCCGTGAGGGCGTGCACGAACCGGTCGAGGATGACGCCGGAGATCCCCCCCGAGTAGGGGTCCAAGTGCACGCCGAGGGTCGAACTGCGCCGCGTGCGGAGGCGACGCGCGGCCGCGTGCGGACGATAGGCGAGATCCGCGATCGCCCGCTGCACCCGCTCCCGGGTCGCCTCACGGACGATGCCCGGCGAATTGAGGACGTTCGATACGGTCTGCCGCGAGACGCCCGCCGCGCGCGCGACGTCTTCGACCGTCGGCGGCTTGGCCATCATTCCCCCGGATCTTCATGCATCGGAACGTTCAAATCGTTACCGCATAGTACAGCGCAGGGGGTTGACACTCCCGCGGCGCGGCTCTTAACGTTCCTCCAAGCGATCAGTTTGATCGTTCAAAGATCGGAACGACAAAAAGAAGGGTCCGATGACCTCGCCCCCACTGAGGTCACTGCGGTGTTTATCAAAGGAGACGGACATGACACGCAAGACACGCGCGCTGACGGGTGCCGGTGCGCTCGTCGTCGCAGGAGCACTGGTGTTGAGCGGATGCGGCGGCGGCTCGGGATTCGATGACACCGGCGACTCCGGAGGCGAAGGCGGGCTGACCTCCTCGGACGACGCGCTCACCATCCTGATCGGCTCCAGCGGCGAGGCGGAGACGGCAGCGGTCGAAGATGCCGTCGCGGCGTGGTCCGAGGAGTCCGGCGTGGAGGCGACGGTTTCGGTGGCCAACGACCTTCCGCAGCAGCTGTCCCAGGGCTTCGCCGGCGGTTCCCCGCCGGATCTGTTCTACCTGGCTCCCGAGGCGCTGGCCGGCTACGCGGGCAACGGATCTCTGGTCGCCTACGGTGACGAGTTGGACAACAAAGACGACTTCTACCCGTCGCTGGTGGAGAACTTCACCCTCGACGGCGAGTTCTACTGCGCCCCGAAGGACTTCTCCACGCTCGCCCTGATCATCAACACCGACCTGTGGGCCGCAGCCGGCCTGACCGAGGCGGACATTCCCGCGACCTGGGAGGACCTCACCGCCGTCACCAAGACGCTGACGACGGGTGGCGCGGTGGGTCTGGCGTTCGGCCCGGAGTACCAGCGGGTCGGAACCTTCATGGCGCAGGCCGGCGGGAGTCTGCTCGCGGACGGCGAGCCGGTGGCCGACAGCGCCGAGAACGTCGAGGCCTTGGAGTACGTGCAGGCACGCCTGCAGGACGGCACGTTCGCCTTCTCGACCGACATCGGGGCGAGCTGGGGCGGTGAGGCGTTCGGCAACCAGCTGGCCGCGATGGTGATCGAGGGCAACTGGATCACCGGCGCACTGAGCGCCGACTACCCGGATGTCGCGTACGCCGTCGCCGAACTGCCGGCCGGCCCCGCCGGCCAGGGCACGCTGCAGTTCACGAACTGCTGGGGTATGGCCGCGGACAGCCCGAACCAGGAGGCCGCGCTCAGCCTGGTGGAGTTCCTGACCTCCACCGATCAGCAGCTGGCCTTCTCCGAGGCATTCGGGCCGATGCCGTCGATCCAGTCCGCCGCAGATGCGTGGACGGAGGCCAACCCCGACCTCAGTGCATTCCTGACCGGCGCGGACTACGCCCAGTTCCCGCCCACCGTGGAGGGAGCGACCGACGTCATCGCGGACTTCAACGCACAGCTGGAGTCGCTGAAGAACGGGAACCCGCAGGAGATCCTGGATTCGGTGCAGACCAACCTCGAGGCCGTGGTCGGCTGACATGACCGCCCAGGTCAGCACCCCTCGCCGCGGCCGGTTCTCCGGGATCCGCCGCGGCGAGGGACTTGCCGGATGGCTGTTCACCGCGCCGATCATCGTCATCCTCGGCGTCTTCCTGTTCATCCCGGTGCTGATGGCGCTGTGGGTGAGCTTCTCCGACTGGTCAGGGCGCGGCAGCCCGCTGTCTCCGAGCGTCGGATTCGTGGGGCTGGACAACTACGCGGCGGTGACGACGGGAGGCGGCCTTCCGGAACGGAACTTCGGCATCGCGCTGCGCAACAACGCCTGGTACGTGCTGCTGGTCGTTCCGCTGCAGACGATCCTGGCCCTGTTCCTGGCGACGCTGGTCAATCGTGCGATCCTGCGCGGCCGCGGCTTTTTCCGCACGGCGTTCTACTTTCCGTCGGTGACCAGCTCGGTGGCCATCACCGTGCTGTGGCTGTTCCTGTTCTCCACCACCGGCGTCATCAACGAGGTGCTCTCGTGGGTGGGCATCAACGGGCCGAACTGGTTCGCCGATCCGCGGGGCATCGTTCATGTCGCACTGGGCGGCGTCGGCGTCCGGAAGGGTCCCGAAGCGCTGACGGGCGGCGGATTCCTCGGCATCTCGTGGTGGGAGTGGCTCGCCGGCCCCTCGATCGCGATGAGCGCGTTCATCCTGATGGCGATCTTCACGACCAGCGGAACGATGATGCTGCTGTTCATCGCGGCGCTGCAGAACGTCGGCGTCGAACTGGGCGAGGCGGGGATGATGGACGGCGCCACCGGCTGGCAGCGGTTCTGGCACATCACGCTCCCGCAGCTGCGCCCGACGCTGTTCACGGTGCTCACCCTCGGTCTGATCGGGGGCTGGCAGGTGTTCGACCAGATCTACACCGGGACCCAGGGCGGCCCTGCCAAGACGACGGTGACCCCGGCGTACCTGACCTACCAGGCCGCCTTCATCAACCAGGACTGGGGGCAGGGCGCCGCGATCGCGTTCATCCTGTTCCTGATCATCATCTTCTTCGCAGCCCTGCAGCGGTGGGCGCTGCGCGACCGGCCGGTGTCCAAGCGCCGAGCGCGGCAATACCAGGTGAAGGGAAAGACCTCATGACCGTCACCGCCGTACCGGAAACGGCCGCCGTCGCACCGCCCGCGCCCCCGCAGCGGACCCGGAGGTGGGCCGCTCGCGCCCGCTGGGGCCAAGTCGTGCTGTACTCCGTCCTGATCGTGCTCGCGATCATCTACATCTACCCGTTCCTGGTCCAGGTCGCCACGTCGTTCAAGACGGATGCCGAGGCCACTGCCGATCCCATCTCCCTCATCCCGAGCGTGTTCTCGCTGGCCGCATACGAACGCCTGTTCACGCGCAGCGACTTCCCGCTGTGGGCGATGAACTCGGCGATCGTGACGATCAGCGTCACCCTCGGCCGGGTGTTCTTCGTGTCCCTGGCCGGTTACGCGTTGGCTCGTCTGAGGTTCCGCGGACGCGGCGTCATCTTCGCCCTGGTCGTGGCCGTGATGGCGGTTCCCAGCGTCGTGCTGCTGATCCCGAAGTTCCTCGTCCTCAACCAGATCGGCATCTACAACTCGTACGTGGGCATGATCCTGCCGCTGCTGGTGGATGCCGCCGGCGTGTTCATCATGAAGAACTTCTTCGAGTCGATCCCGGCCGCGATCGAGGAGCAGGCCCGGATCGACGGGGCGGGCACGTTCCGCGTCTTCTGGTCGGTCGTGCTGCCGATGGCCCGACCGGCGCTGATCACGATCGTGATCCTCTCCTTCCAGGGATCGTGGAACGAGCTGGGGCACTTCATCGTGTCGACGCAGTCGCCGGAGCTGACGACCCTCACCAAGGGGGTGGCCTCACTGGCGTCCGGCCAGCTCGGACAGGGAAACCAGTACCCGCTCAAGCTCGCCGCCGCCGCGATCATGACGATTCCGGTTGCGGTGATGTTCTTCATCTTCCAGAAGAAGATCATGAACACCGCCGAAGGAGCGCTCAAGGGATGACCGAGCGCACCTTCGCCATGCCCGCACGCGGACTGCAGCCGTTCCTTCACGACGGGGTGGTCGCCCTGCGCGCGCCCACGCAGGTGTGGTCCCGCGCCGACGGCAACGTGGGCGCGGGCGCGATCGACGGCATCTACCACGGCGACACGCGTTTCATCCGGACCGCGGCGGTCGCCGTGACCGGAGGCGATGCCGAGTGGCTCGGCATGTCCGCGCACGAGGCGTCCCGAGTGGTCTTCGAGGGCCTGCTGCGCGGCCTGGACGATCTCAGCGCGGACCCGAAGATGCGGCTTCTTCGGGAGCGGACCGTCGATGAGGCGAGAGTCACCGAACAGATCAAGATCACCTCGCACCTGACCTACCCGATCGA
This sequence comes from Microbacterium sp. zg-B185, assembly GCF_030246885.1. Lineage (NCBI taxonomy): Bacteria > Bacillati > Actinomycetota > Actinomycetes > Micrococcales > Microbacteriaceae > Microbacterium > Microbacterium sp. zg-B185. Next base: position 2,254,063 of record NZ_CP126739.1, read on the forward strand.
CGCGGAGGTCACCCTCACGCTGCGCCCGGAGTTCTCCCCCATGCACGCGGTGAAGGCGGGGATGCCGGAGTCGCGGGCGTGGTCGGAACGCCCCGGCGGTGCCGGGACCGTCGTGCTCACCGCGGGGCCGCGACGGATCGAGCTGGAAACGGACGGGAGCGTCCGCGTTTCGGATTCGATCGAGGCCGACACCGCGGTGGTGGTCACCTGGGCAGTGCAGATCCCGCCCGGGCGTTCCGTCACTGTGGCGTGGGGCGTGCGCATGACCGACGACGCCCTGGTGGTCCGGTCCGGGAGCACTCCCCCGCCACCCGCGGTGTACGGGGGCGGCTCGATCGACGACCGCGCCGAGCGGTGGCTCGCCACGGCTCTCACTGATCTGAATGCGCTGCGCCTCGCGCTCCCGGATCACCCCGACGACGAGTTCTACGCCGCCGGCGCGCCCTGGTTCTTCACCCTGTTCGGACGCGACTCCCTGTGGGCGGCGCGGCTGGCGTTGCACGCGAATCCGACGCTCGCGGCATCCACCCTCCGGGTTCTGGCGCGCCGACAGGGCCGCAGCGTCGATCCCGCCACGGCGGAGGAACCCGGCAAGATCCTGCACGAACTGCGAGCCGAAGCCTTCGACATACCCGGGGAGGGGTTCTCGCTGCCGCCGGTCTATTACGGATCCGTCGATGCGACGGCGCTGTGGGTCGGGCTCTTCGGCGACGCCGTCGATGCGGGCTTGCCGGAGGCGGACGTGCGGGAACTCCTGCCGGCGATGCAGAGATGTCTGGCATGGATCATGGGCCACGGCGACGGGTTCGTGTCCTACTACGACGGCACCGGCCGCGGCCTGGCGAACCAGGGCTGGAAGGACTCGGGTGACTCCATCCAGTGGCGCGACGGCGCTCTGGCACAGGGTCCCATCGCGCTGTGCGAGGTGCAGGGCTATGCCTACGAAGCCGTGATGGCGGGCGCGCGCATCCTGGATGCCTACGGCGAGAGCGGGGGCGACGCGGCCCGCGCGTGGGGCGCCCGTCTGCGGCGGCGATTCGCCGATCGCTTCTGGGTGAGCACCCCCGAAGGCGACTACCCCGCCATCGCGCTGGATGCCAGCGGGCGCGGTGTCGACGCGCTCACCAGCAACATCGGACACCTGCTGGGGACGGGCCTGCTCGAACCGCACCAGGAACGCGACGTCGCCGCGCTTCTGACCCAGCCGAGCATGCTGTCCGGCTTCGGCATCCGGACGATGTCGACGGGCGCCCACGGGTACTGGCCGCTGAGCTACCACGGCGGCAGTGTGTGGATCCACGACACCGCGATCATCGCCCGCGGCATGCAGCGCGCCGGCCTGGCCGAGGCGGCCGAGGACGTCGTGGAGAACATGCTGGCCGCCGCAGCGGGCTTCGATTACCGCGTGCCCGAGCTGCACAGCGGAGATCCGGCCGGTTCCGGCGGCAGCGTCCCGGGCCCGACGACCGTTCCGCTGCCCTACCCCGCCGCGTGCCGCCCGCAGGCGTGGTCGGCTGCATCCGCGGTCACCGCGTTCGAGTTCCTCTCCGCGAGCCACTGAGGAGGGGCGACCCGGTTCCCGTCCGCGGCCTGCGAAGAGCACCGGCCGTCTCGGACGGCCCCGCACCGCGCACCGCGCCGGGCTCTGCTCGGCTCACCCGCGGGCGATGACCTCGCCGTGCGGCATGAGCAGCCAGCCATCGGGTGAGGCCGCCCACAGGCGCCACGCCTCGGCGATGCGGGCGAGGCCGGACCGGTCGGTCACGCCCAGCGAGAGGGCGTTCTCGGCGAAGGACGAGGCGACGGCTCGCTCTGCCCACGCCGAGCCCCACCACTGCCGGTCCTCGTCGCTCTCGAACAGCCAGACCGAGGCGGTCGCCGTCACGTCCGTGAACCCCGCCTCGCGGGCCCATGCCTTGAGGTGGCGCCCGGCGGTGGGATCCCCGCTCATCCCCCGGTGGACCCGGAGATACACTTCCATCCACTCGTCCAAGGCGGGCACCTGCGGGTACCAGATCACCCCTTCGTAGTCCACATCACGAACCGCGACCGCTCCTGCGGGCGAGACGACCCGCCGGAACTCCCGGAGCGCGTCGACCGGCCTGGCCAGATGCTGCAGCACCTGATGCGCGTGCACGATGTCGACGCTGTCATCCGCGACCGCCAGGAAGTACGCGTCACCGACCTCGAAGGACAGGTTGTCCAGTCCGCGCTCGGAACGCAGCTCATCCGCCGTCGCCACCACCCCGGCGGCGGCATCCAGGCCGACCACCTGCCCCGGCGCCACCCGCTCGGCCAGGTCGGCCGTGATCGTTCCCGGCCCCGCCCCGACATCGAGCACAGTGCACCCGCGAGCCAGCAGCGGCAGCAGGTAGGCGGCGGAGTTCTCGGCCGTGCGCCACCGGTGCGAACGCAGGACGCTCTCGTGGTGGCCGTGGGTGTACGCGTCGGGGCTCACGCTCCGACCCTAGCGTCGCTCAGGGGGCGGCCCGGTCGCGATGCCGGTGCGGACCCGCGGACCGGCCGGTCACACCACCGTCGTGATCGTTCCGCCGGTCAGCGCGACCAGTTCCTCGAAGGTCATCGGAAAGACGGTATGCGGCGTCCCGCCGGCCGCCCAGATCTGCTCGAAGGCGGCGAGGTCGGCGTCGATGACGGTGGTCAGCGGCGCGGGATGCCCGCACGGGGCGACCCCGCCGATCGCCTGGCCGGTCGCCTCGCGCACCTGCTCGGCGCTGGCTCGGCGGATGCTGGCGCGGCCGAGCCGCTCGGCGAGGGCTGCGGTGTCCACGCGGTGCGCACCGCTGGTCATGACCAGCAGCGGCTCGCCGTCGGACCAGAAGACGAGGCTGTTCGCGATGGCGCCGACCTCGACGCCGAGTGCGGCGGCGGCCAGCGGCGCGGTGGCCGCGGCATCCGGAAGCACGACGATGTCGCCGGTGATGCCAGCGGTTCGCAGCGCATCTTGGACGATGCGGCTGCGCGTGGGGAGCTGATCAGTCACCGGACCAGCCTAGGCAATGCCGCGGACCGGTCAGCGACGCTCGAACAGCCCGAGGATGTTCCCCTCGCTGTCTTCGAACCACGCCGCGCGCTCCCCGCCCATCTCGGCCACCCCGTCCTGCGTCTTCAGGCCAGGGAAGTCGTACTCGAGGAATTCCACCCCGTTCGCGCGGAGGGATGCCATATCGGAGGCCAGATCCCTGGTCTGCAGGCCGAACACGGTGTTCTTCGCGGTTCCGGCGAACCCGGAGCGATAGACCAGCAGCGGCACCCCCGCGAGCCGATAGATCACCGTCTCGGCATCCTCCTGGATCTCTTCGGGCGTCAATCCCAGCACGCCCTCGTAGAACGACCGGGCGCGGGCCAGATCGGACGCGGCGATCGCGGCCATGCCGCGTGCATCTTCGAACATCACTATCCCCTCGTGCGTGTGTCTTTCGGGTTCCTTGGCGCAGACGGTACTCCCGTCGCACACCGCTCGATAGGGGATCGGCCGGCCCCGGTCCGCACGGCACCGCTGGCGGTGGGCGCTCGGGTGTACCAGGCTGATCCTGTGCGCCGCATCCCCCGCGTCATGGCCCGGTACCCGGTGATCACCGCCACAGTCGTGGTCGGCATCGCGGTGCTCGTCCTGGACCTGTCGGACAGGCAGAGCGCGAGCCGGTGGCTGGCCACTCTGTACGTCGCGGCGGTCATCGTGTGGACCCTGATCGGCATGGTGCGGGACGTCCTGCGCGGCCACGTCGGGCTCGACGTGCTGGCGGTCGTCGCAATGGTCGCGACCCTCGCGGTCGGCGAGTACGTCGCGGCGCTGATCATCGTGCTCATGCTCTCCGGCGGTGAAGCGCTCGAAGACTACGCCGGCCGTCGCGCGAAACGCGAGCTCACCGCGCTGCTGGACCGCTCCCCGCAGATCGCCCATGTCATCGTCCATCCCGGCGATCACACATCGGACGAAGTGACGGATGCCGCAGCCGACGACGTGCGGGTCGGCGATGTGCTGCTGATCCGCCCGTCCGAGATCGTACCCGTGGACGCGCTGCTGCTGACCGACTCCGGCTCGTTCGACGAGTCCTCACTGACCGGGGAGAGCCTTCCGGTGACCCGCCACGCCGGCGATGAGGTCCTCTCCGGCGCCGTCAACGGCTCGCAGGCGGTACGGGTCCGCGCTGTGCGCCGCAGCGCCGACAGCCAGTACCAGCAGATCGTGGCGCTGGTGCGGGATGCCGAGGAGTCGCGTGCGCCGGTCGTGCGCCTCGCGGACCGGTTCGCGGTCCCGTTCACCGCCGTGTCGCTCGTCATCGCCGGTGCGGCGTGGGGCATCTCGGGCGACCCCACCCGGTTCGCCGAGGTCCTGGTGCTCGCCACGCCCTGCCCGCTTCTCATCGCGGCGCCGGTCGCGTTCCTCGGCGGGCTCTCGCGGGCGGCGAAGGCGGGGATCATCGTCAAGGGCGGAGCGGTGATCGAGCAGCTCGCACGCGTGCAGTCCGCGGCGTTCGACAAGACCGGGACGCTCACGCAGGGCCGACCCGAGTTGGTCGAGGTCCGGGCGGTGGACGGGATCGACCCCGACGTCCTGCTCGGCCTGGCCGCCTCCGCGGAGCAGTACTCGAGCCATGTGCTGGCCGATGGGATCCGACGTGCGGCCGCGGAGCGGGGCGTGCCCGTCCAGAGCGCGTCACAGGCCGGCGAGGTGGCCACCAACGGCGTGACCGCGACGATCGGCGGGCGCGTCGTGGTGGTCGGCAAGCCGGCGTACATCGCCGCCCTCGCGCCGGAGACCTCGCGGATGGCGCTGGCTGCAGGTCAGGCGGCCGCCTACGTGGCCATCGACGGACGCTTCGCCGGCGTGCTCGTCCTGGCAGACGACCCGCGGCCGGAGTCCCGCGCGGTGGTGGCCTGGCTGCGCGCGCACGGGGTGGAGCGGATCGCGATGCTCACCGGCGACGCGCAGGCCACCGCGGAGGCCATCGCGCACGAGGTGGGAATCACCGAGGTGCACGCCGAGCTGCTGCCCCCGGAGAAGGTGCACCTCGCGGCGCAGATGCGCCCGCGGCCCGTGCTGATGGTGGGCGACGGTGTCAACGACGCGCCGGTGCTCGCCGCGGCGGACATCGGCATCGCGATGGGAGCGAAGGGTGCGACCGCGGCGGGGGATGCCGCGGCCGCCGTGATCCTGAAGGATTCGCTCGCCAAGGTCGTGGACGCGGTCTCGATCGGGCGCCACACCCTGCGGGTGGCCTACACGGCGATCTGGATCGGCATCCTGCTCAGCGTCGGACTCATGCTGGTGGCCACCACCGGGGTCATCCCTGCGGTGGTCGGGGCACTGGTGCAGGAACTGGTCGACCTGACCACGATCCTGTACGCGCTGCGTGCGCTGGGCGGGCCGTCCTCCGATTTCGACGAACCGGAGGCGGACGCGTCGGCGCAGGCCGTGGACGTCGGACTGCCCGACCACGATCGCGCCTGATCCTGCGCCATCACGCACGCGGAGGCTGCTTCTGTGAGCACATTGCTCAGGTGCACAGTGACACGTTGAACGATCGGCTCAGTGGTGGTCCAATAGGGGTGGATGCGCAACGCCGCCATCCGCACGCTCCCGCCGGGCTCCCACGAAGACGCCGCGGCGGCTGATCGACGAGGACCAACATGTCTGCGACCCTGCCCCTGCCCGATTTCGCGCACGAACGCGTCGAAACGCTCACCGGTCGACGCAGCGGGCTCTTCATCGCCGTCGCGCTGCACTCCTCGGTGCTGGGCTCAGCGCTGGGCGGCGCGCGTCTGTGGAGCTACCCGCACTGGAGCGACGCGCTCGGCGATGTCCTGCGGCTGTCGGCTGCCATGACGCTGAAGAACGCGGCGGCCGGACTGGATGCCGGAGGCGGCAAGTCCGTGATCGCCCTGCCGCCCGACTCCGTCCTGGACGCCGAGCGTCGGCGCGCGGCGTTCCTCGACCTCGGTGATGCGGTGGAGCTGCTGGACGGGCTGTACCGCACGGCCGAGGACGTGGGATCGACCACGGCCGACATGCTGACCGTCAGCGAGCGCACCCGGCACGTCGTCGGGCTTCCCGAGGCCGGCGGCGGCTCCGGCGAACCGGCCGGCCCCACCAGCCTGGGCGTGTACGAGTCGCTGCGCGCCACGCTCGAGCGCATCACCGGCTCCCCGGATGTCGCCGGCCGCCGCATCACGATCTCGGGCATGGGACAGGTGGGCAGCCGGCTGGCCGTGCGCCTGAGCACGGAGGGCGCGCGGCTGACCGTCACCGATGTGAACCCCGCCAAGCGGGATCTCGCGCTGCAGCTCGGGGCCGATTGGATCACGCCGGGCGAGGAGCACCTGGTGCCGGCCGACGTGTTCGTCCCCGCCGGCATCGGCGGGCTGCTCACCGACCAGGTCATCGACGCGCTCGAGGCGCGCGCCGTGTGCGGACCGGCGAACAACCCGCTCGCCGATCACTCCGGCGCTGACCGGCTGGCTGCCCGCGGCATCCTGTACGCCCCCGATTTCGTGGTCAACGCCGGTGGGGTGATCTACCTGGACCTCGACGCGAAGCAGCTGGGCAGTCGGGACGAGATCCTGGCTCGCGTGGCGGCGATCGGCGACACCGTCCGCCGGGTCTTCGACGAGGCCGAGTCGCGCAGCGTCACCCCTCTGCAGGCGGCCGAGGGCCTGGCCGCGGAACGCCTCGCCGCCGGTGCCCGCCAGCACGCGTTCGCGGGTTAGGCGTCACCGGCGGCGCCGCGCCGGCAGCGTCCGGCTCGCCCGTGCGGCCGGCCCGCTCGACGCGGTACCCTCGCCCTCAACACGGTGTCGATGAGGAGACGAGATGGGCACGAGCATCTTCAACGATACGGATGAGACGCACGTGAAAGCACTCAGGATGCTGGAGCGTGACCTGATCGCCTGGATCGTCACCCTCGCGGCGGACGGCTCACCACGCGCCGTGCCGGTCTGGTTCTTCTGGCACGACGGCGTGCTGACGATCCTCAGCGAGCCGGACTCGCACAAAGTGGAGAACATCCGGCGGGGTTCCCCGGTGCTCGTCCACCTCGACGCCGGTGGACAGTTCGGAGACGACGTGGTCGTGCTGCGCGGCGACGCGCACCTCGCCCCGGGCACCGGCGTGGAGTGGCTTGGTCGGTTCCGCGAACCGTACCTCGGCAAGTACGCCGAGGCGATCGCCGATTACGGCATGCCGGCGGACGCGATCGCGGAGAGGTTCAGCACGAGGATCGACTTCACGCCGACCCACCTGCTGGCCTGGTGAGCGTCCGCGGCTGCCCGCGCCCGAATCACCGCCGGTCCGCAGAGGGTACGAGTCACTGCGCCCGTTAACGACAATGAGCGCCCCACGAGGGGGCGCTCATTTCATTGGTGGACCTGAGGGTGCCTGGGTTCACGACATATGTCACAGGTGATGTGTCGCTCATGTCTCGGGTCATAGGTCACAGTCCGATGCATGTCGAAGCATCGGGTCGTGGTCTTGAAGATCGTCGCTGGGCAGCTCACCGTGGCCGCGGCGGCCGAGCAGTATGGGTTGTCGCGGAGGCAGCTTCATCGGTTGCTGGCCCGTTACCGGGAGGACGGTATCGACGCCGTCGATCCGCAGTCGCGGCGACCGAAGACGAATCCGCACGCGACACCCCCCGAGGTTGTCGAACGCGTCGTACAGCTCCGCGCTGAACTGATCGCTCGCGGGTTCGATGCCGGGCCGGTCACGATCTCCTGGCATCTGGACCGCGAAGGGTTGCACGCCCCGTCACACGCGACGATCCACCGCATCCTGACTCGAGCAGGGCTGATCACCCCGGAGCCGCGTAAGCGCCCGCGTTCCTCGTACGTCCGGTTCGAAGCCGCCCAACCGAACGAGACCTGGCAATCCGACTTCACCCACTGGCGCCTGAACGACGGAACCGACATGGAGATCCTGAACTGGCTCGATGACCACTCCCGGCTCCTGCTGTCCTGCACCGCCCACACCCCCGTCACCGGTGACGATGTCGTGACCACGTTCCTGACTGCGACCGACAAACACGGGATCCCCGCCTCGACTCTCACCGACAACGGCAGGGTCTATACGGCACGGTTCGGCGGAGGACGCAACGCGTTCGAACACCTCCTGCCCGTCCTCGGGGTCAAGCAGAAGAACGGCTCACCCGGACACCCGCAGACCCAGGGCAAGATCGAACGGTTCCATCAGACCCAGAAGCGCTGGCTCGCCCAGCAGCCCACCGCGACCACGATCCTCGAGCTCCAAGCACAGCTGGACCGGTTCCGCGTCGCATACAACAACCACCGCCCGCACCGAGCCCTGGATCGCGCAACTCCCTCACAGGCATACGCAGCGACCGCCAAAGCGCTCCCTGCCGAGGGACGACTGCCCGACCGATACCGGCTGCGCTACGACCGCGTCGACACCGACGGCCACGTCAGCATCCGACGCGCCGGCCGCATGCACCACCTCGGCATCGGACGACACCACACCGGCAAACGCATCCTCGCGATCAGCGACGAAACCACCGTCACCGTGACCCACCTCGAAACCGGCGAAATCCTCAGCGAACACCACATAAACCCCGCCCAGGGCTACTGGCGCAACCAACTCACCCCACCCGGCCGCTGGCCCCACAAATGACAGATGTCTCGCGACATATGAGACATATGTCGCGAGACATCACATGGTGGACCTGAGGGGACTCGAACCCCTGACCCCCTCGATGCGAACGAGGTGCGCTACCAGCTGCGCCACAGGCCCTGAACCTCCGACAGGCTATCACGCTGGCTGCCGGCTGCCCGTTCAGTCCGGGCGCGGCAGATGGAACAGCGCGTCCAGCACCGAGTACTCATCGCGGTAGCCACTGCGGGCGATCGGGCGCATGGCGGCGGTGTCCACCCGTCCGTCCGCCAGGATGAACCGCTCGTCCAGATGCACGCCCACGACCTGCCCGATCACCAGATGGCGGTCGATCGGCCCGCCCGCGGCATCCGTCAGCTGCAGCGTCTGAGTCACCGTGCACTCCAGCGCGACGGGGCTGGCGGCGACCCGCGGCGGCGCGACCAGGCGGGACGGCGCAGCCTCGATGCCCGCGAACGCGAATTCGGACTCGCCGCGCCGCAGCGTCGTCGAGGACTGGTTCATCGCCTCACGCAGGTCGAAGGTGGCGAGGTTCCAGACGAACTCGCCACGATCCAGCGCGTGGGATGCCGAATCCTTCATGCCCGCGCTCGAGAACATCACCAGCGGCGGGTTGTCGGACACCGCGTTGAAGAAGCTGTACGGCGCCAGGTTGGGGCTGCCCTGCGCGTCCAGCGTCGAGATCCAGCCGATCGGCCGCGGTGCGATCATCGCCTTGAACGGATCATGCGGCAGCCGGGCTCGGTCGCGCTCGGCAGGCTCGTAGAACATCGTCGGGACGAGCGGGACGCGCTCAGCCTGCCCGGCTGGCCAGGAGCCGGCGCACGTGCGCTTCGATCTCGGCGTCGTCGACTCTGCCCATCGCCGCATACGGCGACGCCTCGGCGCTCTCCCGCGCCGCGCGTACAGCGGCGATCGACGGCGGCTCGAGCTCAGCGGCGCGCTGGCGTGCGGCCTCCTCGACCGCGGCCTGACGCAGCGCCTCTCGGGCCGCAGCGGCATCCAGCATCGCCGCCGCGCGCGATCCGGCAGAGACGGTGAGCGGGCGGGGCAGCTCACGCGGCGCCCAGCCGGTGCGCGGGGTCGCGGTCAGCTCCACATCCTGCATGACCCGTGGCACGCGTGCCGAGGCGTCCTCGATCGCGACGCGGTTCACCGCGCGCGCCCCGACGCGGGTCATGCGTACGAGCAGCAGTCCGGACATCGTCGCGGCGGCGACTCCGGACCACAGCATCAGCTGCGAACCGGTCGCCACGACCTCCCACGCGCCCCACACCGAGACGCCGACGCCGACGAGTCCGAGGACGGTCAGCGCCAGTCGGGTGCGACGGCGGGCGCGTGCCCGACGGGCGCTCGGCCGCGACCGCGCTGCGGCACGTTCGTCGCGGGCCTGCGCCAGATCGATCCGGGCCTGCTCGAGAGCGGCCTGCTCGCGCTCGGCGACCGCCCGGCGAGCAAGACGCTGCTGGGCCAGTGCGGTGCGCGCGTTGAGTTCGAGCCGGACTTCGTGCGGCGTCTCGCTCGTCTCGGCCAGGACGCGCAGTGCCTGGTTGAGCCGCACGGCGTTGCGCTCGGCCGCGTCGAACTGGCGGCGACTGTGCCAGGACGGCAGCAGATAGACCATCCACAGGAGCACGGCGACGAGCACGATGACTCCCCCGCCAAGTACCTGCCCGCCCATGCGGTCAACGGTAGGCGACGGTGCGCCCTCGCCCCGGCATCCTGCGGCGTGTCGTCTCAGGCCCGCGAACGATCGCTGGGCGGCACCGTCGCGGCGTCCGCCGGTGCACGCCCCTGCACCCAGCGCTGCAGGACGCCTTCGGGCACGTCCTCGCGCGTCAGGGCGAACGCATAGTGGTCGCGCCAGTCACCGTCAATGTGGATGAACCGCCGCCGCAGTCCCTCGTACCGGAAGCCCAGCTTCGCCACGACGCGCAGGCTGGCCTGGTTCTCGGGCCGGATGCAGATCTCCATCCGATGCAGTCGCATCTCGCTGAAGCACACGTCGGTCGCCAGTGCGACCGACGTGGTGGTGATGCCGCGCCCTGCGAACCGCTCGCTGACCCAGTAGCCGATGGTCGCCGACGCCAGCGACCCGCGCGCGATCCCCCACACGTTCAGCTGACCGGCGATCTCCCCGCCGTCTTCCATCACGAACGGGATGCCGGTGCCGTCGCGGTACTGCTGCAGCAGTCGCCTCACACCGGTGCGCATGTCGAACGAGACCGGCCCGTCCGGGCTGGTCGCCTCCCACGGCTGCAGCCACGCACGGTTGGAGAGCAGCTCGTGCTGCAGCGTGCGCGCGTCGCGAGGCCGAACGAGGCGGATCGCCACGTTCCCGTGCCGGACAGGAGTCGTCAGATCCACGACACCCCCTCGAACGTGCGGCGCTACAGAGTCGCCGCAAACTCCTTGAACCAGGGACGCAGCTCAGGACCCAGATCCTCACGGTCGGCGGCGAGCTGCACGATGGCCTTGATGTAGTCCACCCTATCCCCGGTGTCGTAGCGACGTCCGCGGAAAACGACACCGTACACGCCAGGACCCTCGGCGTCCGTGGCGAGCTCCTGCAGCGCGTCGGTCAGCTGGATCTCGCCGCCCTTGCCGGGCTCGGTGCGCTCCAGAATGTCGAAGATCGCGGGGGTCAGCACGTACCGGCCGATGATGGCGAGATTGGACGGAGCGTCCTCACGCGGGGGCTTCTCGACCAGACCGACGACGCGCACGACATCCGGGTCGTCGGTCGCCTCGACGGCTGCGGCGCCGTACATGTGGATCTGGGCGGGATCGACCTCCATGAGCGCGATGATCGTCGCGCCACTGCGCTCGTGCTGCGCGATCATCGTGGTCAGCAGGGCGTCGCGCTCGTCGATCAGGTCATCGCCGAGCAGCACCGCGAACGGCGACTCACCCACATGCGCCCGGGCGCGGGAGACGGCGTGCCCGAGCCCGCGAGGCTCACCCTGACGCACGAAGTGAATGTCCGCGAGGTCGCTGGAGGCCATCACCCGACGAAGCCGGTCGGCGTCGCCCTTGTCGCGCAGTTTGACCTCGAGCTCGGGAACGGAGTCGAAGTGATTCGAAATCGCGTTCTTGTTGCGTCCGATGATCACCAGGATGTCGTTGATGCCCGCCTGCGCCGCCTCTTCCACCACATACTGGATGGCCGGCTTGTCCACGACCGGGAGCATCTCCTTCGGCATGGCTTTCGTCGCGGGCAGGAAACGGGTACCGAGGCCGGCTGCGGGAATCACGGCCTTCATGGGCTTAGGGGGCATGGCTCATACTCTACTGACGGCGCCCCCCTCCGCCGTGCGACCTGCTCCCCTTGCCCTCGGCCGCGGCGCATGGTAATCGCGCCTAGAATCAACCCATGCACGACGACATCGCAACGGCCAAGCGCGCTCTGCGCGCGGAGCTGCGTGAGCGGCGCCAGCTGCTCTCTCAGCCTGCCAAGGACTCCGCTGCAGCCGGCATCCGGGAACAGCTGGACGCACTGGTGGACTCCCTCGGGGTCCGCTCCATGTCGTGCTTCCTGTCCACTCCCAGCGAACCCGGCACGCGCGAGTTCGTCGACGCGGCGGTGCGCCGCGGCATCCGCGTGCTCCTGCCGGTGACCCGCACCGACGGCCTGCTGGACTGGTCGGTCGCGCACCCGGACTTCGACATCGCCGAGGGGATGTTCGGGCTGCCCGAGCCGGTGGGCGAGCTGCTCGGCCCCATTGCGGTCAACGACGTCGATCTGCTCGTGATCCCCGCGGCCGCCGTCGACCGGGACGGCATGCGCCTGGGCTGGGGTCGCGGCTTCTTCGACAAGACGATCGGTTCGATGGAGGGATGCCCGCCCGTCTACGCGGTCATCTACGATTCCGAGCTCCTCGACGAGGTCCCCCGCGACCTGCACGACCAGCCGGTGACCGGCGTCGTCACCCCCACTCAGACCCTCGTCCTTTCGCCTGCCCGGCCCTGATCGTCCGAAAGCACCTATGCCTACCTATGCCTATGCCTGCAAAGAATGCGGCCACCGCTTCGATGCCGTGCAGTCCTTCGCCGAGCCGACCCTGACCGAGTGCCCCGCGTGCGGCGGCACCCTGCGCAAGGAGTACGGATCGATCGGGGTGACCTTCAACGGTTCCGGCTTCTACCGCACCGATTCCCGCGCCGCCGACGGCAAGGGCTCCGGCGGGGGCCGGGAGAAGAAGAGCTCCGAGCCCGCCACCTCTTCGGCCGGTGGGTCCTCCGGTCCTAGCGAGTCGTCCTCCTCTGGGGCATCATCGAAGCCGGAGGCGAAGGCCTCCCCTGCACCGTCAGGAACCTAATCGGCTTCGGCCGAAGTGAGGCCAGGTGATTCACGTGATCCAAGGGTTCAAGGAGTTCATCCTGCGCGGGAACGTCATCGATCTCGCCGTAGCGGTCGTGGTCGGCGCCGCCTTCACGGCAATCGTCAACGTTCTGGTCTCGGCGCTGATCAATCCACTGATCAGCCTGTTCTTCGCGTCGGACAGCCTGGACACGGCACTGCAGGTGACCGTTCCGACGCTCCTCGGCGGCACTGCGACGTTCTCCTTCGGCGCGATCCTCGGCGCGATCGTGAACTTCCTCGCCGTCGCGCTGGTCGTGTACCTGGTCTTCGTGGTCCCGATGAACCGGTTGCGCGAGCGTGGCGCCGCCAAGGCCGGGGTCACCGAGGGCGACGAGCCGCTGCCCACCGAGTCGGAGCTGCTGGTCCAGATCCGCGACCTGCTGGAACGTCAGAGCACTCCCCCGCCGCGCGCCTGAGTCGACGCCGCTGCGTGGTGCGCGCCTCACCAGTGCGGTGGGACGTCGCGGCGCAGCTGTTCGTCGTTGGGGCCGGATGTGGCGAGGCCCGGCTCGGTGTCGTCCGCCGGCTCGGCCGGCTCCGCGGATGTGCCCGGCGCGGGGGTGAGTTTGGCGCGGCGCGCGCCGGGGACCCGCTCGATCCGCTGTCGCCTATTCGATGACATCGATCGGCTGCGTCTCGGTGTCGGCCGTGGACGATTCCGGCGGCACGCCGAGCAGCGCCGCGATCCGGGCCGCCACGGCGGCGGGGTCGCTGTACAGGTCGAACGAGTGCACGCGCACGTAGTGCCAGCCGAGCCGGCGGAGGATCTGCGGGCGCAGCCGCAGCGACTCCCGCAGCGACTCGCCGATCGTCTCGGGGTCGCTCTCGGCGACCACCGCGCGGCCGTCGTACTGCGCCACGAGCGGAAGCAGACCGCGGTAGTGCACATCGACCGAGATGCCCAGTCGGCGCAGTTCGCGCGCCAGCGCCAAGGTCAGCGGGTCGGCCAGGTCTTCCAGACGCGCCTGCCGGGCGCGGGAGGCGATGCCGCCGAGGATGCTCATCAGTGTCGCCGCGCCGTGCTCGAGTCGGCCGTCGTCGAACGCCGACGGGCGGATGGAGGACACGATCACCATCGAGCGGCGCGCCCGTGTCATCCCGACCGTGAGCAGACGCTCGCCGTCCGGAGTGGACAGGTCGCCGAAGTCGCTGAGCACCCGGCCGTGCTTGGTGAGGCCGAATCCGAGCGAGAAGATGACCCGGTCGCGACTCTCCGCCACGGACTCCTCGAGGGTCAGCACGGCGAGGGGCTCGGCGGTGTCCCGCGCGACGAAGTCCGCGACATCCGAGCGTCCGGCGAAGGCGGCCTCGACCGCCGCGCGCACCCGCTCGGCGTGCTTCGCGCTGGCGGTCACGACCATCAGCGACTCGTTCCCGCGGTTGACCGCGTGTTCGACCACGAGCGTCACCACGCGCGCAACCTCCGCGTCGGGGCTCTCCACCGCTCCGCTGACCGGGTCGGGTGCACCCGTGCCGCCTTCGACGTAGTCCACGCTCAGGCTGCCGCGCCCGAGATAGGACCCCGCCCACGGCAGCGAGACCAGCTCCCCGCCGTAGAACGCGTCGTTGACCAGTTCGGCCAGGTCCTCGCCGCCGGCGCGGTAGCTGTGCGTCAGCGTCTCCACCGGGAACAGCTCGGCGAGACGCTCGAACACGCTCGTCTCGTCGAAGGGTCCGCGAACCGGGTCGCTGTCCTCGGGGATCCCGGAGGACAGGCGGAACGGCGTGGGTTTCTGGGTCACCGGGTCGCCGAAGACCACCACCTGCTGCGCGCGCCGCAGTGCCGGCACCGCTTCGGCCAGACTCAGCGCCGCGGCATCCGCGAGGATGACGACGTCGAATCCCAGCGTCTCCGGGATCTGGGGCACCTCGTAGGGCGAAGCCAGCCACACCGGGGCCAGTGTGCGCAGCAGCACCGGTGCTGCTGCGGCCAGATCGGCGGGCGTCGTTCGTGGGTCTCGGAGTGCACGCTTCAGCGCCGCTGCCTCGGCGGCCTCGTCCACGATCCCGATGCGCCACTGCGTGGCCAGCTGGGCTGCCAGCAGCGGTCCGGATGCCGCAGCGTGCGCTTCATCCACCAGCCGGAAGTCGCGCTCGAGGCGGTCCACGACCGCGGTGTTCGCACCCAGCAGGGCTCGGTCGCTGCGCAGCAGATACTCCAGCGCGGACTGCCACCAGGCGTACTCCAGCTCGGTGCCGACCGCGTCTTCGGGAACGTGGCGGACGGACAGCTCAGCGAGCAGGCTCTCCAGACCGAGCGCAGCCAGCTGGGAGCGCAGCGTGGCGCGCTCGACGAGGTTGTCGAACACGTCGGAGTCGGCGGCCAGGCCCGCCAGGGTGCGGACGAGGCGTGCGACCGGAAGCGAAGCCAGACGATCAGCGCCGCCGCGGCCGACGATGCCGTCCAGTTCGGCGAGGTCCGCCTCGACCCGCTGCCACGCAACCTGGACGTCCGACAGGCCCAGCGGGACTGCGGGCCCGACGCCGGCCTCGACGAAGCGCTGCCACTCGGTGCGCTGCTGCTGCACCCGCACCAGCGCCTCGTGCATGTCGGCGATGTGCACACCGGGCCGCACGTACTCGCGTGAGAGCCGACGCAGCCGACGGCGCTGGGCTCCGGTCAGAGACGGCGCGTCACGGCGCGGACCGTGCGCTTGGATGAGCTCGCCCAGCGGCCGCTCGAACACGGTCGGACTGAACCGATCCAGTGAATCCCGGATGCCCTGCAGCACGCGCAGGTACGCGCCCAGCTCGGTGATCGTCTGGAACGGCCGCATCCGGGTCTGCGCGATCAGTTCGTAGCCGCGTTCGAGGAGGTTCGGCACATCCTGACGGTGGAGCCGGCCGGCGAGTGCGTGCGCGGCGCGGGCGGCGCCGGTGGTGGCGAAGGAGACGCCGTACCACGGCGAGTCCCCGGGCCCGAACCGGAACTCGCCCAGGCGCGCCGCCGCGGCCAGCGCGGCCGCCGCCTTGGCCCGGGCGGGCGCCAGCTTGACGAGCACGTCGATGTCGAAGCGAGCCTGGGCGGTGGGGGCGGGGGTGGCACCGGCCAGTTCGGCGAGCCGACGCAGCACGTCCAGCACCGAGACGCCGAGCGCCGGATGCGGCGTGGTGACCGCGCCGCGGTAGTCCCGCAGCACCCCCCTCAGGCGCACCAGCGCGTCATCGATCTCGCCCACCTTGGGCTGCACGGCCTTCTCGTTCCGACCGATTGCGCGAATCAGGTCTCGCTGCACGTTGCGCGGGGACACCGCGAGCCCCTGCAGCCCGATGCCGGTCAGGCGGTGGCGCACCCCGTCCAGGGTGGAACGGCGTGCGCTGACGACGAGGACGCGCTTGCCGTCCCGCACGAGCGAGCCGACCGCATTGATGATCGTCTGCGTTCCGCCGGTGCCCGGCAGGGTGTGCACGGCCAGCGAGTGCCCGGCCGCGATCCGCGCCAGCACGCCCTCCTGCTCGGCATCCGCATCGAGCAGGAGCGTGTCGGATGCCGGAGCGCGTTCGTCCGGGCTCGGCACCGGCGGAGCGGGCCTGCGGAGGGACACGGTCTTGCGGTCTTCCGGGTGGCCGGCCAGCGCGTTGAGCACCGGGTGGTCGAGGTTGACGGCATCCCGCGCCATGGCGGCGCCGACATCCGCGAAGGTCGAGACGACCAGACGCGGGTGGACGGTGAACGAGTCGATCGTCGCAGTCAGCGCTCGCAGGTGGTCGATCACTGGCTGAGGTTTGAAGACACCGTCCTCGTGCGCCAGGGTGGCCAGCGCCACACCGTCCAGCTCGATGCCGAAGTGCGTGCGCGCGGCGCGGACGAACTCGGGATTGACGATGAAGGTCCCGTGCAGCTTCAGCTCGAAGTCGGAGTGGTGCCGACGGATGCCGAGCGGCCGCAGCAGCACGGGCGCCGTGCACGCCAGTCCGCCGATCCGCCAGGAGGCCAGGCCGACGGCGAGATGGACCGGTTCGATGCCGCGCGCGGTGCGCAGCTCGACGTTCTTGGCGGTGATCCGCTCCGCCGCCAGGCGCGCGTTGCGCAGTGCGACCTCATCGCGGAACAGGTTGGACAGCAAGGTGGACCGTCCGGTGATGAACTGCGGCAGGCTGCCGGGGTGCGCTTTGGTGATCTCGATGCCGCCGCTGTTCGCGTCGTCGAAGTGCAGCAGCGTCGACGGGCCGCCCAATTCCGCCGCCAGCGCGCGCAGGCGGTCCCGCTCGGGTTCCGCGACGTGCATGACCGTCACCCCGGGCTCGGACAGACCGAGGTCGCCCGGGGTCACCGAGGGAGCGTCATCGTCTGCGCCGATAACGGCGCTGCCTTCTGCTCGCCACACACGGCCACACTAAGCGCCGCGGGCCGTTGGCTTGAGCAGCCTTCCCGAGTTTCGCCGGATTGGCGACTCGCCACCTGATCTGCGATTCCTCCCCAGCGCGGGATCGGCGCTGATCATCCGCAACCAGCGGACGCCTGCGCACGCTCCGAGCGGCTCGCGCCAGGATGGTGGCATGACCGCCTCGAGCACTCGATTCACCTCGCACTCCACCCCGATCGGCGATGTCCTGATCGTGACGACGGACGAGGGAATCGTGTCCCTGCACCCGCTGCGCGGCGCGCTCGAGCAGGAGCTGGAGCGTCTGACCCGCGCGCTGCGCGCACCCCTGGACCGCTCCGACGATGACGCCGCGGCCGAGGACGCCGCCCGTCAGCTCGACGAGTATTTCGCGCAGCGGCGCCGCGAGTTCGAGCTCACGCTCGATTGGCG
The DNA here is from genome assembly GCF_030246885.1 of Microbacterium sp. zg-B185. NCBI lineage: Bacteria > Bacillati > Actinomycetota > Actinomycetes > Micrococcales > Microbacteriaceae > Microbacterium > Microbacterium sp. zg-B185. Next base: position 2,271,827 of record NZ_CP126739.1, read on the forward strand.
GCTCGTCCGCGGGTTCACCCGCGCCGCCCTCGAGGCGGTCCGCCGGATCCCGTACGGCGAGACCGCCGGATACGGTGAGGTCGCCGCGCATGCCGGCAGCCCGCGCGCGGCCCGGGCGGTGGGCACCGCCTGCGCGACGACGCCGTTCTCGATCATCGTGCCGGTGCATCGGGTCGTCCGCTCCGACGGCTCGATCGGCGAGTACGGCGGTCATGCCGAGGTCAAGGCGTTCCTGCTGGATCTGGAACGGGCCGCGGGCGAGTAGGCCGCCCGCGCGCCGCGCGGCCCCGGGGATCCCCCGCCCCGGGGCCGCGCACTTACTCATGGCCGTCAGTGATTGGTGGCCTTCTCCGCGCCGAATCCGGTCAGGGAGCGCACGTCCATCTCTGCCGCCAGGCGCCGATCCTCCGCCTTGCGGGAGAGCACCGAGCCGAACCATCCCAGGAAGAACCCGATCGGGATGGAGACGATTCCGGGGTTGTTCAACGGCCAGATCGCCACGCCGACGTTCTTGAACACGCTCGTCTCCGCCCCCCAGAACACCGGGGACAAGAAGATGAGGATCATCGCCGCGGCCAGACCGCCGTACATGCTCCACACCGCGCCGCGCGTGGTGAACTTCCGCCAGAACAGCGAGTACAGGATCGTCGGGAGGTTGGCCGACGCGGCCACCGCGAAGGCGAGGGCCACCAGGAAGGCGATGTTCTGCCCTTGGACGCCGATGCCGCCGATGATCGCGAGGATGCCGATCACCACGACGGTGCGCCGCGCGACCTTGACCTCCCCGTCCGGCGGCACGTCACCCTTCTTCACCACGTTCGCGTAGATGTCGTGCGCGAAGGACGCCGCCGCGGTGATGGTCAGGCCCGCGACCACTGCCAGGATCGTGGCGAACGCGACCGCCGAGATGAAGCCCAGCAGCACGGGTCCGCCGAGCGCGAGCGCGAGCAGCGGCGCCGCCGAGTTCACACCCCCGGGCGCCGCGGCGATCGTCTCCGGCCCGACCAGAGCGGCAGCACCGTAGCCGAGTACGAGCGTGAACAGGTAGAAGACGCCGATCAGCCAGATGGCCCACACGACGGAACGCCGCGCTTCCTTGGCGGTGGGGACCGTGTAGAAGCGCATCAGGACGTGCGGCAGGCCGGCTGTTCCCAGCACGAGGGCGATGGCCAGCGAGATGAAGTCCCACGGGTTGGCGCCGTACTGCAGGCCCGGGCCGAGGATCGCGTCCTTCGGGTCTGTCACCGCCGCGGCCACGGCGCTTTCCAGCAGCGTGTTCAGGCTGAAGCCGTTGATCGCGAGGACCCAGACCGTCATCACCAGGGCACCGCCGATGAGCAGGAACGCCTTGACGATCTGCACCCAGGTGGTGCCCTTCATTCCTCCGACCAGGACGTAGACGATCATGAGGATGCCGACGACAGCGACCACGATGGACTGCCCGATGCGCTCGTTGATGCCGAGCAGAAGCGACACCAGTCCGCCGGCACCCGCCATCTGAGCCAGCAGGTAGAAGAAGCAGACCGCGAGCGTCGTGATGGCAGCGGCCATCCGCACCGGACGTTGCCTGAGCCGGAAGGACAGCACGTCGGCCATCGTGAACTTGCCGGTGTTGCGCATCAACTCCGCCACGAGCAGCAGCGCGACCAGCCACGCGACCAGGAACCCGATCGAATAGAGGAAACCGTCGTAGCCGTTGATCGCGATGGCGCCGGTGATTCCGAGGAACGAGGCGGCGGACAGGTAGTCGCCCGAGATCGCGAAGCCGTTCTGCGGACCGGTGAACGAGCGACCGGCCGCATAATAATCGGCAGCGGTCTTGTTGTTCCGGCTGGCGCGGATGACGATGAACAGCGTCACCGCGACGAAAGCCGCGAAGATCGAGATGTTCAGAACCGGGTTGTTCTCCACGGTCTGAACCGCCGCATGGATGGAACCGAAGATGTCGTTCATGCTGCCGCCTCACGCTTCTCGAGTTCTTCGCGGATCGCCTCGGCCTTCGGGTCGAGCTTGCGATTGGCGAACCACACGTACGCCATCGTGATCGCGAAGGTCGTCACGAACTGGCCGAGTCCGAGCAGCAGCCCGATCGTGATGTCGCCGGAAACCCGCTGCGCCATGAAATCCGGCGCGAAGGACGACAGCAGGACATATGCGAAATACCAGAGCAGAAATGCGATCGACAGCGGAAAGATGAAGCTGCGCTGGGTGCGCTTCAGTTCCCGGAACTGCGGCGACTCTTCCACGGCGATGTAGTCGATACCGGGTGGAGCCGTGTCAATGCGTGGATCGGACATGTGGCCTCCTTGCCTTGTGCCTTGCTTCTTTGGTGTTGCGAGGTGTTGCGAGGTGTTGCGAAACGCTCAGCGAGCTTTTTGCCGAGCCCCGAGCGCGCCGCGCACAGCGACGGTCACGGCGCCGAGGACGGCGGGGTCCAGAACGCGGTCGGGTCATCCAGACTCCGACGCCATTCCGAGGTGTATCCGACCATGGGAGTTTCTCCTTTGAAACCTGTCCCAGCGGCTGCCGACCTCGCTTCGCCGCGATGGTATCGTCGACGCTACGAAAAGCGGTGATCACATCGTCACCCCCGGAAGTAGGTATCTGTGGCCGCGCGGACCGGCACCGAGACAGAGACCGAACTGGTTGCGCGTGCGGTCGCGGACCTCACCCGCAAGACCGCCTTCCCGGTCGCATTCGGCGGGCTCGAGCGTGACGGTGCGGTTGCGGTCACCGCGACGGCAGGAACGCGCACGCGGAGCCTGGACGGGCTGGTCGTGCATGCGACCCGGGGTCTGGGCGGTCGCGCCCTGGTCGAGAAGCGCCCGCGGCTGGCTCTGGACTACCGGACCTCGCGCAACATCACCCATGACTACGACCGTGCCGTGCTCGGCGAGGGGATCGCGACGCTCTTCGCGATCCCGGTTCTGGTCGGCGGCACGGCCCGCGGAGTGCTGTACTGCGGCACCTGGTCCGAGGTGCCCGTCGGGGACATGGTCACCCGGCCGGCATTCACCGTCGCCGACGCGCTCAGCAGCGAACTGCGGATCCGCGACGAGGTGGAACGCCGCATGGCGCTGGTTCCGCCGGCCCCTGACACGTGGGGTTTGGATGCCGCGGCCCGGGAAGAGTTGAGGGAGAGCTACGCGGAGTTGCGCAGTATCGCCTCGGTCGTCAAAGACGTCCATCTACGGAAACGCCTCGAGCTTCTGGAAAAGCGCATAGCCGCGATATCGAACGACGACACGGGCACACCGGCGGATTTCGCGATCGCGTTGTCGCCGCGCGAGATCGATGTGCTCTCCCGTGTCGCATTGGGTGCCACGAATGCCGAGATCGCTTCCGGTCTGGCTCTGAAAGAGGGCACGGTGAAGTCTTATCTGCAAGCGGCGATGGCGAAGCTTGAGGCCTCGACCCGTCACGCCGCCGTCGCGAAAGCTCGCCGGGCCGGCATTCTCCCGTGACCATTGCGCGCCGGACTTCACGCGCGCAGTAAAAGGCGGCAGCAGCCCTTCTTCCGCAGTGTCGCAGGGAGCCTGAATCGTAAAGTCGCGGATTCGAAACGCGGCGGCAAGACATTTAGGACTTTGGACTCTGGACACCGCATTCGGCACCGGATAGGCATTTGCGTTCGAATTCAGTCGGAATACGACCCGCCGGATTGCCGATAGTAAATTCGGGCGACGGAGCGTATTCTTGAACCATGGCGCGAAGAATTGTTCACCAGCTGGTTGATGACCTGGACGGAACCCTCCTCGAAGTGGGTGAGGGTGAATCGGTCCATTTCTCGATCGACGGGGTGGCATACGAGATAGACCTGACAGCCGAGAATGCGGCTGCGTTGCGTGACGCGGTTGCCCCGTACGTATCCGCCGCCCGCTCCATCTCCTCGTCGCGGAAAGCCTCGTCCGACTCCCGTGGTCGCCGTCGGCCCGGGCAGCAGGATTACAGCGCCATCCGCGCATGGGCCAAGGACAACGGCTTCCAGGTCTCCGAACGGGGCAGGGTCCCGGCAGCGGTGATCGAAGCGTACGAAGCCGCGCACTGAGGGCGATTCGGGTCGGCCTCGCGCGGGTGCGAACCGTCCGCGACTCACCGCCCGAACGCGGTTCAGGCGGTCGATTTGACCGACGAGAGCACTCTGGTCAGCGTCTGCTTCGCGTCGCCCAGCACGATCGAGACCTTGGAATCGAAGAACAGCTCGTTCTCGATGCCGGCGAACCCGGGGTTGAGTGACCGCTTCAGAAACACCACCTGCTGTGCCTCGGCGACGTTGAGGATCGGCATCCCGTAGATGGGCGAGCCGGGCGAGGTCTTGGCGGCCGGGTTGACGACGTCGTTGGCGCCGATCACCAGCACCAGATCGGTCGTCTTGAACCGCGGATTGACCTCGTCCATCTCGACCAGTGCGTCGTAGGGCACGTTGGCCTCGGCCAGGAGGACATTCATGTGCCCCGGCATCCGCCCCGCCACCGGGTGAATGCCGAACACGACGTCCACTCCCCGGTCGCGCAGCAGCTCGGCCAGCTCGGCGGCGGCGTGGTGGGCGCCGGCCACCGCGAGCCCGTACCCGGGCACGATGACGACCCGCTGCGCGTAATCGAGCAGGATCGCGACGTCGTCAGCCTCCATGGTCCGCACCGGCCGATCCGACGCGGACGCGGCGGCGCCACCGGCCGCATGCGCACGGAAGGCGCCGAACACGATTCCGGTGACCGTGCGGCCCATCGCCTTGGCCATCGCCATCGTCAGAATCGTGCCGCTCGCTCCGACCAGGGTGCCGGCGATCAGGAGCAGCACGTTGGACAGCACCAGGCCGGATGCCGCGACGGCCAGGCCGGTGAAGGCGTTCAGCAACGAGATGACGATCGGCACATCGGCGCCGCCGATCGGCATCACCAGCAGCACCCCCAGAATCAGCCCCGCGGCCAGCAGCAAGTACGCGTACACCGCGTCGCCGGTCGCGATCAGCGCCGCACCGGCGGCCAGGGCGGCGAGCACGAGCACCACCATGAGCACGCGCAGCCCCGGGAAGGTGACCGCCCGCGTCGTGATGATCCCCTGCAGCTTGCCGAAGGTCACGAACGAGCCGGTCAGCGAAACGCCGCCGATCAGCACGGTGACCGCGACCACGCCCAACGTCCAGGGGTTCTCGCTGTGCGCGATCTCCACGAGCGCGACCAGGGCGGCCGCCCCGCCGCCGACGCCGTTGAACGCGGCGACCAGCTGGGGCATCTGCGTCATCTGCACGCGACGAGCGGCGATCACAGCGATCACGGAGCCGACGACGATGGCACCGAGGATCCAGCCGAGGTTGCGCAGTTCGACGCTGAGCCCGAAGGCGAGGATCGCCAGCGCCGCCCCCGCCGCGCCCAACAGGTTGGCCCGTCGCGCGGTGCGCGGGTTGCTCAGTCCCTTGAGCGCGAGGATGAACAGCACTGCCGCGACGATGTAGCAGACCGTGACGACTTCGGGGGGCAGGAGTTTCACGCGCCCACCCCCGCGCCGGTGTTCCGCGTTGCGCGCGGCTTTGCCCGGAACATCAGCAGCATCCGGTCGGTGACCACGAAGCCGCCCACGACGTTGATCGTCGCCAGCAGCACGGCCAGGATCGACAGGGCCAGGGCCAGGGGGTCCTCCGCCTGTCCGGCCACCAGAACGGCCCCGAGCAGGATGATCCCGTGGATCGCGTTCGCCTCGGACATCAGCGGCGTATGCAGCGTGCTGGAGACCTTGGAGACGACTTCGAAGCCGAGGAACACGGCCAGGATCGTGATGGTGAGGAGAGCGAAACCGTCCATCAGGCGCGCACCCCCTCGATGCTCGCGGCGACCCGCTCGTTGCGCACGGCGCCATCGTGGGTCACCACGCTTCCCGAGACCAGTTCATCGTCGAAGTCGAGCATGAGGTCACCGTCCTTCATGATCAGCGCGGTGAAGTTCGCGCAGTTCATCGCATAGAGCTTGGAGGCGTCCGGCGCGAGGTCGGACTGGATGTCGCGGGCGCCGATCAGCGTGACCGCCCCTCCCGGCACGGGAACGGTCCGCCACTCCCCCGGCACGGACCCTTCGATGTTGCCGCCCGATTCGGCGGCGAGGTCCACGAGCACGGAGCCGGGCCTCATGGCCGCCACCATGTCGGCGGTCACCAGTCGCGGAGCCGCTCGACCCGGGACGGCGGCGGTGGTCAGGACGATGTCGGATGCCGCGATGTGGGGTGCGAGCAGTTCCTGCTGGCGCCGCGCCCGGTTTTCGGCCAGCTCCTTCGCGTAGCCCCCGCCGGCTTCCGCCGTGCCGAGGTCCAGGTCGATGAACGTGCCGCCGACCGAGCGGACCTCGTCGGCGGATGCCGCGCGCACGTCGTTGGCCGAGACGACTGCGCCCAGCCGCTTGGCCGTGGCGATGGCCTGCAGACCCGCCACCCCCGCGCCGAGGACGAGCACCCGGGCCGGGGCGAGGGTGCCGGCGGCGGTCATCGTCATGCCGAACATGCGACCGAACGCGTCGGCGGCCAGCGTCACCAGCCGGTAGCCGGCCAGCAGCGCCTGTGAGGAGAGCACATCCATGGACTGCGCCCGAGAGATGCGCGGCAGCATGTCCAGCGCGAACGTCGTCACGCGCGCATCGCGGGCGGCCGTCACCGAGCCGGGGTGCTGAAACGGGTCCAGCGTCCCGACGGTCACGGTGCCGGCCGGAAGAGCGGAGGTCTCGTCTGCGCTCAGCGGGCGGACATGCAACAGCACGGTCCCGGGTTCGACGGCCGCGTGGTCTGCCACGATGCCGGCGCCCGCGGCCGCATAGGCGGCATCGGTCAGCAGGGAGCCCAGACCGGCGCCGGACTCCACCTGAACGGAGGCTCCCGCGGCGCGCAGCTTCTTGACGCTGTCCGGTGTCGCGGCGACGCGCTTCTCGCCGGGCGCGCGCTCTGCGCGTATGCGCACGTGAATGGTCACTGACTCCCCACTCCGGCCTGACGGCAGCGTCGGGCCTCTTTCCGGAATCGTAGCGGGCGGAAATCGTCACCGGCGCGTTGGAGGGCACGCCGGCGTATGCTTCGCGCATGGACTCGGGATCCTCCGACGGCCACACGGTGCACGAAGCCGGGATGAACCCCGGTGAGGCGACGCCACGTCTGCCCGCGATCCTGGTCGTGTCGGGCGATGACCGGCTCCGCCGAGCGGTGGTCGACCCGCTGAACCGCCGCTACGCGCGGGACTATCGCATTCTCGACGCCGGCGCGGCGGAGAGCGGCGTCACGGCGATCGAGGACCTGCATGCCTCCGGCGGGGACCTGGCGCTGGTGCTCTCCGACGACGCCTCACCCGCCCACGGTCACGAGAACGTCTTCGCCGCCGCGCGCCGCCGCTTCCCCAACGTCCGGCGCGGCCTGGTCATCGAGTGGGGCTCGTGGGCGAATCGCGACACGACCGCCGCGGTGCTCGAACTCATCTCGCTCGTGCAGATCGACTACTACGTCGTGCGACCCATGGACCGGGCAGACGAATCGTTCCACCGGGCGATCACGGATTTCCTCCACGAGTGGGAGTTCTCCAGTGGGCAGCGGCGGCGGGGGTTCACCGTCATCGGCGACCAGGCGCAGCCGCGCACCCACGAGCTGCACACGCTGATGGAGCGCGGCGGCATCCATGCCGAACACCTGGATCCCGGCTCGCCCGAGGCGATGGCCCTGCTCGCGGACGCGGGGATCGACTACGACGCCGTGCCGCTGGTGCGCACCGCAGACGGTGCCGTGCTGATCGACCCCGATGATGCCGCCCTGGTCCGCTCGTACGGTCTGGACACCTCCCTTCCCGAGGGCGTCGTGGACGTGGCGATCGTCGGCGCCGGACCGGCTGGGCTGGCTGCGGCCGTGTACGCGGCATCCGAGGGCCTGGACACGGTGGTGCTGGAGGCCGGGTCGATCGGCGGACAGGCCGGGTCCAGCTCCCTCATCCGCAACTACCTCGGGTTCTCACGCGGGGTATCCGGCACCGAACTCGCGCAACGGGCATATCAGCAGGCCTGGACCTTCGGCGCCCGCTTCGCGCACACCCGCCGCGTGGTGGGCATGGCGGTGTCCGATGGAAGCTTCGAGCTGCAGGTCGATGGCGATGGTCGCCTGCGTGCACGCTCGGTGGTGCTCGCGTCAGGGGTCAGCTACCGTCGCCTGGCGGCGCCCGGGTTGCGGCCGTACGTCGGCGCGTCGGTGTTCTACGGTGCCTCCTCCGTCGAGGCGCGCGCACAGGCGGGGCGGGCGGTGCTCGTGGTGGGCGGCGGCAACTCCGCGGGGCAGGCGGCGCTGCACCTCGCCCGCTATGCGCGGTCGGTCTCGCTCGTGGTGCGCGGGCCTTCGCTCGCGGAGAGCATGTCGCGATACCTGATCGACCAGCTGGATGCCGCGGGCGTGGGTCTGATCACCGGCGCGCGGGTCGTGGACGCCGGCGCCCACGACACCGACCGGCTCGATCACGTCATCCTCGAACGCAGTGAATCCGGGGAGCGCCTGGAACTGCCGGCGGATGCAGTGTTCATCACGATCGGCGCGCGCCCCCACACCGAGTGGCTGGCGCCGGAAGTGCTGCGTGACAAGTGGGGATCTGTCATCACCGGAGCGGAGGTGCTCACAGAGGGCGGCCGTCGTGCCTGGCTCGGCGCCGAGGGCGCGCCGACGCAGTTCGAATCGTCGGTGCCGGGTTTCTATGCCGTCGGCGACGTGCGACGTGGGTCGGTCAAACGCGTCGCGTCGGCGGTGGGTGAGGGCTCCGTCGTGATCTCCGCCGTGCACGCGCACCTCGGCGCCCACGTCGGCGGGTGACCCGGCCCGCTCAGCATCAGCCCGCCGCCACCCACGCGGTCGCGGCGCCGGATAACCTCGCTGCCATGGCGGTCATCATCGTCGAGGGAGACAGCGACCGGGTCGCCGTGGAGACCATCGCCGGACGGCTCGGTCTGCGCGTTCCGGTGGTGGTCGCAGTGGGGGGCTCCAAGGGCGCGGCCCGCGCCGCCGCCGCGCATGCGGATGAGCGCGTCATCGGCCTGGTCGACATCGCCGAGCGGCGGGATTTCGAGCGGGTGATCAAGACCGTGTTCGTCTGCGACCCCGACCTGGAGGCGGAGTTCATCGATGCACTCGGCGTGCCCGCCGTCGTGGCTCTCATCGCCGGGCAGGGTGAGCTCGCTTCGCTGCGCCGCCTGCAGCGTCAGCCCGCCCAGCGGTCGCGCACCCCGGAGCAGCAACTGGCCCGGTTCTTCAGCGGCCGCAGCGGCAACAAGCTGCGGTACGCGCGGCTGATGGCCCAGGCGGTGCCGCTGGAGCATGCGCCGCCGCCGATCCGCGCACTGCTGAGGGCCGCCGGCGACGGCGACCTCACCCCGCCTGCGAGTAATGCCGCACGGTGAGGTCGCGTTCGACGAGGTAGCGGTCATCATCCGGATAGAACACCGCCCGCTCGGCATCCGCGCCCGCGAACCCCGTGATCGCATCGAACGACTCCCACCGCGACACGGTGAGGATCTCGGTCAGTCCGTCGCCCCGCTCGCGCGTGAGCAGCCAGGCGTCCAGATTCCCCGGGGTGGCGCGGTACTGGCGCATCCCGGTGCGCTCGACGTAGTCGACATAGGCGTCCCGATCCTCGCTCCGCACCGCTCCGCGCCACATCCGCACGACGGTTTCGTGTGCACTCATGACACCCATGATCGGATGCCGCGGCCGTGAGCACCAGGGTTCAGCCGGCACCCGGGACCAGTGATCGCAGCGCCCCGCGCAGGTCCGGCTGCGAGAACGCGTACCCGGCCGCGGTGAGGCGCTCCGGCAGCACCCACCGCGCACCGGCCACGTTCGCGGGCGGTCCTGACGGCGTCGGGTTCGGCGCAGCGCTGCCGACGTCCGGTCGCGCGGGCTACTCTGCTTTCATGGCGGAACAGGCATATCAGCTCGAACGGTTCACGCCCCGCGCGGATCCGGCCGTGATCGACGACCTTCGCGCACGGCTGCGCGCGACTCGCTGGCCGGACGCCGCGGAAGGCGATGGGTGGTCGCTCGGCACCGACCTGGCCTACCTGCGCGAACTGGTGGCGTACTGGGCCGACGAGTTCGACTGGGACGCGCAGGAGGATGCGATCGGCCGGTTGCCGCACTACCGCGCGCAACTCGGCGGATCAAGCGTCCATCTGGTGCATGCCCGAGCCGCCGACCGCAGCCGCCCGGTGCTGCCGCTGCTGCTGACCCATGGCTGGCCGGACTCCTTCTGGCGCTACCTCAAGGTCATCCCGCTGCTGACCGACCCCGGTGCCCACGGCGGCGACCCGGACGACGCCTTCGATGTGATCGTCCCCGACATGCCGGGCTACGGATACTCCGAGCGTCCGACCAGACCGCTCACCTCTCCCGACGTCGCGGACCGATGGTCCGAGCTGATGACCCTCCTCGGCTACGACCGGTTCGTCACGGCGGGCGGCGACATCGGCAGCGGTGTGAGTCGTTTCCTGGCGCTCGATCACCCGGATCGTGTGATCGCGGTGCACCGGATGGATGCCGGACTTCCGTTCTTCGCCGGCGACCGGTCTGAGCTGACACAAGACGAGCGCGACTGGCTGGATGATGCGGCCACGTGGGCCGGTGCGGAGGGCGCGTACGCCGCCATGCACCGCACCAAACCACAGACCGCAGCGTTCGGGTTGATCGACTCACCCGTCGGGTTGGCGGCATGGCTCGTGGAGAAGCTGCGCAGCTGGAGCGACTGCGACGGCGACGTGGAACGCTGCTTCACGAAGGACGAGATCCTCACTCTGCTCACCCAGTACTGGGTGAACGGCAACATCGGCTCGGCGATGCGGATGTACCACAGCAACGCGTCGATCTCCGCCGAGCAGCTGTCCCGCCGGGTCGAGGTCCCGTCCGGGTTCTCCATCTTCCCCGCCGACATCGTCCGGCCCCCGCGCGCATGGCTGGAACGAATGACGAATCTGGCACGTGCGACGGAACCGGACCGCGGCGGTCACTTCGCCCCGTTCGAGCAGCCGGAGCTCTATGTGCAGGAGCTGCGGGAGTTCTTCCGCCCGTACCGCTCGGCGCTGAGCAGCTGAGTGCACCCAGCGGTGTGCCGGAGCGGTCGTGCGGGACGTGCCCGCGCTCAGAAATCGGTGTGCGCGTCCTTCTCGATGTCGAGCGTCGTCTCGTCCTGTGCCCACGCCGCCAGCGTCGCATCCAGCTGACGGCGCAGCCACTCCGGAGACAGCGCGCCCCCCGTTGCGTCCCACTCTGCAAGCTGGGCCATGCGCTCGTCGGCGGTGCCGCGCAGATCTTCGGGCGGGGATGTCGTGGACTCGGGCATCCGGCTTCCTCCTGTCACCTTTTCACTGCGACATTACTCAGATCCCCGCTGGGCGGAAGGCCTCGGTCATCGGATCCGACTATCGGAATACGGATGGCGAGTCAACCCCTCGGCGCCGTTTGCGGCGCGAACTCGTGCGCGGGTTACGTTGGGATCCTCCGGGGGCGTTGTCGGGGGGCATGACGCCCCCGGGGCAATCTCCCCCGCGCCGCGTCGACGTGTTCCGCAGCGTGCGGGCGCGGCATCCGATCACCGTCGGTGGAGCGCCTGGCGCACGGATCCGAGCGCGCGACGGATCGCGCGGGCCGCGAGATCCCGCAGACGGCCCCCGGGCCACTCGCGCCGCAGCTGAACGCTGCCGTCCTCGCCCGCGACCACCCGGCAGGTCCGTCCCGCCAGGAACGGCGAAGCGCCCAGGCCGTCGAGCACGGTGTGTTCTGCTCGCAGCGGCACGTCGAAGCTCCACCCGGCGTGCCGCACCTGCGTGACGAGCTGCCCGCCGGTGGAGATGTCGCTCCGGCCGAAGAAACGCAGCGGGTCGAGGGTGAGGACCGCGGGCAGCCGGGTCTGCGCCGGTCGCGCCTGGATGCGCCGCTCGCTGCCGTCGACGTCGCGGACCAGCACCTCGACCCGGTCCCGGCGCAGGTCGCGCGTCGCGTCGAGGACGTCGGGGCTCGGCAGATTGTCACTGATCCCGGCCGGAGCCCGCCAGATCGCGGGGCGGGACGTCCTTTCGCGACCGGCCCCGGCCGAGGACTCCGCGTTCGTCTCCGGCACGTCGAAGATCAGAGCATCGCGGTCCTCGCGCAGCACGCGGACCTCGACGGTCAACTCCAGCTTTCCCGCGCGCGTCCAGCGGGCGGAGGTCACCTCGGCGCGGCAGTCCAACTCGGCGTCGAACTCGGCCAGGTGAAGCAGGCCCTCCCGCTCCCCTGCACGCAGGAGCGCCGATCGGATTCGGAGGGGAAAGGCCAGCCCCGCCTCGACGGCGGGCGTGAATCTGCGTTGCGCGATGGGGATGACCACGTCCAGGAAGAGGTCGCGATAGTCCGCCGGGTAGCGGAGCATGCGCCGTCCGCCCAGGCGGCCCAGGATCTTTCCGCGATACCAGTGCCGCAGGAGCGTGTCCCGCAGGGTGCCGGGTTCGGTGTTGGCCTCGACCAGGTCCAGCACGGCCTCCAGGTGCGGGAAATACGTCACCGGGTCGATGCGCGACGCGCTGGCGCTGCCCGGGTGCTTCACCCACGCGTAGCAGGGCTGACTTGCCAGGACCGAGATGGTGCGGGCGCGGAAATACGCCTGCATCACGAAGAGGTGATCCTCCAACCGCACGCGGCCGTCGGGGAACCGGATGCCGTGGGATCGCAGGAACGAGGTGCGGAACAGTTTGTGGGGCGTGAGCAACTCGAGGATCGGGTCCTTGCCGAGCACGGCGTGCGGGATGTCGCGACGGAAGATCCCCCGCGGGATCCGCCGTCCGACGCCGACCTCCCTGCCGATGACCACGTCGGATGCGTGGCGGTCGGCGTAGTCGCAGAGCTGCTCAAGCGCGTCATCGAACAGCCGGTCGTCCTGATCGGCGAAGAAGACGTACTCGCCGCGCGCGGCCTCGATGCCGTGGTTGCGCGGCGTTCCGGGCCACCCGGTGTGCGGCAGCGTCAGGACACGGACGTGGGGACGCGCGCGCGCGATCTGTTCCAGACGCTCTCGAGTCGGACTGCCCGAGCCGTCATCGCACAGAAGGACCTCTAAATCGTCCGGTCCGAGGCTCTGCCGGTCGAAGGACTCCATCAGCTCGTCGAAACCCAGTCCCGGCTTGAACACCGGAACGACGACGCTTACTCGCACGGGCACGACACCGTGCGGGGAGGGAATGATCGATTGGTCATACCCGTATTCAATCTCATCGTGCCGCCGCGCCCGGTGCCATACGCGCCCAGGACGCACGTGATCGCGGGTGCCGGGGACGGGCACGCTCGGTAGGATCGAAGCCCGACTCTCGAGGAGCGCCCGATGCCCTTGGACCCGTTCTTCTCCGAACGGCTGCGCGTGCACCGGCGCTACCTGATCGGCCAGGTCCTCGAAGCAGCCCGCAAACGCGTGGCCGGCTGGCGAGCACTGCTGTGGGGGGGCGCCGGCGCGGCGACGACCGATGCCACGCCCGCCTCCACCGACCCGTCGACGGTTCGGCGCACGCCGCAGGGTCGCGCCGACCCGCAGAAGGCACGCGCCCGACACCGCCGGGCCGCACTGGCGTGGGACCGCAAAGAGCTGCAGAGCGTCGGCACGCCCGGTCCGGACGTTCGCACAACCGAGCACGAGGTGCCCGTCCCCGGGCATCCGTCCGTGCGTGTGCGCATCTACTATCCCGACGCGGCCGACGCCGGGCCGGTGCCGGCGTGGCTGAGCTTCTTCGGTGGAGCGTTCCGGATCGGTGGGGTCGATTATCCGACGACGGATGCCGCGAACCGCCGCCGCGCGGCCGAGGCGGGTGTCGCGATGGCCGCGGTGGACTACGCCCTGGCCCCCGAGCACCGGTTTCCGACGCAGATCGAACAGGCGCACGCGGCACTGGTGTGGCTGCACCGGAACGCAGCGGACCTGGGAATCGATCCGGACCGCGTCGGAGTCGCCGGCACCTCAGCGGGCGGGTCGATCGCCGCAGCGCTGACCCTGGCCAACCGTGACCGGACGAGCCTGCCGATCCGCCTGCAGCTGCTGGAGGTGCCCGTCACGGACCTCACGGGTCGGCACCTGGACCTGCGCGCCACGCGGGCCCTCGGCATCCCCCGTTTCATCGCGCTGCGCGAGCTGAGCTCGGTCGCTCGCACGTACCTGGCGCAGAAAGCCGATCGGCGCAACCCCCTCGCCTCACCGTTGCTCGCCGCGTCGCATGCGGGTCTGCCTGAAGCGGTGATCCTGACCGCGGAGTACGACCCGCTGCGGGGTGACGGCGCCGCCTACGCGGCCCGGCTCCGGGCCGCCGGGGTCGAGGCGAGTGCGGTCCAGTATCTGGGGGTGACCCACGACACCGCCATCTTCACCGGCGCGCTGGCTTCCGCGCGACGCTGGCATCGGGACGTCATCGGCGCCCTGCGACGCCTGCACGAGGACTGACCGGACCCGTTCGGTCTTCGCGACTCCGCAGGCCGAAGCTACTCGGGATCGACCAGCGGGCGGCCGATCACGCCGATCCCCACCGCCTGATGACTGGGCTCCGGGTCGCCGGCGTCGGGGGCCTTCGGCTGCTCCTCCGGCGGCTTCTCGGTGCTGGGCTCCTCGAGATCCTCGTTGGCGGGCATCTGCTCATTCTGCGCTGGTTCTTCGTCCTGCGCGGGTTCTTGCGACTGCGATTCGCTGCTCATCAGTTCTCCTCCGGTCTGCATCGTTTCCGGTCTGCATCGTTGCCCTCCAGCCTCCGGCGACACCGGACGCCGCGCAACGGGGTTGACGGCAATGCGGTCCACTCCACGGCCGGGGTCGCCGGATCGTCCGGGTCGGTGGTCCGGCGCGGTATGCTGGAGGGGATAGGCGGACTTCTCATCCGTCTCGCCCCGGCCGCGTGGTAACGGTCGGGGCTTTTTCATGCCCGCGGGCCGGCGTCGTTCAGCCGCCGCGCGCGGCGAACGTCAGGCCGAGGACGATCGCCGTGCCGCAGCGGTGCCCGGCCGGGCCGGCTACCGGGTCGGGTTCCGGCGGGTCCGCACGGTCGCGCCGGCGGCGAGGAACGCGGCGGCCGCCGCGATGTGCGCGGCAGCCCACCAGGGTCCCGAAAAGGCGAACGGGTAGAACGGGTTCCACAGGATCGCGATCGCGAGCATCACCGGAGCCCACCACCATTGCCCCGCCTGGATCGCGAACCACCCGACGATGACCGCGAGGATGGCGATGACGAACTGGACGGCGAGGTAGTACTCGTGGCCCACCAGCGCGATTCCCGCCAGACACGCGATGGCGGCGAGGATCCCCGGGGCGAACGCATTGCGCTGGAACTCCGGGGCGGCCGGTGTCGATGGGGCCATGGGTGTGGTGTCCGTTCCGTGGGGATCAGTCTGCGGGCCGCCGGCCGGAGCCGGGGATGCCGACGCCGCAAGACCGACGCCGCCACCGCAGTACTGCAAGGCCGCGTCGATCGGAGCGCCGTAGCGATCTTCGGTGATCACGACGGGCTTGTCCATTCGGCCCAGCCCCGGGAGCGGGGATGCCGGTGCCGGCCCGGAAGGCCGTGCACCGGCATCCGTGAATCAGTGCCCGACTTTGGTGACGCCGAACATGAGCGTGCGCCGGTCGATGTCGTAATGGACATCGCTCGTGTTCACGAGCAGATCCTGCAGCACATCGGCGTCGTCGGCGTCGACGGTCAGGACCTCCTCCCATGCTCCCTGATCGAGGACCAGTTGCAGGGTGAACGTGCCCTCTTCGGCGGGCTCACCCGCGACCCAGGAGAACTGATAGTGGGTCAGCTGGCGGACCTTGATGCTGTTGTCGTTGACGGGCTGAGGAACTTCGGCCATCTTCATCTCCCTTGATTTCGCGAGGGTGAGACCTGTTTAGAACGGGGTGGGCCGGAAAGGTGGGGGCTGGACGATCCGCCGACGATGCGCTAGCCGTGGTTCAGCATCGCGCCGGGACGCCGGCGGGGCGGCTCACCGCTCCGGGCGGTGTGCCGTCACTCGGGACGTTCGCTGTGATCTTCCAGGTCCGGTCGGGCCCGCAGCACGTCGGCGACCTCCTCCTCGGGGCGCGGCGCGATGGTCTCGTCCTCTTCCAGTTCGGGCAGGCCGGGATCGTCCGGGCCGGGAACGTGCGCCCGCGAACGGTCGTCATCGGCGGACGCGGCAAATCCTTCGGTCGACATGATCATCAGCGTAGGCCGAACACGACGCGTCCCGGCATCCCGAACCGCGCGGGCAGCGCCGACGGCAGACCCGAGCGGCGCGGGCTCAGACGAAGCGGACCCAGTTCGCGCCGCGACCCGTCTCCGCCCGCTGCAGCAGCTCCAGCCGATCGCCCGTCACCGCGTACAGCGAGATGGTCGTGGACCGCTCCCCCGCCGCGACCAGGTGAGCACCGTCGGGACTGACCGCGAAGCCGCGCGGCTGCGGCTCGGTGGTCACGAACCGGTCGGGCGCAGACACCGAGCCGTCGTCGGCGACCGCGACGGCGCCGAGCGTGCTCTCGGTCCGTTCCGAGCACCACAGGTAGCGGCCGTCCGCGCCGGGATGCAGGTCGGCGCCCCAGATGAGGTGCTCCGCCGTCGGGTCTGCGCCGAATCGACTGTGGCGCAGACCCGTCGACGGGTCGAACGCGTCGGTCGCGTCCCGCAGCCCGAGCGTTCCGGAGTCGGGGTCGCGGGCGAAGTGCAGCACCTGGCCGGAGAACTCGGTGAGCACGTAGAGCGCGTCCTCTGCGTCGTTCAGCACGAGATGACGCGGACCGCTTCCGGCCGGCGCGGCGACCGTCGCCGGTTCGAGCGGCGCCAGGCGCAGATCGTCTCCTAGTGCGTACTGCGCCACGAGGTCGGCGCCGAGGGAGACGAAGTAGGCGAACCTGCCGTCTGTGCTCGGCAGCACCGAGTGCAGGTTGGGGAAGGCGACCCGCGAGACGGGGTCACCGACGACACCGTCGGTGATCGGGCAGCTGATCCCGTACCCACCGTCGTAGGAGGCGCCGAGCAGTCCGGCGCCGTGCCGGGACAAGGCGAGGTAATTCAGCTTGCCCCCCGGCAGATCCCGGCGCGGGCCCGCCTCGAGCGCGCCGGTCCGTCGATCCAGGCGGAGGGTCAGGATGCCTGCCCGTCCGTCCTGCCCGCTGTCCTGTACCGCCGCGTAGACCAGGTCCCGCGCCGAATCGACCGCGAAGGTCGAGCAGCCCGCAAGCCCCGCGGTCACCGCCAGGCGCCGGAGCGAGCCGTCCTCCAGCCGGAAGGTGCTGATGCTGCCGTCGCCGGCGTTTGCGACGAGCACGAGTGAGGAGTCCGCCATCCCCCGATGCTATGACCTGACCGCGTGCGCCGCGAGGATCGGTGGGACGGCGCACACCCGCCGCAGCTGCGCCGGCGCAACGACGGCGGTCGCCGGATCCCGGTCGGTGGACGGTGCGGTCGTGTTAGCGTGACGGCATCCAGAACGGCGGGAGGGTGCGATGGCGGACATGATCGGCTCATTCCTGCAGGTCCTGCTCACCTCGCTCGGTCTCCTCGCCGCCGGGTCCGACCCCGCCGCGGTGACGGTCGCCGTCGCGGTGATATCGGCTGCGGCCCTGATCCTCACCGTGGTGCTGGCCATCACGCTCCCGCGGTCCGTCTCGGCGTCACTGGCGCGTCCGCGCCGGACGGCCGACGTCTCCGCGCCGATGTCGCAGAGCGATCCGGATGCCGCCGGCCACCCCCGCTCTCGAGCTCCCGGTCTCGCGGCCTCGGCCGCCTAGTCCTCGACGCACGCTCGCCCGACCGGGCGCAGTTCCGTGTCCGTCGATGTCCCACGTGGCCGCTCCGCGCCTACCTCTGACATCGACGAACGGACATTCCGTGGACCTTTTCGCACTGCCACCCATCGCCGCCACCCTGGATGCCGCGTATGCGCTGCTGATGGGGCTCGCTGCCTTCCTGCACCCGATCACCGGCGCCGCGTCCGCAGCGGTCGCCGTCATCCTGCTCACCCTCGTCGTGCGCGCCATCCTCATCCCCACCGGGGTCGCCCAGGCCAAAGCCGAGCAGACCCGCGCGCGTCTGGCCCCGAAGCTGATCGCGCTTCAGCGGAAACACAAGAACGACCGCGAGCGCCTGCAGCGCGAGACGATGCGCCTCTACGCCGACGAGAAGGCATCCCCCTTCGCCGGCTGCCTGCCCGTGCTGATCCAGGCTCCGGTCGTCGGCGTGATCTACGCGCTCTTCCTGCACACCTCCATCGCCGGTCATCCGAACGGTCTGTTGACCGAGCCGCTCCTGGGTGTACCGCTGGGAACCAGCCTCATCGCGGAGCTGGGCACGGGCGCGGTGACGTTCGGCACCGGCGCCGTGTTCGTCGTTCTGATCGCCGCCATCGCCGCCGTCGCCGAGATCACGCGGCGCATCCTGCGACCGCAGCCGGCGGTCGAATCCACCGCACCGGGCTCCGTCGGGGCGCTTCGCCTCGTCGGCCTCCTTCAGTTCGCGAGCGCGGTGGCTGCGATCTTCGTCCCGCTCGCCGCCGGGCTGTACCTCCTGGTGACGGTCACGTGGACGCTGGTCCAGCGGGTGATCCTGCGCCGGATCTACCCCGTGCGGCCGGCCGGTCCGACGGCGGGCTGACCCGGACCGCCCAGCATGCGCTCCGCCTATGCCGGCACGCGAAAGAGGAAGCGGTCCTCAGCGGACCAGGTGTGCGCGTCATCGCATCGGTAGCCGCGCAGCCAAGGTCGGCCGTCGACCACACGGAGGTAGAAGCCCTTCGGGAACTCGTCGTCCGCCCTGAGCGGCTCGGCGGCGACCGTGAGGGACCCAGTGGGTGCGTTGCCGGCGGACATCACCGAATCCGGCGACGTGTCCTGGTCGGTCAGCGCCAGACGCAGATAGGGTCCCGCGTCGGGTGGGCACAGCAGCAGGCCCCCCTCACGTGCGAGCGCGAAGATCTCGGAGAGGTGGGCACCCTCGGGGCGGCCGAGGGCGGCGACCGTGCGCTCCGTGACCGCGATCACCCGACGGGGCTGTTGGTCGAAAGCGGCGTCGGCCAGCAGGGTTTCGGCGTGCGCGTTCAAAAGGATGCCGCGTGCAGACAGCTCGCTCCGCAGCTCTGCTCGCGACAGCCCGCCGATCGGGGTCTCGAGCAGTCCGATGTGATCTGTGTCTGCCATGGCCTT
Organism: Microbacterium sp. zg-B185; assembly: GCF_030246885.1. Lineage (NCBI taxonomy): Bacteria > Bacillati > Actinomycetota > Actinomycetes > Micrococcales > Microbacteriaceae > Microbacterium > Microbacterium sp. zg-B185. Next base: position 2,290,998 of record NZ_CP126739.1, read on the forward strand.
CCCGGGGACGGTATCTGCTGCGATGTCCTCGACAACCCTACGGGCGGCACTGGAGCCGATCGAACCGGCTGGGTAGCGTGCAGGGCATGCCCATCACACTGGAGAACATCGGCATCGCGGTGCGCGACCTGGACGCGACGATCGCGTTCTTCACCGACCTCGGTCTCTCGCTCATCGGCCAGGACACGGTCAGCGGCGACTGGGCCGACACCGCCGTGGGCGTGGACGGCAACCACGCTCGGATCGCGATGCTTCAGACCCCGGACGGTCACGGCCGCATCGAGCTGTTCGAGTACATCCACCCGGCAGCCATCGACACGGAGCCCACCCGTCCGAACGAGATCGGTATGCACCGCGTGGCGTTCTCAGTCGATGACATCGACGAGGCCCTGGAGATCGCCGCCAGACACGGATGCCGCCCCCTGCGCGGTGTGGCCACCTACCAGGACGTGTACAAGCTGACCTACGTCCGGGGTCCGAGTGGCATCATCGTGATGTTCGCCGAGGAGCTGAACAGGACCTGACGCGGACCGTCTCGGCCCTGTGCTCACTCGCCGCCCTCAAAGAGGCTGCCGTCGAGCAGCCAGTTGTGCCGCAACCGGAGGGCCCGCTCGGTGCTGGCGGCGATCGCGACGAAGACGAGCGAGATGTTCGCCCATGCCGGAAGCTGGAAGGGGCTGATGAACGTGCCGATGGTGTCGGCGACGACAGGGATAGTGGTGATCTGCTCGATGCCCTGTGGCACACCCACGACAAGCGCGACGATGAGCACGACGACCGAGGCGGTCCCGAGAGCACGGCTGAAGCCGGGGCGTGTCCGGTCCAAGTGCGCGCGTCGACCCTCGGCGGACGCGGGGTCCGGAACGAGTTGGCGTCGGGCCCCGTCCGGGGTGACGTAGTCACAGCGCTTGAGACCGTAGGCGCTGGCGGCCACCTCGATGACGCCTCCCGGCACGGGGAACGCCGCGGGCAGCGCGGATCGGGCCACGTTCACGCCGTCGCGATAGAGCTGGGCGTGCACGTTCCCATCCTCATCGCCTCCGATTCGGACATCGACCGACCAGGTTTCGAATGTGGCGGCATCGATGCGGAGGCGGAGATGGAACAGCGAACGCGAGAACTGCTGCCACCATCGATAGCGCGCAAGCGCATGCCCGTCGCCGGGTGTGACCTGCTCCATGTCCTGCCTCCTGTTCAGCCGGATGTCGGGGGTTGCGCCATGGACATCGAGGCCGCGACCGCGACGACGACGAGATGACTCAGATCGATGGAGACCGTCGCCGGCAGTTCGATGTCGGCGGGTTGCGGGCGGTACATGGCGTGCTTGATCTGCCGGAGCATCAGGTTCGCTCACACCCCGACGAGGAAGGTGAGCGCGGCCCAGACCAAGACGGTGCTCACCGTCGTCCACAGGACGATCGCAACGGCCTGCCAGAGCAGGACCCAGGCGCGGGAGGTGCCGCCGGCGACCAGGATCGCGGAGGTGATCTGGGTCGGGATCGCCAGCGGGCCCAGGATGCTGGCACCGGGAACGCCGAAGCGGATGAGCCACCTGTTGAAGCGCGCCCGACCCTTGGACTGCGGCTTGGCGTCCGCCTGCGCAAGCGGGGCGGCGAACTCGTCCCCACCGCTCGTAGAGGAGCCCGCGGCCCCCGCGGCGACCCCGACCGGGACTCGGGTCCGGTTCACGACGGCGGTGCGGGCGCGCGACGTGAGGAGCACGACGACAAGCACGCTGAGGAAGTTGCCGCCGGCGGCCGCGACCGCCGCGAGGATGGGATTGAGACCGCCGGCGATGCCGATGGTCGCCCCCAGCTCCCCCTCGATGAAGGGGACGGCGCCGGCCAGCATGACGATGAACGGCTGGATGAACTCGGGCACTTGAGCGACCAGTTCCTGGAAGCGGATGATGAGGTCTTGGATCGGATTCATTTCGGATCGTCCTTTCGGGTATCGGGTTTCGGGTTTTCGGCTCGAGCGATTGGGGCGGTGGTTCCAGGAGAAACCGTGTTCTCAGAACCGGGTCAAATCGCGCTGGGGCCACGAACTTGGTCTCGCGGTCGCCTGCGGGGCTCCCGCTCGCTGCCGGGCCGGACGTTCTGCGCGTCTGGGCCTTTCGCTGCACCGCCAGGCTGACACCGCCCACCAGGGCATCGCGTCCGTAGAACACCCGTCCCCGTTGCCGGGTATTCGGAGACGCTAAGGTGTGGACCACCTCGTTCGCGTCGGTGATGAGTGCCTAGTGCGGTGCCGGCATCCGCTGAAAGGAACGACACTGGGGCACTTGATTGGCCGGCGCGCCGAGCTCGAAGCGATCGACCGACTCCTCTCCCGGGCACGCGCCGGGCAGAGCGGAGCGCTGGTCGTGCACGGGGATGCCGGAATCGGCAAGACCGCGCTGCTCGAGCACGCCCGCCGCGCAGCGGACGCATCCGGGTTCCGAGTGGAGACCTCGGTCGGGGTGGAGTCCGAGACGCAGTTCGCGTTCGCAGGTCTGCACCAGTTGTGCGCGCCGCTGCTGGACCGCGCGAGCGCCCTGCCAGATCCGCAGCAGACCGCGCTGAGTGTGGCGTTCGGGCAGGAGGGCGGTGAGACCCCGGACCGCTTCCTGGTCGGTCTGGCGACTCTCAATCTGCTGGCCGAGGTCGCGGAGGAGGGGCCGCTCCTGTGCCTCATCGACGATGCGCAGTGGCTGGATGAAGCATCGGCACAGGTTCTCGCATTCGTGGCGCGACGTCTCGCTGCCGAGCGGATCGCGCTGGTCTTCGCGGTGCGCGATCGGGCACGCGATCAACCCGGGCCGGAGCTGACAGCACTGGCCGGGTTGCCCGTCCTGCGACTGCACGGACTGGAGGAGGCCGATGCGCGTGCGCTGCTGGCATCCGCGCTGCCGATGCCGCTCGATGACCGGGTGTTCGAGCGTGTCGTCGCCGAATCGTTCGGCAATCCGATGGCGCTGCTGGAGCTTCCGTTGAGCGCCTCGCCGGCGCAGCTGACGGGCGGGTTCGAACTGCCCGGCGTCCTGGATGTCCCACGCCGCGTCGAGGAGAGCTTCCGACGTCGATCGGGCAGCCTGCCTGCGGACACGAGGCTGCTGCTCGTGGTCGCGGCCGCCGAGCCCACCGGGGATGTCGCCCTCCTCTGGCGCGCCGCCGCTCAGCTGGGCATCGACGACGGCGCGGCCGCGGCCGCCGAAGACGCCGGGTTGCTCGAGATCGCCGACAAGGTTCGGTTCCGGCATCCGCTCGCCCGCTCGGCGGTCTACCGGGACGCGACACCGCCCGAGCAGCGCCGGGCGCACGGCGCGCTGGCTGCCGCGACCGATCCGGCCACCGACCCCGACCGTCGCGCGTGGCACCGCGCGCAGGCGGTGCAGGGCACCGACGAGGATGCCGCCGCAGAGCTGGAGCGCTCAGCCGGCCGCGCCCGCGCGCGTGGCGGGCTGGGCGCCTCGGCGGCCTTCATGGCGTACGCCGCCCGACTCAGCCCAGAACCGGCCGCGCGTGCGGGTCGGGCCCTGGAAGCCGCATTCGCCACCCATGAGGCCGGCGCGACCGAGGCCGCGGGTGAGCTGCTCACGCGCGCCGCCGCCGGCCCACTCGATGCGCTCCAGCAGGCTCGGCTGGAACTGCTGCACGCTCGGATCGGGTTCCACCGCGCGCGCGGCGGCGAGGGGCTGCGGATGCTGCTGGGTGCCGCCGGCAGCCTTGCCCCGCTCGATCCGGCGCTGTCCCGGGAGACCTACCTGGATGCGCTGGATGCGGCCATCGTCACCGGCGGTGTCGGCTCCGGCCCGAGCGTGCGGGATGTCGCCGAAGCCGCGCGCGCCGCGCCCGCGCCGCCCGGGCCGCCGCGGCCGGCGGATCTGCTGCTGGATGGACTGGTGACGACGTTCACGGAGGGGTACACCGCGGGCGCGCCCCGCCTGCGGCAGGCGTTGGCGGCGTTCTGCCAGGACGAATCGGATCGGGACGCCGTCGGCGATGCCGACCTGCGCCGGTGGGGATGGCTGGCCAGCCGAACGGCGATGGCCGTCTTCGACGACGAACTCGTTCTCGCGCTGACCGCCCGCCACGTTCGGCTGGCGCGCGAGGCCGGCGCGCTGGCCACGCTCCCCGCCGCACTTCTGGTCCAGTCGGTGATGCTGGTGCTCTCCGGTGAGTTCGCGCAAGCCGCCGAGCAGACAGAGATCGGGTCCGCCACCACGGCGGTGCCCCTGCTGCACGCCCAGCTGATCCTGGCGGCCTGGCGAGGCGATCCCGTCGAGACGGACCAGGTCCACGCGATCATTGAGCAGGAAGCGGCCGCGCGCGGGCCGGGCACCGAGGTCTTTCTGGCCGAGTACGCCATGGCGGTGCAGCACAACGGCCTCGGCGACTACCCGGCGGCTCAGGCCGCCGCGGCGCGCGCATTCGAATCCGACGAGCTCAGGCACAGCAATCTCGCCCACTCCGAACTCATCGAAGCGGCCTGCCGGGCCGGTCGGCCGGAGAGTGCGGCCCAGGCGCTGGAGGAACTCACCTCACGAGCCGTCGCCTGCGCCACCCCGTGGGCGCTCGGGCTCGCGGCGCGCTCCCGAGCGCTCACCAGCACCGCGCCGGAGGCCGAGGAGCATTTTCGCGAGGCTATCGAGCAGCTTGCACGCTCCAAGATGGCCACCCAGCTCGCCCGCACGCACCTCGTCTACGGAGAGTGGCTGCGTCGCGAGGGCCGGCGTCACGACGCACGCGAGCAGCTGCGCACCGCACACGATCTGCTGTCGGACATGGGGGCCGAAGCGTTCGCCGCGCGCGCCGCCCGCGAACTGCAGGCCACCGGCGGGCACCCGCGCACACGAGCCGCTCAGCCGACCGACGCGCTCACGGCCCACGAACTGCACATCGCGCGGTTGGTCGCCAACGGCGCGACGTCCCGCGAGGTCGGCACGCAACTGTTCCTGAGCCCACGCACGATCGAAGCCCACCTGCGCAACATCTTCCGCAAGCTCGGCATCAGCTCCCGTCGGCAGCTCAGGGACCTGCCGCTTCCCGGACTCGTGAACCGCTGAGGCGGTGCGAGCAGGTGTTGAGCGTCGTGCTGGTCGCGGTCCAGCTCGGTCGTGAGTTTGCGCCCGGCGCTCGGCGCGCCCCGCGGCGTCGTCAGACGACGAGGAAGTCGAGCAGCTGCTGCGGGTCGTCGCGCACGGCCGCGGCCGGCGCATCGAGCACGATCGCCCGCTGCGAGCATCGGGGACTCCCTTGACGAAGTGGTCCGTCAACAAATACCACCGACTCGTCGACCGACCGGGTCAGAGTCTCAGCAGCCCTGCGACACGTACGGTCGGTGCCGACGAACGCTGCAGCGGGCGGGGCGCGCGACCGGCGCGCGAGCGCAGGTGCCGAGCGTGGGGTTCTCCGGAAATCTTCTCCGGCTGACCGGCGCGCGGTTGCGGCCGAGGCCGCGAAGACTCCTGGTCAACGCGTTCGCCGAGTCGTCGAGAAGGAAGACATCATGACCGATTCACCATCCACTCCCGATGTCACCGCCGGGCAGGCAGCAGACGAGCTGCGCGGAAGGCTGAAGCGGACCGAGATCCAGCACGCCTCATCATCGATCCCCGGACGAGACATTGTTCAAGTGCTCACCGAGATCCCCGTTGACGTGTCCTCGGGATGGCACCACCATCCCGGCGAAGAGGTCGGCTACATCGTCGCCGGCAAGGTGCGCATGGAACGCGAAGACGCCGCCACCCAGATCCTGAGCGCCGGCGACGGCTTCCTCATCCCCCCAGGAGTCCCCCACAACGCGACTGACCTCGGCCCCGACACCGGGAGGATGCTGTCGACCTACATCGTGGAGACCGGCAAGCCCATCGCCACTCTGGAGCCGTGACAGCCGGCGCGCGATCTGCTCTGAGGAGGACGGATGGACGATCGATTCGTTGAGCACACCTGCGCCGGCTCGGTGCATGACGTTCTTGCGCGACTGCTGGTCCAGCTGGAGGAGCGCGGTATCAAGGTCTTCGCCGTGATCGATCACGCCGCCGCCGCGCGCGAGGCGGGGCTCGCGCTGCCCGATGAGATCGTGGCGATCTTCGGCAATCCGACGCTGGGGACGACGTTCATGCAGTACGACGCTCGGGCCGGAATCGACTTGCCGCTGCGCATCCTGATCTGGGATGACGACGGGAGCACGAAAGCGGCGTACACCTCACCGAGCGACATCGTCGAGCGATTCGCCCTCGATCCCTCGCACGTGCCGGTGGACAAGCTCTCCGGCCTCCTCGAGGACCTCGCCGTCTCCATCAGCCGCTGAGCGGATGTGCCCCGCGGGCTGTCGCCCGTTCCCTGCCGCTAACAGAGATCGCCAGAGCAGAGTGGACGCGAGAGTCCGGTAGGGAGACCACGCGGCGCCTGGCCGGCGCACGTCGGCGATGAGGGGCAGGTCGGTCAGCTCGTACGCGCGTCGCACTGCGGTGCGGATGCCGAGATCTCCAGCCGGCAGGATGTCCGGTCGCTTCAACTGGTGGATCAGGAACATCTCCGCGCTCCACGGCCCGATCCCTTTCACGCGAGTGAGCGCAGATATGACGTCGTCATCGCCCACCGCGTCGAGAGCATCGATCGCGAGATCTCCGGCCACGACCGCGTCGGCCAGGTGGTGAAGGTACGCGGCCTTGGAATGCGACATCCCGATCGCCCTGAGGTGGTCCACGTCCAGGCCGAGAACGCCACCCGGTGTCGGCGGACCGTCGAGGGCAGCGATCAGCCGGTCGTACAGCACGAGCGCCACCTTGATCGAGATCTGCTGCGCAACGATGTGCAGGACCATCCCGGCGAAGTTGTTGCCTGTCGTGCGTCCCTCGTCAGGGAAGGCGAACGGGTCGGGAGTGCCCACCTTCTTGATCAAGCGGTCCAGGACCGGGTCGGTGCGGCCCAGGACGGCATAGCCGGCAGCGACGGACGGCACAGTCATGGGATGACCCCGGCCTGCGACCTCGTCACGGCACCCGCCGCCTGGAGAGCAGATGCAGAAGCTCCTGCGCGACCTGCTCGGGCTGATCCTCGACGAGGAAATGTCCGGCGTCCAGGCCGCGCCCGCGCAGATCCTTGGCCCAGGGGCGCCAGATGTCCAGCACATCCCCGTAGAACTTGGGCAGCGCACCCGGCGCGCTCCACAGCACCAGCAGCGGGCAGCGGATCTGACGGCCGTCCGCTTTGTCGTGGTCGTCGTGCTCCCGGTCTATTCCCGCGCCGGCGCGGTAGTCCTCACAGATGCCGTGAACGACGCTCGGGTCATCCAAGAGAGCACGGTACTGCGCCATGAGCTCTTCGGGGTACCGGCGTGCGGTGCGCCCGAGTCCGAGCGTGCGGACGTGGTGGTCGAAGAACGCGGAGGGGTTCGCGTTGATCAGATCCTCCGGGAGAGGTGCCGGCTGCGCGAGAAACGCCCAGTGCCAGTACGTCAGGGCCATCCGGGCATCGGCGCGGGACCAGACTTCGCCGGTCGGCACGACGTCGAATGCCCCAGCGGCGAAGATCACGTCCGGGTGATCCAGCGCCATCCGGTAGGCGATCCGGCCGCCACGGTCGTGCCCGGCGACCGCGAAGGCGGGAAAGCCGAGGATGTGCATCAGTTCGACCAGGTCGTCCCCGATGGCCCGCTTGGAGTACGTGCCGTGATCAGCGGCGGTCTCGGGCCGGAACGACCCACCGTAACCGGGCAGGTCCACCACGACCACCGTGTGGTCGCCGGTGAGGTGCTCGACCACTGCGTGCCACATCAGGTGCGTCTGCGGGTATCCGTGCAGCAGCAGGATGGGAGGGCCTTCGCCTCCGGTCAGCGTGAAAATGGGTCCGCGTGCGACGTCGACCGGTCGGGCGGTGAACGTGTCGAACATGGTCTCAGCCGTGTCGTGACGGGTCGGTCAGGACGGGTCGGCGAGGAAGCGCAGGAGTTCGCGGTTGACCTCGGCGGTGTGGGTGACGGGGTTGATGTGCGGTCCGCCCTCGATCTCGATGTACCGTGCCGCCGGCAGGGCTTCGTGCGCGCGGCGACCTTGCCCGTCGATCGACAGGATGCGGTCGGCGGTGCCGTGGATGATCAGGGCGGGCACGTCGAACCGTTCCAGGTCGGCATGGAAATCCTCCAGCCAGGTGTGCGGGCACGCCCAGGTCGCATACGGAGACGCATCAGCGCCGGTGGACCACAGCGCACGGACAGTGTCCTCGCTGACCAGCGTGCCCTGGTACTCGTCCAGGTTCAGGAAGTTGGTCATCATCCCGGTCAGCCACGCGAACCGATCCGCCAGGATCGCCTGCTGCACGCCGGACACCCCCGCCGCATCGACTCCTTTCGGATTCTCGTCGCTGAGCATGAAGGTCGGTGTCAGGCTCTCGATGAGAACCGCGCTGGCCAGCAGTTCGGTGCCGAACCGGCCGATGTAACGCGCCACTTCGCCGGTCCCCAGCGAAAAGCCCACGATCGTGGCGTCGCGAAGATCCAGGGTGCGCAGCACGACATCCAGATCAGCGCTGAGGGTGTCGAAGTCGTACCCCTGGATGGGCGCGCTGGATCGACCGAAGCCACGGCGGTCATAGGCGATCACTCGGTATCCCGCGTCCAGCAGCGGGTGCAGCTGCGGCTCCCACGAGCGGGCGTCGAAGGGCCACCCCGCAAGGAGCACGACCGGTCGGCCGCTGCCCTGATCTTCGTAGTACAGGTCGATCGGCGCGGAGTTCTCTTCGCCGACGGTGATGGTGCTCACAGTGTGCTCCTCGGGCTCGAAGTAGGTGACGCAGTCAGCGTCGCCCGCCGGCCGGCGCCGCCGCATCACGGCGAACCCGAGAAGATTTCCGGCAAACCCTACAGTCGGTCGCTCTCGTCGGTCGCACGATGGGAGCATGGCCGTGACAGTCCTGATCGTCGATGATGACGAGCGCTTTCGCGACTTGGCGAGGAGAATGCTCACTGACTGGGGTTACCGACCCGAAAGTGAGGCGGGCAGCGTGACCGAAGCGTTGCGACATGTAGCAGAGCGCCGACCCGACGTCGCGCTCGTGGATATCGGTCTGCCCGACGGCACCGGCCTGGAACTGAGCAGCATCCTGGCAGAGGCGCCGTGGCAAATCCGTGTGATCCTCACCTCGTCCGACAGCGACGCGACGACAGCGGCAGAGGCGACCGCTGCCGGCGCCGCGGCGTTCATCCCCAAGACCGAGCTGTCCCGCGCGCTGCTTCGCTCCTTCCTCGAGGACGAATAGGGCGATGAGCATCGACATCCAGGACCAGCCGGTGCGGGTGTCCGTCGGAGAGGACGATTTTCTCTTCCGGCAGGGTGTCGTCCGCGTCCTCACCGACGGTGGACTGAGCGTGGTTGCGGAGGCGGGCAACGCCGTGGAGTTCCTGGCCCAGACTCTCGCGCACAGACCCGACGTCGCGGTCGTTGACATCCGGATGCCGCCACGCCGAGATGACGACGGGCTGCAGGCGGCGATCGAACTGCGGGAACGGGTTCCGACCATGGGCGTGGTGCTCCTCACTCAGCACTGCGAGCCGGAGTTCGCGATCGAGCTGATCGGGGACCGGCCCGAGGGTGTCGGCTACCTGTTGAAAGAGCGGGTCGGTGACATCCACGACTTCGTCGAAGCGGTGATGCGGGTCGCCCGGGGCGGGAGCGCTCTGGATCCGGAGGTCGTCGTGCGCATGCTCCGGCCACGTTCCATTCCAGAACCGCTTGCCCCGCTCACGCCGCGAGAACGGGCCGTCCTCGCCGCCATGGCGGAGGGCCTGTCCAATCAAGGAATCGCACAGGCGCTGCTCATCAGCAACGCCGCAGTGGAGAAACACGTCACCGCGGTCTTCCGCAAGCTGTCCATCCCGTCCGACGGCGCCGACCACCGGCGCGTCCGCGCTGTGCTCCGATACCTGACCGCCCAACGAGCCTGAGACTCTGTCGACATGGGCGACGTTCCAGAGCGCATCCAACCGGGCAGCGCCAGCGCGGAACACAAGCCGAGCCTGATCCGAACCCGGATCGAGCGCGACGAGATCCGGAGCCTGGTCGAGAAGGAACGCGCTCTGCGTGACGTCGCGAACCTGATCGCCCGCGCGGGAGCAGACGTGGATGTCATCGCCGTGATCGTTCGCGAGGCGTCACGGCAGGTGCACGGCCTACCCGTCACCCTGACCCAGTTCGTCGGGTCCAGAGAGCTGCTCGTGCTGGCCTCGCCGGACGGCCCCGCGGATGCCGGCATGCGCATCGTCTTCGAAGCCGACACGCTCCCCGACCGCGTGGTCGGTACCGGCCGGCCGTGTCGAGTCGATGACTACCGAAGCCAGCCGGATGCCGAACTGGCGGCGCGGTTCGGGATCGCGGCAGGAGTTGCGGTGCCGATCATCGTGGAAGGCCGGACCTGGGGCATGTTCTTCGTCAGCTCGGCTCTCGGCGCGCTGCCGCCGGAGACGGAGACGCTGCTCGCCGCGTTCGCGCAGCTGGTCACCGCCTCTTTCGACAGCATCGAGGCACGAAACCAGCTGCGGGCTGTGGCAGAACACGACGAGACCATGCGTGCGATCCAGCACGACGCCGACGAGGGCACAATCACGGACATCGCCACGCGCCTGGTGGAGTACGCGGCCACACTGGGCGGGATAGAGCACGCCACGTTGACCGCTCTCGGCGGCGTGGAGGTAACCGCCACCAACCCGGTCGTGTCGATCACCGACTCGTCCATCCGTCCGACGCAGACCGTGACATTCCCCGTCACGGCACAGCAAGAGCGGGTCGGCGCGTTCACGGTCGAGACGACCCTGCCCGCGTTACCGAGCCAGACGACCCGATTTCTGACGGATCTGAGTGAAGTCACCGGCCGCATCATTCTCGCGATCACGAACCGGCAGCATCTGAGCGAACTCATCGACGAGCAGGCGTCCCTGCGCCGTATCGCCGAACTCGCAGCCCGTGGAGCGCCGCGGGCGAGACCCCTGGACGACATCCTCGCGGTGATCTGCCGGGCGGCATCCGACCAATTGGGCGGACAAGAGGTCACGCTCCTGCAATTCGAAAGCGCCGACACCATCGTGGCCGTCGCGACGCACGGCGGCCCTGTCCCGATCGGCGTCCGGGTCGTTCACCCGCCCGGATCGCTTTCCGATCGGGTGGCACGGACGAAGAAGGCCGTTCGCGTTGACGATTTCGACGCGATGCCGAGCGCCGAAATCGTTCGACGGTACGGCATTCGCGCCGGCGTCGGGGTTCCGGTCTTCATCGACGACCGTCTCTGGGGCGCCTTCGTCTCGACATCCCAGACCGCACCTCTCCCCCACGACACCGAACAACGTCTGGAGGGCTTCGCCCAACTGACCTGGGCGGCCATCGCCAACGCCGAAGCCCGAGAGATCCTTCGCCGCCTCGCGGATGAACAGGCAGCCCTGCGCCATGTCGCCGAGCTCGTCGCACGCGAATCACCGCTGCCCACGGTGTTCGACGCGGTCGTGAAAGAGGCAGCCCGTGTTCTGAACGCCTCATCAGCCGAGGTCGTCCGCGACCCCGTCGGCGGATTCGGTGACGCACGCGTGATGGCCGAGATCAGACTGCAGCCGACCGCCGGGGCTCACCATGCCGAAGCACCCATCCTGGTCAACGGCGAAAGCTGGGGCGCGCTCGCGGTCGACTCCGACTCGCCGAGCCGGGTCGATGGCAGAGACCGCCTGAAACCGTTCGCCGATCTGATGGCCGCGGCCATCGCCAACGCCGAGCATCGGGCAGGGCTCACGCAATCCCGCGCGCGCGTGATCGCCGCAGCCGACGACGCTCGACGACGACTGCAGCGCGACGTTCACGATGGCGCGCAGCAACGCCTCGTGCACACCATCCTCCTCCTCAAGCTGGCGAGGGATGCCGCGACCGCCCGGGGCGAGGTCACCGCGCTGCTTGCCGATGCGCTCGCGCACGCCGAAGAAGCCAATCGGCAGCTGCGGGACGTCGTCCGCGGCATCCTGCCCGCAGCACTCAGCCGCAACGGGCTCGCCGCCGGTATCGAGTCGCTCGCCGCCGAAACCCCCATCCCCGTTGATCTCGCCCTCGTCATTCCCCGATTGCCGGTGGCTCTCGAAACAACGGCGTATTTCACGGTCGCCGAAGCGATCACCAATGCGGTCAAGCACGCGCAGGCGACGCATGTCGGCGTGTCGTGCGCACTTTCTGGCGACGCCGACGAGCTGATCCTCACAGTCGAAGACGACGGAGTGGGCGGCGCGGACCCGTCCCGTGGCACCGGGTTGACCGGGCTCCGAGACCGCATCGAGGCGAGCTACGGAACGATCGAAATCGTGAGTCCTGTGCGGGGCGGCACGCGGATCGTCGCACGCATCCCTTTGGGTGCGTCGGACGGGCGGTAGTGGCCTGAAGGTGTTGTTTGGGCGGATTCCGGTGACGGATAACTCGATAGGCCAGCTATTGCAAGCCATCCGCTCCTCGATCGCTGCCGCTCTCCCTTCTTCCCGGCAACCGGACGGATAGCCTTCATCTGTGGCGACATGTGTCGAACCCGCTCTCGCTCATCAAGCACATGCACGAGAATCTCGGCGTTCTCGTACGATTCATGCCGAACACGCGGACATCTCGCGCGCGACCTCGGCGCCGCCCCATCTTGGTCACGACCGGATGAGGCGCACGCCGGTCGCGAGCAGCCAGACGAGCCAGGCGGCGAACCCCAGGAGCCCGACGAAGATCAGCGCCGAGCCGTCGGCGATCGCGAGATTGCCGAGCCCCGCTGCCAGCAGCAGGCTCCCGCCCCCCAGGCCCAGCAAGCGCTGCCACGCCGGAGTCAGCCCGCTCGCGTGTGCGGCGAGGGCCACGCCGATGCAGGTGGTGCCGATCATCGGCAGCGCCAGCCCGAACGCCGCGGCGTGAATCTGCCAGACGAGCTCGAAAGCGGGCGTCGGCTCGTCCAGCCCGCCGGCGAAGAGCGCGAGCCCGATCTGGGTCACGTTGAAAAGCACGAAGATGGCCGACAGCGTCGCGCCAGCGGCCAGGGCGAGGCGCGACCAGTCCGCGCCTGCTCCTCCGCGCCGCTCCACCAGGCCGTGCAGGCCCGTCACGAACACGAGCAGCAGCGGCAGGTACAGGGCCACCAGACCGGACACGATCGCGACCGTATTGCGGTTGGCCGCGTAGTAGGCCAGCACTTCCTCGATCGGCGCGCCGTAGGTCGGCGGGACCGTTGCCGCAAACAACGCGTTCTCGGTCACCCACAACACCGCGAACCCGATCGCCGCGGCACCGACGAGCCGTCCTTGAGCGAACCCACTGCGGGCTGGGGTGGTGGCGGTGTTCTTCGGTGATGTCATCTCATACTCCTTGGTTGCGGTCGCTTGACCGGCGGATTGTCGAGCAGTTGCGGGATCTTCGTTTCACCATCAGGTCCGCTGCCCGTTCCGCGGCTGAGCTTGTAACCGGTCGGTCCGGTGTACAGCGAGGCGGTTTCACGCCGCAGGACTCCAACGGATGCCTACTGTCGAAGGCCCTGTCGAAGGTCGGTCGTCGCAACACCGGCGGGAACGGCGGGGGTTTGAGTCCACCTCCAGGCGGAGCGCAGGATGAAGGCCAGGATCAGCACTTCGACTCCGATGGTGAGGGCGTAGTAGAAGGCATAATCCGAGGGCGCCCCCAAAAAGTTCATCCCCACGGCGGGGATGTACAGCGATGCAATGACGAGATTCGTGACGCGGTTCACCCGGGCAGGCAGCGTCATGGAGAGCATCACCATCACGGCCGGGATCGCGATGATCGCGAAGAAGATGGACATCAATGTTGCGCTGATGTCGAACTCGAAAATGACGCCACCCCTGATCTCGTCGATCTCGCCGGGCTGGTAGAGGTGGAAGTAGTCGATGTAGATGACGAGGAACATGAGGCTGGTCCATGCGGCGGCGAGCTTGGCCTGCACGGAGACCGGCGGGTTGTCGAGCAAGGTTTTCGTTCGGATGGTCATCGGTTCTTCTTTCAAGAGGAGCGGTCCTTCCGCCGGAGCGGCGTAGTCTGAGCGTGCATTCGCACGGGTTGAGTCCTTCTCGTTGGCTCGGTCCTCAGACGGTGATCACGACCTTCCCTTGGGTGTGGCCGGCCGCGACGTAGCGGAGGGCGTCGGCAGCTTCATCGAGCGCGTAGGTGCGATCGATGACGGCCCTGACCTGCCCCGTCGTCAGCAGGTCGGCCAGGGTGACCAGGTCCTGACGCTTCCCGATCGACGTGAAGGGCTTCAGCCGCTGACGGGTGAACCCGGACAGCAGGCGCGCCTTGACGATCCGACGGATGGGGCCGAGCCAGCGGCCACCCCGTCCACTGTTGGGGATCAGGATGCCGGTGGGCGTCAGCGCTCGGCGGACAGCCGCCAGGGGCTGGGCTTCCACGTTGTCGAGGATGACGTCGTAGCGCTTGTCGCTCCGGGTGAAGTCGGTCCTCGTGTAGTCGACGACGTGGTCGGCGCCGAGTGAGCGGACCAAGTCGATGTTGCGGGTGCTGCACACACCGGTCACCTCGGCGCCGAAAGCCTTGGCGATCTGGACGGCGAAGGAGCCCACGCCGCCGGACGCGCCCGTGACCAGCACCGTCTGGGTTGGCCCGACGTTCGCGATCTTGCGCAACGCCTGCAGCGCCGTCATGCCCGACGTGGGCACCGCCGCCGTGTGGACGACCGACACGTTGCCGGGCACCGGCACCAGGTTGTCCGCCGGGACGCAGGCGTACTCCGCGAGCGCTCCCGCGGTGCTCCATCCGAACACCTCGTCGCCGGGGCGAAGGGCGGTGACATCGCTTCCGACCGCCGCCACGACGCCGGCGAGGTCAATGCCGGGGATGCCGTGGCGTGGCCGGCGGAGCCCGAACACCAGACGCACCATGTACGGCTTCCCGGTCAGGACGAAGTAGTCGCCAGGATGCACCGAGGCCGCGCCCACCTTGACGAGCACATCGCCTCGACGGGGCAACGGGACCCCAACCTCGGATAACGCCAGCACTGAAGGCGGGCCGTAGCGGTGCTGGACGACGGCCCGCATGGTCGCCGGGTGTTCTCCCGCATTCAGTCGCAGTTCGATTCCCACAGAAGCCTCCTCACACGGAGCCGCGACCCTCGCTGGCTCGTACGCCGTACGTCGTACGATGTACTATCGCCGTACGCTGTACGATTTGTCAAGCGGTTCTAGCGAGCGAGGAGACGTGTGTCTGCGAAGGAACAACGCCCAGCGGCATCAGACGCGGGGCTGAGCAAGCAGCGGGTGGTGTCGGAGGCGGTGCGGCTCGCCGACCGCGAGGGGGTCGACGGCTTGAGCATGCGCCGCCTGGCCGGCGCGCTCGGCGCGGGCGCCATGTCGCTCTACCACTACGTGGCGAGCAAGGACGACCTGCTGGACGCCATGATCGACATCGTGTTCCAGGAGATCGAACCCCCGCCCGAAGAAGCCGACTGGCAGTCGGCGATGCGACGGGAGGCGCTATCGACACGACGGGTTCTGGCCCGCCATCCCTGGGCGATCGCCCTGATGGAGTCGCGGACCAAGCCCGGGCCCGCGAACCTCCGCCACCGCGAAGCGGTCACCGCCTGCCTGCGAAAGGCCGGCTTCTCAGTCTTGATGGCAACGCACGCCAACTGGTTGCTCAACAGCTATGTCTACGGTCACGCCCTGCAGGAGGCCAGCCTTCCGTTCGACACCGCCGACGAACTCGCGGACATGACCGAGGAGGTCTACCTGCCTCAGCTTCCTCCTGATCAGTTCCCCTTCCTCAACGAGTCCGCCTTGGGGCTCGTCGCTGCCGGCTACGACCCGGCGGAGGAGTTCATCTTCGGCCTCGACCTCGTCCTGGCCGCGCTCGAGCCCCTGAGAGCCTCCGCATAGCGACGCTGACGGTCGGCGGCGAGGGCTCTGCACCGCCGCCCGAACCCGATCGTCAACCTCGCGGGCGACGCTGACGGTCGCAGAAGCCGATCCATGAACGTCCACGGAACCGATGCACGGTCGAGAGCGCGATCAGAGACCGAAAGTTGCCCGATGGTTCTCCCGCGCGGGAGCGTTTCGTGTGCAGATGGACGACAGACTCGCGGTTCCGGCCCTGTCCGCGCAAGATGAGGGGTCCGCTCTGATCGTCGCGATGAGCGTCCGAAACGCGCTTGAGGATTTTCACGTCGAGCGCCTGACAGATGCTCCGATGGCGCAGCTGAATCCGATAATCCGGAATGGAATTGCGACCGCCCTGCACGCGCAGACGAATGCCGTTCGGCACCGCGCCGCTGAGAGATATCTGGCTTTCCAGCACAGGACGCAGGCTCCTGCTACGCACGAAAAGCCTGGCCGAGCACCTGCCCGCTGAGCGCGGCGCGAATCGAACGCCGCTACATCCCCATCCCACGCCCCACATTTGGCACCCCACAACCGGACCCGTCGCCATCGCGGCCTCGCGACTCCGCGCAGCGCGCCGCGTCTCCGCCTGAGCCGGGCGCACGGCATCCTGCATCGTCAACTCCGGTGTGCCGCGCTGCATGGACTCGGCGAGACACTCACGAGCGGCGGCATCCGTTCGCGCGACCATAATCGCGACTTTGTGCAGCCGCGAGTGAGACCAACGTAGAGGCCCGCCGCGATCCACATCCGGCCCGACCACGGAGGCATCGGCTGTGTCGCCCTGCACTCCATGCACCGTCGACGCGTAGGCGAGCTGCAAATGCTCCCGCGCATACTCGGCAGACGCTCGCCGCAACTCGCCGCTGTCGCCAATCGACACCAGATCGACGAACTCCTCGCGGCTGCCGCGCACGATCCATTGCGTACGGTTTTCGACGCCCGTGAGCCGATCGTTGCGGCGGGTTTGGACGGTGTCACCGACGAGGATGCGCTGCTCCCCCTCCCCCACGCGACCACGACAAGAAACAGCGCCACGCTGACCCACGCCGAAGCCGCTGGTGTGCGGCCAATCCTCTCGGTGGAGTAGCCCGAGAGAGCGGGACCGGCGGCATCCTTTCGGCAAGTGGTTGCTCGTGGGTTCGCGAGTTCGGCCGCTGCCGACGGCGCGAATCCCCCGCAGACCGCGACGCGCCGGAGCGGATGCCGCACACAGCAACCGCCCTTCCGCCTGGCTTGGCGGTGTTCTACCGCATATCTCTCGCGTGGCAGAAGTCAGTCGAATCCGCTGACGACCGCGTTGCGGTGATGCGCGAAAATCACACTCGTCCGGGTTGATGCCACGCTCGGTTGTCCCGAGATGTGCTCTACCACCATCGCGCGGAGAGCGGAGGAGTTCTGGACCGCCACGTGCACGATGTAGTCGTCACTGCCACCGACGAAGAATGTCTGAATGACCTGAGGCAGTCGCTGCACTGCCTCCGCAAACGCTGTAATGCTCTCTTGGCGCGAACCGGGCCGCAGGGTAACTCCGATCATTGCTTGTAGACCGCGCCCCAAACGAGCTTGGTCGATGGCGGCGTGATACCCGGTAATGACCTGTCGCGATTCGAGCGAGCGCAAGCGAGCATGCGCCGTCGATGCGGCCACGCCCGCACTGTTTGCAAGTTGGGCATTGGTCGCACGCGCGTCACGTGAAAGTTCATTGACCAACGTCGCATCGATCGGATCCAGCGCCTCGTTCCGCACGATCTTCGTTCCCCCTCAGCGCCGCAAGTTGATTTCGATGATTCTACAGTTCGGCGTGCGATCTGCAGTGAATTCTTCGGTGGCGAATGCGTCGGCCGAACCGAGTGCGAATCTTGGGTTATTCCAACACAAGGAGCACCATGCGCATTGGCATCCCCGCAGAGATCAAGAACCATGAGAACCGCGTCGGCATCACTCCCCCCGGGGTGGATGCGCTCGTCTCACGAGGCCACCGTGTACTCATCCAGTCGGGCGCCGGCCTAGGTTCGCGAATTCCGGACGCCGACTATCGCTCGGCGGGAGCAACGTTGGTCGCGGATCCCAACGACGTGTGGGGCGACGCCGAGCTGATCGTGAAGGTCAAGGAACCCGTGGCTGAGGAGTTCCGCCACCTCGCCCCCGGCAAGACTCTCTTCACCTACCTTCATCTGGCCGCGGACCGGCCACTAACGGACGCCTTAGTCGCGTCGGGAATCACCGCGATCGCTTACGAGACGGTACAGCTCGTCGATCGGTCGCTGCCATTGCTATCACCGATGAGCGAGGTCGCTGGGCGTCTGTCGATTTCCGTCGGGTCGTACAGCCTCCTGAGCGCATCTGGGGGGCGGGGAACGCTCCTGGGAGGGGTCGCGGGAACACCGCGGGCGAAAGTCGTCGTGCTCGGCGGCGGAGTCGCCGGCGAGCACGCTGCTGCCAACGCGATCGGCCTAGGCGCTGACGTAACGGTGATCGACATCTCGCTCCCGCGTCTGCGCGAGCTGGAGCACCGATATGGCGCCGCACTTCAAACGCGCCCGTCCACTCGCCTCGACATCGCTGAACAGGTCGCCGATGCCGATTTGGTGATCGGGTCAGTGCTGATACCGGGAGCTGCCGCGCCGAAGCTCGTCACAGACGATATGGTCACCACCATGAAGCCCGGCGCAGTCTTGGTCGATATCGCGATAGATCAAGGCGGATGTTTCGAAGGATCGCGGCCGACGACCCATGATGCACCAACCTTCGAAGTACACGACACGCTCTACTATTGCGTGGCGAACATGCCGGGAGCAGTGCCACACACCGCCACAAGAGCTCTTACTAACGCCACGCTGCCCTATGTCGCCGCGATCGCCGACCTCGGCTGGGAGGCAGCCACGCGGGCACACGCCGCTCTACGCGCCGGCGTCAACGTGACAGGCGGTGACATCCGCAACGCCGGCGTCGCCGCCGCGTTCGACCTCGCCATGGTCGCCTGAGCAGCTGCACCGCAATCACGCTGCGGCGAAGCGGGAGCGACGTTGAACGGAACTGGGACCGTGAGAACTCTCCGGCTTTTTCCCGACTGCGGTAGCAGCACCCCGCTTTGGGATTCGCGGGACGACAGCACCACGCCAGCATCTCTCGGACTCAGCGCTGCTCCAACATCGATTGTCCGCCTGGGTCGAACAGTGGGAGTCACACTTCCACTACGACCGACGTTGGCCGAGCATACGACCGCGGGACGCCTGGATTTCGGACGGCCGCGAACTGACCGCGGCCGATCGAGCAGAGCTCCAGTCGTCAGCGTCATTCGTCCCTGAGTTTGAACGGTATTGGCAGGTCACCGAGCGTCCCCTTTAGTGGCGCGTTTGGTGACCTGCTTTGTTCAGCGGTCACAGGTACCTCCGCTTTGCGGGAACGCTGTAATCAACCGATCGCTGTCGACGGCGAATGAAGCGCGCGTGTTGAAGCTGAATGCCGAATGCCTGTGACCACCCCCACGAAACGTGCAGGCCGCAAATTTCAGCGAATCGTCGTTTTGATTCCAACAGCCCCACCACTGTTGGCGCCGGGCTTCTCGTGGGGAGCTACGTCCCATTCGATGTTCGACGAGGCCCGGCTCGACCCGGCACGAGCTTTTCGCCCACCCACACCAGGCTCCGGGCATTCCGATCGAACGAATCCGCCTCGCAGATCACGCTCCGCGCGGCATCGACGAGTTGCTGAGCCTCGGTGGTCGGCCGGATGGATCTCCCTTCGTGCTCAAACAGCCGGATCCCGAGATGTTGCTGCAGCCATCCCATCTGACGCGTCACCGCGCCGGCGGTGTACCTGCGCTGCCGAGACGCCTCGGCCATCGTGCCGCACTCCATTACAGCCACGAATGTTCTGAGCACGTTCAGATAGTCGAGCATGAGATTCCCTCCGAGGCGAGCTTGGCAGGCTCTTGTGAAGGCCGTGTTTCCCGACGATCACGCGCGATGACCACGACGTGGGGCGCGCGAATGCGCATACACGACCGCTTCCAGACCGGAATGCACAGCTTGATCTGGCCGACACGACTTCGACACGTGACGGAAACGTAATCCAATTACGTTAAACCCAAAGCGATGAAATCATCGCCACTTTCGACTTATCGAGGAGGGTTTCCGTGACCGAAGAGCAGGACCGCGAGGCGATTCTGAAGGTGCACCGCGACTGGTGGGTGGCCAATCACAAATGGGACATCCCGCTGATGCGAGAGTGCTTCCCGTCCGGTTATTCGTTCCTCAACTTCAATCTGAGCGGCGATCCGTATTTCGGTCGCGAAGAGCTCACTGCGTTCTGGGAGTACTTCAAGGACACCCCCCGCGAGCTGCCCGCCGTGATGCACATCTGGCGACTGACGGTCAAGGGCGACATGGCGTGGCTCGTGTGCGAGGGCAACTTCGAGACCGCGACGGCCCCGAACCAGTTCATCCGCACGACGGAGATCTACCAGCGCGATGACGGCGATGGAAACCCCGAGTGGAAGATCTGGCACTTCCACTGCTCACCCACTTCGCCGCTGGATCGCCCGCGACAGCCGTTCGGCGACAGTTACAACTCTCGCGGTGGCCTCGGCTACCTGCCCTACGGCGAGAGCTTCTCCGTGACCGCCGACCAGTAGGTCTGCTCAACACCCGCCGTCCGGGTGAGATCGCACCACCCGGACGGCACCCCGCGGCCAGGTTGTTACTGCGCCGAAACAGAACGACACCGCACGGATACGTAATCGCATTACGTTGCTCGTGACAGCAGGCCCCGGCTCCTGCAACACCGGGGTCCGAACCAGAAAGGACCACCACACGTGACGAAGTCCACCCTCGACGACGACAAGGCCACCATCCTCGAGCTCCACAGGGACTGGTGGGAGGCGAACGCCGGCCTCGACATCCCCCGGATGCAGAAGGTGTTCCCCACGGGTGATGCCTACTTGATGTTCAACCTCAACGGACACCCGTACTTCAATCTCGAAGAGAAGACGAAGCTGTGGGAGTTCTACAGCACGCGACTCGAGATCGCGATGCCCGAAGTGGTCATCATGCGACTCGACGTCGTCGGCGATCTCGCCTACCTCTGCGCGGAGGGTGTGTTCCCGAGCCGGGTGAAAGCGGATGCCGCAGAAGCGGATGTCGAGGCCTCCGACGCTCCGCGGCTCGTGCGGGCCACGGAGATCTACAAGCGCGATGACGGACAGGGAAACCCCACCTGGACGATGTGGCACTTCCATTGCTCGCCGCTTCCCGCCGGCGACAGCCCGCGCCCCGCATTCGACGACACGACCGACCAGCGTGGCCTCGGCTTCGTCCCGGGCGTCGAACCCATCAGCGTGGTGGGCAAATGACGCGCATCGTGCTCGAGCGCCCCGCGGGGCGTCTCACCGTCAACACGTACGGCGACCCGGCCTCGGAGCTGGCGCCCATCCTCTTCATCCACCCCATCAACCTGCGCGGCGCGGCCTGGGCGCACGTCGTCCCGGCGTTCGCTGCGGATCGGTTCTGCATCGTGCCCGACATGCGCGGATTCGGCGATTCGGATGCGGCGAGTGAATACGCGGCGCACCTGTGGGTCGAAGACTGTCTCGCCGCCGTCGACGCGGCCGGGGTCGAGCGATTCCACATCGTCGGCGGCTCGCTCGGCGGACCTCTCGCAACGTTCATCGCGAGCGTCGTCCCGGACCGCGTGATCTCGCTCATGGCGTTCGGCAGCCAGCTGTTCAGCGCCAACCGCGAGGCCGTCGCCGTGATCTCGTCGCTGGAGACCATGACGGTGCCGGAGATGTTCAGCGAGGTCATCCCGAAGTCGTCGCTCGGACCGTACGCATCGCGCCAGGTGATCGATGAGACGCTCGCCACCACCAATCCGAACGGACCGGACGATGTGCGCCGCGTCTGGCTCGCGGCCGGTGCGACCGACGTCCGATCGCACGCGAAGAACGTGATCTGCCCCGCGACCATCGTGACGGGCGAGCATGACGTCACCTGCACCCCGGAGGCGGGCGCGTACATGGCCGAGCAGCTCGGTGCACCGCACGTGATCGTGCCGGGAATCGGGCATCTCCCGATGCTCGAAGCACCCGCCGATGTGATCGCCCTGCTGACGCAGCACCTCGCACGCGTCGAGGTGAACGCGGGATGACGTACTCCATCGTCGCGAGGGACCCCGAGACCGGCCAGCTCGGCGTCGCCAGCCAGTCGCACTATTTCGCGCTCGGCCGGGTGGTCACGTTCGCCCAAGCAGGCGTCGGCGCCGTGGCGACGCAGTCGTTCGTAGAGCCGGCGTACGGCCCCGATGGGCTGGCGTCGATGGCGGATGGCGCGAGCGCTGAAGAGGCGATGGCCGCGCTGGTCACGGCCGACCCTGAGCGCGAACTGCGCCAGGTCGCGATGATCGACGCGGCCGGGACCACCGCGCGGTTCACCGGCGACAGCTGCGTGGCGCACCGTGGCGATCTGGCGGGCGACCAGGTCGTCGTGCTGGGCAACATGCTCGCGAACGGCGATGTGGTGCCCGCGATGCTGGATGCCTACGTCACCGCGTCCGGAGACCTCGCCGACAAGATCCTCGCGGCGATGGATGCCGCAGAAGCCGCAGGCGGCGACGCCCGCGGAAGGATGTCCGCATCCCTCGTCGTGGTCGACGGCACAGCGGGCGCACGCCCGTGGAGTAACCGCATCATGGACGTCCGAGTCGACGACGCGGAATTTCCCCTGGTCGAGCTCCGCCGCTTGGTCGGCCTGAGCCGCGCGCACACCGTCTTCGGCAATGCGGTGTTCACCCCGGGGCTGCTCTCACGCGACACCCCGACTACCGGGGAAGCGCTGCAGGCCGCGATCCTGGCGCTCGACACGGCGGCCGAGACCATCGGCGCAGACCCGGAGCCCACGCTCTGGAAGGGCGTCCTGCTTGCCCGAGCCGGCGACGACGCCGGGGCGTCGGCCGCTCTTCGCAGTGCCGTCGAGCGTCGCGGCATCCTGCGCGAGTACGTCGACAATCTGCATGCCGCGGCGATCCTCCCGAAGTCCGCCGCCGCCTACCTGGCCGATGTCTGAGACTGCGACCGTGCGACGCGCACGGATGACGTCCGCCCTCCGCGGTGGCAGCGCCGACGTCGAGGCGCTGTGCACAGACGAGACGGTCTTGGACATCGACGGGGCACGAGGCACCGTCGCTGAATTGCGCGAGACGCTGCGCGTCGTGATCGACGCCCTGACGGCAGCTCAGCGCTCCGGACTGACCTCACTCAGCAACGACGAGCGCACTCTCGTCATCGCTCCATGCGACGCGGGTCGCCCGGCATCGCGCAAGCTCTTCTTGTTCTCCCATTCACACGACGCCCTCATCGAGCTGGCCGTCTACACGGATGACGCCGACCTCGGGACGCTCTGGATGGGCGAGTTCCCCACGCCGCAGCACCACTCCGGCGGTATCGCCGCCCGGGCGCTTCCCCAGCGGGCCTGGTCGGAGGAACGCGTGCTCGTCACCGCCGCCTCGGCCGGCCTCGGGCAGGTGATCGCCGCTCACTTCGCAGCGCTCGGTTCCTCGGTCGCCGTGCACGGTCGCCGCGAGCGGATCGATCTTCCGGACGCCGTCGGCGAAGCCTCCGTCGTCGCCGTCCACGGTGACCTGACGACCCCGGATGCCGCCGAGCACATCGTGCTGGCAGCTGCGGACCGCCTCGGCGGACCGGTGACGATCCTGATCAACAACTTCGGCCCGTGGGATGCCGCGCCCGTCGTGGCCGCCGATGATGATGCGTTCCTCGGATCCCTCCAGGCGCATGCCGGCGTGGCTCGACAGTTCTCGCGTCTGGTCGCGCCCGGCATGCGCGAAGCGGGACGCGGACGGATCATCAACATATCTGCCAGCTCGGCGAGCAGGCACCGTCACGGCAACTACGGCCTCGGCAAGGCGGTGCTCGAAGCGCTGACGCCGACGCTCGCGATCGAGCTCGCTCCGGAGATCACGGTCAACGCGGTCTCACCGGGGCAGATCGTGGAGAGCGCGCCCGTGATGGACGCGATCGATCCGCATGCCATCGCTCGCGACCTTCAGAACACACCGTTGGGCAGATTCGTGTCGCGCGCGGAGGTCGCCGACGCCGTCGTCGCGATGTGCCGCCCCGAGTTCGACTCGCTCACCGGCGTAGTGATCCCACTCGACGGCGGCTACCGGATCGCCCGGAATTGACGGAGGAGCAGATGTCGACGCAGAGAGAGACCCCCGCCCTGCTCGGACGCGATGCGCCCGCGGACGCCTCACGGAACACCGATCTCCTCGAACGGATGCCGTCGCCCGTGCGCGAGTTCTACGGCCACTTCCTCGCTGGGCGCGCGGACGCACTACCAGAGCTCATGCATCCGCAGATCGCCGTCCGGTTCCCGTCGTACCCGATCCTGCGAGGCCCGACGATCGCCCTCGCATACTTCAGATTCCAGGAGACCATCTTCGGCGACCTCATCTTCGAGCTCGTCGACGTGATCGAAGGCGACTCCGCGGTCGCCGTGCTCTGGCGAGAGAGCGGATCCACGACAGACGGACGCCCATGGCGATGCCACGGCGTCGATGTGTTCCGACACCGTGACGGTCTCATCACCGCTCTCGACGTGGGCGGATCCGCCCGCACGCTCGTCGAGGGCCTGCCCCGCTTCGACCCAGCCCACCTGATCACCGGCCAACCCAACCAGGAGACTCTCGCATGACTTCGATCGGATTCGTCCTCGGCAGCACGCTGCCTCCCGTCCTGCTCCCCGAAACCTCGAAAGCGCTCGAATCCGCGGGATTCGACAGCGTCTGGGTGAGCGAGGACTACTTCTTCACCGGTGGCGTTTCGGGCGCTGCGGTCGTCCTCGGGGCGACCGAGCGCATCCACGTGGGCATCGGGCTGCTCCCGATCTATGTCCGCCACCCCGCGCTGTCGGCGATGGAGGCGGCGACCCTCGCGGGCGCCTACCCCCACCGCTTCTCGCTCGGCTTCGGCTCCGGTGTGAAGTTCTGGCTCGAGCAGATGGGCCAGCCGCAGAGCGCGCCGCTCGGCGCGATGCGTGAGACCGTCGGCTCGGTACGGGCGCTGTTGGAGGGCGAGACTCTCACGTCCGAGGGGCGGTTCACCTTCGATGGCGTGAAACTGACGTTCCCTCCCGAGTTCCCGCCGCCCATCTACATCGGCGCGACCGGCCCGAAGATGACCGCACTGTCGGGTGAGATCGCAGACGGCGTGCTCATGTCGGTGCTCTGCACGCCGGAGTTCGTCGCGAACTCCCGCCGGGTGATCGATGCTGCTGCCACGGCCGCCGGGCGCGGGCACACGAAGATCACCGCGTTCGCGGTCTTCTCGCTCGCCGACACCGTCGAAGAGGCGCGAGCGGCCGCTCGGCCCGTGGTCGCCGACTATCTCTCGCTCGGCTCCGGCGAGCTGAGCAAAGCGGCCGGCATCAGCGATGAGCTCGACGCGATCCTGGCGGCGGGCGGTCGCGAGAAGCTGCTCGCCGAGATGCCCGACAGCTGGATCGACCGCGTCTCGATCTGCGGCGACGGCCCCACGGCTCTGGCGGCGATCGAGGCGCTCGGCGCTGCCGGGGCGGACGAGGTCGCCCTCATGCCCGTCGAGAGCCACGATCTCGTCGGCCAGGTCGAGCGTGCGGGACGCATGCTCGGTCTTTCTCACCGCAACTGATCTCCCCCGCCTGAGACCGCAGACCCGCAACCCGCAACCCGCAACCCACACACCGCACCACATCCCGCTCCCGCACCACCGAACCCCTAGGAGAAGTTGGCCCATGGCAATTCACACCACGAGGCGTGCGCTCCCCCTGCTCGCCGCGGCATCTCTGTTCGTGCTTGCGGGGTGCAGTACCCCCCAGCAGGGAGGCAGCACTGAAGCGGGCACCGACATCATCGTTGGATACGGCGACGTCGACAGCCTCGATCCCATCCAGTTCAAAGCCCCGACAGGGTACGCCGTCCTCGCCAACATCTACGGGACGCTGTTCAACCAGGAGTACGAAGAGGTCGACGGCTACCTGCGCGGCGTGGAGAAGTACGTTCCCGCGATCGCCGACTCTGCGGAGTACAACGAGGACGGCACGCTTCTCACGATCACGATCAAGCCCGACCTGAAGTTCTCCGACGGGGATGACCTCACTGCATCCGATGTCGTCTACACGCTTCAGCGTTCGCTGTCGGATGCCGGTTACACCGGCGTCTTCGGCACTTACCTGAACATCGCCGATCCTTCGACGGGCATCAGCGCCGTCGATGACACCACTGTGGAGATCGTGACCACGGGTGTGTCGCCGGTCTTGGAGAAGTTCCTGTCGTTCCAGACCTTCGGCATCCTCAGCGAGGACGCCGCCCTGGAAAACAGCCAGGAGGAGTGGGCCACGGACTACTTCGCCACGAACTCGGTCGCGTCCGGCCCGTACGAGGTCTCCGAATGGACCCCTGGCCAGAGCATCATCCTCACCAAGAACCCCGAGTACACGATCACCGACATGAGCAGCGCCCCGGAGACGGTGACGCTTCAGAACATGCCCAGCCCCGAACAGGCGTTCCTTGCCCTGCAGAACGAATCCATCGACGTCTCGTTCGGGCTTCCGCCCGCACTGGCATCGGAGGCGCAGAGCACCGAGGGCGTCACGGTATACGGCACGGAGTCATCCGACCTCGTGTACATGGGCATGAACCTCGGCTACGCGCCGCTGCAGGATGTCCGCGTCCGCCAGGCCATCTCCTACCTGATTCCGACAGATGCCCTGCGCGAGCAGGTCATGGAAGGGTTCGCGGGAACGGCCTACGGCCCGGTTCCGTATCCGATGATCGGCGCGCTCGACGACGACGGCACTCAGGTCGCCTACGGGACGGATGTCGACAAGGCCGCGGCCCTGCTCGAAGCAGCAGGCGCCGAAGGACTGAGCCTCAAGCTCTCGACGACGTCTTCCGACCCGACCATGGTCGAGGCCGCCACCTTCATCCAGAGTGCGCTCGGCGAGGCGGGCATCGAAATCACGGTCGATCAGATGACGGATGCCGCGTACAACACGGCGCTGTCGGACGGGACGATGCAGCTCTTCCTCGGCAGCTGGTACTCGTGGGGTGAAGACGCGGTCTACCAGATGAACTTCCTGCTGAAGTCGGACGCGTTCACGAACTACGCACGCTTCGACAACCCGGAGTTCGATGCCCTGCTGGCCGAAGCGATGCTCCAGCCGACTGCCGAGAGCCGCGCCGAACTCGCCCAGGCCGCTCAGCAGATCGCCCTCGACGAAGCACCGTGGGCTTACCTGTACACACGCGACCAGGTGATCGTCGCCGCCGAGGGTCTCACCGGCCTCACCCGGCCCGACGACCAGTTCCCGCGCTTCGAGTACCTCACGTTCGAAGACTGATGCGCGGTGGTGCGGGCAGGTCTTCTGAGCCCTGCCCGCACCGCCGGCTCACAGATCCGCCATCCGTCTTCGCCGAGAGGAGTCGTCATGACCCGATTCATCGTCAACCGGGTGCTGACCGCACTCGTCAGCATGCTGGGCATCGCACTGGTCATCTTTGTCGTGACCCAGATGCTGCCCGGCGATGCCGCACGCGTCCAAGCCGGGCAGTACGCCACTGAGGCTCAGGTGGAGGCGCTTCGCGAGAAGTTCGGCCTCGACCGGCCGCTGATCGTGCAGCTCGGGACCTACCTCGCGGGCCTGGCCCAGTTCGACTTCGGTACATCGACTCGCACCGGGCAGCCGGTCCTGCAAGAGCTGATGACCCGGCTGCCGGCCACGCTTGAGCTCAGCCTCGCGGCCCTCCTCGTCGCACTGGTCATCGGCGTCCTGCTCGGCGTCGCAGCGGCCGCCCGACAGGGGCGGATCCCCGACCTCATCGCGCGCATCGTCACGATCACGGCATCCTCGACCGCGACGTTCTGGATCGCGCTCCTGGCGATCGTCCTGTTCTGCAACACGCTCGGATGGTTCCCGAGCCCGATCGGGCGACTCCCCCGCGGTTTCGCGCCACCGCCCGGCATCACCGGCATGTACACGGTCGACTCACTGCTGACCGGTGACCTCGCGCTGTTCGCGGCCTCGCTCTCCACGATCGCCCTTCCGGCGATCATCCTGGGGATCGTCGCCTCGCCCTCGATCATCAAGGTCGTCCGGGCCGCGACGATCCGCGCTCTCGCATCGGACTTCGCACGCACGTCGCGTTCGTTCGGCTATTCGCCCGCGTCGATCCTCTTTCGAGACGGCCTGCGCAATTCGCTCCTGCCGGTCCTCACCACGATCGGCATCGTCACGGGCTTCCTCCTCGGCGGCAACGTGATCATCGAGCAGTTGTTCTCCTGGCCCGGCATCGGGCAGTACGCCTACCAGGCGCTACAGTCCCATGACCTCAACGCTCTGCGCGGCTTCGCGCTCATCGTCGGGATCGTTTACGTGACGCTCAACATGGTGCTGGACATCCTCTATACCTTCGTCGACCCCCGAGTGCAGTTCAAGGCGGCAGCATGACTCTCGAGAACACGCAGGCCCCGCTCCCCGCGCCGAGCGGCGCGAAGCGCCGCACTCCGAACCGGCTCTGGGCGATGCGCACCGGAAACGCCGGCTTCGTCGCCGGCATCGTCATCATCGCCCTGATGGTGCTGCTGTCGTTCGTCGCCCCGATCTTCCAGGGCAGTGGCACGGTCGCCCAGCCGGATCTCGCCCTCCAACCACCCAGTTGGCCGCATCCGTTCGGCACGGATCAGTACGGCCGCGACGTCTTCGTCCGCACCATGATGGCAGCCCAGATCGACTTGACCCTCGCTCTGAGCGTCGCGCTGATCGGCCTGATCCTCGGAAGCGTGATCGGCGCCCTGAGCGCCGCGATCGGCGGCTGGTTCGACGTCGTCGTGATGCGGATCACCGACATGCTGATGGCGTTCCCCTCGTTCGTCCTCGCGCTCATCATCACGGCGTCGCTCGGCAACAGCGCGATCAACGCAGCGATCGGCGTGACCATCGCCTTCATCCCGCAGTACATCAGGCTCACGCGATCGCAGGCGCTGGAGGTACGCTCCACCGACTACGTCGCCGCGAGCAAGGTGAGCGGTTCCACGACCCTCGTATCCGCCGTCCAGCACGTGCTCCCCAACTCGTTCCGCGCCCCGCTCGTGCAGGCGCCGCTGATCGCCGCGTGGGCGATCCTCGACATCGCCGGGCTCTCGTTCCTCGGCGTCGGAGTGCAGCCGCCGACACCGGAATGGGGCGCGATGATCGCCGAAGGCACGGGAGACGTGCTCCTCGGCGCCTGGTGGACCGCCCTCTTCCCCGGTCTGATGATCCTGGCCGCCGCATCCGCCTTCCAGATGATCGGCGACCGCCTCGAAAGGATGATCCGATGACCACCCTTCACCTCGCCGGCCTCACGGCGACAGCACCCTCCGGTGCGAAGATCCTCGACGATGTCGGGTTCGAGGTCCGCAGCGGCGAGATCGTCGGGCTCGTCGGCGAATCGGGCTCGGGTAAGTCGATGACATCGCTCGCCCTCACCGGGCTCCTCCCCGGTGCGATCACACCGGTCGCGGGCACGGCGTCGCTCGATGGAGATGTGTTCATGACGGATGGACGCGTGGTCGCCCGCCCGCCGATCTCGATCGTGTTCCAGAACGCCAAAGCGGCCCTGAACCCCACGATGCGCATCGGCAACCAATTCACCCGGCTGCTCACGCATCTCGGGCGACGGCCGGGAACGGCGTTGACCTCCGAGATCGAGGGGCTCCTCGAGCAGGTCGGGATCGTCGATCCGAAGCGGGTCAGTCGGGCCTACCCCAACCAGCTCTCCGGGGGGATGAATCAGCGCGTCATGATCGCGCTGGCGCTCGCGTCGGAACCGAAGGTGCTGATCGCGGATGAGCCCACCACGGGACTGGATGTCACGGTGCAGGCGCAGATCCTGCAGTTGCTGAAAACCACCACGGCGAACAGCAATCGCGGCGTGCTCCTCATCACTCATGACCTCGGTGTCGTCGCACAGATGTGCTCGCGCGTCGTGGTCATGCTGAAGGGACGGATCGTCGAGATCAACGATGTCGATGCGATCTTCCACGGCGCCGACCATCCGTACACGCGCGAGCTCGTTGCCGCGGCCGAAGGCACCGGCACGACGAAGGGGGCGCACGCATGAGAACAGTCAGCCTGGAAGACGTCTCGATCACGTACTCGCAGCGCGGGGCGAAAGTACACGCCGTGCGCGGTGTCTCGCTCTCCGTCAGCGAAGGCGAGACGCTCGCGGTCGTCGGCGAGTCCGGCAGCGGGAAGTCCTCCACCGCACGTGTGCTCGCCGGCCTGCAGAAGCCCACGGCCGGAAAAGTGGTGTGGTCGGACGACACAGCCGCACGACCTGCGCCGAAGACCGGCTATCCCGCCGACGACGACCCGCGCGTCCAGATGGTGTTCCAGCATCCCGATCAGTCGCTCGACCCGATGTGGTCGGTCGCGCGATCCCTCGCGGAGCCGCTGGTGCGCCTCGGATACATGAGCCGCTTGGAGATTCGCGCGCAAGGCGCCGATTTCCTCGAGCGGGTCGGACTCGACCGCGAGTACCTGACGCGGTATCCGCGCGATCTCTCCGGCGGGCAGGCGCAGCGTGTCTGCATTGCGAGGGCGCTGGTCTCCAAACCGCACATCGTCGTTCTCGACGAGCCGACGGCGAGCCTCGATCAGACGATCCGCACCCGGCTGATCGGCACTCTCGCCGAGCTTCAGCAGGAGACCGGCGTCGGATATCTGCTCGTGAGCCACGACATCGGCAGCGTTCGGCGCCTGGCCGACCGCATCGTCGTCATGTACCTGGGGCAGATCATCGAAGAGGGAACCGCGGCGCAGGTGCTCGACGCTCCGAGGCATCCGTACACCCGTGCGCTCATCGACGCTGTGCCGCCGAGCGACCCTCGCGCCGTGTGGGACCCCAGCTCGTTCAGCATCGACCGGACGCTCTCCGTCGGGCGCAGCGTCGCCGACCTCCCGTGCCCGGTGCCCGGTCCGTCGTGCGACGAACATCAGATCGGTCTGAACGAGATCGCGACCGGCCACCGCGTCGCCTGCAGCCGCGCGGCCGCGTGAGCGCATCGAACCAAGCTGCACGTGAACCACCGCGCTTCGGCGCGCATCGAAACAAGGCGCTTTCAATCGCATCGCACTACTGAGGAGTACCCATGACCGACCTGCGCGCGGCTCGAAGATCCGCAACTTCCGACACCACCGGCGACCTGGTCGCCCTTCGCCGCGCTCTGCACCGCATTCCGGAGGTGGGCCTCGATCTGCCCGTCACTCAGGCCGCATTGGAAGCGGAGCTCGATGGTTTGCCAGTTCGGATCGTACGCGGCGCGTCGCTGTCGTCGCTCGCGGTCATCATCGACGGCGCCCTGCCCGGGCCGAGTGTCCTGCTGCGCTCCGACATGGATGCTCTGCCCGTGATCGAGCATTCCGGAGCGGGCTTCGCCTCCTCAAATGGCGCCATGCACGCGTGCGGGCACGACCTGCACATGAGCGCTCTGGTCGGGGCGATCCGGCTGCTCTGTGCACGCCGGGAGGACGTGCGCGGCCAGGTCATCGCGATCTTCCAACCGGGAGAGGAGGGTCACGGCGGGGCCGCCGCGATGATCGACGAAGGCGTGCTCGAGATCACGGGGGCGACGCCGATCGCCTCCTACGGCATCCACGTGTTCTCGTTCCTTCCGACCGGGGTATTCACGACCAAGCCAGGCATCCTCATGGGCGGCACCGTGAACCTCGACATCGAGGTGTTCGGCAGCGGCGGGCACGCGGCACGGCCCCACGCGGCGAGCAATCCGATCCTCGCCGGAGCACTCATCGTGCAGGCCATCCAGAGCCACATCGCCCAGCGGACCCGCGCTGATTCGCCGCTCATCGCCACCGTGGGAGCGTTCCAAGCGGGGACTGCGGCGAACGTGATCCCCGATTCCGCGACGGTCCGAGTGAGCCTGCGCGCGACCACGGTCCCCGCGCTGCGCGAACTGCAGTCCTCACTCGAAGCGCTCGCCGAGTCGACCGCGACCGCGCTCGGCATGCACGTATCCGTCACGCCCGGCCCCGACATGTATCCGACGGTGAACAGCGCCTCGGATGCCGTGCTCGTGCGCTCGATCGTCACCGAGCTGTTCGGTCCTGACCGATATGAGGACCTGGTGCACCCGGAGATGATCTCGGAGGACTTCTCGAACTTCCTCGATCTCACGGGTGGCGCGTTCGTCTTCGTGGGTGCGCAGGATGCGGCCGCATCCCTGCCGCCCGAGACCAATCACTCCGCTCGCGCCCTGTTCGACGACGGCGTTCTCGTCGATGCCGCTGAGCTCCTCGCCGAATTGGCGATACGGCGCCTCCGGATCGAGAGCGACGCTCGGTAACATGGGGGCGTTCCCGTCCGCGTCGTCCCGGTGTCACGGTCATCACGGGGCGGGGAGGGGACCACGATGACGGCACGCGCCGCGAGGATGCTGCCCGCGATCGCCGAGATCCTCCGCGCCAAAGGACCCGACGGCTTCCTGCTGAACACGATCGCCGAAGAGCTCGGCACCTCCAGCCGAATGCTGGTGTACCACTTCGGCAGCCGCGACGAGCTTCTCGGGCGCGTGATGTCGCTCGTGCGCGAGCAGACGATCCAGGAGCTGACCACTCCGCCCCCCGCTTCCCTGGAAGAGGCGATCGACCGGTGGTGGGCCTACTACATGGAACACCTCACAGACCTGCAGCTCTTCTTCCACCTGGCCTCGCGCCGTTTCGAGGCTCCCGAGCAGTTCGAGGAGTTCGCGGCGAGCGCGATAGAGAACTGGTCGCTTTACTTCTCCGACAGCATCGAAGCCGAAGGCGGCGATCCGGAGCGGAGCGCTGGCCTGGCGCGCATGATCCTCGCTGCGCTGCGCGGCCTGATGGTCGACTACCTGATCTCGGGCGAGAAGGAACAGGTCGAGCGGGCGCTCGGCGACCTGCGCGCGCTCCTGGCGTCTCCCGCTGATCGCGCCTGACGCACGTCGCTCTCCCGGCGCCGTGGACCGCCGAAACCGCCGGTCTCGGCGGTTTGTTGCGGCCGCGTGAAGAGTCTGTAACGGGATTACGTTTTTGCCCGAATCGCCTTGCTCCAAGGGCCCTGCGCTTCGTAATTTTGAGCCATGACACAGACCGGATCGCAGCGTCCGCTCGCCGGCGACCGAGCCGTCGACACGCGACGGATGCTGGCCGTCGAGGGACCCGCAGGCCACCTGGCCGGGTGGATCCAGGACGGCACCGACGAGTCGGCGGTTCCGCTGCTTTTCCTGCATCCGATCAATACGCGTGGGGCGATCTGGTTCGATGTCGTCGATCTCCTCCCTGCCGACCGCACGTACCTGATGCCCGACCTGCGCGCCCACGGCGACTCCGCACCGTGCGGCGATTTCGGCCTCGACGAATGGCTCTCCGACATCGAAGCGGTGATCGACTCTCACGGGGAAGGACCGCTCCACGTGGTCGGTGGATCGCTGGGCGGATCGCTCGCGGTCTGCCTCGCCGCCCGCCGGCCGCAGCAGGTCGTCTCGATCACGGGGCTGGGCAGTTCCCTCAATTTCGACGGCGCAGACGCCGTCGCCGTCATCGACCTGTTCGACCGTTACGGAATCCCGGGAACCTTCGAGAAGGTGTTCCCAGAGATCACGTTCGGCCCGTATGCCGATCGTGCACTCATCGATCACGGCATACGTCTGTCGAACCCCAATGACGTCGAGACGGTGAAGCGAGTGTGGTCGGCCACCGTCTTCTCGGACTCGACGGATCGCGCAGCCGACGTGGCGTGTCCCGCGCTCGTCGTCACCGGTGAATTCGACGGCACCTGCACGCCCGCGCTCGGCCTGGAGATGGCCAGGCGGCTGAAAACCACGCAGATCCTGCTCCCCGACATCGGCCACATGCCGATGCTCGAAGACCCTCGCCGTGTCGTGGACCTCCTCACACCGCATTTCGCGCAGGCCGAGGCGCTGTTCGCCGACGCAACGCTTTCCGCCCTCCCGCATGTACCCCCGAATGAGACAGGAAGAACCGATGACCGCTGAGACCGACCGCGAAGAGATCCTCACGCTCCACAAGGACTGGTGGGAGGCCAACCACCAGTTGATCATTCCGCAGATGCAGTCGGTGTATCCCACGGGTGACAGCTACCTGATGTTCAACGCGAACGGACATCCCTACTTCGGGATCGACGAGAAGACCGCGCTGTGGGAGTGGTACCAGCGCGAGATCGAGATCACCGGATACCCGGAGATCAAGATCATGCGCCTGACCGTCTCCGGCGACATGGCCTGGCTCGCCTGCGAGGGAGTGTTCCCGATGCGTGCGATCGGTTCCGAGGGCACCGGATCGGCGACGTGGGAGATCAAGGACGAAGAAGTGGCCAACCGGCTCCGCGCCACCGAGATCTACCAGCGCGATGACGGAGACGGCAACCCGGTGTGGAAGATGTGGCACTTCCACGCGTCGCCGCTGCCCGATGCCGACGAACCGCGCCCGGCCTTCGGCGACACTCCCGGCGAGCGCGGACTGGGTGCCGGTCCGGGAATCACGCCGCTCCGGGTGACCAGCGAAGGCGTGCGCGAAGGATGACCCGCCCGCTGACCCTGGGCTACAAGGCCTCGGCCGAGCAGTTCGGCCCGCGAGAACTGCTCGATTTCGGCGTGCTCGCGGAGCAGGCCGGCTTCGACTCGGTCTTCGTCTCCGATCACTTCCAGCCGTGGAAGCACACCGACGGACACGCACCGGCGGCGATCCCCTGGCTCGCGGCTCTCGGGGCGAAGACCGAGCGGATCGTCATGGGGACCTCCGTGCTGACCCCGGGCTTCCGCTACCACCCCGGTGTCGTGGCGCAGTCGTTCGCGACGCTCGGTGTGATGTTCCCCGAGCGCGTTGTGCTCGGGGTCGGGTCGGGAGAGTCGCTCAACGAGGCCCCGCTCGGTTTCGCGTGGCCGGAGATGAAGGAGCGCTTCGCGCGGCTCAAGGAGGCCGTGCTGCTCATCCAGCAACTCTGGAGCGAAGACCGGGTCACCCATCACGGCGAGCACTTCACGACCGAGAGCGCCACGATCTACGACCGGCCCGACACTCCGGTGCCGATCTACATCGGCGGTTCGGGGCCCGCCGCGACGCGCCTGGCGGGTCGTATCGCAGACGGCTTCATCACCACGTCCGGCAAGGCGCCTTCTCTCTACACCGACACGCTGATGCCCGCCTTCGCCGACGGACTCGCCAAGGGCGCTCGGGTCGAAGGGTCCGTCGACACGCTCATCGAGATGAAGGTCTCGTTCGACACCGAGCACGCCCGTGCGCTGGCGGCCACGCAGCACTGGGCCGCACTCGCCCTGACGCCCGAAGAGAAGATGGGCGTCGAGGATCCGGTCGAAATGGAACGACTCGCGGATGCCCTGCCGATCGAGCGCGCCGCATCCCGCTGGATCGTGTCGGACGACCCCGACGAGCACGTCGAACGGATCGCGCGCTACGTCGATCTCGGCTTCCGGCACCTGGTCTTCCACGCGCCGGGCCCC
This sequence comes from Microbacterium sp. zg-B185, assembly GCF_030246885.1. NCBI lineage: Bacteria > Bacillati > Actinomycetota > Actinomycetes > Micrococcales > Microbacteriaceae > Microbacterium > Microbacterium sp. zg-B185. The sequence continues at coordinate 2,326,438 of NZ_CP126739.1, forward strand.
GACCAGGCGGCGTTCCTCGAGCTCTACGGCGCCGAGATCCTTCCGCGGATCAGGGCTCAATTCGGCTGAGGACACGGAGGTAACGAACGCGGGCGGACGAAAGCGGTCGAGAAGCAAAACCGAATTCTATGTGGTTGACGGAAGAGAAATACCTGGTCAGAGGTACAACACTTTGCCCCTGGAGGGACTCGAACACGTTTTGAGCATTGTGCTCTGCGACGTTGAGCGGCAAATTCCGCGGAATTACGCGGCTGTTTGCGATCGTAGCGACATCGATCTACGTCTGAAAACAGCTATCCGCAAACAGAATGTGGGCAAAACGTGGGCAAGAATGGGCCGTTCTGCCGTGCATTCAGAGGCATTCGGCGAAGTCCGTCATTTTTCAACATCTGAGGGCAAATTCCGACACGGCGATTTTGAGCATATTGCTCAATGAAGAGATCAGATTCCCCGCGTGAAGTGCAGAGTGCTAAGCACAGCTGGACGGTCAATCTAGGGAGTCGGACATTCAGGGCGGGGTGGGCAGGAGGTTCCTGAACCTCAGCGAGGCCGCCGTCATCGAGAGGGCATGCTCATGCTGCGCCGCGTGTGCTACAGCGCGCTACACTGTATCCCATGGAGACCGTGACACATCGCGAGATGCGCAACCGCAGTGGCGAGATCCTGCGCAGGGTTGAGGCAGGCGAATCGGTGCTGGTCAGTAACAACGGCCACCTGGCTGCTCTGATCGTGCCCGTGGGAGGCGATCCGCTTGACGGGCTGATCGCACGAGGCGAGGCAAGGCCGGCCCGCACCGGTAGTGATGCGCTGGCAGACATCACGCGAGCGGTTTCGCCAGTGAGTACGCGGGAGCTGCTCGAAGACAGTCGAGGCCGCTGGTGACGGTGGCCTACCTGGACACCTCGGCCGCGATGAAACTGGTGATCGAGGAGACCGAGTCCGAAGCGCTCGTCGCCGCGCTCATTGATTCCTCTCGACGCCTGGCGGCGTCGTGGCTTCTGCACACCGAATTGCACTGTGCCGCGGGCCGGCATCCGGCGATCATCTCGATCGATGCGATCACGGCGGTGCTCGATGCGGTGAGTCTGGTCGACGTGACGCGCGGGGATCTGCTCGCTGCCGGCACTCATGCTCCGCTGCGTTCGAACGACGCGATACACCTTGCGACCGCATTGAGGATCGGTGCCGACGAGATCGTCACCTACGATGACGAGCTCGCCCGAGCCGCCGCGACGGCCGGGATCCGGGTGGTCGCCCCAGCGTGAGGGCGGGAGGGCCGCCCACGAAGTCCCGGCTCGCAATGTCGCATCCATCGGCAACGCGTGACGGTACGCCGTGCGCACGGCGCTCGTCATAGACCGATCGACGGACGGCCAGGCCGAGACGGTCCGTAGTGCGGGCGGCTCGGGTCGTTGTACGGGTCGACCGCCGGCGCCCTCCGCGGCTCCTGGATCCGCACTTCCGGCGCGAGACCCGCATCACGGGCGCGGGTCATGAGGCGGGTCGCGGTGCTCTGACTGATCTTGAGAGTGTCGGAGACGAGCTTGAGCGGGGGGTAGCTGATCGCCGTCGCGACGCGATAGACGGCGATCGCGGCGTACAGGGACTCCAAGGGTTCGCGCCCCTCCTCCGCCTGAACGCGGCTGAGAAACTCACGCACCGGAATGCGGTCGCGGCCGCCCTCACCCTCTCCGCTGACGCCGACCGTGACGACCTCGAGCGCCGATCTCGTCATGATCCAGTGCGTGCGCACCTCGCGGAGCATCTGGCTGGTGATGTCGACGCCTTCTCCTTCGCGCTCGAGAGCGGCGAACACGACGGCAGTGCGGCCGAGCGCCGCATCCCACTCCACGCGCACGGTGATCGTGCCGGGGACGTCCTGCTCCCCCGACACGCGCGCATGCCAGGACTTCGGAAGCGTCACGCGGCTGCCGAGATCGATTCGTTCGTCGCTGATGTCATATGCCTCGACGTCTGCCATAGAGGCCACTATTCCAGGTCGCCGGCGATTCGCGAAGAAGAGTGTCGATCTTGGCTCACATCTGTGCTAGCTTGCGACGAAGGGAGACTGACACTGCTGGCTCAAGGAAGGGAAGGGCTATGAACCACTCACCGGAGCACCTTGCTCTTACGATGAAGGATGCCGCCAAGCTCGTCGGCGTCGACTACCGCACGATCAAGCTCGGCATTGAGAACGGGACGATCCCCACGGTCCAGCTCGGTCCGCGCCGCATGATCCCCCGCGTCCCGCTGCTCCGCGCGTTCGGCGTCGATGCTTGAACAGCAGCAAACGGAGTGCATCAATGAACCGGTGGCCCGGTGGCGGCACCGACTGTCGACTCGGCTAGCGGGCGGACTTGTTCGCCGTGCGAGAGCGCGCACCGTATCTCATGCTGCTCGCGCTCGAGCTGCATCGGCAGCCTCGCCCGAGTGCAGTGCGAAGTCGTCTTGGATCTTCAGCAAGAGCGCGAGCGTCAGTCGGAGCAATTGCATGTACGCCTCCCGGTGAGCTTTTTCGTCGCGAGGGTTGGGATTCGTGCCGTGGAGGTATCTGTTACGCAGATCGTGTCCGTCAGTGAACTCGCTCTTGTTGAGGACGAAGTTGAAGTAGCTCGCCTCGGCCGGGCTGAGCAGAGTTGAACTGAAATTGAGCCACCCCTTTCCAGCCAGGTCTTCAGCGGCGGCCTCTTCCCGCTGGTAGTGCCCGAAGGGGCCTGCCTCATACGTGTTGATGTCCTTCAGGACAAGGATCTTCGGCAGAGAACTGAAGCCGACGGTGCCGTCGTCGACCGACACAAGGCCAGCTGAAACAAGCCAGTCGACGGGCCCTGTTTGATAGTGGTGCAGGTCCTCGTAATTGACGTGGTTATCCAGGACCAACTGCACGAAGCTTGGCGCGCGGAGGTCGCTATTGATGAAGTTGATTCTCGCCTGATCGCTGAAAAGTAGTCGCAGGGCGGTGTCGCAGTCTTCGTTGCCGTTCTTGAGTAAGTACTTTCGCTTGACGAGGCTCGGGATCTTCTCCCAGGGGCGCGGCGCAGATGTCATCTCGAGCAGCTCCCGGTCGATCTCGCCGTCTTCGCAGTAGAGGGTGAACTGCTTGGCGATGCTCTCCATCTCCGCGCAGAGGTGCCGGCATCGTTCGAGGAAGGTCCCGGTCGCAGTCGAGGGTGCGAAATCAAAGCCCGTGATCCCGAAAGCCTCGGCGATGTAGTCGCCAAAGTACCAGGCGATGACATCCTCGACCTTCGTCCCCTCCTTTAGCAGGAAGTCGTAGTAAGCCTCGGTGGCGAGGATCGTCAAGCTGTCACGGTGTTTATACGCGGCCCCTCGCGGGTACGTGTCCTTCCCCGCTACCCGCAGTCCTTCCAACACGCCGATCTCGCTCCGGAACGAAGGCAACGCCAGGAGTCCTCGCTCGTGCATGTATCCGATGATCGTCGTGAAGTTGGCCAGAACCTGGTCCCGACCCATCGACGACTTCAGATACCGGCCGCCGAATGTGCGCTGATAAAGCCGCCTGGCACCAGCGCGCTCGACCCGATCCCGCAGCGGTTCCTCTTGATCCGGGTCAATCCCGACCGCGTAACTGATGCCGCTGACCACGTTCGATCTGTCAGCGAAAAGCGCTTGGGTGAGCTCGACCACGCGGCGCTGTGCTGCGAGCCTGACCTTCGGGGTGAGTCCGATGCCAGCGTTGTCGTGCGCATTTGCGATGGCTTCGATGTAGTTGAGATGAGGCGATTCGCTATCGATGTATTTCTTGAGCATCTGCTGCGAATCGTCAGCGCTCAGGGTCTCCGGCAAGAAGCACACGCTGGACCCGCTCCGCAGCAAGTGAGCGTTCACCAGGAGCTCGCCGTACCTGGCATCGGACAGCAGCATCGCTCGGAGTCGCCCGTCGTGCCCCTTCACGAACGATTTGTCCCCGAGCATCGCCCATAGCGGTACGCCTGCGCTAACGAGCGCATCGAATAGCCGTTGCCCACCCACGTTCCTAGCAATCTTGAATCTGCTGATCAACTGGAGCAGATCATGCACGTACTCGCGGTCGAAGCCGGCCAACTGCTCGACGACGTTCGTGTCGTCGATCGTCGCGAAGAAGCCAGCGAGCTGTCCACGGAGCGCTTTGGCCCGCGACGCGAGCGTCGCACGTTCCTGCGGGGTGAGAACACTCGGGAGGATGTCGTGCCTCTCGAACTCAAGCGCATTGTGGATCTCGAGAGCATCGTTGAGGGAAGCGATCCTCCCAGCCTCTGGCTGCGCCCTGAGCAAGGCCACGGCCTCCTCTGCGATCACATAATTCGCGAGATCGCCCGGACCGTAGAACTTGATCCGATCGCGTGGCGCTGGTTCTTCCATGAGCCGAGATTATCGGCCGTGTCTCGCAGGGGGTCTACTAGGGTGCGGCAATACTTCCGCTTTGCGCGCTACCGCGGAAACGGCTCTCCTTGGGGCCAGGGCGCCGGGAGAGAGTAGAAGTCGCACAACTCCGCTGCGGGATCGATGTGACGGATGCGATCATCAGCGAGCTCTGCGGATCGCCAGATCGGAAGTGCCGTGATCTCGTCCGCGGCGAGCGGGTGGTGCCACAGTTCCGGTACTTCCTGCGTGACGCGCCACGGAGCGATGCTGTGAGCGAGGAGTACTCCGCTCACATGGGTGTGCTTCCAATCGCCCAGTGAACCCCAGTACCCATCGCGAGCGCGGACGGAGCGGGCATCATTGGAGTCGTTGGGGTTGAACTGGATCTGCCAAGTGCCGTAGAGGGCACTGATCGCGTCTTCCTCATCATGGAACGGGGTACCGATCATTACCGCAATCAGAAGGGGTGCATCGAGCGCGCCGTACGCGTTCCCCTTTGATCGAATCGTTTGGCGCAATTCTGACGCGTCATCGAGCCACTGGGCCTCCCCAGAACCGAACACGCCGAGCACTCGATGATCCGGCGCGCCACGCGCGTCTGCGCGCACGGCAATCGGGCGGAAGCAAACCCGCCAGCCTTGCTCCTCCCACAGGAAGTACTCGCCAGCCCGCTCGCGACCCAGCACGAGCTCAGTCGCATCGGGGTCCAGACCGGCGAGCCAACGCTCAAGATCCCGCCTCAACCGGCTGGTTGCCGGGGCGTCTGACCCGATGACCTCTACATCGATCGAGAGGAAGAAGTTGGGACTATGAATACGGTCTACCGCGTCGTAGAGGTCTTGCCGCCGGGCGATCGCCCCAGTACCCGTCGCAGCGCCGAAGATGCAGGTTGCCTCGACATAGAAGCGCTCTTCACCGCGCGTCACGCGGAAGTCGGGAGGGCGGGGCCCTTCGACCGACGGATGCAGCTCGACTTCGTAACCCGCTCGCACGAAAGTCTCGTGAAGGTACAGTTCCCAGAAGGCGGCTCTCGATTGGCGGTCGCTAGAGGAACGCAGACGCGCCACGATGTCTCGCCTGGCCGCATCCGGGACGCGTGAAGCCCAGTCTTCGACGAGGTCTCGAATCTGGTCCCAGTACCCTCCCGCAACGCGATTGAGGAACGCCGCCGAATCCTCCGAGTGCGACGCGGGACTCGGATCAGTTCGCTCACGATCGTCGAAGACGGGATTGAGTGATGTCACCCCACGATCCTCCCGGAACAGTCCGACACCGCGGCGTCTGACCCCAGCCTGCGGCCCCCGGTTACCGCCCGCATGTCGGTCCCTCCGCGCACGGATTCACGCGCATCGTCTAAGAGGCGCCATGACGTCGCTCGAACCCGCGCTTCCTTAGTAGATCGACCAGTATGTCGGTCACTGAGATCCCGAACTCCACGACGTCAGCCAAGAGGTCAGCATCCGTGGTCACATCGAGAATTTCACCATCCGGCGTGCTCCTGCTCGTGCGGATACCGCGGAGCATCACAGTGAGCGTCTGCGCGTGCGCGTACCTCGAGCAGATCGTCCACCAGTATGCAAGATCTTTGCCTGCTGGTCCGAGGTGGTTTCGCGCTGCATTAACGACAAAAGACGGCGTCAGCCCCTTCTTGTCCCGGATAGCCCGCCCGAAGGCTTGCGCGCTGCGCCCCCGCGAAATCGAACGCCGCTAGATCCCGATCCCACGCGCGGCATTCGGCGACCCAACAACCGGCCCCGTCCACATCGCCAAGTCGCGGGCTCGCGCCGCGCGCCGCATCTCCGCCTGGGCCGCGCGCACAGCGTCCTGCATCGTCAGCTCCGGCGTGCCGCGCTGCATCGATTCGGCGAGACACTCGCGGGCGGCGGTATCCGTCCGGGCGACCACGATCGCGATGTTGTGCACCCGCCCGCGTGTGAGGCCGACGTACAGGCCCGCCGCGTCCACGTTCGGCCCGACCACTGAGGCGTCGGCAGTGTCGCCCTGCACGCCATGCACTGTCGACGCGTAGGCGAGCTGCAGGTGCTCACGCGCATACTCGGCAGACACCCGCCGGAACTCGCCGCTGTCGCCAACCGACACAAGATCGACAAACTCCTCGCGGATTTCCCGCACGATCCACTGCGCACGATTCTCGACGCCCGTGAGCCGGTCGTTACGGCGGGTCTGGACGGTGTCGCCGACGAGGATGCGCTGCTCCCCCATCCCCCACGCGGCCGCGGCGGGATCCAGCTCGCCGTGATCGACTCGCCGCTGCTGGATCGCGTCGTTGATGGCATCAGCCTCAGCGTTGGTACCGGAAACCAACGTCACCCGCTTGCCACGCGCGTGCCACTCGAAATAAGCGTCGATCATCCGCTCACGGGCTGCATCATGATGATCGACCCGCACGACATGACCGCGTTCCGCCAGCTCACCGGCGACCGGCAGCGCATGCTCGCGGTCGCTCGTGTTGCGCAGCCGCAGCGTGAGCGCCGCGTACTCGGCATCCCGGAACCGATGCACCGTGTCGAGCTCGACCGCGGCATTTGCGTGCCGAATCGCCGAACCCATGGCACCGGAATGTCCGACCGGCAGCGCCTGGTGCGGGTCCCCGACGAACGCGAGCCCTACCCCCTGTTCGATCGCAAGATCGGCGAGCACGTTCGCCGTCTGCAGATCGACCATGCCCGCTTCATCGACCACAATTCGATCGCGAGAACGCAACACATACTGCGCCGGCCCGCCATACGCGACGCCCGTGCTGGGGTCGATCTCCCCCACGCGCAGTCGTGACCACACCTTGGCACCAGCCTGATCGGCACCCCACCGGTAGCCGTGGTCGGCGAGCAGCGCATGAATACTGGATGCTGCAGCCCCCACCTCGCGAGACGCCACCGACGCCGCCTTCCGGGTCGGAGCGACGACGAGCATCCGCCGCCGTTGCGCACCGAGCGCTGCGAGCGCAACACGCAGCATCATCGTCTTGCCTGTGCCAGCGGGGCCTGTGACCGTCACGAGCCCGCCAGTACCGGCGATAGCGCACGCCGCAACGCCCTGCGAAGTATCCAGCGTCGAGATGTCCTCGTTGGGCGCGAACCGATACAACTCATTCGGCAGGAGCGAGCGCCCCGGCCGGGCAAGCACATCAAGGCGTCCGGCGAGGCGCACCTTGGCCCGCACTGTCTCGGTCGCCATGAAGGCCTTTACGTGCGCTGGTGGAACGTCGGCAACGAGCCGATAGACGGCCTTCGCGGCGCGCGTCGTTACCTCGACGATCACGTCGTCGAGCTGGTTGCGCTCGACAGCGATGCCCGTCCGCGAGAGTGCGCGTATTGCGCCAGCGCGGATGTCGAATGTGCTGAACCGCCCGCCGCATGATGTGGACCGTTGGTCCGCATCCACAATCGCCGCCGCAGCGAGCAGTTCCAGATCGAGCGCGTGCAGGTCTGTCGAAGCGACTGCAATCGGTGCACGCGCGGTGATCAGGCTCGGATCGATCGCCGCGATCTCGTCACGGACGCGCGACTCCCACGACATCTCGTCGAGGTCAGCCGGCTTGTTCGGTCGCGCCACCGCCCACGCGCGCCGGTCGATCTGATGGAGCAGGTCGACGCTCGGCGCCGATCCCCGGTGCGCCGCCGACCACTCCGCGATCAGACGCGCGCGGTTGGCCTCGATCTGCGCCGAGCGGCGCGAGAGTGGGCGCACGGCGCCGGCGAGTTCGGTGATCTCCCCCGCGTCGTCGAGCGTGTACCCGTGGCGCGCGAGCGCGGCGATCCACGCGGGGTCTGTGCGGGCGGCGAGCTCGCCCTCGGCGTTGACGACGGTGTGCAGCTTCATCGCGACGCGCGAGTCGAGGTTCGACCACTTGCCGTCCGCACCGAGCACCTTGATGTTCAACCACAGGTGACGGTGAATGTGCGGGTCGAGCGCCCGGGATCGACGATGCTGCAGCTCGACGACCTCGATACGCGTGATCTCCTCGCGAACGAGCCCACCATGCCCGCGCCGCGCGTTGAGCTCGATCTGCCACGTCAGCAGGATGCGCTCACGCAGCCGGTCTTGGAGCGCCTCGAACTCGCCCGCGAGCTCGGGATGCAGCAGCGCCGCGATGCTGTACGACTTCGGGTGATTGAGGGTCCCATCGAGCAGCAGGTCAGCGTCGGGGCTCAGCCGCTGGTGGCCTCGCTCCTCCCCCGTGGCCGGGTCGTGCCCGGTAAGCCAGACACGAAGTCCGCCGGCTGTGAGTTCGTCGGACGTGATGACGCCGTTGTCGACGATGAACCGAGAGACGGTTGAATCGGATGCTGCGCCATACGCCTCGAGCGCTTCGGCGCCCGTCGGGTAAGGCATGTGGGCGTCGCATGTGCCCTCGAGAGCGTACGAGATCGCATGCCGAACCCCACGGGATTCGACACCCCTCTTCCATCGCTCCAGCCCTCCGCGCATGGCGCCAGGCTAGGCTAGGTTTTCCGGGTTATCCAGGGATTTTTCTGCGTTGCAGGTAACTGTCGCAAAGTGGTTTCAAAGGGTGTCGTCCACCGCGGGTGCCTGCGTGCATCGTGGTCTATCTGTCGGTGTTCGGGGGTGAGGTCGCATCAGGGCTCAGCGTCGGAGTGATGGCCGGCACCGGGTCGCTCTTCGTCGTCGCCTCCGGGCTTGGATTTCATCGGTCCCTCTCTGTGTCTAGGTTTCCGCGGCCTCCGGCACGGTGTTTGGAGCTAGACCTAATGTGGGCCGCCCGCATCCTGGGATTCAAGGAGAAGGCACAGGAGGGCGCCCGTCGCGAAGCGCAGAAGCGCACAATCAAGCACTGGTGTAAGCATCGACCGGGCCAGCTGCGATTGCCAACTTTTGAGCGTGGAGTTCCCCCGGAGTCGAAGCGCGTGGCCTCGCCTCGATGCTCGTCACGATCATCAGCGATCTTCCGCGGGGCGTGGCGCAAGTGACACATGTCGGAGACAGGCACTTGGTACTGCAGAGACGGTCACTGAGCACCTACTTGACGGACAGCAGCGCCTGACGGCCATGTATCGCGCGCAACGTGACAACGACGAGAAGCAGACATACTTCATCCAGGTGCCAGAGCTCGATGAGGAGCCCCGCCACGACGACGAAGAGATCTCGAAAAGTATCGAACGCCGGTGGACGAACAACAGGTCAACGCGGTTCCCCGGTGTGGGTGGACTCTGCGACGGAGTGCCTCCAGAGAGGTCTTACACCTCTACGACTGCCGACCCTGCGCACGACGAGACCATCGCCTGGGTGGATGCGATAAGGTCAGGTTCCTGGTGGTCGAGGCTCTGCGTTCGCTCGGCGGTGTGTTCAGTTCCCTATGTGACCGAGCGCGAGAGTTCAGCGCGATTCTAGATGGCATGGCGCGGCCCTTTGCTTCGGCGCTTGCTCTCCTCGAGGATGTGAAGCGTGGCAACGACCCCTTCGACTGAGCTGAGATGGCCGCGGGCCTTGCTAGGCGATCTTGGCGCGCTAGTCTCGGGCCAGTCCCCTTCGGCTGACCTACTCAATGACGACGGCAACGGCTGGCCGTACATTAGCGGTCCGCACCAATTCGAGAATGGCGCTTTCAAGATCGAAAGATGGACTAGCGAGCCGACACGTTGGGCTCCGGAACGAAGCATCTTTGTCGTCATGAAGGGGTCCTCTGCTGGCCAAGTGTTGCCTGGGACCGCGGCATGCATTGGCCGTGACATAGCTGCTTTCGTGCCACACGAGCCACTGGACCTCGACTACGTTCGGCTTGCCCTCACGGGCCTCTCACCCGTGTGGAGGCGTGCCGCCCGTGGACACATCCCCGGCATCCGTCGAGAGGACGTTCTCTCAGCAGAAGTTTCGGTTCCTCCGTTCGATGAGCAGCCCGAGATCGCTCGCGCCGCGTTCCGCCTTCTAGCTTCCCTGGACGAGTCTCAATCAGACCTCGAGCAAGCTCTCGTTGAGAGCGTCTCAGAACGCGAAGCGCTCTTTACGCGTGTTCTCCGAGGTTCTCGCCCTGACGAGAGTCGCACACTGATCTCCGTCGGAAACGATAGCGACAGTCCGCTGCTTTCCGAGATCGCCGAACTGAAAACGGGGCATACGCCGAGTCGCTCCAACTCCGCATATTGGAACGGAGGCATTCCATGGTTAGGGATCGCGGACGCGCGAGACAACGACGGCGAGATTGTCACCGAGACCGCACGCACCGTCACCGAGGAAGGAATCGCAAACTCGTCTGCAGTAGTACTTCCCGTTGGCACCGTCTCTCTCAGTCGAACCGCGTCGATCGGCTACGTCGTGCAGCTGGGACTTCCTATGTGCACAAGTCAAGACTTCGCTAACTGGGTTTGCGGAGACGACCTGGATCCGGACTGGCTACAACTCGTCCTGGTCCACGCGAGGCCTTTTCTTCAAACGCTCGGCCAAGGGGCCACGATTCGAACCATCTACATGCGAGAGCTCCGGCGTTTACGAATTGACGCACCATCTTGGGAAGAACAGCAGCAGCAAGCCTTGGAGTTGAAATCGAAGCTGAGAAAACTTGACCAGGCCGCGTCAGTGACCCGCGACGCACTCGGCGCGATTGGGCCTGCCCGCAGACGGGTGATAGCGAACGCGATCGAGGGCCAGACGTCGGCTCAAATCGCATTTGATCCAGGCACCTTACGGCCGGTCGCATTGAATCTACCAGAACGCATTGGAGCGGAATTGGGTAAGCCAAAGAGTCTGCTCGAAGTGGTTCGCGAAAACGCTTCGGGTGTTTCGCCAGAAACGGCATTCAACGACGCTGGGTTCGACGCATCAAGAGCACATCTGTTTTTTGACAGGTTGGCGCAACTGATTGACGAAGGTGTTGTTGCATACGACCACTCGCAGGAGAGGATTGTGGCGGTCCGATGAGGCTTCTACGGGTCCGGCTTCCTCGCTACAAGAATCTCGTAGACTTCGAAATATCCTTCGATCCGGAGTCTCATACAACAGTATTGGCGGGCCTCAACGGCGCTGGTAAGTCGAACCTAATCGAGGCAATTACAACAGTGTTTCGAGACCTTGACTCCAGCGGCGCGCGGTCAGACTTTGATTATGAATTGACGTACCTCATCCGCAATCAGAGGATCGACCTCGCGAACCAGATCAATGGCTCATCCTCCCTGTCGATTGATGGCAAGAAGGCCTCATGGGTATCTGACCTTCGAGGCGTGCTACCCGACACGGTGTTCGCGTACTATTCTGGACCTAGCAACCGCCTTGAGGCGATTTTCGAAAAGCCGCTCGCTAAGTTCCGGGACGACATGATGCGACAGGTTGAAGGGGCGCACCAGCGGATGATCTATGGGCGCCCCATCCACAGTCAATTTGTGCTTCTGTCGTTTCTTGTTGATGGATCCCTTTCTGCGTTCCCATTCCTTGGACGCGAACTCGGAATCACGGGCGTCGAAAGCGTTCTCTTCGTCCTGAAGGAGCCATCTTGGGCCGCCAGCAGGAAGAACAGAAAAGGCAAAGCTGACTTCTGGGGTGCACAGGGGGTCGTACGATCCTTCTTGACCGCCCTTTACGCCTCTTCACTTGCGCCCCTACTTCTGAAGATCAGAGTGACGACCGGTCTTCGCCAGCACAAAGATCTCGATCACCTATTCCTGTACCTGCCGGGTCAAGCGGAGCTTCAAGCGCTGGTCAGCGAGTTGAGGTCGGATGAGTCTCTCTCCGGCGCTCGTCAGCTTTTTACTACGCTCGAGAGTGCCTTCGTGTCCGATCTGATCTCGGACGTCCGGGTGCAACTGACAAAGGGTTCCAGCGGGCAGCGAGTCACCTTCCATGAGCTTAGTGAGGGCGAGCAACAGTTGCTTATGGTGCTTGGTCTCCTCCGATTCACGAAGGAGGAAGAGTCACTTTTCCTTTTGGATGAGCCAGACACACACTTGAATCCGGTGTGGAGTCTACGATTCCTTGACCTAATCGATGAAGCAGTGGGAGACCGACAAGCCACCCAGATGATCATCGCTTCGCACGATCCTGTCGCGATCTCCCTTCTCAAGCGCAATCAGGTCCGTCAACTCTCCCCTAACGCCGACGGAACTGTGCGCGTAGATCAGCCGGAGACAGATCCAGTTGAAATGGGCGTCAGCGGGGTGCTGATGAGCGAATTGTTTGGGTTCCCGTCGATGTTCTCGCCCGCGCGAGTGCGCGACCTTGACCGGCGCAAGCATCTGACGAATCAGGAGAGCCGCACGTCGGAAGAGCAACGAGAACTTGAGGAGCTTGATGAGACACTGGGAAGCGCGACGCTTGCTTCGTTACACCCGGACCCTCTATATGCCCGATTCCTCATGGAATTGGATAAACTCCAGGAAAGGCGCCTTCTCGAATTGCAACCGCTAACCCGGCAGCAGTCGGTGGACTATCAACGTCTGGTGCGAGAAGTGCTGGAGCAGATGGATCCCACTGATTGAGGCGCCCGTGATATATGTAAGCACTTTTGGGATCACCATTCCAGCGGGTTGGCCCAGCCGGGCGGCTGAGGCAACGGCGCATGTGCGAGCTGCCAGCCAGGCAGGCAGTAGCAGGGGGCAAGCTCTGAAAGAGCGGGCGAGTGTGTGGCGAGACATGTCAACCGAACTCGCCAAATGCAGTTCCAACAAGTGCTGGTACTGCGAGACGAGAGTTGTCAGAGACGACTTCTATGTCGAGCATTACCGACCGAAGGGGCGAGTAGACTCGCTGCCCAGTCACCCCGGCTATTGGTGGCTTGCCTTTGACTCCTCCAACTATCGCTTCGCGTGTAAGTATTGCAACGAGCGTCGAGTGGACGCACTTGGGGGAACCAGTGGCGGCAAGCTTGATCGATTCCCAATAGTCGACGAAAGCGATCGCGCAGTCGGGGAGGGTGATGACATCGGGAGGGAGTCTCCCGTGCTGTTGGACCCGACCGTACCGACCGATCCCGCGCTTCTTGACTTCGCTACCGACGGCAGGGTGGTGGCAAGCAGCGAAGAGCCAGCTCCTCGCCGGCGAGCGATCGAGTCGATCGAGGCCTATCACCTCGACCACGAACGACTCAACGGGCGACGTGGTCAGGTTGCAAGCGAGGTTGTCAGCGGGATGAATCGCGTTCGACTCACGATGCGACGGTTAGATGAGATCGACACAGCAGACACTGCTCGGCACGCGATCGCACGCTCCGAGTTCACGGAGGCCCTACGGTGGCTTGCGAAATATATGATGCGGGACTCCGAGTACACCGCTGCGGCAAAGGCGATGATTCGTGAAGGGAAACGGGAGACCGAAACGTACTTCGATCAACTCCTCGAGATCTAAAGCGCGAGCAAGAAGGCCGCCTCGGCCAGAGCGCGATCTGCACGGCGAAGGCGGCGGGCACCACCGTCCCCAACGAATCTCTCCGTAGCATTGCGTTCCCCGACTTGCCCCACAATCGCCCTATGCGCGATTACGAAGGCGGGTGCAAGCGCCGGGCTATACTAGCGCCACGGTCACCCAGAATCGCCCCTGTGTTCTACCGGCCCGCGGTAGCGGCGGTCCACCACGCACGCGGTCAATATGCCGCGGTGAGACGTCACCTCAGCATGAGGCCCCGCGAACGAAGATGAGATGCCAGTCGAGGGCCACTTAGAGGGCAATGAGTCGTTGTGAACGCCCCATACGTTCATGCTCGCCCGCCCCAGTCCAAGGACTTCTTCCTCTTCAGGTATTCGTACAGCATGGCTGGCAGCGCCTTCCCCAGCTCCGAGAACAGTCCACTGTCGCCGAGCAGGTCGTCAATGAAGGCGGGCGTTTCCGCTCGCACCTCGACGACGGCTTTCTGGAACGCCTTGGGCAGTGCCGGCGACTCGGCGAACTGCTGTGGAGTGTTGACCTCTGCCTGCTTGGCGAGATCGACGTCGAGTGCGAGCTTGCCGACGATGTGGTTCATGGTGATGTCGATGACGCCGACACCGTACTTGTCGCCGAGGCGTTCGTTGAGCTTGTGGATGATCTCCTCGAGCCCACTGCGGTGTTTCTCGTGGATCGCGCCCGATCCAATCGCCGCGATCGGATCCAGGCCCGGCCCCTGTTCGAGGTTGAGCTTCACAGCGTCGCCGGGGTTGATCTTGTAGCCCACGAGCTGCACCAGCGAGATGTCCACCGGTTCCGCGTAGGTCGCGGTCGACAGCTGGGGCAGGATGCGGCGGAAGAAGTAGTGCCGGCGTGGCAGGTCGGTGTCTTCGAGGTTGCGGGCCTGGGAGATAAAGTCGTAGAACTTCACGAACTGGCCCGCATCCGCCTTGAACAGCTTCAACTCGTCCTGCTCGGTCTTGTCGTCATCAAGCACCGCGGCAATCCACCGCTTGTTGAAGCGGTCCACCGCAGGCGCGGTCGCGGCCGACACCTTCGAGTTCGCATTCAGTCCGCCGGTGAGCGCGGCATCGAACGCCTGCTCGACCTCTGCCATCGTGTAGATCTCGGACGAGTCCAGCTTGCCGACGAGGTCGTAGATCAGGTTCGGGTCCGTCGTCGCGGTCAGCGTCGCCTTCCGGTAGTAGGGCAGGAACGCGTCGAGCACCTCCTGCGGCTCGTTGACGAAGTCGAGCACGAACGTCTTGTCCTTGCCGGGGTGCGTCCGATTCAGCCGCGACAGGGTCTGCACCGCCTGCACTCCGCCGAGCCTCTTGTCGACATACATTGCGACCAGGCGGGGCTGATCGAACCCGGTCTGGAACTTCTCCGCCACGATCATCACGTTGTACGTCGCCGGCTTGAACGCTTCCGCGAGATCGGACTGCGCGCCCGGGTTCTGGGTGCGCTCCGTCAGCCCTTCCCCGACGTCCTCCGGGTCATCGACCGTGCCGGAGAACGCGACGAGTGACCACACACCCAGCACCCCGGCATCCGCGATGTATTTGTCGAGGTACTTCTTCCACCGCACCGCCTCTTTGCGCGACCCGGTGACGACCATCGCCTTCGCCTTTCCGTCCAGCAGCGGCTGCACGAACGCGCGGAAGTGGTCGACGACGATCTTCGCCTTCTGGCTGATGTTCGTTGGATGCAGGCGCACATACTGCACCAGCGCCTTCACCGCCGTCGACTCGTCGACCTCACCGACACCGTCGTAGTCGGAATCGGGATGCTGCAGCTTCCACGCCACCTTGTAGGGCGTGTAGTTCTGCAGCACGTCGAGGATGAACTTCTCCTCGATCGCCTGCTGCATCGAGTACAGATCGAACGGCTCTGGCAAGTCTCCGCCCTCCGGGACCTTGCCGAACAGCTCGAGGGTCTTCGCCTTCGGGGTTGCGGTGAATGCGAAGTACGAGATGTTGGGGGCGGATGCTGTCACCTCCATCGCCCATTGCAGGTAGGCGTCCGAGTCGATCGGCGCACCTTCAGCGACCGCCGCGCGTTCACTCGGCGAGAGCACCTTCGTCAACGCGCCCGCGGTCGACCCGGTCTGCGACGAGTGCGCCTCGTCCGCGATCACCGCGAACCGGCGCCCCTTCAGCTCCGGCAGGGTCTGGATCGCGGTGATCAGCGCCTCGAACGATTGGATCGTGACGATCACGATGTTCTTGCCACCGGTCAGCGCCGCGGAGAGCTGCTTCGATTTCGACTCGCCCGCATCCTTCGTGATCGACTGCACGACGCCGGCCTGCTTCTCGAACTGCGCGATCGCGTCCTGCAGCTGCTTGTCGAGCACCGTGCGGTCGGTGACCACCACGACCGTGTCGAACACCCGCTCGTTCTGCTCGTCGTGGAGCTGCGAAAGGCGGTGGGCGAGCCACGAGATCGAGTTGGTCTTGCCCGACCCCGCCGAGTGCTGCACGAGGTAGCGGTTGCCGTGTCCTTCAGCACGCGCCGCCTGGACGAGCCGCGTCACGGCTCGCCACTGGTGGTAACGCGGAAACAGCATCTTCTCGGTGCGGGTCTTCTTACCCGTGTCAGGGTCGACATCGACCTCGACCTGCAGGTGCACGAACGACCCAAGCAACTGAAGCCAGGTGTCGCGCTGCAGGATCTCTTCCCAGAAGTACGCGGACGCCGAACCGTTCGGGTTCACCGGATTGCCCGCGCCGTGGTCCGCGCCGCGATTGAACGGCAGGAACCGGGTGGACGGTCCGGCGAGCTTCGTAGTCATCCGAACCTCGGAGTTCGACACCACGAAATGCACCAGCGACCGCTTCGCGAACGCGAACAACGGCTCCCCCGCCGGCGACCGGTCGAACCGGTACTGGTTCACCGCGTTGCCGATCGACTGGGTGAAATCGGTCTTCAACTCGATCGTCGCGACCGGGATGCCATTCACGAACAGCACCAGATCCAGCGCCTTGTTCGGGTGCTTCGCCGAGTAATGCACCTGACGCATCACCCGCACCCGCATCTTCGCATACGCATCGAGCGTGTCCGGATTGTTCGTCGTCGCCGGCCGGAACTGCGCAAGCTTGAACTTCACCGCTCCACCGTGCAGCGGCACCATCGAGAAGCCCTCGTGCAGGATGCGAATGGTTCCGCCGTTCCTCAACGGATCATTGTCGAGGAACTTGGCGACGCGAGTCAGGATGCTGCGACCCGCCGCGTTCCGCTGAGCCTCGGTGTCACCGGGGCGGACGACCTTCGCAAACTCGGTCGGCTGCGACTCAGCGAGCCACTCGAGAACGTCCTTGGGGAACAGCGCGAGCTCCCGGTCGTAGCCGGCATCAGTCGCCGAGTACAACCAGTCGGTCGCGGCGAGGTGCTCCGCGATCTCGTTCTCCAGCGCCGACTCCAGATGCGCGCCCGCAACATCACTCACGCCGCCAACCCCACATCGATCATCCCGGTCACAGCCGCCGAGATCAGCGCGGCACGACGCTCCCGTGCCAGCCCGACGCCGTGGCGGGCGGTCTTCATCGCTGCATCGATTTGGTGCGTTTCTGCGTCGAGCCGCGCGACGATCGCCCTCTGTTCGTCCAGCGGCGGTACCAATACGGTGAACGATGCGGCATCGGCCTGATAAATCGTCCGGTGCGTCGACCCGGTCATGAGCCGTTCGAACTCCGGCTTCATGGACTGGAACTGGTACCAAAGGTATTCGGACATCAGACCCTCCCGTGGGACCCAATTCCAGAAGTCTTGGCTGGTCGCCATCGGAACTGACATGATCCCGGCAAAGCCGACCGATGCTGTCCGGGACAGTGCGACGGTGCCGGCGGGCAGAAGTTCGGCAGCCGAATTTGCGAGGCCGACTTCCGAGATCCTCTCGCTGGTCTGACTCATGTTCCGGCGCCCCTGCCGTAGCTGCCACACATCAGCAAGCGTGAACCATGGAATCTCACAGTCCAGCCAGTACTCGGGGTTTTGCCTGCTCGGCGTGTGACCCGTCTTCATCGATGCGAATCGCCGAATGTTCCCAACCTTCCACGTTTCCGGAACCTCGCTGGCCCACTCCAGACCACTCGATTTGAAATTGGCTGTTCGCTCGACACCTCGGCTAACGAACCTTGCGATGACAGCGGCACGCCGTTCCGCGAGGAGGGCGGTGAGCTCCTCGTTCTTGGCGATGAACGCGTCGATTCGCGCCGTTTCCCGATCCAGATAATCCGCGATCGCCCGCTGCTCCGGCAGAGGAGGCACGGCTATCGGTGCCGCCTTGATCGCTGTCGAGGTCATGCTCGGTAGCGCAGTGTCAGTCGCCCAGGCGCCGAACGGAAGGGTGGTTGCCCAGTAATAGGCGAAGCGGGGCAACAGCTGCCGGTCGTCGATGACGCTATAAAACATCGTGTCCACGGTCCAGAACTTTCCCGTGACGTACAACGGCCGATCTATGGTGCCCTTTCGTCCGAACAGCACTGATTCACCATCAAACAGATAGGCGGATGCCCGACGAAACAGGCCCCCGGACCCATACACCGGGTAGCCTCCGTCTTGGACTTCGACACTGGAATAGTCAGCTCCGTTCCCGATTCGAGCCAGGCGCCCAAAAGTCGTTCTAGCCCAGTCAGTGGACGCTGCGGTAATCACCGCTCCACCTCGACGAGCATCGCGCGCAGTTCATCCATTACGGCCTCGAGGTCCCGGTCGATCTCTTCAAGTGGACGCGGGGGAACGTACTTGTAGAAGTGGCGGGTGAAGGGGATCTCCGCACCCTCCTTCGTCTTGGAGTGGTCGACCCATGCATCGGAAGCGTAGGGCAGCAGCTCGCGGGCGACGTAGACGTCGACGTCCTCGTCCCACGGCACGTTCTCGGTGTCGCGGAGTGAGGCATCCGGGTCGGGATTGCCCTTCGCGTCGAGGCACACGTCGGCGGTGTCGTCCTGCTCACCGAGCTCCGTCGTGACGGTCTTCAGCAGCTGAGCGGGGAGAGCGAGGCCCTCGGCCTTGCCGGCATCCTTCAATGCCTTCTGGAACTGCGCCCGGTCCTTCCAGAGCAGCGCGTCGGGCGTTTCGTCTCGCGCCTGCGGCGCTCGCTCAACGAGCGGAGGTGTGGCGGCGAGGTTTTGCAACGTGCGGCGCAGGGCGGCAGCATCCCTATCACTCAGCTTCTCGATCGCCTTCGTCGCCATGACCGCGTCGATGCGTTCGGGGGTCGCCTGCCAGTTCAGCTTGAGCGGGCGCTCGATGGTGATGGTGCGGTAGAGGAACTCCTCGTTGCGGAAGATCTTCGAGTGCTCGCCGGCCTCGAACCCCGCGTACAGGCCGACGATGGTCTCGATGTTCTCCGGGGAGAGTTCGTTGCGTTTGGACCCGAGGCCTTTGCGGAGCTTGGTGAACATATCGCGGCCATCGATCAGCTGCACCCGGCCCTTGCGGTCGGCGGTCTTGCGGTTGGTCAGCACCCAGATGTAGGTGGAGATGCCGGTGTTGTAGAACATGTCCTTCGGCAGCCCGACGATCGCCTCGACGAGGTCGTTGTCTAGCAGCCACTTGCGGATGTTCGACTCCCCGCCGCCGGCGGCGCCGGAGAATAGAGGCGATCCATTCAGAACGATCGCCATCCGGGAACCGCCATCTTCGGGCTTGCGCATCTTCGACACCAGGTGCAGCAGGAACAGCATCGCGCCGTCGCTGACCGAGGGTGTGCCGGGTCCGAAACGCCCGTTGAAGCCGAGCTTGGTGTGCTCGTCGTCGACGTAGGCGCGCTGGTCTTTCCAGTCGACGCCGAACGGCGGGTTGGAGAGGCCGTAGTCGAACTTCTTGTCGTCGAAGTGGTCTTCGGTGAGGGTGTCGCCGAGGGCGATGTTGTCGACGTCCTGGCCCTTGATGACCATGTCGGCTTTGCAGATCGCGTACGAGGCGTCGTTGTAGTCCTGCCCGTACAGGCTGAGCTGGATGCCCGGGTTCATCTTCCGCAGGTACTCGTCCGCGACCGACAGCATGCCGCCGGTGCCGGCGGTCGGGTCGTAGATGGAGCGCACCACGCCCGACTTCGACAGCGCGTCGTCGTCGACTGCGAATAGCAGCTGCACCATCAGCGCGATGACTTCACGCGGGGTGTAGTGGTCGCCGGCGGTCTCGTTCGACTTTTCGTTAGCGAACCGGATGAGCTCTTCGAACACGAGGCCCATCTGGATGTTGCTGACCGTGCGCGGGTGGAAGTCGGCCTGCGCAAACTTCTCCGTCACCACGAACAGTTTGTTCTTCTCGGCCAGCTTGTTCAGCGTCTTGTCGAACTCGAACCGCTCGAAGATGTCGCGGACGTTCGGCGAGAAGCCAGCCAGGTATGACGAGAGGTTCGCACGGAGATCGGCCGGGTCGGCCACGAGCTTGGCGAAGTCGAATGGGCTCGTGTTGTAGAACTGGTGCCTCGACGCGCCGGTTAGCTTGATCGTCTGGAGCATTTCGGGAGCGCCGGCGACGGTCGGCGCGACCTCAAGGACGGCTGCCTTCGTGTCGGCCAAGACGGCGTCGAGCCGGCGGAGCACCGTGAACGGGAGCGCCACCGAGCCGTACTCCGACGGCTTGAACGGGCCGCGCAGCGACTCGGCGATACTCCAGATGAAGTTGACGTGGTTGACCACGAGGGGCACTCCTGCCGCGTAGTAGGTACAGAGGTAGGCATACACGGATGCCGGCAATCTCATCCTGGCTTAGCCCAGGGGCTGCCGCGAACGCCCTGGGCGCGTGTCTGGACGTATTGAATGTTGTCTCAGCGGCCGCGGCGTAGAACAGAATGTGAGAATGCAACCTGACCTACAGACGCCGATGAAGGTGTTTGGGCTGCCGCAGCATCTTGTTGTGCCGATCTATCAGCGTCCGTACGTGTGGAAGGAGGATGATCAGTGGGCGCCGCTCTGGCAGGACGTTCGGCGGATGGCCGAGCTGAGGCTTGGCTCCCAGTCCGCCGCTTCGCACTTTCTCGGTGCCGTAGTGCTTCAAACGCAAGAGGCGGCGCACGGGTCAGTCCCGGCGAGCAACGTGATTGATGGTCAGCAACGCCTCACTACCCTGCAGCTCCTGATGGATGCAGCCGGCGCCGTCCTCGATGAGTACGGCGAGGACATACTGTCGGGTCGGTTGGCCAACCTCACACACAACCAACCAATCTTCGTCGCAGATGGCGAAAGTCCACTCAAGCTTCGGCATACCAATCGCGACGCGATGGCCTTTGATGAGGTCATGAACGCGGAACCGCCTGTCGATCACCGATCGTTGCGGCATTCCGGCAGCAGGATTGTCCAGGCGCATGCGTATTTCGTAGGGGCGTGCCGCACCTGGTTGGACGAGGCGATCCCCGAAGAACGGTCCACGCGCGCGAGTGCACTCGTCAGCGTGCTGGAACAAGGGCTTCACCTCGTAACGATCACGCTGACGGCCGGCGAGAATTCGCAGGAGATCTTTGAGACGCTCAACGCGCGAGGTACGCCCTTGTCCGCGGCAGATCTCATCCGCAACTTCGTTTTCCAGAAGCTAGCGCAGGAGGGAGTGGACACGGCAACGGCACATACGGAGCATTGGCCGTTCGAAACCGACTTCTGGGAGCGCGAGGTCAGCGTTGGCCGGTACTTCGTTAGCCGGAGTTCGCTGTTCTTCAACCAATGGCTGGCATCGCGTGCCGGCGAAGAGATAAGCCCGCTCTCGACTTTCGCCAGATTCAAGACGTACGTCGAGCATGAATCCGACACACCACTGAGGGTCTTGCTTCCCGTTATCAAGAGTCAGGCCGACCTATACGAAGCGTGGACGCGCCATTCAGAGCAGTCCGACAGGCAGCTACCGCCGGTCGAGATGTGCATGTACCGCATGCGAACCAATTCAATCGAAGTCCTGAAGCCAGCCATGATCTGGCTTCACGAGCCCGGTCTCGGGATTCCCCAACCTGTCGCGGACGCTGTGATCGCGATCCTTGAGAGCTGGGTCATGCGCCGGTTGCTCCTGCGTCTAACAACTTCCGATCTCGGACGCATCGTCGCGGATGTGATCAAGGCGAACCGCGACGCCGCGGCCGAGGAACTGGAGAGTCGCGTCTGTTCTCACCTCGAGCGACTCAACCGAGCGAGCACATACTGGCCGGGAGACGACGAGCTTCGCGAGGCGCTACGCACAGACCCGGTCTACCGGCGCTTCAATCGGGGTCGCCTCCGCGCGATTTTCGAGGCAGTGGAGAACCGTTTTCGCTCCTTCACCAACCAGCCACAGGTTCCCCGGCGCGGATATCCCATCGAGCACGTCCTTCCGCAGAAGTGGGAGGACAACTGGCCGGTGCACGACGAGGCAGGCGCCTCGATTCGCGCGGACCACATCCATCGACTCGGAAATCTGACGCTCCTGACAACGAGTCTGAATTCGAAGGTCTCGAACGGGCCTTGGAAGGTGAAGCGCGAAGCGTTCCAAGAACACGACACCCTCCTTCTTACGAGTCGACTTCTGAAATCAGTCGAAGGAGCGGATTGGGATGAGTCGACGATCGACGCGCGGACCGACCTGCTCACGGACGCGCTGCTCGCCATTTGGCCGGTATCACCGGGCCACACCGGAGCCATCGCTGATCCGCAATCTCGTGCAAGTGCGGAGGTGACCATTCGCGACCTAGTCAAGAGTGGGGCGCTTCCGGCCAGCACTCGGCTTCGACCCCGTCATGGCGATCCCGCCAAGTTTGAGGCGGTCGTAGGGGAAGACGGCAGATTGCGCATTGGAGAGAAAGTCTTCGCGACTCCCTCCGGAGCGGGCGCTTTCGCACTCGGCAGAGCGGTGAACGGGTGGTACTTCTGGTTCCTACCCGACGGTCGTCTTCTCGAGGACCTACGCGCTATTCACCGTGGGCAACCAGTCTCCGCACCTCGGTTCGACTGGGCTCCTCTGCACGCGATCCTCGAGGCAATCCCGGCGGGTCGCTGGACCACGTACGGGGCCCTCGCTGAAGTCATCGGCACGGCTGCCCAGCCGCTCGGGGCACATGTCGCCGATTGTCAACAGTGCACGCACGCGTATCGCGTTCTCACGAGCGACGGTCGTGTGTCCGGGGGGTTCCGATGGTCGGACGGTGAGGCCGGCGGAGACCCGACGGAAAGGCTCGCTGCGGAAGGCGTCCTATTCCAGGCAGGGCGCGCCTCGCGCGAGCACGAACTCACGGCAGACGAACTCGCCGAGTTGCTGACGGAGCAGTGAGAGGGGCCGTCTGCCTGTCGCCATCCCCTTCTCCTCGGCAGGCCGCCGAGGGCGAATCGCCCGCTCTGGCGGACGCGCGGTGCATCACATTCCGCCGGTATTCAGTCTTCGCCCTCGCTCTGACAATTAGCGATTCAGCGATCGGGCGCGGCGCAGTGCTCGTCGTCGAACGGCTGCTAAGCGGAGCGCGCCAACGCGGAGTCTGCAAGGAGTGAGCGGAGAGAACGGAGGCGCGACCGATCGCTACACTCTCGGCGTCGGACGGAGGGCGCCCCTCCACCCCAACGGCAATTGATGACGTCTTCCGTCATCTATCCCCATCTGTCGTCGGCACCGTTGACGGCATCCGACCCGTGTCCGACACTGGCCCCATAGTGATGTCAAGCCGGCACGAGCGGAGGTCGAGATGGGCAGCATCGCCCCGTACGAAACGACAAAGGGCCGCCGCTACCGCGTGCGCTATCGCAAGCCTGATCTCACGCAGGCGGAGAAGCGCGGCTTCACGACAATGCGCGAAGCGAAGCTGTACCTCTCCATGGTCACGGTGTCGAAGTCGAAAGGCGAGTACATCGATCCGTCGTCATCCCGGGTTCCGGTCCGGATGTTCGCGGACAGCTGGCTGAGATCGAAGCAGCCGCCGATGTCGAAGCCGTCCTATTACATGACGCTCGAGCAGGCGTGGAAGAACCACGTCGCGCCGACGTGGGCAGATCGGGAGATCTGGTCGATCCGACGCTCCGAGGTTCAGGATTGGGTGTCCGATCTCGCGACGCGGAAGTCGCGCACAGTCGTCCTTCGCGCGCTGGGGGTCCTGGCCGGCATCGTCGACGTCGCCATCGACGATCGTCGCCTGGCAAGCAATCCGGCCCGCCACATCCGGAACCTCCCTCGGCACGGGCCGGGCAAGCGCCGCGTCTACCTTTCACATGACCAGGTGGCGACGCTGGCAGCGTGCTCGGCACATCCCACGCTCGTCTTGACACTGGCGTACTGCGGTCTGCGCTGGGGTGAGGCGACGGGGTTGCGGGTGCGCAGCGTGAACCGGCTGCGTCGGCGCTTCGTCATCGAGGAGAACGCCGTCATGATCGCCTACGAGATCCACGTGGGCACGCCCAAGACGCAGGAGCGTCGTTCGGTCCCCTACCCCGAGCGTCTCACTCCCATGATCGAGCAGGCGTGCGCCGGCAAGGGTCCGGAGGGTCTGCTGTTCGGCGACGGAGTCAATCACATGCGTAACTCGGGCGAGAAGGGGTGGTTCGCGAACGCGGTGCGGCGCGCGCAGGAGTTTGATCCGTCGATCCCTCGGCTCACTCCGCACGACCTCCGTCACACCGCCGCATCGCTGGCGATCAGTTCGGGCGCGAACGTGAAGGCTGTGCAGCGAATGCTCGGGCACGCATCAGCGGCGATGACACTGGACACCTACGCAGACCTCTTCGACGACGATCTGGATGCTGTGGCAGCGAGACTGAACGACGCGATGCCGCTCGTAGCCCTGCCGACCGGTCCTCAGACCCGGTACGCGCGTCCGCGGTAACCCAGAGAGCAGATTGCTCAGTTTTCCGACGAGGCACGCGACGTCGAAAATGGTCGATTTCGGCGTTCCGCGACGGCCGACGAAGCCCCGCGAAGGCGTTCGTTTCTGCCCCGAACCGGCCCTCGCAGTTTCCAAAATGTGGGCAAAATGTGGGCAAAAACGCGACTTCTGTGGCCTGACCAAGGAAAGAATCCCTGGTCAGGGGCAAAAAATCACTGTGCCCCTGGAGGGACTCGAACCCCCAACCGTTTCCTTAGGACGGAACTGCTCTTCCATTGAGCTACAGAGGCTGGCCGGGTCAGTTTAGCCGAATGCCGCAGGCTCCCCGACGAAGCGGCCGCCTCAATACTGGCCGTTCGGCCGATGTGGGTTTCGTCCGGCACCGGGACGATCAAGGCATGACCGAGACCCTCGCCCGCACCACCCGAGTCAGAAGCACCCGTGACTGGCTCATTCCCCTCGGGCTGGTCGCTCTCAGCCTCGTCCCCGTGGTCGCCGGGGCCTCCCGCGTGGCGTCCCTCGCGACCGGCGTGGAACTCACCCCCGACAACGCCCGCTTCGTCGGGATGCCGTTGCCGGTGATCCTTCACATCGTCGGCTCGACCACCTACTGCCTGCTCGGCGCCTTCCAGTTTCAGACGAGCTTCCGCCGTCGGCATCCACGATGGCACCGCCTCAGCGGACGGATCCTGGTCCCAATGGGCTTGGTCGCCGCCCTATCAGGCTTGTGGATGACGGCGTTCTACGCGCTCCCCGCGACTGACGGTGGCCTGCTGCCCCTCGTACGGTGGGTGTTCGGCCTCGGCATGGTCGCCGCGATCGCGCTGGGAGTCGCGACGGTCCTACGGCGCGACTTCGCCATGCATCGTGCCTGGATGATCCGGGCGTACGCCATCGGCATCGCCGCAGGCACGCAGGTGTTCACCACACTGCCGTGGGTGCTGGCAGTCGGTGCGCAGGATGCGACGGCCAAGACGATCACGATGACGGCGGGGTGGATTCTCAACCTCGCCGTCGCGGAGTGGATCATCCGCCGACGTCCCACCTCATAGGATTCAGCCGTGACCCGCATCCTGCGCAGAGCCTGGGACTTTCCGGCGGCGCCCGGCGCGCCCGCCCGGGTCTGGCGGGACTGGGCGCTGGTCGGCATCCTGGCGCTCGGGGCGATGCTCGAAGCCCTCCTCCGCCCCGATCTGCCCTGGCGCTGGCCCACGTTAGTCCTCGAGCTCGGACTCATCGCCACCCTGCTGTCGCGGCGCACCCACCCGGGGCCGATGGTGGTCCTCGCATTCGGCGCGCTTGTGGTGATGGACACGGTCCGCCAGATCGCCGGAGTGCGCCCCACCGACAGCTACGCGCTCGTCGCGATGCTCGTGCTCACCTACGCCCTCGTGCGGTGGGGGTCGGGCCGGCACCTGTTCGCCGGCGGAACCGTCATCCTCCTCAGCATGGTGCGCACCTTCCTGGCGGATGCCGCGGATCTGCAGAACGTGATCGGCGGCATCGCCGTCGTCGGCGTCTGCGTCTCACTCGGCGCGGCCATGCGCTACCGCGCCGCCGCCCGCCTGCAGCGCCTTGCGCAGGTGCGCCTCGAGGAGCGCGAGCACCTCGCGCGCGATCTGCACGACACCGTCGCCCACCACGTCTCGGCCATCCTCCTGCGCGCCCAGGCGGGCCTGATCACGGCGGGCACCGACCCGGCCCCCGCGCACGAGGCTCTGCGCGTCATCGAGGACGAAGCCAGCCAGAGCCTGCGGGAGATGCGATCGATGGTGCGCGTCCTCCGCGACGACACCCCGGCACACCGCTCCCCCACCGCCGGAGTCGCCGAGCTGCGTGCGCTGGCCAATCGCGACGGCGAGCCACCCGTGACCCTCGCCCTCCACGGCGAGCTCGACTCCGCGACGGCAACCGCGCTGAACGCGGCCTACCGGATCGCGCAGGAGTCGGTCACCAACGCCCGCCGCCACGCGCAGCGGGCCTCCCTGATCGAACTCACGGTCACCGCGAGCACCGACCGCATCGGCATCCGAATCCATGACGATGGCCTGCCCGCCTCCGCTGCCGGCTCCGGATTCGGCATCGAGGGGATGAAGGAGCGCGCCGCCCTGCTAGGCGGCACCTGCATCGCCGGCCCCGACCCCGACGGCGGCTGGACCGTGACGGCGGATCTGCCCACGGCGAGCGCCACCCGATGATCCGGGTACTGATCGCCGACGACCAGCCAGTCGTGCGCACCGGCCTGCGCCTGATCCTGGACGCGCAGCCGGACATCGCCGTCGTCGGCGAGGCGACGACGGGCCGGGAGGCGGTGCGCCTGGCCGGCGAACTGCGACCCGACGTCGGACTGTTCGACATCCGGATGCCCGACCTCGACGGCATCGAGGCCACCCGCCAGTTGGCCGGCCCTGCCGTTCGGGATCCGCTCGCGATCGTCGTGATCACGACCTTCGACCTCGACGAGTACGTGCACGCGGCGCTGAAGGCCGGCGCGCACGGCTTCCTGCTCAAGGACGCCGGGCCGGTTCTGCTGGCCGATGCGGTGCGAGCGGCCGCCGCCGGTGACGCGCTGATCGATCCGGCTGTCACGGTGCGGCTGCTGGCGGCGTTCGCGGATGCCGCGCCCCGGGCTTCTGCCGCCACCCCGAGCGACCCGCTGACCCCACGCGAAGAGCAGGTGCTGAGCGCCGTCGCCCGTGGCCGCACCAACGCCGAGATCGCCGCCGATCTGTTCGTCAGTCTCGGCACCGTGAAGGCGCACCTGGCGAGCATCCTGCTCAAGCTCGGTGCCCGCAACCGCGTCGAGGCGGCGATGTGGGCATATGAGACGCACCGGGTCTGAAACCGACCCGACACCCCTGCGCACGTCGCCGGGTGTCTAAAGCCCTCTGATCTCACTCGACGCCGCCAGCGGCAATCCCGTCACCCCCGACAGCACGAGGTCGGCTCGATTGCGCGAAGCCTCGATCAGCACGGCATTCGCGCCATCCACCTCCCGGGCCCACGCTGTCGCCGCCTCGACACTCCGGCCGTGCCGCGTGTGCCGGTCTACGAGACGAGCCTCGCGCTCCTCCGCCGGTGTCGCGCAGAACCAGACGGCATCGAGGCGATCCCGGACGCCAGCCCACGGCATCCGATCTGCCAGCAGGTAGTTGCCCTCCACGACGACGGTCGTCGCGTGCGGTTCAACGGCGATCGCGCCGGCCACACCCTCGTCGACGACGCGGGTGAAGCACGGCGCGTACACGGTGTGGTCCGTCTCAGTACCTACCCGGTCGAGAAGCGCGACGAACCCCCACCCGTCGAACGTCTCGATGGCGCCCTTGCGATCGTGGATGCCTAGCCTGTCGAGCGTCGCGTTGGCGAGGTGGAATCCGTCCATCGGCAGGTGCACCGCGGTCCCCGGACGCCGCTCGTTGATGCGCGAGACGAGCGCAACGGCGAGCGTCGTCTTGCCGCTGCCCGGGCTGCCGGTCACACCCAGCAGATAGCGGGCACCGGGAATGACCGCGTTCTCGATCCGGCGCACCAGTTTGTCGAGCACGTGCCCCGGCGGACCCGCCACAGCGAAGCCACTCCCCTGCTCAGACACGCTGCGCCTCGAGATGATTCGTCATGAAGGCACGCGCATGCCGCGCGAGGGCGGGACCGTCGTTCCAGAGGTTGCGCCAGATGGCGAGGTCGTTCGACAGCGTGGGCGAGACGACGGCCGAGGAGAACGACTCGAACGTGATCGGACCGGTGTAATCGATGTCGGCCAGCGCGTGGAAGAACTCGGTGAAGTCGAGGTGGCCGCTGCCGAGGAATCCCCGGTGATTCTCGCCGATGTGCACGTACCCGAGACGGTCTCCGACGAGACGCACCGGCCGGCTGAAATCATCCTCCTCGATGTTCATGTGGTAGGTATCCAGGTGGATCACGACGTTGTCGCATCCGATGTCGTCGGCCAGGCGCAGGGCGTCCGCCGCGGTGGTGATGACGTTCGTCTCGTAGCGGTTGCAGATCTCGAGCCCCAGCGTCATGCCCTTGCCCTGGGCTTCCACTGCGAGGTCCTTGAGGGTCGAGACGACGTTCGCGCGACCCGCCGCCGTCAGGGCGTGACCGTACTTGCCGAGCGCGCTGTAGAGCGCGCCGGTGAAGTGCGTGCCGCCGAGGTCACGCGTCACCTGCAGCGAGTCCTGCAGCAGCTTCGCACCGCGCGCCACCACCTCGGGGTCGTCGCTCGAGACATCCGCCTCGAACGCGAGACCTCGGGAGCAGACGATGCCCAGGCCCGCAGCATCCAGCTTCTTCCGCGCGTCCGCGACGTCCAGGCGGGCCGCATCGTGCAAAGACAGTTCGAGGATGTCGTAGCCCGCCGCGGCGGTCTGATCGATGATCCGCGTCATCTCGTCGGGGGTGGTCCCTCCGGAGAAGACGAGCGCGTGCACGCCGAGCGAATTGATGGGCATAGGTGGGATTCCTTCTGCGGATGGTGGTCGGACGGCGGGCGAACGGATGGCGATCACGCGGCCTTGGCGCCGGTGATCAGCGCGACCAGCTCGTCGCCGTCGGTGTCTGCGGCACGCCTCTCGGCGACGGTGAGCCCGCCGCGCATCACCCACACGTGCTCGGACAGCCGAAGCACCTGGTCGAAGTTGTGGCTGATCAGCAGCACGGCGACGCCCTGCTCCTTGAGCTTGCGGATGATGCTCTCGACGCGGGCGGTCTCCTGCACCCCGAGAGCGGCCGTTGGCTCGTCCATGATGACGATCGACCCGCCCCAGCCTGCCGCGCGCGCGATCGAGACCGCCTGACGCTGACCGCCGGACAGGCGCCGCACCCGGGCGGTGACCGGCGGGACGTTCACCGCCAGGTCGGAGACGAGCTCCTGCGCGGTCGCGCGCATGGCCTTGCGGTCGAGGAACTGGAACGGCCCGAACCCCCGGGTCTTCTCCCGCCCGAGGAAGAAGTTCTGCCACACGGTGAGATCCTCCACGAGCGCGAGATTCTGCTGCACGGTCTCGATGCCGTGCTCGCGCGCGGCGAGTGGGCTGTCGAAATGCACCTGTTCGCCGTTGAGGGTGATCGTGCCCGAATCGGGGCGGTGGATGCCGGACATGCATCGGACGAGCGTGGACTTGCCCGCGCCGTTGTCGCCGATGAGGGCGGTGACCTCGCCACAGCGCATCGTGATGAATGCTCCGCGCAGAGCATGCACCCCGCCGAAGGACTTGGTGATGTTGGCGGCGGTGAAGACCTTGTCGTTCCCGACCGCGGTTTCGTTGGTCATTTGTTCTGGAACCTCGTGAGAAGGGCCGCGAGGACGACGACGAGTCCGACGGCGAGCGGCTGGTAGAACTGGGAGACCCCGAGCAGCGTGAGCCCGTTGGTGAGCGCGGTCAGCAGCAGCGCGCCCAGCACCGGGCCGACGATTTTGCCGCGCCCGCCGGTGAGGGCGACGCCGCCGAGCACCACGGCGGCGATCGAGTTGAGCAGATAGCCGGTGTTGATGGCCGGCTCGGCGGCACCGACGCGGGCGACGAGGAGGATGGCGGCGAGGCCGGCGAGCATCGCGGCCATCAGGTACACGGCGATGCGCACCCGTTGCGCGTTGACGCCGTTGGCGACCGCAGCCTCTTCGCTTCCGCCGACGGCCTGCACGTGCAGGCCGAAGCGGGTGCGGAACATCACGAACCAGGAGATCACGGCGATCACGGCGGCAATGAGGAACGGGTACCCGAAGATCCAGACTGTCCCCGTGGTCAGCCACAGCAGGTCGAGGCTGGTGATGGAGATGGGCTTTCCGCTGGTGAGGATGAGCGCCAGCCCGGTGGCGACCGAGAGGGTTCCGAGCGTCGCGATGAAGTCGGTCACCTTGCCCTTCGCGATGAGCAGCCCGTTGACGAGGCCGACGAGCCCAGACGAGGCGATCGCGATCAGGGCGGACAGCCAGAACCCGAGGCCGGCCTGCCAGGAGAGGCCGAACCCGACCGCCCCGAGCGTCATCGTCGCCGAGATCGACAGGTCGATCCCACCCGTGGTGATCACGTACGACTGGGCGACGGCGAGGATGATCAGGATGGCGGCGGCGATCAGCATCGCCTGGATGTTGCCGAGGGTGAGGAAGGTGGGACTGAGGGTCGCGAACACGATCACCAGTAGGACCAGCCCCACCGGAGCGGCGTTCTCGGCCCAGAAGCTCAGATGCTTGGCGTCGTTCGCGACCGTGCGGAGCCCTTTGGGAGGGACCTCGATGGTCGTCGTCTTCAATGGCGTGGTCACGGCATGCCTGTCTCTTCGGGAAGTGTGACGGAGTGGTGGCGGGCTGTCCCGCGCATCCGGGCGAAGCGTGCGGCCCAGATGCGCGGGAGGCCTCATTCGTCGAGCTGGTCGGCGAGTGGGTTGTCGAAGCCTTCGAACGGCTGCGGGAAGCTCGCGATCGCGTCCGCGGCGTTGTCGGCGTTGACGAGGGCGGTGGGCGACTCGATGTCGTCGGGAAGATCCCCGCCATCCAGTGCCACCTGGCAGGCCTGCACGCCGAGCGAGCCGATCGCGTACGGGTACTGCGCGACCGTGGCCGCGAGCCCGCCGGCCTCGACGGACTCGAGCGCGTCCTGGTTGCCGTCGACGCTGACCACGACGATCTCCCCGGTCTTGCCGCTGTTCTCCACGGCCTTGACGATGCCCAGGCCCATGTCGTCGTTCGCGGCGAAGAAGGCGACGATGTCGGGATTGGCGGCGATGATGTCGGTCGCCTTGGTGAGCGCGATCTCGCGCTTCCAGTCCGCCGCATCCTCCTGCACGATCTCGAGCGCGCCCTCGACGGCGTCCTTGAACCCGTCCACGCGAGCGGCGCTGGTCACGTCGCCGGAGATGCCGCCGATGATGGCCACTTCCCCACCCGCGTCGACCAGGCTCGCGATGTAGTCGCCCGCCTTTTCGCCGGCGGCCTCGTTGTCCGTGCCGATATAGGTCGCCGGGGTGATGTCCGCGGCTTCCGCGGCATCCTCGTCGATCGGCTGGTCGATGTTGATGATCGGCTTGCCCGCGGCCGCGATCGGCGCGAGCGACTGCACCAGGTTGGTGCCGCTGATCGGGTTGACGATGAAGCAGCCGAAGTCCTGGCCGGACAGCGTCGTGAGCTTGTCGGCCTGACCGGTGGTGTCGCCGATGTCAGCCGCGGCCTGCACGGTGACATCGACTCCGGCGGCTTCGGCGGTCTCGGTGATGCCGTCCTCCATCGCTTGGAAGAACGGATTGTCGAGTCCCTTGATGACCGCGGCGATCTTGGTCGCGCCGTCTCCGGAGGTCGAGTCTGCGCTGGGGCTCGACGAGCATCCGGCGAGAGCGAGCGCAAGGACCGCAACAGGCGCGGCCAGGAGAACCAGTCGGCGCCGAGGAGCTGTGCTGAACATCAGTGTCCTTCGAGGTTAGGGGCACCACTGCGTGCCGATCACCTCAATGTACTCATGCTTTCGTGTTTGGTCAACACAAAAGTCTGCACACTTTCCGTCATCCATTCACTAGAGTGGGCGTAAGCCACGACAGAGGAAGGCGGCTGACATGGAGGTCGGTTCCCACGAGAGTGACATCCTCGCGTTGTTCCGCGAGCGGGGAGCGCTGAGCCGCACGGACGTGATGACGTTGTCCGGCCTCTCCCGATCGACCGTGAATCACCGCCTCAACGCCCTGACTGCGGCGAGCCTGCTCACCCCCATCGAGGGAGGCGAGTCCACCGGCGGCCGCCCCTCCAGCAGGTTCGAGTTCCGCGCCGACCGGGCGGCGATCCTCTGCGCCGACATCGGCGCCACCGGCTTCACCGCCGCGGTCTGCGACCTCACCGGCGCGGCCCTGGCATCCGTCGAGCGCAGCATCGATGTGTGGGAGGGCCCGGAAGCGGTGCTCTCAGCTGTACTCGAAGCCTTCAGCGAACTGCCCGATGTCGCCGAGATCTGGGCGATCGCGGTGGGAGTCCCCGGTCCCGTCGAGTTCGCCGCGCACCGCGTCGTCAACCCGCCCATCATGAGCGGGTGGGACGGATTCGACATCGCGGAGTGGTTCGCCCCCTTCTCCACCGCCCCCGTCATCGTTGAGAACGACGCCAACGCCCGGGCCGTCGCCGAGGCCCGCGTCCGCCGTCTCGACAACGTCATCGGCCTCAAGCTCGGCACCGGCATCGGGGCAGGGCTGGTCTTCAACGGACAGATCATCCGCGGCGACAAAGGCGCCGCCGGTGACATCGGTCACACCCGCGCCGTCATCACCGACCCCGAGCCGCGGGAGTGCCGCTGCGGCAGCTTCGACTGCGTCGAGGCCTATGCGGGCGGCTGGGCGCTGCAGCGCGAACTCGCCGCCATCGGCATCCGCACCTCAGGGGTGCGCGACATCGTCGACCTCGTCGCGCGCGGCGACATCGAGACCGTCCGCAAGGTACGCGCAGCCGGGCGCGTAATCGGCGACGCCATCGCCGACCTCGTCAGCATCCTCAACCCGCGCGCAATCGCCCTCTCCGGGCTCCTGGCCGAGTGCGACGAGATCCTGATGGCCGGCATCCGCGAACGGATCTATCAGCGCGCCACACCGCTGGTCACCCGCGATCTCATCGTCGCGCGCTCCACCCTCGGGTCGCTGGCGGGTGTCATCGGCCTCGCCCTCATCGCGAGCGACACGGTGCTCGAACCCTCCGCGCTGGAGGCCGTCATCCGCCGCCCCGCGGTCCGCAGCTGACCCACGGCATCGCCTCGCGCCCGCGCAGCGCCGACGGACCCGAGCTGGAGCTCACTGTCCTGCCGGTTCTCATTCGAACCGAGGATCGACGGCGATGACGACCTTGCCGAGCGCCCGCCCCTCTCCGACGTGGGCCAGCGCCTGCGGCACCTCGTCGAGGGAGAACATCCGATCGATGGGGATGCGCACATCGCCCGCGACGCACCGCTCCGCGAGCGGCGCGAAGTGCGCCGGTCCCGGCTTCACCGCGAGCACCCCGAGGCGCCGTCCTGTCACCGCCCCGATCACCGCCCCGATCGTGACCACGCGCAGGAGCGCGCGCATGGTCCCGCCGACGATCAGGTATGTCCCACCTGGGGCGAGGGCGCGGCGGTACGCGAACACCGAACGCCGGGCGACCAGATCAACGATCAGGTCATAGGGTCCACGCCGGGTGAAATCCTCAGCGCGATAGTCGATGACCTCTGCGGCGCCGAGCGACCTCATGAAGTCGAGCTTTCCTGCGTTGTCGACACCGGTCACCTCGAGCCCGGCCGCGGTGCCGAGCTGGAGCGCGAACGCGCCGGTTCCGCCGCCCGCGCCGTTGACCAGCATCCGCCCGCCCGGCTGCGCCCGCGCGACGGCCTGCACCGCGATCGCCCCGGACTGCGGCAGCGCCGATGCCTGCGCGAACGACAGCTCGGCAGGCTTGATCGCGAACATCGCCGCGTCCGCCACGGCGTACTCGGCGAACCCGCCCATCAGCTGCAGGTTGTCACCGTACACCTGGTCGCCGACGCGGAACCCGGTGACGCCGACGCCCAGGGCGTGGACGACGCCCGCGATATCGGAACCGAGGATCCGTCGGCGCGGCGCGAACAGTCCACCGAAGCGCGCGTACGCGGGAGACCCGTGCAGCCCCTCCCAGTCGCTGAGGTTCACCGACGTCGCGACCACCCGCACGAGCATCTGTCCCGCGCGCGGCGCCGGCATCGGGATGTCCGCGATGCGGAGTACCTCCGGCGGCCCGTAGCGGTCGTAGACCACGGCCTTCATCGGAGGGCCGACCATGCAGGACGCAGGGACATGGCCACAGCGTACGCCTGCACCCGGCGGGCCGATGTGGAACTGACGGGCGTCTGACCCCGGTGCCACGATGGACGGATGACGAGATACGGCATCGACGCACCCACAGCGCTGCGCATCATCCGCGAAGACGCCGCGATCGGCGACCGGCACAAGCTCGTCGGCCCGGCCGCACTGCGATCGGACGTGCTGTCACTGCTGTACGCCGAGGTGCGCGACGGCACACTCGAAGAGCGCAGCGTGCGCGGGCAGCTCGAACAGCTCGCCTCGCTGAAGATCCGCCTGCTCGGCGACCGCGTGTCCCGGGGCGTGGCGTGGAAGATCGCCACGCGGCTCGGTCTGGACGACACCGCGCCCGCCGAGTACCTCGCCGTCGCCTCCCTGCAGGCCGACGTGCTGATCACCGAAGATCCGCTCCTCGCCGCCGCCGCGAACGGCATCATCCCGATCGCGCCGTTCGACGATCTCCTCCGCGAAGGCCTGTGACCGGCGCGATTCCTCCGGCTCGCACGGCAGCACGACCTCGTCGTCCCATTCGGTGAAGAACCCCGCGGGGTTCTCAGCGACGCCGTCTCGTGACACCAACTCGCACACGGCGACCTTTCGCGCACGCGGGTACTCACTCATCCGCCCCATCTCATCGCGTCGCTGCGACGCGCCTCTTTCCCGGGCCGGCGAGCAACAGGACGGCGACGGATGCTGTCAGCATCGCCACTGCTGCAATGCTCAGCGCAGTGGCATAGCCGGCCAGCAGAGCGCCGTCGGCAGCAGCACCATCGGTGATTTCGGCGTTGCTGCGCCGTGCCGCGGCAGTGATCAGAACAGCGAGTCCGAGGGCGCCGCCCAGATGACTCATCGTCACCTGGACCCCCGAGGCGAGGCCTGCATCCTGGCCGTCGACTCTCACGAGTGCCGCGTTGGTCATGGTCGGCAGAAGAATGCCCTGGCCGAGCCCGACGATCACCATGCTCGGGAGCACATCCCTCACGTACGCGGCATCGGCACCGAGGCTCAGCACCGTCACCACGAGACCGATCGCCGTCACCGCGCAGCCCAGGGCGAACGTGGTGCGCAGCCCGATTCTGGGCAGTACGGCGTTCGCCGCCACGAGACCGGCTCCGATCGCGAGACCGATGGGGATGTAGGCGAGCCCGGCTTGGAGCGCCGAGTAATCGAGCGTTCGCTGCACATAGAGGCTGAGTACGAAGAGGTACGAGACGAACGCGCCCGCGTTGACCAGAGTGACCGCGTTGGCCGTGAGACGCACACGATCGGTGAAGAACCGAAGGGGGATGACGGGAGCCGGGCTCCGACGCTCGATGAGCACCATCACCCCCACCAGCACCGCACCCGCGATCAGCGGCAGGAAGACGCTCGGCGATGACCAGTCCTCGGTGGATGCCTGCACCAGGCCGAACACGATCGACGCGAGCCCCACCGTGCCCGCCGCGACGCCGGTGAATCGCGGCGGGACTGCGCTCCGCATCCGACTCTCACCGACGACGACGCGCGGCAGCAGCGCGAGAACCGTAACGGCTACGGGGAGCGCGATCAGGAAGACCAGGCGCCACGACGCGAACTGCGTCAGCACTCCCGAGATGACGGTGCCTGTGACGCCGCCGATTCCCGCCAGCGCACCCCAGACACCGATCGCCTTCGCCCGCTCCGAACCGTCGGGAAAGAGAACGACGATCAGCGCGAGAGCCGCCGGAGCGGCGAGCGCGTCGCCGACGCCCTGCAGCACCCGGCCGGCGACGAGCCACCCGGCTGCCGGAGCGACACCTGCCAGCAGCGAGCCGGCAGCGAACACGGTCACGCCGATGAGGAAGATGCGTCGTCGTCCTACCAGGTCGGCGATTCGGCCACCCAGAAGCAGCAGTCCCCCTGCGGTGAGGGCATACGCGTCGACGACCCAGACCAGGCCGGACGGGTCGAGGTCGAGGTCTGACCCGATGCGCGGCAGCGCGATGTTGACGACAGTCAGATCCACCACGAGAAGGAACTGCATGCTGGCCAGGAGCGCAAGCGCCCTCCACCGGTGCGGGGATATCTGCGACGTCGAATCGGTGTGCGTGCTCTCATCAGACATCGTCTTGACTCTCCAGGAGCCGCTTGAGCTCCCGCAGCAGGAACGGATGCCCGCCCCCCGCGCCGCGGTCACGCAGTTCACCGCTCACGACGGCGGCCAGTCGGGGTGCCCCCTCGACATCGTGCACGATCGTCAGCGAGCACCGGGTGGCGGAGAGCTGATCCACCTCGTAGCGCACATGCGTGGCCGGCTCCGCTGAGGCCTCGCTGTCGACGAGAAAGCGCATCAGAACGCTCAGCCGCCGTGGCGGGTCGTACACGGTCACGACTCCTGTGATGAGCACCTCCGGCGCCGGAAGCGGCCCCTCGTCACCCTGGATCCGCAGACCCTCCGGCTTATGCACCGTGTACTCGCCCCCCACGCGGTGCTCCATCTGGACCGCACCCCTGTACCCGTAGCGCACCGTCCACTCCGGGTCCGTGATCGCCGTCCAGATGCGTGCGGCCGTCGCCTCGATCTCGACCCGGTAGACGTGCTGGGTGGTCGTGCTGACGCTCTGGACGTCGGCGTCCGTGAGCCGCGGCGCCACGTCGGTTCCTTCGCGCTCGTCCATCATGCGGATCCCTCCAGTTCGTTCTTGAGCTCGACCAACGCCGAAGCGTGCGGCTGCGTGTACTTGCTGATCCAGCGATCGTGGATCAGTCGAATGGGCACCGGATTCAAGAAGTGCAGCTTCTGCCGCCCACTCCGGCGGCTGACGACGAGTCCCGCCTCCTCGAGCACCTTGAGGTGTTTCATGACACCGAAGCGGGTCATCTCCTGGCCGGCCTCGAGCTCGCCCAGCGTCTGCCCGTCCTGGGCGAACAGGGCATCGAGGAGAACCCGGCGGGTCGGGTCACTCAGCGCACGGAAAACGAGATCGTCGGTCACGCGACGAGAATATGTGACCTAATGGTCACATGTCAAGGACGCTGAACCTCGCAGTCCGCTCCCCTCACCGGAAGTCGCGGGAACGATGCTCGACCCCGACGCGCAGGTCCTCGAACCGGTCGGCGACGAGGTTGGTGACTCCCTCGACGGAGCGCTCCAGCATCCCCCGCACGATCAACGCCGGGGCGTCACGGACGACGCGGCGATACCTGTTCCACACTCCGACCGAGCAGATCACGTTGACCAGGCCGTGCTCGTCCTCGAGGTTCATGAACGTGATTCCGGATGCTGTCGCCGGCCGCTGCCGGTGGGTGACCAGCCCCGCGACCTCCACCCGGCGCTCGGCCTCGTGCTCGCGCAGCTCGTTCGAGGTCAGCACGCCCCGCGCATCCAGACCCGCGCGGTAGTGCGTCATCGGGTGATCATCGGTGGAGATGCCAGTCGCCCACAGGTCGCTGGCGAGCTGCTCGTAGCTGGTCGGGTCGGTGAACAGCGGCGGCTGCACCGAGGTCACCGAGTCGGGCAGGAATTCGGCGCGGTCCAGCGCCGCGGAGCCGGCGAGCCAGATCGCCTCCCGCCGACTGAGCCCGAGGCAGTCGAAGGCCCCCGCGGTGGCCAGCGCCTCCAGGTGCGCCTGGGTGACCCCCGCCCGCCGCACCAGATCGCGCAGGTCCCGGTAGGCGCCGCCGCGATCGCGTTCGGCGACGATCCGGTCCGCGACCGCCTCGCCGATGCCCTTGACCGCGGCCAGCCCGAGCCGCACCGCGAACCGGCCGTCGCGGCGGTGCGCGGCGGACTCGTCGGGTTCGTTCCGGTCGAACAGCCCGACCGGCGGCTGCACGCGGTGGGTGCAGGCGTCGAGCCCCGTCGGTGGTGCGGGGCGGTCGGCGTCGCCTCCGGGTCTCGATACGCCGGCTGCGCCGGCAGCTACTCGACCACCGGATCCCTCGGCCGAGCCGCCGGTGGCCGCCCCCTCGACGTCCACCGGCTCGAGCACGGCCTGCGAACCCGAACGCAGCAGATCGGGTCGACGCACCTCAACCCCATGGCGCCGCGCGTCGGCGCTGAGGGTCGCGGGTGAGTAGAAGCCCATCGGCTGGGCACGCAGCAGCCCCGCCAGGAAAGCCGCGGGGTAGTGCAGCTTGATCCACGAGCTGGCGTAGACCAGCAGTCCGAACGACAGCGAGTGGGACTCGGCGAAGCCGAAGTTCGCGAACGCCTGGATCTTCGCGTAGATGGCGTCGGCCGCCTCCCCCACCAGATCGTTCTTCGCCATGCCGGCGTACAGCTTCTCCTTCAGCGACTCGATGCGCTCCACCCCGCGTTTGGAGCCCATCGCACGACGCAGCAGATCGGCATCCTCCCCCGAGCATTCGCCCACGGCCATGGCCATCTGCATCAGCTGCTCCTGGAACACCGGGATTCCGAGCGTGCGCTCCAGCACCGGCTTGAGCTTGGGATGCGGATAGGTGACCTCCTCGTAGCCGAGCTTGCGCCGCACGAACGGATGCACCGCGCCGCCCTGAATCGGACCGGGCCGGATGAGCGCGATCTCGATGACGAGGTCGTAGAACTTCCGCGGCTGCAGGCGCGGCAGCAGTCCCATCTGCGCGCGGGATTCGACCTGGAACACGCCGATCGAATCGGCGCGGCACAGCATGTCGTAGACCGCCTTCTCCTCCTTGGGGATGGTCGCCAGCTCCCACCGCTCCCCCGTCGCCTCGTCGATCAGGTCGAAGCAGTACTGCAGGGCGGCCAGCATCCCCAGGCCGAGCAGGTCGAACTTCACCAGTCCCATCCAGGCCGCGTCGTCCTTGTCCCACTGGATCACCGTGCGGTTCTCCATGCGGGCGTGCTCGATGGGCACGACCTCGCCGACGGGACGGTCGGTGAGCACCATTCCGCCGGAGTGGATGCCCAGATGCCGCGGCGCCTTCAGCAGCTCGGTGGCGTACTCGATCACCTGGTCGGGGATGTCGTGGTCCGGCCCGGTCTCCAGCGAGGCGCCCCATCCTTCCACCTGCTTGGACCAGGCATCCTGCTGTCCCGGCGAATGTCCGAGCGCCTTGGCCATGTCGCGCACGGCGTTCTTCGGCCGGTACTGGATGACGTTCGCGACCTGCGCCGCCCGCTCCCGCCCGTAGGTGGCGTACACCCACTGGATGATCTCCTCGCGGCGGTCCGAGTCGAAGTCCACGTCGATGTCGGGCTCCTCATCGCGCAACGAGGAGAGGAACCGCTCGAACGGCAGCTGATAGGCGATCGAGTCGACCGCCGTGATATCCAGCAGGTAGCAGACGGCGCTGTTGGCGGCCGAACCACGGCCCTGGCACAGGATGCCGCGGCGCCGCGCCTCCTGCACGATGCCGTGCACGATCAGGAAGTAGCCGGGAAAGTCCTTCATCTCGATGACACCGAGTTCCTTCTCGATGCGCGTGCGATCCTTCGGCGCCAGGTCGGGATACTTGCGGGGCACCGCCTCCCACACCAGGTGGCGCAGCCACGACATCGGCGTATGTCCGGGCGGCACCTCCTGCTTGGGCAGGGCGGGCTTTGCCCGCCGCAGCGGAAAGGCGAGTTCGTCGGCGAGCTGCACGGTCCGCGCCACCGCGCCGGGGTAGCGCAGAAAGCGCTCGTGCATCTCCGCGCCGGAGCGCAGATGCGCGCCGTCGTGCGCGGGAAGCCACCCGTCGAGCTCGTCCAGGCCGCGGTTGGCGCGCACGGCAGCCACCGCGGCAGCCAGTTGCTGGCGCTGCGGCACGGAGTAGTGCACGTTGTTGCTGGCCAGCACGGACAGTCCCCGCTCGGCGGCCATCGCCGCCAGCAGGTCGTTGTCGCGGGTGTCGAGGGGTCCGCCGTGGTCGATCAGCTCGACGTGCACGGCATCCCCTCCGAACAGGGTCACGAGCCGATCGAGCTCGGATGCCGCGGCATCCGGTCCCCGCTCGGCGAGCGCGCGACGCACCGAGCCCTTGCGGCATCCGGTCAGCACCGCCCAGGCCTCACCGGACTGCTGGGCAAGCTCGTCGAGGTCGTAGACGGGCCGCCCCTTCTCGGCTCCGTTCAGCTGCGCGTGCGTGAGCGCGGCCGCGAGGCGGTGGTAGCCCTCTTCTCCGCGGGCCAGGACCAGCAGATGGGACCCGGCCGGGTCGGGCTCGCCTTTCTGCGGTTTCAGCAGGTCGAGGGAGAGCTCCGCCCCGAAGACGGTTTTGACCTGAAGCGACTCGGCGGCCTCGGCGAACCGCACGATGCCGTAGAAGCCGTCGTGATCCGTGATCGCGAGGGCATGCAGCCCCAGCCGCTCGGCCTCTTCGGCGAGCTCTTCGGGAGAGGAGGCGCCGTCCAGGAACGAGAACGACGAGTGGGCATGCAGCTCCGCATAGGGAATCGGGTCGTCGGGCCGGGCGATCTGCTGCGACACGTACGGACCGCGCTTGCGCGACCATGCCGGGCTGTCACCCCCGTCGGCGTTCGCCGGCGGGCTGCCCGGGCGGCGTTTGTCGCTGAGCAGCCGCTCCATCTCCGACCAGGGAACGGACGGGTTGTTGAAGCCCATCAGCGGGGCCCTGTCATCGCGCGCCTACGGGTCTCAGTCATAGCGGGCCTCGGCGGTCCAGCGGTCGTTCTCGCAGACCAGCAGCCACGCGGTCTGGTCGGCGTCCACGACCTGGAACCGATGCGCGCGGCGGGAGCGCGCGGCATCCCAGCTCCGCTCGATGACCGGCCACGGCCCCGCCCACGCTTCGATCCCCCGCCGTCGCCCGCTCTCCACCAGCATCGCCGGCGCATCGGTGACGCGCCCGCGCTCGTCGACGCCGACCGTCGCTCCGGTCTCGGCGGACACCTCCACGGGCAGGGGCGTGGCGAACACCGTTCCCGGCAGCGGATCGGGCAGGCTCCCCGGCCAGGGTCGTGCGCGCTCCTTGGCCAGCACGACCCGGTCTCCCCAGGGAACGAGCACCTGACGCTCGGCGAGCCACCGTCCGCCGCCGATCGCCGGGGTCAGCACTCCGCGATGCCCCAGCATCGCCTGCACGCGCGAGAGCGCGTGGTGCACCCGTTCGTCGGTGCCCGCTCCGAAGATGGCGGGGGCGTGGTGGGATACGGCATCCACCGCCGCCGGCTCGATCCGCACGCGGGCGACTCCGCTGCCGATCTCGCCGGCCGCCTCCCCCAGCTGCCACCGCACCCGGTCGACGACGGATGCCGCGTCGAAGGATCCGGGATGCAGCCAGACCCGCTCGCTGCGCTCACCCCGATCCCCGGCCAGCTCGACCCGCAGCTCGGTGCACACCAGATCGAGGGCGCCCAGACCCGCGATGAACGCATCGGCGGCCATCCGCATACCGAACGCGACCTGCTCGGCGATCTCCAGCGGCGGTTCGAACACCACCTCGCGGTGCAGCTCGGGGGGTGGGACCCGCGGCTCGACGGCGCGCGAGTCGCGCCCTGCCGCCAGCTCGTGCAGGCGGATGCCGCGTTCCCCGAACCTTTCGCGAACCCGGTCGGCCTCCATCGCGGCGAAATCCCCGAGCGTCCGCACACCCAGTCGGGCCAGAAGCCCGGCCATCTCCGGATCCTCCAGAGACGCGATCGGCAGCGGCGCGAGGAAGCCCGCCGCCCCGCCGGAGGGCACCAAGAACACCGGGTCCGCGGCGGTCGCGCCGATTCGCGCCGCCTGCTCCGCCGTGAACGGCCCGTCCGCGATGCCCGCCCGGGTGCCTTCCAGTCCGAGGTCCCGCAGAGCGCTCAGCAGCACGCGCGCGGCCTCCGACTCCCCGCCGTAGTAGCGGGCAGGTCCGCGGGCGCGCAGGGCGCACAGCCCCGGGCGCACGATCTGCACGCCGGGTGCACGCTCTTCGATTCCGGCGACGATCGGCGCGAAGACACGATGATCGCGCACCGGGTCGGCGGTGACCACCGTCAGCCGCGGACACCGGGCCTGGGCATCGCGCCGACGCTGTCCGCGCCGCACGCCCTCCGCGCGCGCCGAAGCCGAGCACGCCACGACGGCGTTGTGCTCCATCACCGCGATCGGCAGCGCGGCGTCCAGGGGTTCGGGCAGGGAGCCGTCCCGGGTCAGTGCCGTAACCGGCCAGTCCGGGAACCACAGCACGAGGCTGCGGACCGGAGCATCGGCGCGCATGTCAGCCCACCGCCTCGAGGGGCACGTAGGACACCGACGGTGGCCGCGTCGGGACGAGCGCGCCGTCGACGTTCGGCAGCAGCATCCGCCCGCGCCGGGGAACGGGCGTGCGCCTGCTCGTCACCGTCACCGTCAGCTCGCGTCCGGCCAGATAGCCGTGCCCCCGCCCCAGACCGGTCCAGCCGGGGTCGGCGACACCGATGGATGCTTCGGCCTGCGCCCACGGGCCCTGCACGAGAAGAACCGCACCGCGGTCGCGCAACCGGGCGGCAAGACGGGCGATGTCACCGTCGGAGGCTCGTCCGGACGGACGCACGGCCACGACCGGAAGGACCTCCGCGATGGTGGCGGTCACGGCCAGCCAGCGGGATCCGGGATCGGGGATGAGCACAAGGCGCGTCAGGTCCACTCCCAGTCGCTCCGCCGCCTCGGTGCCCAGCTGCGGCATGCCGACCACACCGCACCACGACCCGGTCTGAGACGGCTGCGCGAGCAGGGCGAACAGGAGCGATGAGGACGGCGCGATCGAGTACGCGGATCCCGGCCGGAGGCCGCCTCCGGGCAGGAGGGTGGCGAGGGCGGGGTGCACCGGCAGCACCGGGGCATCCAGCCGCCGCCCCTGCACCCGCTCGAGCTGGGCGCGCAGACGGACCACATCGCCCTCGGGATGCACCTCGCTCCGCACAGCTGCCCTCACTCCCACAGGCTAGAACAGATGTTCTAGTGGGTCAATGTCGTGAGGAACGCTACCGCCGCCTTCCGACATCGAAAGCGGGCGAACCGTGCATTATGTTCGATTATCGCCGATCAGCTCGGCGGTGGTCGCGATCTTCGCGAACCCGCCCGCCTGCAGGTCCAGCGCGGTGGTGGCCATGAGCTCGGCAGCCGTCCGGGTCACGACGCCCAGGCCAGCGACATCCGCTCGCAGGTCGAACGTCCGGGTGGCATCCACCACCACGGTCACGTCGTAGCCGAGGTTGCCGGCCATGCGCGCGGTCGTCTCCACACACATGTTGGTCTGGATGCCGCAGATCACCAGCTCGCGGATCGCCTGTGCGCCCAGCCACGCCTGCAGGTCGGGTTCGCCGTAGAACGCCGAGTTGACGCTCTTGGCCACCGACAGCGCCGGCTCGACCCGCGCCACCGGGTCGACCAGGGCGTTGCCGGGGCTGTCCGGATGCAGCGGCGAGAGCGGCGAGGTCGAATCGTGGCGCACCACCACGATCGGATCCCCCGCGCCCGTCCACGCGTCGATCAGTGCGGCGACGTTGGCCTCGCAGTCCGGGTTGGTCGTGGCGCCCCAGAAGTCCAGGTCGTCGAAGGCGCGTTGCATGTCGATCACGAGAAGAGCCCGGGTCATGACACCCATCCCATCACGCCCCGCCCCGCCCCGCGAGCGTCGCAGCTCCCGCTCCGCCGCCCACCGATCCGCGCGGCATCCCC
Organism: Microbacterium sp. zg-B185; assembly: GCF_030246885.1. NCBI lineage: Bacteria > Bacillati > Actinomycetota > Actinomycetes > Micrococcales > Microbacteriaceae > Microbacterium > Microbacterium sp. zg-B185. The sequence goes on from NZ_CP126739.1 coordinate 2,370,226, forward strand.
TTACCCCCGCTCACCTGTCACGACACGCCGACACGCCCCGCACTTCGCGACAGGCGAGCGGAGGGAGCAAAGGCAGCTACCGGCGAGAGCCAAGGCAGCGAGCGCGGCTACCGGCGAGGAGTCGCGAGCGCGATGGGCGCCGTCGCGAGCGACTGGGCGACCAGCGGCGCAGGCCGGATACGCCGGCGAACGGGCGGCAACGAGCCGAGCACGATGCCGCCGAGCACGAGTACGAGGCCGACGCCCTGGGCGAGGCCGAAGACTTCGCCGGCCAGCGCCACGCCGAGTACGACTCCGGTGACCGGGTTCAGCAGTCCCACCACGCCGACCACGCCGGCCGGCAGACGGCGCAGTCCGGTGAACCAGGCGACGTAGGCCACGGCCGTGGCGATCACCGCAAGGTACGCGAAACCCGCCGCGGACGAGAGGGTCAGCGTGGGCGGGGGGCCCTCGAAGGCGATGGCGAACGGGATGAGCAGCGCGGAGCCGCCCACCAACTGCCAGGACGCCATCGTCACGGCGGGAACCGCTGAGCCCCAGCGCGCGGTGAGGATGTAGCCGAAGGAGGATGCGAGCATCGCACCGAGCGACGCGGCCACACCCCACGGGTCAACCGGACCCCCGCCCAGCCCGAGCATGACGGCCACTCCGGCCAGCCCCACCGCGGCGCCGATCAGCGCGATCAGCCGGGGACGCTGGCGCAGCATCGCCCAGGCCAGCAGCGTCATCACGACCGCGGATATCGACATCAGCGTCGCGGCCAGGCTGGACGGCAGTCGCTGACCGGCGATGTAGATCAGCACGAAGAAGCCGCCCATGTTCAACGCGCCCAGGATCATCGACCGCCACCACCACGCCCCGGTGGGCAGGCGGCGCGCGATCAGCAGCAGGATGAGCCCGGCCGGAAGCGCGCGCAGCAGTCCGCCCCACAGCGGCGACTCGGGCGGCAGCAGCTGGCGGGTCACCACGTAGCTGCTCCCCCAGGCGATCGGCGCGAACGCCGTCACCAGCATCCAGCCGATCCGCGCGAATTTATTTTCCACGGAAGAGAGTTTATCTTACTGGCAAGATATCCTTCCCCTATGGATGCCGCCCCCGACCGCGTCGCACGAATCCAGGCCGAGTGGCGGCGGGAACGCCCCGACCTCGATCCGTCCCCGCAGGGCGTGATCGGGCGCCTGCACCGGCTCGCCCGCATCCTCACCGACGAACTGGCGGCGGTGTACTCCCGCTACGGCCTGACCGAGGCGGACTTCGACGTGCTGGCGGCGCTCCGCCGCTCGGGCACTCCCTATGCGCGCCGTGCCGGAGACCTGGCCGATCACACCATGATCACCAGCGGCGGTCTGACCAAGCGGGTGGACCGGCTGGTGGAGCGCGGCCTCGTGGAGCGCCGGGCCGGATCCGTCGACGCACGGCAGCGCATCATCGCCCTGACCCCCGACGGGGTCGAGGCGATCGACGCCGCGTTCACCGCCCACATGGCCAACGAGCACCGCCTGCTCGACGGGATCGGCCACGCAGACGCGGCCCGGCTCGAACGGCTGCTGGAGCGCTGGCTGCGGGTGCTCGGTGACGACTGAGCGGCCTCAGGCGGCCAGGGCGAGGTAGGGCTCCCAGCACGGATCCGTACGATCCGTGCCGCGCACCGTCCACTGCACTCCGCGCGGCGGTCGCGGGGTGATCAGCAGGTCCCACCGCATCTCCTGCGGCGTGCGATCGCCCTTGAGGTTGTTGCAACGCAGGCAACAGGCCACGAGGTTCTCCCACGAGTCGGCACCGCCCCGGGATCTCGGCAGGATGTGGTCGATGGTGGATGCCGCTTTGCCGCAGTATCCGCAGCGGTGCGCGTCTCGGCGCAACACTCCCCGTCTGGTGACCGGGACGTGCCCGCCACCGGGTACCCGCACGTAGCGGGTGAGCAGGATCACTGCGGGGCGGTCGTAGCGGCCCCGCGCACCCCAGACGGGATCACCGTCGACATGCTCGACGACCACGGCTTTCTCGTTCATCACGAGCACGAGCGCCCGTTTGAACGACACGACGGCGAGCGGTTCGTAGCCCGCGTTGAGCACCAGAGTGCGCATTCCTCATCCTCTCGAACGGCCGGGACGGCTTCCCGGTGATTCGACTTACGGAGACGTTTCGAGGTGCGCAGGGGCATGAAAAAAGACGCTGTCTACAGACAGCGCCTCGGCGCCACGGCAGAGCCGCGGCAGTGAATCGTGCAATGCCGAAGGACATGGCGTCCAATCGCATCCATGGTTCGGATGCGTGGTGTGCGGTCCATCGGCGCCCTCCGCTTCTTTCAGCGTCGGGTTTCAGGCTAACGCACGCCCAACGCGGCGGGGTCGCAGGAGCGGATGAACGCGTCGGGGCGTGTCGGGGAACGCGGGGCTCGGCGCGGGCCGAGCGGGCTCAGCCGGCGTTGGCCTGAAGCCACGCCCACGGGTCGACGACGCCGCCGTTGATGTGCACCTCGAAGTGGAGGTGGTTGGCGGTGGAGCTGCCCGTGCTGCCGACCAGGCCGATGATCTGACCGGCCTGGACGTACTGTCCCGCCGATACCTGACGGCTGCCGTAGGTCATGTGGCCGTACAGCGTGTTGACCGACTGTCCGCCGATGACGTGATCGATCGTGACGGCGACACCGTAGCCGCCATAGCTCTCCTGCGAGACGCTGACCACGCCTGCGGCGGCGGCGTAGATGGGCGTGCCGCCCGCTGCGAGCAGGTCGACTCCCTGGTGATAGCCGGAATCCCACAGTCCACGACCGAGGGTGAAGTTCAGGAGGGGCCAGCGCACTTCGCCGCTACCGGGCGAGACGAGGGCGATGTTGACCGGGAGTCCGGCCGACACGGTCGAGGTCAGACGCGCGCGGGCCGCGGCGGCCGCAGCGGCGGCCTCTTCGGCCTTGCGCTGATCGATCTCCTCCTGCGTCGTCGCCGAATAGCTCTCGCGGGCGAGCGCTGCTCCGGTGGAGTCCGAGGCGACCAGCAGAGACTGGGCGTCGTCGGCGGCGACCTGCTGCAGGGTGACCGCCTCGGCCTCGGGGCGCCAGGAGCCGTAGGCGGGGAGGGCAACGGTGGCGATCAGCCCGCCGACCATGCTGAGGATCACCAGACTGCGCAGGGGTCCGGCCTTCTTGCCGGAGGCGCGACCCGCAGGTGCCGTTCGAGCGGCTCGCTGCTTCTTCGGGCGGCGGGCCGCCGCTGTCTTGGTTCCCGGCAGTGCGCCGGTTCGTCCGCGGTCGCGTCGCGTGAGACTGGTCTCTGCGCGCTGGGGGTCGCTCGCGGGCGAGTGTATTTCTTCAGCCAATAGTTCCTCCGGCGCCTCCGCACCATAAAGGCACTGGCTCGTCAGCATTCGATGTCGGGGCACGATGCGGGTGAGACCACGCGGACGACGAGCCGGGGAGGCAATCCGTGTGGCGTCCGACGGCGGGCTTCTCGCCTGTGGACTCCCCCACGCTACCTGAAGGTAACGAATATGTCACGCTGCGGAACTGGCAAGGTTCTGGGCGTGTGCAACCGCTCCCAAAGCCCTCATCCGGCCGGCGGAACGGCCACCGACCTCAGCGGGGGTCGTCGACGAGGAAGATGTGCGAGGCGACCTCGACGGGCAGTTCCAGACCTTCGTCGCTGCCGTCCATCTGCACCAGCACGTACCCCTCGCTGTACCGGTAGTCGCCGGTCGCACCGGGAAGGACGCCGGCCGCCTTCAGCTGCTGGAGCAGTTCGGGGTCGACCTGCACCGGCTCGGCCAGGCGGCGGACGGTGCCGGTGATCGGTCCGCCCTCGGCATTGAGCCGCCGCACCAGACCGATGACACCCTGCTCGAAGGTCTTGGCCGGCACATCGCCGAGCTGGTCCAGGCCTGGGATCGGGTTGCCGTAGGGAGATTCGGTGGGGTGGCCGAGCAGCTCGACCAGGCGACGCTCGACCTGCTCGCTCATGACGTGCTCCCAGCGACAGGCCTCTTCGTGCACGTAGGCCCAGTCCAGTCCGATCACATCCGACAGGAGCCGCTCGGCGAGGCGGTGCTTGCGCATGACGTCCACGGCCTTCTGCCGTCCGCTGTCGGTCAGCTCGAGTGTGCGGTCCTCGGAGACGACGACCAGCCCGTCGCGCTCCATACGCCCCACGGTCTGCGACACGGTGGGACCCGAGTGACCGAGTCGCTCGGAGATGCGCGCACGAAGGGGAACGATGTTCTCCTCCTCGAGCTCGAGGATCGTGCGCAGATACATCTCTGTCGTGTCGATCAGGTCGGTCATCATGCCTCGCAGACGCGGAAATAGGGCAAGACCAGCCTATCCAGTCCTGCGCAGGTCACGGCCGACGGCGGCGCGGCCGCGCGGAGCGTCCGTCGGCTCCTCGCGGTCGGAGCCCGGAGTCGGGCCGTGATCGCAACCGGGACAGGGCCTCACACGTCCCGGAACGACACGGCGACAAAGGCGGCGGTGCTCTCGACCATAGAATCGGAGGATGCCCCACCTCGTGATTCCGAGCGATCTGCTGCCCGCCGACGGACGATTCGGCTGCGGCCCTTCCAAGGTGCGCGGTGCGCAGCTGGAGGGCCTGCTCACCCGCGGGGCGGCCCTGCTGGGGACCTCGCACCGTCAGGCGCCGGTGAAGAACCTGGTCGGCGCCGTCCGTTCGCACCTCGCGGATCTGTTCCGCGTGCCGGAGGGCTACGAGGTCATCGCCGGCAACGGCGGTTCGACAGCGTTCTGGGATGCCGCGGCCTTCGGCCTGATCGAGCGCCGCAGCCAGAACCTGGTGTTCGGCGAATTCGGCGGCAAGTTCGCCGCCGCCGCGAAGGCTCCGTGGCTGGAGGCGCCGGATGTCCGCACCGTGCCGGCCGGCACCCGCTCTACAGCCGAGCCGGTAAGCGGCATCGATGTGTACGCGTGGCCGCACAATGAGACCTCGACCGGCGTCGCCGCGCCCATCGCGCGGGTCGCCGGCGACGAGGGCGCGCTGACGGTCATCGACGCCACGAGCGCCGCGGGCGGCATCGACTTCGCGGCCGGCGAGGCGGATGTCTACTACTTCGCCCCGCAGAAGAACCTCGGCTCCGACGGCGGCCTCTGGTTCGCGGTCGTCTCCCCCGCCGCGATCGAGCGGATCGAGCGGATCGCGGCATCCGGCCGGTACATCCCGGAGTTCCTCAGCCTGAAGAACGCGCTGGACAACTCCCGCCTGAACCAGACTCTGAACACGCCGGCGCTGACCACCCTGTTCCTGCTGGACGAGCAGTTGCAGTGGATCCTCGATAACGGCGGGCTCACCTGGGCGGACCAGCGGACCCACGAGTCATCGAAGGCACTGTACGACTGGGCAGAGGCATCTGAGGTGGCGACCCCCTTCGTGGCCGATCCGGCGGATCGCTCGCCGGTGGTCGTCACGATCGACTTCGACGACTCGGTGGATGCCGCAGCCATCGCGGCCACCCTGCGCGCGAACGGCATTGTCGACACCGAGCCCTACCGCAAGCTGGGCCGCAACCAGCTGCGCGTGGCCACGTTCGTCTCGATCGAGCCCGACGATGTCCGGCAGCTGATCCGCTGCATCGACTTCGTGCTTGACGCGGTTCGTTGACGCGGTTCGGGTCAATGCGAAGCGTTGACGCGAACCGGGTCAAGGTCGAGTAGGGCGCACCGCGCCCGTATCGAGACCTCTCCTGACGAGCCGAACCCGTGGTCGCGCAAGGCCCCGGCGGTCGGGCAGGGCGCAACGCGCGCCGTACCCCGAGCCGCCTACCGCCTCACGACCGCGAGCGGTTCAGCTTCGCGAATTCCGCATCCGACTCGTCGTCGTCGTCGTCATCATCCTCGTCCGAGTCGTCCTCGTCCGAGTCGTCCTCGTCATCCGAGTCCTCGTCCTCATCCGAGTCGTCGTCATCCGAGTCGTCCTCGTCATCCGAGTCGTCGTCGTCATCCGAGTCGTCCTCGTCATCGGCGAGTTCGTCGATGTCGACGCCGTCCACGTCCCCAGAATGCAGGATGGGCGAGCCGTCGTTGTCGAAGTCCGACGCATCGAGGTCGTCGACGTCGTCGAGATCGTCTTCGTCATCTTCGTCGGCGACGACGAGGTCGTCCGTGGCCAGGCCCTGGGCGGCCAGCGCAGCCTGCGTCGCCTGGTACTCGGCGAGGCGCTCCGCCCACGGCAGCCAATCCGGTGCGACCAGCGCGCCCTCGCCGGGAGTCAGCTCGACTTCGAGCACCGTCGGTGCGGAGTCCTCGACCTGCGCCAGGCTCACCGTCCAGAACCAGCCCGGGTATCCCTGCATGCGGTTATCGAAGCGCAGCGTGAGGACGCCGTCCTCGTGGACGGTGCTTTGGGCCAGCTCTCCGATGGTCGAGGCGGGCGTGATCTCACGCAGCGCGGCGAGCGCCAGCTCGCGTGCCGTCGTCTCGTCGATCGGCTCAGGCGTCAAGCTCATCGGCGACCTTGCGGAGCACGGCCGCGACCTTCTTCGCGTGGGAGCCGCTGGGGTAGCGACCGCGACGCAGATCGCCGCCGATGCCGTCCAACAGCTTCACGAGATCCTCGACGATGATCGCCATGTCGTCCGCGGGCTTTCGCGCCCGCTTCGCCAGACTCGGCGGGGCCTCCAGGACACGCACGGACAGCGCCTGCAGTCCGCGCTTGCCGTCGGCCACGCCGAACTCCAGCCGGGTGCCCGCTTTCGGTGCCGGTACGCCGGCGGGAAGGGCGGTGGCATGCAGGAAGACGTCCTGGCCATCATCGGACGCGATGAAGCCGAACCCCTTCTCCTCGTCGTAGAACCTGACCTTGCCGGTGGGCATGGAAACCTCGCTGTGTCGTGCGCCCTCGTGCGATGGGCATGGCGGAACCCGAGCCGATCGGCCCTGCCCACAGCCTACGGCACGCCCGACACCCGATAGGCTGACTCCAATGAGTACGAGCACCCCAGGCGGGGACATCCCGATTCGCCGCCTCGACCGCATTCTGGCCTATATGTCGCTGGGTCTGGCGGTCCTGTCGATCGGCTGCTTCTTCGCGGTCATCATCGCGCGACCGGCAGGCGTGACCGACTTCACCGAGGGCGTCTGGCCCGTGGTGGCCCTGCTCCCGCTGATCGCCCTTCCCGTCGCGTTTCTCATGATCGTGGCGCTGCTGATCATGACCTTCGTGCGAAGGGCGCGAGCCAACCGAGGGAACTGAATGGTCTCTGACGAGCGGGCACTCGCCATCCGCCTCGCGTCCACCGACGACGATGCTCTGGCTCGCACGTTCGCCGAGCGCGGTGTGGCACCGGCGGCGTCATGGCACGACTTCTTCGACGCGGCCGCGGGGATGCTGGATTCCACGTCCCTGGAGCGCGCCATCGCCCGGCTCCCCCGCACGGCGCTGGTATCGCTCGCCGAAGCCCTCGAGGGCACACCGGTGGACGCGCACGAGGAGGAGCCGCTGAAGTCCTTGGCCCTCGTCGGCGAGAACGCCGTCCCCTACGGCGCGGTCACCGCGCGGGTGCGGGCGCTGGCAGCGGCGCGTCCTGACGCGTTCGTGGCCGAGCCCGAGCACGACCTTGCCCGTGCCGACCCCGCCGATGCCGCAGCGGCGGCTGAGCGCGCGTTCACAACGGTGGGCATCCTCGCGGACGTCCTGCTCGCGGGACTGCACACGCCGCTGGCTCGCACCGGCACCGGTGCCGTGAGCGCCGTCGATCGCCGGCGGCTGACGGATGCCGGTGTCCTGGGCTCCGCAGAGGACATCGACGACCTGGTCGCCGCCGCCGAGGCGGGCGGCCTGGTGGTGCCGGTCGGCCGCGAGTGGGTCGTCACCGACGCCGGAACCGAGTGGCTCGAGGCGACGACCACTCGCCGCTGGTCGATCGTCGCAGTCGGACTGCGCGAGGCGCTTCCCCCCGGCCTGCGCACCCCGGAGGGCGGGTTCCGACCTCCGGACACGTGGTCGGCCGCCTACCCGCTGCACACCGAGTGGACCGAGCGCGCAGCGCGGCTGCGTCGCATCGCCGAGATGTGGGGTCTGATCACGCCGGCCGGCACCGAGCTGGCATGGACGTCCTCCCTGCGCGCCGGTGCAGACCCCGACACCGAGACGCTCGCTGAGCACCTCCCGGCCGAGATCGACCGGGTCTATCTGCAGGCGGATCTGACCGCGATCGCCCCGGGTCCGCTGGCACCCGCGCTGGACCTGCGCCTGCGCACCATCGCCGTCCGGGAATCCCGCGCCCAGGCATCCACGTACCGGTTCAGCACCGAATCGCTCGGCGCCGGCATGACCGAGGGTGAGACGGCGGAGTCCATCCGCTCCTTCCTGCGCGAGATCTCGCTGACCGGCATCCCACAGCCTCTGGACTACCTCATCGACAGCACGGCTGCGCGGCACGGGCTGATCCGGGTGCGCACCGACGCGGCATCCGGCCGCACCCGCCTGGAAGCCACCGACCCGAGCCTGCGCGACACGATCCTGGTCGACCAGGCGCTGCGGCCACTCGGCTTCGTGCGGGACGGTCACGAGCTCACCTCACGGGCCGCCCGCGACTCGGTGTACTGGTCGCTCGCGGACGCTCGCTATCCGGTGGTCGCCCTGGACGGCGAGGGTGCCCCGGAATCGCTGCATCGCCGCGCGCGCGCCGCGCAGGCGGCGGCACAGGCGGCACCGCGCGACGTGTACGCACGACTGATCGGCGCCCTCCGCGCCGGACACGAGACCGACGCGGACGCCGCGTGGCTGGGCCGCGAACTGGAGCAGGCGGTCCGCCTGAAAACCGCGATCATCGTGGTGGTGCGGATGCCGGACGGCACCGAGCGCTCACTCACGCTCGAGGCCTCCGGGCTGGGCGGCGGCCGCCTGCGCGGTCGCGATCGCGGGGCCGACGTGGAGCGCACCCTTCCGGTCTCGAGCATCGTCAGCGTGCGCCCCGCACCCTGAGCCCCTTTCCCGCACACCACCGCGAGCCGATGGCACCGCTGCCCGGCTAGAATCGATCCTTATGGCTGACGGCCCCCTCATCGTGCAGAGCGACCGCACTGTGCTTCTCGAAGTCGCGCACCCGGACGCGGAATCGGCGCGCCACGAGCTCGCCATCTTCGCGGAGCTCGAGCGCGCGCCCGAGCACATCCACACCTACCGCATCACCAGGCTGGGCCTGTGGAATGCCCGCGCCGCCGGCCATGACGCCGAGGACATGCTGGACACGCTGGAGCGCTGGTCGCGTTTTCCGGTGCCGCCATCGGTGTCCATCGACATCCGCGAGACCGTGGGACGCTACGGGCGTCTGACGATCGAACGCGACGAGGACGGCCGGCTGCTGCTGACCGCGACCGACACGGCGGTCCTGACCGAAGTGTCGCGCAACAAGCGCATTCAGCCCCTGCTGATCGGTCGCCCCTCGCCGGAGTCGTTCGTGATCGACGCCTGGGCGCGCGGGCAGATCAAACAGGAGCTGCTGAAGATCGGCTGGCCGGCCGAGGACCTCGCCGGCTACACGCCCGGCACGCCCCACCCGATCGAGCTCGATGAGAGCGGCTGGTCGCTGCGCCCGTACCAGCGTCAGGCCGTCGACATCTTCACCGAGGGAGGATCCGGCGTCGTCGTGCTCCCCTGCGGTGCCGGCAAGACGCTGGTCGGCGCCGCCGCGATGGCCGACACGAAGACGACGACGCTGATCCTGGTGACCAACACGGTCAGCGCGCGCCAGTGGCGCGACGAGCTGCTCAAGCGCACCTCCCTGACCGCGGAGGAGATCGGCGAGTACTCCGGGCAGATGAAGGAGATCAAGCCGGTCACCATCGCCACGTACCAGATCCTCACCGCCAAGCGGTCCGGGCAGTACGCGCACCTCGCTCTGCTGGACGCGCTGGACTGGGGCCTGATCGTCTACGACGAGGTCCACCTGCTGCCCGCGCCCGTCTTCAAGCTGACCGCCGACCTGCAGGCGCGCCGCCGGCTCGGGCTGACCGCGACACTCGTGCGAGAGGACGGACGCGAGGGCGATGTGTTCAGTCTGATCGGGCCGAAGCGGTTCGATGCCCCATGGAAGGAGATCGAGGCGCAGGGCTTCATCTCCCCCGCCGCGTGCTACGAGGTCCGCGTGGATCTGCCCGCCGTCGACCGCCTCGAGTACGCAGCGGCCGCCGACGACGAGCGCTACCGGCTCGCCGCCACCGCACACGCCAAGATCGGCGTGGTCCGCCAGCTCGTGGAGCGGCACGCCGGAGAGCGGATCCTCGTCATCGGGCAGTATCTGGATCAGATCGACATCCTCGCCGAGGCCCTCGACGCCCCGCAGATCACCGGCGCGACGCCGGTCGACGAGCGGGAGCGGCTCTACGGCGCGTTCCGCGAAGGGGAGATCACGCTGCTGGTGGTCTCGAAGGTCGCCAACTTCTCGATCGACCTGCCTGAAGCATCCGTCGCCATCCAGGTCTCCGGCTCGTTCGGGTCACGCCAAGAGGAGGCGCAGCGGCTCGGACGCCTGCTGCGGCCGAAGGAGTCCGGTCGCACCGCGAGCTTCTACACCCTGATCGCGCGGGACACGGTCGACCAGGACTTCGCGCAGAACCGCCAGCGCTTCCTGGCCGAGCAGGGCTACAGCTACACGATTCTGGACGCGCACGCGATCGCGGCCTGACTCACCCGGCCCCGGTCAGCCCTGCGAACCGGGCGATGCGACGTGCGACCTCGGCGGGCTGTTCGTCCACCAGGAAGTGCCCGGCCGCGGCGACCTCTTCGACGCGCACGTCCGCTGCGTACTTCTCCACGCCCGCCAGGGCGTCCCTGCGCAGAATCCGGTCCTGCTCCCCCAGCAGCACAAGGGTGGGCATCGCCGGCAGCCGGGTGCGGTACCTGCCCAGCACGATGCGCAGGAACAGCGGAAGCACGAGCTGCCGGTACACGCGTGACCCGGCCCAGGCCCGGTCGGGGTCGCGGAGGGCGGCGAGATAGTCCTCGACATCGACTGCCTGCACTCCACCCGCCGGACCCGCGAACGCCGAGAACAGCCACCGCGGCAGCCGCTGCCCACCGCCGCTGAGCAGTCGGGGGCCCAGCCCGGGCGTGGCGAGCGCGTACTGGAACCACAGGTGCTTCGCGCTGCCCAGCATCGACCCGGTCATGCGCAGGTACAAGGGCGGCACCGCGAGCACGACCAGGCGCGAGACGCGCTCCGGGCTCCGGACCGCCAGCGACAACGCCGTCAGCGCCCCGATGTCGTGGCCGACCACGACGGCGCGATCGATCCCGAGCGCATCCAGCAGCGCCACCGCGTCCTCGCTCAGCGCGTCCGGGCCGTACGATCCGCGCGGGGCATCGGTCCGACCCGACCCGCGCAGGTCCGGCGCGATGACGCGACCCAGCGGCGCGAGGTGCGGCACGGTGCCCACCCACTCGCGAGAGCTCTGCGGAAAGCCGTGTAGCAGCAAGAGGGGCGTTCCGGCACCCGCCTCTCTCACGTGCACGTTCAGCCCCCGCACCGGCACGGTTCGTTCGAGGATGGCCGCGGTATCCCTCTGCTCGCCCATGGCAGCGAGAATACTACTTCCGTAGTGACGTGTCACTACTTTTGTAGTGGGGATGCCGCACCTAAAGTGAGCGGGTGAGCAGGACACGAGAGCAAGCCCTGAACGCGGCCGTCGCGCTCATCGGCGACCAGGGCATCCGGGCGCTGACCCACGCGCGCGTGGACGAGCGGGCCGGACTGCCCAAAGGATCGACCTCTAACTGGTTCCGCACCCGGGATGCCCTGCTCGCGGGTGTGATCGCCTGGATCGCGGAGAGCGAGCGCAGAGACTTCGCCCAGGCGGCGGCCGACCCGATCGACACACCGGAGCGGCTCATCGACGCCTTCACCGGCATGATCGGGGCGGAGACCGGGCGCTTCGCCGGCCGGACGCGGGCGCGGTATGCGCTGTTCCTGGAGGCGGGCACCGACCGGGGCCTGCTGGCCCCACTGCTCGCGCAGCGCGCGGCGTTCCACGAGTGGATCCGTGCGCTCCTGACCGCCATCGGCACGGCCGACCCCGGGGAATCCACTCGCGCGCTGATGGCCGGTCTGGAAGGCGTCGTGCTGCACCGCCTGACCGTGGACCCGGATGCCGAGATCCGCCCCCTCGTCAGCCGGATCGTGCGCGGGGCGATCAGCTGAGATCGCCCTCGCCGCCGGCAACGTTCGCATAGCGCAGCAGCACGAACCCCTCCGCGTCGGCGAGGACGGACAGTAGGCGCAGCCGCGCCGCCGCCTCGTCGGCACCGCGCAGGATGCGGCCGGCGTCGCCTCCGACCAGGCGCGGGGCGAGGGTGAGGCAGACCTCGTCCACGAGCCGGTCCTCGTACAGCGCGCCGAACAGATGCGGGCCGCCTTCGCAGAGCACCTGCCGCAGTCCCCGCTCAGCGAGCGCGTCGCGCATCGCCGGCAGATCCACCGATGTCTCGCCGCAGACGAGCACGTCGGCGACCTCCTCCAGCGCCCGGCGCCGTGCGGCGTCCGCGTCCGCGCAGGTGACCACCAGCGGGCGGGCCACCGCCTCGGCGAAGAAGGGATGCTGCGGCGCGATCTCCAGCCCGCGGGACACCAGCGCCAGCGGGGGCTGGGCCGGCAAGCCCTGCGACGTGCGCCACGCGGCATCCGCGCCCCCCACCCCGGTGCCACCGTATCCCTCCGCTCGGACCGTGCCGGCGCCGACCACGATCACATCCGCCATCGCACGCAGGATCTGCATCAGGGCCCGGTCGGTGACTCCGCCCAGCTCTGCGCTGCCGCCGTGCACGGTCGCGGCGCCGTCCACGCTGGCGATGAAGTTCATGCGGATCCGCGGTGTCTCCCGATCGGGCAGCCGGTACGCCGCGAGCAGCTCCTCACGCGAGGGCATCGCGGTCCCCCGCCGGAACGCCGTGCAGCACACGCACCGGCCGCCGCCGGCCGATGATGACGATGTGAGACATGCTCTCTCCTCGGTCTTGATCACGACGCGCTCGAACGGTCGCAGCGTGGGTGGACCCTCATGACACGGGAGCGCGACGTGGCGGCGCGCACCCTTCCGCCCGACCTTAGAGGGTCCCCTCGGGTAGCTCCACGACCCGCCGGCGGCGCGCAGCCCGACCCGCCTGCACGCGCGCTTCGCACGCATTCACCCCCGACAAGGCAATAATGAGGGCATGACCGCACCGCGCATCCTGGTCGTCGACGACGAACCGAACATCCGCGACCTGCTTATCACGAGCCTCAGGTTCGCCGGATTCCAGGTCAGGGCCGTCTCCAACGGCGCCCAGACCATCTCGGCCGTCCTGGAGGAGGAACCAGACCTCATCATCCTCGACGTCATGCTTCCGGACATGAACGGGTTCAGCGTCACCAAGCGGCTCCGCGGCGCCGGATATACCGCCCCGATCCTCTTCCTCACCGCCAAGGACGAGACGGAGGACAAGATCACCGGCCTGAACGCGGGCGGCGACGACTACGTCACCAAGCCGTTCAGCCTGGACGAGATCGTCGCGCGCATTCAGGCGATTCTGCGCCGCACGATGCAGGCCGATGAGGAATCGGTCATCCGCGCCGGCGAGCTGACGATGGACCAGGACACCCACGACGTGCTGGTCGGAGATGTCTCGATCGACCTGAGCCCGACCGAGTTCAAACTGCTGCGCTACCTGATGCTCAACCCCAATCGCGTGCTGTCGAAAGCGCAGATCCTCGATCACGTGTGGGAGTACGACTTCAACGGGGATGCCGGAATCGTGGAGAGCTACATCTCCTACCTGCGGCGCAAGATCGATCCGCACTCCAGCGAACCCCTCATCCAGACCAAGCGCGGCTTCGGGTACATGCTCAAAGCCGGCAAGACCGCCTGACGCGGTCCCTGACTCGAAGGGGCCGCCCTGGCGCAGAAGACGGACGCGGTCACCCGAAGGTGGCGTGGCGTGAGCCTGCGCGCGAAGGTCACCGGGGTCACGGTCGCCGTGCTCGCGATCGGCCTGTTCGCGACAGGCGCCGGGGCCACCGTCTTCTTCCGGAACGCGCTGATCGCGAACCTGGAGAGCACCGTCCAGCAGGCGGCCACCGCCGAGACGGCGACCGGGCTGTTCGACATCGAGGTGGCCAACGGGGTCGCCGAGGTCGCGGACAAGAGTGATCCGCCGCGCACCGACTACCACGTCGCCCTGTATGCGGCCGAACCGCCGGGAGCGCTGCTGATCAGCGGCGGCGGCGAAGAGCCGGCGCCGGATTTCCCGGCGAAGTTCGCCCTGGAGAAGACCCTGACCGGCGGCATCGACACCTTCGCGCTGGAGGACAGCAAGACCGGCGCGCAGTTCCGCGCCAGTGTCGCTCCCCTGGAGGTCAACGGGGCGCTGTTCAGCCAGATGGTGGCGCTGCCGACCGCGCCGATCAATCAGGCCATCGGCACGTTCCTCGGGATCTACAGCATCCTGTCGGTCATCGCGATCATCAGCGGTGCCCTGCTGACCCGATGGCTGGTGACCCTGACGTTCCGCAGCCTCGGCCAGGTCGAGGAGACCGCGATGGCGATCGCTGCGGGTGATTTCAGCCAGCGCCTCACCGACATCGAGCCGATGACCACCGAGGTGGGCCGCCTCAAAGCCGCCATCAACGCCATGCTCGGCCGGGTCGATGCCGCGCTGAACCAGCGGGACTCGTCGGTACGGCAGATGCGCCGGTTCATCGGCGATGCCAGCCACGAACTGCGCACACCGCTGGTCACCGTCCGCGGCTACGCGGAGCTCTACCGCATGGGCGCGATCTCAGGCGACGACGAGGTCGCGCAGGCGATGGACCGCATCGAGAAGGAGGCGGTGCGGATGGGCGTGCTGGTCGAGGACCTGCTCGCACTGGCCCGGCTCGACGAGCGACGAGATGTCATCATCGCGCCGGTCGATCTGCGACCGATCGCAAGGGATGCCGCGCTGGACGTGCGTGCGACATCTCCGCACCGCCAGGTCACCGTGATCGACACCACGCTCGAGCCGCCCGCTCCGCGCGTGCAATGGGATGCGAACTCGGCTGCCGAGTCCGAACGGAATGCGCGGCGGCGCGCCGGGGTGCCCACATCGGCGATCGCCCGCGTCAGCGGTGGTGCGCTCTCGCTGCTGCGACGCCGGCAGCGCCTGGCCCCATCCGATGAGCAGCCTTCCGCGGACGAGACCGCGCCTGCCGAGCCGGTGACGGCCGCACCCGTGACGGAACCGATACAGCCCATCGTGCTCGGAGACGAGAACCGCATCCGCCAGGTCGTGGCGAACCTGCTGGGAAACGCGCGGCGCTTCACCGCGGACGATTCACCGATCGACCTGCGCGTCGGCGTCGACGCCGAAGCCGGCCTGGGGTGGATCGAGGTGGCCGACCATGGCGAAGGCATCCCACCCCAGATCCGGGAGAAGATCTTCCAGCGCTTCTGGCGCGCCGACACGTCCCGCGCCCGGGAGACGGGGGGCACCGGACTCGGGCTGTCGATCGTCGCATCCATCGTCGAGGCCCTGCACGGCACGGTCACCGTGCGCGACACTCCCGGCGGTGGTGCGACCTTCCGTGTCGGCATCCCGCTGGCCGGGGAACGGGACGCTCAGGATCACCTGCTCATCGAGACGCAGCCGCTCACCCGCTTCGAGTCCCCGCCCGACTGAGCGTCCTCTCCTCCCCAGCGATGCCTGCACGCCGGAGTCCGACAGGCGCGGTCTGCGGCCGGAACGGCACACACGGATGCTTCTAGCGTGAGAACCCCGGTTCACCGATCAAGGAGTCCTCATGGCCGTCTTCTCCGTCGACAGCGACGCCGTTCTTGCCACCACCGCCGCCGTCCGCGGCACCATCGACCGTCTGCAGGGCGAGACGCAGGCGATGCTCACCCAGCTGACCCAGCTGCAGACGAGCTGGACAGGGAGCGCGTCGGCCGCCTTCGCCACGGTCATCGACCAGTGGCGGGCCACCCAGCGCCAGGTCGAGGACAGCCTGACGAGCATCAACACTGCACTCAGCGCCGCCGGCCGGCAGTACGCGGACGCCGAGCAGGCCACGATGAGCCTGTTCCGGTGACATTGGCGCCCGCACCGAAGGCAGAAGAGCCCCTCCCGGAGGAGGGGCTCTTCTGGTGAGACGGGGTCTCGATACGGCCGCTGCGCGGCCTACTCGACCTTGACCCGCCCCGCATCAACGCCGCTGCGCGGCGTCGACCCGGGTTGCGTCAAAAGTCCATGCCACCAGTCGGGTCACCGGCCGGAGCGGCTGCGCGCTCGGGCTTGTCGGCGACGACGGCCTCGGTGGTGAGGAACAGCGCGGCGATCGAGGCCGCGTTCTGCAGAGCAGAGCGCGTGACCTTGGCCGGGTCGATGATGCCCTGTGCGAACAGGTCACCGTACTCACCGGTTGCGGCGTTGAGGCCATGACCGATGGGCAGTTCGGCAACCTTGTTCGCGACGACACCGGGCTCGAGACCGGCGTTCAGCGCAATCTGCTTGAGCGGTGCCTCGATGGCCACGCGAACGATGTTCGCGCCGGTCGCCTCGTCACCGGTCAGGTTCAGCGTCGCGAACGCGACCTTGCCTGCCTGGATCAGCGCGACGCCACCACCGGGGACGATGCCCTCTTCGACCGCAGCCTTCGCGTTGCGGACAGCGTCCTCAATGCGGTGCTTGCGCTCCTTGAGCTCGACCTCGGTTGCCGCACCCGCCTTGATGACGGCAACGCCACCTGCGAGCTTGGCGAGACGCTCCTGGAGCTTCTCTCGGTCGTAGTCACTGTCGGTGTTCTCGATCTCGCGACGGATCTGGGTCACGCGACCCTCGATCTGAGCGGCGTCGCCGGCACCTTCGATGATGGTCGTCTCGTCCTTGGTGATGATCACCTTGCGAGCGCGGCCGAGCAGATCCAGCGTCGCGTTCTCCAGCTTGAGACCGACCTCTTCGGTGACGACCTGGCCACCGGTGAGGATCGCGATGTCCTGCAGCTGCGCCTTACGACGGTCGCCGAAGCCGGGAGCCTTGACCGCCGCCGACTTGAAGATGCCGCGAATCTTGTTGAGCACGAGAGTCGCAAGCGCCTCGCCCTCGACGTCCTCGGCGATGATGACGAGCTCCTTGCCGTCCTGGATCACCTTGTCGACGATCGGCAGGAGATCCTTGATGTTGGAGATCTTCTGGTTCGCGATCAGGATGTACGCGTCTTCGAAGACAGCTTCCTGACGCTCCGGGTCGGTGACGAAGTAAGGGTTGATGAAACCCTTGTCGAAGCGCATGCCCTCGGTGAGCTCGAGCTCGGTGCCGAACGTCTGCGACTCCTCGACGGTGACGACGCCTTCCTTGCCGACCTTGTCGATCGCCTCGGCGATCAGGTCGCCGATGGTGGTGTCAGCCGCGGAGATCGATGCCGTGGCCGCGATCTGCTCCTTGGACTCGACGGGCTTGGCCGAAGCGAGCAGTTCGTCCGAGATGGCCTGGACGGCCTTCTCGATGCCGCGCTTCAGCGAGATGGGGTCAGCGCCGGCTGCGACGTTGCGCAGGCCTTCGCGGACAAGTGCCTGAGCCAGCACGGTTGCGGTGGTGGTGCCGTCGCCAGCGACGTCGTCGGTCTTCTTGGCGACCTCCTTGACGAGCTCCGCGCCGATCTTCTCGAACGGGTCGTCGAGTTCGATCTCCTTGGCGATCGAGACGCCGTCGTTCGTGATCGTGGGGGCGCCCCACTTCTTCTCAAGTACGACGTTGCGACCGCGGGGGCCCAGTGTCACCTTGACGGCGTCAGCCAGGATGTTCAGGCCGCGCTCGAGACCACGACGGGCCTCCTCGTCGAAAGCGATGATCTTAGCCATGTGTTTTCTCGTCCCTCCCGGACGTATGCGAATTCTTAGCACTCAGATGTGTCGAGTGCTAATCCATTCTGGCACTCGGCACTACCGAGTGCAAGCCGCAGGGAGCAAGCCGACTCCGGACGTCATCCGGGCCGGGGACGAACACATGGCCGTCGGACCAGGCCGACGCGCGCCGGGGGGCGCCGCGCGTCGGCGCGAGGGAGTCAGGTTACGACGCGAACGGACTCCGCCTGGGGCCCCTTCTGGCCGGTGCCCACGATGAACTCCACGGCCTGGCCCTCCTCGAGGACGCGGAATCCGCTCATGTCGATGTTGGAGTAGTGCACGAAGACGTCCTGCCCCTCTGCCACGGTGATGAAGCCGAAGCCCTTCTCGGCGTTGAACCACTTGACGGTGCCTTGGGTCATGAGACTCTCCTGGATTGCGGGGAAACACCGCCATCGTATGCACGCCGATGCGCGCGGATTCAGGTCTGAGACCAGTGTTGACACGCGTGCATCGAACTGTTTACCCGCGTGAAACACGGGTGGCCGTCACGGTGCGGGAGTGGCGTCCGGCGGCGTCGATGTGCGATCCAGTCCGATGACGATCGTCAACTGTCGCGCTTCCGGATCCTCTGCCGGCTGGTACACGTCGCTCTGCTCGATCCGGGCTCCGCCGATCACCTCGGCAAGCCCGGCTGCGGCGGCCTCATCCTCGGGCAGGTAGTAGTAGATCGTCGTCTCGGCGAAGTCTGTCGAACCGGCCTCGCTGGCCAGCACGGTGTCCTCGGCCCAGCCGGCGGCGACGACGACGTCCTTCGTCTGCGTCGCCAGTCCCGACTCCGGGGTGGCGTTCAGAACCAGGACGTCGAAGGTGGTGTCCACGACCGGCGTGACGATCGGCAAGGGGGCGACGGTCGGCTCCGGGGTCGGGAACAGCACCACCCGGCCGCTGACCAGAAGAGTTCCGAAGATGCCGACCGCGATCAGCACGACGGTCGCCAACACCGCCCAGAACAGCACGACCCAGCCGCGCATCCGCGGATTCTCGGCGCGATGGGCGCCGACCCGGCCCGCATCCGCGGGAAGGTCGTCGAAGCGGTCCCGCGGGAAGGTCGTTCTCGGCACCCCCCGATGGTACCCGCCCGCGGCCGGAGCCCGTGCGGCGTGCCGATGGAGGTCCTGCGCGGCGGCGATACGACTACCGGGGAGCCCCGGAGGCGCGGGCGAGGCGGGCCTGCTGCCGCGCGTCGCGGATGCGGCGGAGCCGTTTCACGAGCATCGGGTCGTGCTCCTGAGCGTCGGCGGTGTCGATCAGCCGGCCGAGCAGCTGGTAATAGCGTGCCGGTGACAGATTCAGATCCGCCCGGATCGCCTCCTCCTTCGCCCCCGCGTGCCGACGCCACTCCGCCTCGAACCGGAGGATGGCACGGTCGCGGTCGCTGAGGGGCACGCCATCACGCTAGCGCCGTCCGGACGCCCCACCCGTGCGCCACTCCACAGAAGCCCCGAGCGGGTCGACCGTCGCCAGCGGCGCACCGTCGCGCGTCAGGACGAAACCGTCCCACCCGTCCCGCTCGGCGCCGCGATTCCACTGCCGGTGCACCATCGGGGGGTCGATCGAGACCCACACCGCGTCCATCGCGGCGATGATCGAGCGCAGGCGGTCGCGGCCGGCCCGCGGGATGTGCGGCAGCACGCCCGGCGTGGTCACCACCAGCGTCGCCTCCGACGGGGCGGAGGCGGCGAGCTCCTCGAGCTCCCCGGGCACGGTCGCGTCGCCGCGTACGAGCAGGGGCGGGTCGGCGCAGACCAGGTCGAGTGCGGCCTCGATCCGCTGCGCGCGGCCCTGCTCCCCCGGCCAGACCAGGCTGAGCAGGAACCGGCGGTCAGCGGCATCCGAGGCATCCAGCGGTGCCAGGTCGATGCCGGCGCGCCAGATCACATCCGGCAGCCGCAGCGGCGGTCTCCCATGGACGGCCGATTCGAGCACCACGGGCGAGACACCGTCGTGAGGATCCAGGGCGGGTCCGCCGCGGTAGCGGTAGGAGTACCGGTCCGGATAGAGGCACAGACCCGCACTGGCCCCCACCTCCAGCAGCGCCAGGGGGCCCTCCAGCCCGCTGAGCGCCGGCAGCAGTGCGGCGCACCGCAGCGGGTCGTTGGTCTGCAGGGTGCGCCGGGAGCATTCCGCCACGACGGCGTCCGCATGCCCGATCAGCCACTCCCGCCATTGCCGGTACGGATCCTCCGGCGCCCCGAGCATCCGGGTGACCGCGAAGACAAGGGGCGGCTGCCGGCGCTCGGCCGGGATGCGCACGAGGATCTCCTGCACAGCGAGGTCGCTCGCGACGCCCGCGGCCCAGTCGGCGTAGAGGGCGGACCGTCCGATCGCCTCATCGAACGCGAATCGTTCGAAGCGTTCGGCGACGGCAGCGGCATCCACCGTCCCATTCTCGTGGTGAGACGGCGGCTGAGCGCGACGTGACCGGCTGCAGTGCGGGAGAATGGAGGCTGGCTAAGGAGGGACTCCCATGACCTACAGCGTTCAGAAGAGCGACGAGCAGTGGCGCGCCGAACTCGCTCCGGAGCAGTACGAGGTGCTGCGAGAGGCCGCCACCGAGCGCCCGTGGACCGGTGAGCTTCTGGATGAGAGCCGTGCCGGGCTCTACACGTGCGCGGCGTGCGGATCGGAGCTGTTCCAGAGCGGTACGAAGTTCGACTCGCACTGCGGCTGGCCGAGCTTCTACGAGTCGGTGCGTCCCGAGGCGGTCGAGCTGATCGAAGATCGCACCCACGGGATGCTGCGCACCGAGGTGCGCTGCGCGTCGTGCGGCTCCCATCTGGGCCACGTCTTCCCGGATGGCGTGGGCACGCCCACGGGCGACCGGTACTGCATGAACTCGCTCGCGCTCGATTTCACTCCCGAATCCGGAACATGACCGTCCCCGCGACCCCTCCGCCCTCCGCCGGCGCGTCGCGCGCAGCCGCGGGCCGCGTGGCCCCGGTCTTGGAGGCGGTGCGGGCGCGGCGCTCCTGGTCGAAAGTGACCGATGTCGCACCCACCCGGTCTCAGCTGCTCACCCTCGTGTCCGCGGCCGGGCGGGTCGCCGATCACTCCTCGCTGCAGCCGTGGCGGCTCATCGAGCTGCGCGGAACCGATCGTGAGCGCCTGGGCAGGGCGATCAACAAGGCCAACGGCGACAAGGGCTCTTCGTCCAAGCCTCTGCGCGCGCCGCTGCTGATCGCCATCGTGGTCAGCTACCGCAAAAACGACAAGGTCCCCCGCTGGGAGCAGGAGGCCGTCGCCGCCGGTGTCGCCCACACGCTGAGCCTGCTGCTGGACGAGGCCGGTTGGGGCGTCATCTGGCGCACCGGGCACTACACCCGCAGCAAGGCGGTCGCCAAGGTGCACGGTCTGGGCAAGCGGGAGGAGCTCCTGGGCTGGCTGTACGTCGGCGGCAAGCCGGCGAACGCCCGGCTCGGACGCCGCAAGGCCGTAGATGCGCGTCATCACCTCACCCGGCTGCCCGCGGACACGGCGACGGTCGAGCGCATCGACGCCGCCGCCGACGAGGTCTGACCGCTAGCGTTGCAGACGCCGCCACGGCACCGTGGCGACCACGACCGACAGCAGAGCGACGACCACCATGGCGACCGCCTGCACCAGCCCGGGACCCGCGGGCGCCGGCCAGAGCACGTCGAGCACGAACGAGGCGATCAGCTGCCCGGCCACCACCCCGAGGCCGAGCAGCAGCACACCGGTGTGTGCGACCAGCGCTGCCGACAGGACGATGTAGGCCACGCCGATCGCGCCGCCGAAGTACAGCCACGGCTCCGTCGGCGCGGCCGCCGGGGTCCCGACCACCGCGACGTGCACGGCCGCGGCGGCGGCGAGGATGAGCGTCCCGCCGATGAAGTTCACCAGCGTCGCCGTCAGCGGTGTCCCGACGCGCTGCTTGAGCCTGCCGTTGGTCGCCTGCTGCCACGCGACGCCGACACCGGTTGCCAGGGTCAGCAGCAGCAGCCACAGCGGGATGCCGCTGAGCCCATCGCCGACCACGGCGATTCCCACCGCGACCAGCGCGAGGGCCCCACCGGCCACGCGGGGCAGGGTCACCGCGACGACTCCCGCCGGCCCGTAGCCGGCACGATCCAGCGCAAGTCCGCAGACCGTCTGGCCGGCCACCACTCCCACGGTGAACAGCGACACCCCGATGATGCCGACGGCGATCCCCTGGGTCGCCACGGTCAGGGCTCCGGCTGCGCCGCCCGCCAGCATCCACCACGGGATGCCGCCTGAACGAACCCCCGAGACGAGCGCGCTGAATCCGCGACGCCCGACCGGGAGTGCGAGGGACAGGACGATGAGAATCAGCAGGCCGGACCCGAACGAGACGGCCCCGGCCACGAGCCCGTCCTCTAGGCGGACACCGAGCTGCCCGTTGATGCGCGCCTGTGCCGCGGTCAGCACCCCGACGAGCACCGCACCGCCCAGCGACATCCAGGCAGGCAGACGTCGGCGGGTCACGTGCCCATCATGCCGTGATGCCGGGCAGGCAGCCGCCGTGTCGGGCACCGCGGTTACCCTGGAGTGTGTCTGTCAGCAGGCGCCGGCGCATGTCACTGACCTGGCTGCCGGCCACGATTCTCGTGCTCGTGATCGGGCTGGTGGTCGTCGCGACCTTCGCGGTGCAGGGTTCGTGGTGGGCCGAAGAGAACCCGGCCGCATCTTCGGACCAGAAGGCGCCGGACGGTTCCAGCATGCTCACCGACGCGGGATTCGACTACGCCAATGTGGAGGGCATCGTCCGGGTGCGCATCGGCGAGGGCGCGCTGCCTGCCGACCAGCTGGGCATGGGCGCCGACGCGGAGAAGTCGGCGCAGTTCCGCCGCCCGGTGCGGGCGGTCATCGCCGGCCGCGACGACGTCTACGTCATCGACGACACCGCCGCGTTGACCGCGACGACCCAGGACGGTGAGCTCGCGTCGGTGGCGGTCACCCTGGACAGCCCCGGGACGTGGTTCGATGCGCTCGCCCACGTCCGCGCGCTGGCCCCGACGGTCGGCTGGAATGAGGAGCAGATCACCGCCCTGGATGAGGAGCTCGCCCGTTTCAACCGGGACGGGACCGAAGACGCATTCACGGCGACCGTCGGTCCTTCCGATGGCGGCGCTCAGGTCACCGCGCAGCTTCTGTTCCATCGCGACGGCGGCACGACCCTCGTGACGCTGGTCTTCGAGCCGGGCCGCTGAGGCAGCCGAACCGGACGCCGCATCCATTGCCGCGCCGAGCGGACGGGGTTATCCTCAGGGTGACGTCCGACGAGTGGGCTGAGCCGTCGAGGTCGCGCAGCGAGGCAAGGTGGCCTCCGCAGGCCATGGTCGGCGACCCGTCGGGCGTCAACGGGCCTCCGCCGGTGGTCAGGTGGCGCGTCGCCCGTCAGGGCTGGGACCTGACTTGGGAGTGGTCATGGCAAGAGCGGTGGACTCCAGGTTCGAACTGAAGCGGCTGACAGCGACGGAATGGGTGATCAACGACAACTGGTTCGCATTCAACGATCCGCGCCGCACGGTCGCATGCGTCGATGAGATCAGCCAGCTCGAGGTCGAGGTGATCTGGTTGCGAGAGCTGGCGCTACCGGACCGGTACCCGTCGATCGCGGGTGTTCTGGAAGATGTCGCACGGACGGTCTCGGCATCCACGAAACCCACGCCGATTCCGCACCGGCGCCCGGTGACGGCGCGCTCGATGATGGCGGGGTGAGCCGGCCGAGCGCCGAAAGCCCGCAGCGCACACCCGCGCGCCCACGCAGGTGGAGCGCACGCGGTCTGTGCGGCGCGGCATCCACCGGCGTGTGCGAACACGGCAATCGGGCGCTGATACGGTGACCGGATGGGCATGCCGACGCAGACGGGGAATTCGATCAAGGTGGGTGTCGTGGGCGACATCGGCGAGGACGAGGCGCTGGTGGTGCCGCGTGCAACCGCCGGCACACGGGATGACATCGCAGTGATCTTCAGCGGCGGACGCTACTTCGCGATCGATGACACCTGCACCCACGAACAGACCTCACTCGCCCAGGGATGGATCGAGGCGGGCTGTGTGGAGTGCCCGCTGCACTCATCGACCTTCCGGCTCGCCGACGGCGCGGTGCTCTCCCCGCCGGCACCGCGCGGCGTCGCCGCGCACACCATCGAGGTCGTGGGTGAGGATCTGATGCTCACCCCGAACCCCGAGCGCCTCGCGTGAGCGGACACCGACGAGTCGTCATCGTCGGTGGAGGGATCGCTGGTTGGACCGTCGCCGCTTCTCTGCGCGAAGGCGGCTACGACGACGCGATCGTCATCATCGAACGCGAGGCCGCCTGTTACGACCGGCCCCCGCTGTCCAAGACGGCGCTGGTCGACCACACGCCCCTGGATGCGCTGCGGTTCGCCGATGACGCCAAGCTCGCCGAACTGCGCATCGAGACGCGCGTCGGCCGCACGGCCACCGCCCTGAATGCCGCAGACCTGTCCGTGACTCTGGACGACGGCGCCGCCGTGGCGGCCGACGCCGTCGTGCTGGCCACCGGCGCGCTCGCACGCGTGCCCGCCTTTCCAGGTGCTGCCCTGCCGGGTGTGAGCACGCTGAGGACCTACGCCGATGCGGTGACCCTGCAGGGGCTCCTCGGTCGCAGAGTCGCCGTGGTCGGCGCCGGACTCATCGGCGCCGAAGCGGCGGCGGCGCTGCACCAGGCCGGATCACCGGTCGTGCTGATCGACCCGAACCAGGTGCCGGGCGTGCGCGCTTTCGGCCCGACGATGGCGGGGTACCTGCACGCCATGCACGCCGACCACGGCGTCGACACGCGCACGGACCGGATCACCGCTGTCACGGCCGCGGAGGGCGGAGAGCTCCGCGTCCAGCTCACCGGAGGCGGCTGCGTCGACGTGGACGGCGTGCTGGTCGGAACCGGGATCGTCATCGACACCACACTCGCCGATCATGCCGGGCTCGACGTCGACGAGGGCATCGTCGTCGACGACGCGGGGCGCACCGCCGCGGCGGGGATCTTCGCCGTGGGCGACGCGACGCGCCGGCGCCTGCCGGGCGGCCTCGCCGCCTCCCGGGGGCATTGGGAAGCGGCGAGGCTGGATGGCCGGGCGGTCGCGGCGGCGATCCTGGGTACCGCGCCCGACCCGCGCGGAGCGGACTGGTTCTGGTCGGACCGCTACGGACACCACATCGAAGTGGTCGGCGACATGGCCGGGGACGGGCGTGAAGTCGTCCGGCCCGGCCCCCATCCGACCGCGTTCCGGATCGACGGCGATCGACTGCTCGGCGCGGCCAGCGTCGATGACCCGATGGCGGTGCGCGCGGCACGGCGGCTGATCGATCGCTCCGTCGCCGTCAGCGTCGACCAGCTCACCGACCCGGGAGTGCCGTTGCGCTCACTGCTCCCCCGCGGGTGACCGTCGTTCAGGCGGCCTTCTTGACACGCACCTTCTGATAGGGCTTGGCGATGGAGTCGCCGATGGCCTGCGCGATGAGCTGTTCCGCGGTCTGATTCTTGCGGGAGAGCTTCGCGATCCACTTCGTGAACCGGGCACCTCGCGCCAGCTCCTTCGTGCTGCGATCCTCCAGCGCGTAGAAGAGCAGCGCGTTCGGCGGCAGCAGCGAGAGCACGCCGTTCAGCACCTGACGCGTCACCCACTTCGCCACGGGGCCCTTCACGTCGGGATGACGAAGCGAGTGGCCGGCGAGCGCGGCGAAGATGGTCAGCGACTTGCTGTTCAGGTCGGCCCGGATGTACTCGTCCAGCTCCGCGAACGTATCGAAATACGGCCCGGGCACGAACAGCTTCTGGGCGCCCAGCCGGGACTCGACGACGACCCGATCGGCATCCGCGACAGAAAGGCCCGGTCCGAACTCCTGATAGCCGCGCACCGCCGACCAGATGTAGGTCCACCACGTCCAGCGCTGCCACGCCGGCTGCTTCGCACTCACGACCTCCCCGGTTTCGGGGTTGGTCCAGCTGGAGCGCTCGTGAAGCATGTCGACGTGGGCCGCCGCGGCATCCGAATGCGCCTTGTCGGCGAACACCGCATCGCGAAGATAAGCCGACGTCCGGTCGAACCGGGCTGCCATCGCCTCCGGGCCTTCGGTGGTCATCGAGACGCGCTCGAAGTGCGTCATCATTCCCGCCTCGAGCATCTGCAGGAATATGGCGTTCTTGGCACCCAGCGCCGAACCGGGATCCGAGAAGACCCGCCACGAGACACTGTCGGGGCCGTAATAGCCGTCATCAGCGCGTGGTGCGTCGGCGAGCGAGCGGCTCGGGTAGACGTCCGTCATTGCATGTTCCCCTTTCGGAACGACCACCCGGCGCCCCTGCGCCATTCGACCTCGACCTCGCACGGTGCGTCATCGGGCCTGGTGCGTCGTTTCGAACCTATCGGTCCGGAAGGACCCCGAAAGACCGTGCTCCTTCCGCGACATTCCGGAGATTCATCCTGTTACATGGCGAAAGGGGCATTGGGTGGACAGGTATAGTCGGTCGCCCGTATTCCGCACGATCCGGAGGGGAACCCGCATGGCAGCTCGTGTTCGTTCACTCACCCCTGGCGAGCTGACCCCCGATCAGCGGGAGCTCTACGAGACGATCACCGGCGGACCGCGCGCCGCGGGCACCCAGCACTTCGCCCTCACGGCGGCCGACGGATCGCTGCGCGGCCCGTTCGACCTGATGCTCCGCTCCCCCGCCGTCGGCACCGCCCAGCAGGAGCTCGGTGCCGCCATCCGCTATCGCACCCGACTCAGCGACCGGATGCGGGAGCTGGCGATCCTGCTGGTCGCAGCCCACGCGGACAGCGCCTTCGAGCGGGAGTCACATGAAGCGATTGCGCGCGCGATCGGCTTCACCGACGACGAACTCGCCGCGATCCGTGCGCTGGACGTGTCGGGATTCACCGCCGCCGAGGGTGTCGTCGGCCGCGCGACCGTCGCGCTGCTGGCCGGCGACCTTCCGCAGGACGCGTGGGATGAGGCGTCCGCCGTCATCGGCGAGGACGGCATCTTCGAACTCACCGCTCTGGTCGGGTACTACTCCACACTTGCACTGCAGCTGCGGGTGTTCCGGGTGGGATGAGGCGAAGCGGCCGCGCAACACCGGGTGCCCGAGATCGCGCGGCGCGCCTGCGCAGATCCTTGCCCCGGTGAAAGGACGAGCGTAAAATCAGCGTAGGTCGCCCCCGGACCCTGGCCGACTCCACACAGAGTGGGGAGCAGCCGATGAACTTGTCCGAGGTGCTGACAGGCAAAAACCCGATGGCGCCGGCTCCGGCGAAGCCGCTTCGCCGTCCCGCTTCGACGTCGTGGGTGGAGGTGGAGCCAGGCTCCTACGTCGCCCGCCGATCCGGTGCGCTGCTGGGGGCTGTGGTCCTCACGGGGACGGGGTCATTCGTCGCGGTCGACCGCGACTCGAACGGCATCGGGCGGTACGGCACGCTCACGGTGGCACAGCGCGCGGTCATCTCATCAGCCGCGCGCTGATGAGCGCTCCTCGCCCGTCCACCCGGCATCGTACGCGTCAAACCCCTTAGTGCCTCGAGATCAGCTGTACCAGCCCCTCCAGGCGAAGCTGCGGGACCTCTAGCGTTGAAGAATGGCACCCGACGAGCAGCAGCTTGATGACCTCTACACCGGCCCCATCGACCTGGCCGCAGTGAACGCGTCAGACGGTGAAGGCCCGGATCCGGAGACGCCCGAGATCAGCTACGACGAGCAGCGCTATCCCGCGAGACCCCGACGGCTGCGCCCGCGTGACCACCTTCGCGGCAGCAGCGTGCGCCGGATCAGGACGGACCCGCGCACGGCGAACGGCACCAACCCGTCGTACGTCGAGTGGCTGGTGCGCCAGGCGATGCTCAAAGACGCCGACGTGCTGGCGCGTCAGCTGTCCGGGCAGCCCACGATGTGGCGCAACGCCTACGCTCGTCCCGACGCGCGACGCGCGATCGCGACGACCGATGTGTGGTTCACGGCCTACCCGATCTCGCTCATCACCCGGCCGGGGCAGTCGTTCCTGGCGGCGCTGGGCGATGAGGAGTTGTGGACCACCTTCGAACGCATCGGGATCACGGCGGTGCACACCGGTCCGGTGAAACGCGCCGGGGGCATCGACGGATGGGTGGAGACCCCGAGCGTCGACGGTCATTTCGATCGCATCAGCACGCAGATCGATCCGGCGTTCGGCACCGACGACGAGTTCCGCGCGTTGTGCGACGTCGCCGATGCCCACGGCGGGAGCATCATCGACGACATCGTGCCGGGGCACACCGGCAAGGGCGCGGACTTCCGACTTGCCGAGATGGGGTACAAAGACTACCCGGGGATCTATCACATGATCGAGATCCCGCCGGAGGACTGGTCGCTCCTTCCGGAGGTGCCGGCCGGCGCCGACAGCGTGAATCTCGACCCTGAGACAGAGCACGACCTCGCCGAGCACGGCTACATCATCGGTGCCCTCCAACGCGTCATCTTCTACACGCCCGGCGTGAAGGAGACGAACTGGAGCGCGACGGCTGCCGTCACCGGTCCCGACGGCGTCACTCGACGGTGGGTCTACCTCCACTACTTCAAGCAGGGGCAGCCGTCGATCAACTGGCTCGATCCGACCTTCGCGGGAATGCGGCTGGTCATCGGCGACGCCCTGCACTCGCTCGGCGAGCTCGGCACCACTGCGCTGCGCCTGGACGCGAACGGCTTCCTCGGCGTCGAGAAGAGCGCCGAAGGGCTTCCCGCGTGGTCGGAGGGACACCCGCTCTCTCATGCGGCGAACCACATCATCGCCGGAATGGTGCGCAAAGTGGGCGGCTTCACCTTCCAGGAGCTCAACCTCACGATCGAGGACATCCGGGACACCGGGGCGGTCGGAGCAGATCTCTCCTACGACTTCATCGGACGCCCCGGCTACCATCACGCCCTCGCGACCGGGCAGACCGAATTCCTCCGTCTCGCCCTGACCACCTCGCTTCGCCTCGGCGTGCAGCCCGTGCAGCTGGTCCACGGGCTGCAGAACCACGACGAGCTCACCTACGAACTCGTGCACTGGGCGAGCAGCCGCAGTGACAGTTCCTTCCAGTTCCGCGGGCGTGAGATCTCAGGCGGTCAGCTCGCCGAGGAGGTACGCGCCGACCTCACCGAAAGCCTCACCGGCACCGCCGACTACAACCGAGTCTTCACCCAGAACGGCATCGCCTGCACCTCGGCCTCGCTGATCGCGGCCACACGAGGATTCGGTCACCTGGACGACATCTCAGAGGACGACATCCCCGCCATCCGCGACGCGCATCTGCTGCTGTGCGCCGCGAACGCCTGGCAGCCCGGCGTCTTCGCGCTCTCGGGCTGGGATCTGACCGGCATGCTCACCGTCCCGGCCCCCGAGGTCGCCGATCTCATCGCGGCCGGCGATACCCGATGGATCGAGCGGGGAGCTCACGACCTGCTCGACGTCGACCCGGAGGCGACGCGATCCGCGGAGGGCATGCCGCGCGCACGCGCGCTGTACGGCCCGCTGCCGGCACAGCTGGAGGACCCCGCCTCGTTCGCCTCCCGCCTCGCCGGCATCCTGCGCCTGCGGCGGGAGTACGGCATCGCGACGGCGTCGCAGGTGGACATCCCGGACGTGGCGCACGCCGGCATGCTGGTGCTCGTCCACCGCATCGACGACGGGGACCCGCACATCGACGCCCCGATCCAGGTGACCGTACTGAACTTCTCGCAGGTTCCGACCGAAGGCACAGTCCGCTCCGAACGGCTCGTGCCCGGAAGCGACGTCGTGGATGCGGCATCCGGAGACAAGGTCGGCAGCGTCGATGACCTGCGCAGCTTCTCGGTCTCACTCCCGGCCTACGGAGCGATGTTCCTCATGCTCCGGCCTGCCGAGCCCGTTTCCGATCACCCCGGCGCCGAGTAAGCCCGCCCCGGCGGGCGCCGGTCGACCGCCTCAGGCCAGCGTGGCGTCGATGCCCGCCAGCGGGACCGGCAGCCAGTCGGGGCGGTTGCGGGCCTCGTAGATCGATTCGTAGACCGCTTTGTCGAGCACGAGCGCGTTCAGGAGCACCGGATCGAGCTCGACGGAGTCCGCGGCACCGGCGTATGCGTCCACGAACGCTGCCTGGCACGCGGCGGCCCAGTCCTTCGCATCCGCTCCGCCGCCCACGGCGCTCGCGTAGTCGAAGGATCGCAGCATCCCGGCCACGTCTCGAGGAGGCAGGTCGGGGATCGCACGCTCCTCCATGGGGCGAAGCGGCTCGCCTTCGAAATCGACGATGCGCCACCCGCCGCCGGGAACCGACAGCACCTGCCCGAGATGCAGGTCGCCGTGGATGCGCTGCAGGCGCGGCCACCGGCGCTCCAGTGCGGCGCGGTACACCGCGTCGATCGCAGGAAGCCGCTCCGCGACGGCAGGCACTTCGGCGGCCGCGATCGCGAGCCGCTGCCGCCAGGAGGCGCCCGTCGAGGCCACCTCGTCCGGGCCGGCAACCGCCGTCTCGAGCGACGCGGCGAGCGCGGCGTGCACTCCGGCCACGGCGGTTCCGAGCTCTCGGGCCTCCTCGGTGAAATCCCGCCGGATGCGCGCGGCCTCCAGTGCCACCGCCCACCCGTCCCGCACGCCCCGGAGGAACTCCTGCGCGAATGCCAGGGTGCCGCACGCGACGCCGGATTCGCGGCCGACATCGGGCCACTCGGCGTCCAGGTCGCCGAAGAATCGCGGCACGTACGGCGAGCCCGCGTTGCTCAGCACCCGCTGCACCGTGACGTCGGGATTCTCCCCGTGATGAAGGGCGCGGAAGAGCTTGAGGATGATGGTCTGCTCCCCGTCCTCATCGAAGACGATCGACGTGTTGGACTGCTCCCCGGTGAGCGTGCGGAAGCCCGTCACCCGGCTGATGTCCAGTCCCATCTGTGCCAGCATCCCGAGGGCGAATTCGGGATGCCGTGTCGCATCGACCAGATAGCCGGCGTCGTCCCGGCAGATGACCGCGCTCGGGTCGACGGGCTCCACGGACAGCGCCAGGGGCACGTGGTATAGGGCCGGCGCTGTGCCGCCGTCGTCCATGACCAGGTAGCGGATGGCCCCGGGGACGGTTTGGGCGTCCAGGATCCGGAATCGAGGAGCGTGACTCTTGCCCGCGTACCACCGCTGCTGCGCCACCCAGGCGCCGAGATCGTCCGTGAAATGCACACCCCACTGTGACCCGGATGGGCTCGGGAAGAAAGGGGTGGACGGCGGAACCGCAAGAGCGTAGGGGCGCTCCGGCCGACCTACCAGACGGCGCCGCCGCCGACGGAGATGCCGCCCCAGGTGAGCGCGATGAAGATGCCTGCGAACACCACGGGCGCGATGCCCTGGCCGCTGCGTGCGAGGCCTTTCAGGAGGGCGATCACGGCCAGGATCGCGGCGACGATGGACAGGGCACCGCCGAGGATCAGACCGATGAACAGCGGGATGGGCATGAGCACGAGACCGGCCAGCGCGATCCAGAAGGCGGCCCAGGCTGTCGGATTGGAGCGGCGTTCGACGGAAGAGGACATGCGCCTATCATCTCGCGTTCGCAGTCCACCGCTGGCATGCCGCAGTCGGCGAGAGGAGGGGCACGATCCACGTGAGGACGCAGACTGTCCCGCGGTAGGACCGGTTTGCTTTGGCCGTGCAAACCATGGTCGGATGTGCGGATGATGGCTGTTGCGGCTTGGGTGGGAGTCCTCGCTGGTGCTGTCGTTTTCTACCTGTCGATGAGGGTCGTTCGTCGCGCGAACGCCCGACGACGGCTTCCCTACTGGCGCAATCCGGAGGTCACGCCTGGTGCAGCGATTGGACTGCGAGCCGTCGGGGTCTTCATCGCGGGCCTCTCTGCGAGCCTTCTCGCCCCGACGATCGGGTATTGGTCGGTCGCTGTCCTGACGGCGGCGCTACTGCCTGCCCTTCTCACCATCCCGTTGCACAACCGCCGCGTGTCGGTGGGCGACTAGCCCAGAGTCGTCGCGCGTTCGGCAGTGGCCGCAGCGCGTTCGAGGCGCAGGGCGATGGGTGCGCGTCCGTCCGGTTGAGGTGCCCGGACATACGTTCACGCGGATCCCATTCCCTGAGCGCAGCAACTACATCTCAGGGTGGAGCCCGATACCTCCCCCGGCGGACGCGCCTCGAGGCGTCACGCCGGAAGCTGGTGTCATGCCCGCTCACCGTGCCGCAAAGTCATTCCTCGCCCTCGCCACCGCCGTCGTGGCTCTCCTTGCAGTTCCGGCCTGTTCCGTGGTCGATGAGATCGCCTACCAGCGGCACTCGACATCGTTCGAAGATGTTTCCCAGATGAACGAAGACGGAGCCCTCCAGCTGAAATGGATGCCGTCGGACGCGACATCCATCCGCCTCGTCGAATCGACGCGCGAGGGCGCGACGGACGCCACCGTCCTGGTCGATAGCGCGTCAGATCTCGATCCTGCGGTCTGCGCACCCGTCGATCGCCAGTCGGCGCCGTCCCTCTCGATCGCAGGAGCCCCCGACGTGTACGCCGTCGACACCGTCTACGCGTGCGGCAAATGGACGATCGTTCCCACCCGGGGTGGCTGGTATGGCTGGACGCCGAACGCCCCTGGCGAGGAGGTCCAGACGCCCTCGCCCTGACACAGCACGCGCGGCGCGAGGCCCCGCCTCGCCGGAATGAACGAACGTCCGGTGGAGTGCGCGCCCCGCGCGCCGATCCAGCACGCGAACGGGCCACGTCTGCGGGAGTTCGATACGCCGGCAGCCGTGTCAGTCGAGATGGTGGGCAAGGGCACTGAGGATGCCGCGCATGCCTGCTTCGCGTTGCGGACCGTCAGCCCAGAACTGATCGAAGAAGACTCCGTGTTCGACGTGCGTGAGTCGCGTTCCTTGCGGAATGGGTTCGAACTCGAACGAGGCGAGCGAGGTGGACATGTGGGCGCCGTCGAGCCACATGTCGTAGGTCGTGACGATTCGGGCGTGCTCGACGATGTTCGTGTACGTGCCTTCGTAACGGGACAGCGGCCCACCATGAAACTTCGCTTCGTCGACGTCGCGACCGCCGACGCGGAAGTCGAACAGCCACTCGCGGCGATCGAACGTGTCACCGTCGCCGAACCACGCCCGCTTTCGTTCTTCCTCAGAGAACGCACCCCAGATGGTCGCCACGGGAACGGGGTAGTCGCGGGTCAGTGTGAAACCGGAGTGGGCCAGTCGGCGTTCGACAGTCATCGGCAGGTCCTATCGGGTGAAGGTGACATGGATCGTGCCGTTTTCTGCGACCTCCGTCGTGACGGTGTGCGTGGACTCCAGCCCGCGCAGGCCCTCCCACACGCGGTTGCCTCGGCCGAGCACGATGGGAGCGACTCCGATGTGAAGGTCGTCGACCAGGTCCGCGCGCAGGAACTCCCGCGCCGTTCGGATTCCGCCGCCGACGCGGACGTCACGGTTCTCAGCAGCAGCGGTCGCTTCGGCGAGAACGTCCGCGATCGCACCTGTCCGGAAATGGAACGAGGTGCCGCCGGCCATCGGGATGGGCGGTCGGGGTGCCGTGTGGGTCAGGACGTAGACCGGGCAGCCGAACGGCGGTTCATCTCCCCACCATCCCTTCCACTCCGGGTCGTCGGGGTGCTCGTGGAATCCGAACATGGCGGCGCCCATGATTTCGGCGCCCACACCCGTGAAGAACGCTGCCGCGTAGGCATCGTCGATTCCGGTTGTCCCCGCTCCACTGGTGTCACCGAAGACCTTCTCCCGAAACGTGCGGGTGGCCGCGTACGCCGCGGTCAACGCACCCCAATCCTCGCCCATGGGGTTTTCGGATGCGGCCGTCGGCGCCGCAGTGAATCCGTCAAGCGACGAGAACAGGTCGATCCGAACGCGGGTCATCTCAGGTCTCCTTCGAGGTTGTGCGGGACAAGTGGATGCCCAGGCGATCCGCTGAGCGTTCGGCCGGCGTACGCTGCTCCCCGAGCCACAGGTGCAGGACGTCGAGAGCGCCGGGCCGCAGGGAAACGGTGCGGACGCGCCCCGCCTTGGTCGACGTGACCACTCGTGCGTCTTCGAGCACGCGGAGATGCTGGAGCAGCGACGGCAACGCCATCGAGAACAGAGGGAGCAGTTCCGACACCACCGCCGGTGACTTCGCCAGACGCTCCACCACCGCCCGACGGGTCGGATCGGCCAGCGCGCGAAGCACCACATCGACCTCGTCACGATAGTTAGGCATACACCTAACCATTGCGGTTGGGTCGCTCGCCGTCAACCCGGCGCAGACGATCGCTGCCGACCCGGATCACGTGCCCCGGCCTTGCTCTGCGCCACGCCGACCTCGTTCCCCGAGCGCGCCGACTGCACGGTGGATGGCAGTCGCCGGCCCGGCAGCGTCGAGCGGCACGAGCTCCCTCAGAAGGGAATGAGCCCCAGCCAGAGAGCTATCGCGATGACGGTGACGCAGCCTACGACGGTGACGGACAGCGCCGTGGAATGGTCCGCGATGAAACGCCCGAAGGTCCGGCGCTCACGCCCAGCCGGCGCGCTCGCGCCTTCGCTTGGTGTCGTCATCGGTTCAGCTTCGGGCTCCTCACCTACGGGCATGCCATCCGTCGTGAGAACACCCTCACTGGAGCGCGGCGCGTGGTCCGCGTCCGGCGCATCGTGGTCGTCGGCGATGGCTGACGCTCGGAGACGACCGATGGCCGGCAGCGACCCGCCGCGCTCGAGTTCGACGGCCAGCCGTCGAGAGAGTCGCTCGACCTCTGCCCGATCCAGGCCGGTCATCTGGGCGCTCGCTTCGAAGGCGGACGTCTTCTCATAGATCCAGCCCCGGAGCACCCAAGATGCAGCGGGTGCTCGCCGTCGGATGGACACCTCGATCGACGTCGGGTCCAGCGGATGCTGCTGCAGCGAATCTCGCAGGGCACTGAGGTCGTCGTGGTTGACCTGACGTCTGCCATCACCGGCCCGCCAGCGGGTGGGCTTGGCGAGCTCCCCCGCCGTGACGTATCTCACCAGTCGTTCGAGCTCGCCCAACGCCGACCAGACCTCCGCGCCACTTGTCACCTGGACGCGCACGATGATCGTGAATCCTTCGGCCACCTGTCACCCCCGGCCCGTCGACTTCCAGCCCGTGGCATCCTATGCGACCTCGCAGTGGTCGACCACGCGACGGCGCCATGACGTGCCGCCCCGAGTCACTTCCCCGTCGCCGGCACGATCAGGATCCCCTCGGCGAGCTTCGCGTCGTCCCCGACATAGCGCGCCTCGAAGGCATCGACGGGAACCCGGTCAACGACCGTGCCACATCCGTTGCCCTGCCTTCGTCGACACGGGCCCGAGACAGGATCGCTGCCGTAACGCGACGGAGTAGGCAGCATCCATGCCGCACCACGACGGACGGCGCAATCCCCCCATCGGACAGGCAGACGTGGTCACGGGCCTTCTGGAGCCGACTACGGGACTTGAACCCGTAACCCCCTAATTACAAGTTAGGTGCGCTACCAATTGCGCCAAGTCGGCAGGTGCCACAGTCTACCGAACGCGGATGCGCGACCTCGGCCGACGGCATCCCGCAATCGAACCGCAGCCGCCCGCTACGGTGTGGTGGTCGGCGCCGGGGTGACGGTCGGTGTCGGAGTCGCGGTGGGCGTCTTGTAGTACGCGTCACTCGCGCTGGTCAGCACGAACTGCGCGAACTCCTTCGGGTCGTCGAGGGCTCCGACATATGGGACCCCGTTGACGAGCACCATCGGAGTGCCGGTGAGGGCGACGCCCTTGGTGTCCGGCAGTCCCTGCAGCGCACGCTCGGTCGCAGACTTGGCCCACGACGCGAAGGACTCGTTCTCGATGCACGAGCGCACGACCTTCGCAGAGTCCGATCCGCTGGCGATCGCCATGTCGGCGAGTTCCACGTCGGTGTATCCGTCGGAGTCGACGGCGGGCTGCTGGCCCAGCAGTGCGTTGTTGAAGGCGAAGAACGTGGCCGGCGAGTGCGTCGCCACGCACGCGGCCGCGCTGGCGGCGCGCAGCGAGTACTTGGTGCCGTTGGATTTCGCCGTCAGCATCGCGACCGGATAGTAGGTCAGGGTCGCCGCGTCCTCGCTGACCCATTTGGACAGCTGCTGGACGTTCGCGACCTGGAAGTCGTGCGAGCCGGTCGAGAGATAGTCGACGTAGACGCGGATGTCGACGACGGGTTGTGCGGTCTCCGCCGGAGCCGGCGTGACGGCCTCGGCGGGAGGCTCCGTTTCGGTGGGCAGCGCGCCGAGCGCACCGGGCGTCTCGTCGCGGACGGACCCCGCCTCGGTGGGCACTCCGACCCCGGAGACGGTGGTCACGACGAAACCATCGTCGGTGACGTTCGCCGGCTTCAGCAACGGCTTCGAGCCCGCCGACGTCACAGCCCAGACCACCACGACCGCAGCGATCGCGATGACCGCGATCAGCGCCATCACGATCGATGTGGTGCGGATGACGCGTGCCCGCGACTGCTGGGCCTGAACCTGCTGCGCCTTCTCGCGCACCGCGTGTCGGCGGTCGCGCCCAGCGGGCACGTTCGGGGATTCGTCGCTGGACATGGGACCTCTCGGAGCGAACATACGGCCGGTCGGCGTCGCTTTCGCGGCGGAGTTGCGGCGCGGCCGCACGGGTAGGGCGGCCGATGACGATGCTAGCCAGACAGGCTGTGAAATACCCAGACGGAGTCTGCGTGAGAGCCCGTGGCATACTAATGGAGCGCCCGATGAGGGGCGTGCGGTTCGCCCCGCAAATTCCATCACTACGGATCGTCCGGCACGTACCTGCCGGTGAAGGAGAAGAAAACAATGGCGTCAGTCACGTTCGACAACGCAACCCGCTTGTACCCCGGAGGCACCCGCCCGGCGGTCGACAAGCTCAACCTCGAAGTCGGCGACGGCGAGTTCCTCGTCCTGGTCGGACCCTCCGGTTGCGGCAAGTCCACCTCGCTGCGGATGCTGGCCGGCCTCGAAG
The DNA here is from genome assembly GCF_030246885.1 of Microbacterium sp. zg-B185. Lineage (NCBI taxonomy): Bacteria > Bacillati > Actinomycetota > Actinomycetes > Micrococcales > Microbacteriaceae > Microbacterium > Microbacterium sp. zg-B185. The sequence continues at coordinate 2,407,038 of NZ_CP126739.1, forward strand.
AGGTCAACTCGGGTCGGATCCTCATCGGCGACCGCGATGTCACCGACGTCCCGCCCAAGGACCGCGACATCGCGATGGTGTTCCAGAACTACGCGCTCTACCCGCACATGACCGTCGCCGAGAACATGGGCTTCGCCCTGAAGATCGCCGGCGTCGGCAAGGAGGAGCGCGCGGCGCGCGTCCTGGAGGCGGCCAAACTCCTTGACCTCGAGGACTACCTGACGCGCAAGCCGAAGGCGCTCTCCGGCGGCCAGCGTCAGCGCGTCGCGATGGGTCGCGCGATCGTGCGCCAGCCGCAGGTCTTCCTGATGGACGAGCCGCTGTCCAACCTGGACGCGAAGCTGCGCGTACAGACGCGCACCCAGATCGCGTCGCTGCAGCGCCGCCTGGGCGTCACCACGGTCTACGTCACGCACGACCAGACCGAGGCCCTCACCATGGGTGACCGCATCGCGGTGCTCAAGGACGGCCTCCTGCAGCAGGTCGGCACGCCGCGCGAACTGTATGAGCGCCCCAACAACGTGTTCGTCGCCGGATTCATCGGCTCGCCCGCGATGAACCTCTTCCAGTCCGACCTCGCCGAGGGCGGCGTCAGGTTCGGCTCCGAGGTTGTCCCGCTGGATCGTGACACGGTCGGCCGCGCGAACGGCAGCCAGGTCACCATCGGCGTGCGCCCGGAGGACATCGTGGTCGGCCCCGCCGACGGCCGTGGTCTGTCGGTCGTGGTGGATCTCGTTGAGGAGCTCGGCGCAGACGGATACCTCTACGGGCACACCGACATCAGCGGCGAGCGCACCGACATCGTCGCGCGCGTCGACGGCCGCAACCACCCGAACGCGGGTGAGACGGTCACGCTGGCCGCCACCGCCGGACACGTCCACGCCTTCGATGTGGAAACCGGCGAGCGCCTCAACGACGCTCCGGTCATCTCGGGCACGTAGCGAACAGCAACCGCGGCGCGGAGGGTCATCGACCCCCGCGCCGCGGTTTCATTTTCCAGAGACCCTGGAGGGATATGTCAGACGCGCTCAGCATCACCGCGAGCTCGGTGGACCCCGCCCTGCTGGCACTGCCCTGGTCGACTCCGCTGGCCGAGTGGCCGAGCAGCACGATCGTGTTCCTGCCCAAGGGACTCTCCCGTCACCTCGTCCGCTTCGCCAACCTCTCCGGCCGCGTGGTGGCGATCAAGGAGACGACCGAGCAGATGGCGCGTCGCGAGTACGACATGCTCGGGAACCTGGATCGCCTCGATGCGCCCTGCGTCCAGCGCGTCGCGGTGATCGCCGGAAGGATGGATGCCGCGGGCAGAGCCCTGCCGGCAGCGCTGGTCACCGCGCATCTGAAATTCTCCCTGCCGTACCGTGCACTGTTCACGCAGGTGCTTCGCCCGGACACCGCGAACCGCCTGGTGGATGCGCTTGCGGTCCTGCTGGTGCGTCTGCACAACGTGGGATTCTTCTGGGGCGATGTCTCACTGTCGAACACCCTCTTCCGCCGTGACGCCGGCGCCTTCGCGGCCTACCTCGTGGACGCCGAGACCGGCGAGCTGCACGAATCCGGTCTGACACCGGGCCAGCGCGCCCACGACCTGGATGTCGCCCGCACCAACATCGCGGGCGAGATCATGGACCTGGAAGCGGGCGGCCGCCTCGAAGGCGGCGTGGATGCGGTGGCCATCGCCGACGGCATCCTCTCGTCGTACCGGCTGCTGTGGGCGGCCCTGACCGATCAGGAGACCTTCGCCGCGAACGAGTCGTGGCGCATCACCGAGCGGGTGCAGCGATTGAACGATCTCGGGTTCGACATCGGGGAGATGTCCATCCAGGCCAGGACCGACGGAACGCGTGTCTCGATCCAGCCGAAGGTCGTCGACGCCGGGCACCATCAGCGCCGACTGCTGCGCCTGACCGGCCTGGACGTCGAAGAGAACCAGGCACGGCGACTGCTGAACGATCTGGACGAGTTCCGGGCGAGGATCTCGCGCACGGGCGATGACGAGGACATGGTGGCGCACGAGTGGCTCACGCGCGTCTTCGAGCCGGTGATCAAGGCCATCCCGTTCGACCTCCGCGCCAAGCTCGAACCGGCCGAGGTGTTCCACCAGGTGCTCGAGCATCGCTGGTACATGTCTCAGCGTCGCGGGCGTTCGGTGCCGCTGGCCGAGGTGCTCACCAGCTACATCGACGACGTCCTGCGCCACCGGCGCGACGAGGCGACCCTGATGGGGCCGGTCACCGAGACGATGTCGCTGCCGGTGGTCACCTCCAGTGGCCGGCCGCTCGGGCCGGACGAGAACGCCCCTCTGGAGGCGGACGAGGAAGCGGACAGCCTGGACTGGCGCGACCTGGTCTGAGTTCAGACCAGCACGCTCACCGGGTTCTCGATGCGGCGGACGAAAGCCGCCAGCAGCTGCGCCGCCAGCGCACCGTCCAGCACCCGGTGATCCGCCGAGAGCGTCACCGTCATCACCGTCGCGACCGCCAGCTCGCCGTCGGCATCGACCACGGGGCGCCGGGTCGCGGCGCCCACCGCGAAGATCCCCGCCTGCGGCGGGTTGATGATCGCCGAGAACTCCCGGGTTCCGTACATGCCCAGGTTGGAGACCGAGAACGAACCGCCTTCCAGCTCGTGCTGCCTGAGACGACCTGCCCGCGCACGTTCCGCGAGATCCCGTATGGCGCGGCTGAGCTCGCCGAGCGGCATCCGTTCTACTCCCTGCACGACCGGTGTCAGCAGACCGCCGGGCACCGCGACCGCGATCGCAAGGTCGACGCCGGTGAACCGGCGGATGGCGTCGTCGGTCCAGATGGCGTTCGCCTCGGGCACGTCCTGCAGCGCTGCGGCGACCGCCTTGACCACGAGATCGTTCACCGACACGCTGACATCCGCCGCGTCGTTGATGCGTGCGCGCACGGCGAGCAGCTCGTCGACCCGGCAGTGCGCGACTAGATAGAAGTGCGGCACAGTGGCCGTGCTCTCACCCAGCCGCCGGGCGATCGCACGGCGCATGCCGGTGTGCGGGATGTCGGTGTACTGGGCCGGCACGGCGTCGACGTGAGCGGATGCCGAGGCCGGCGCCGGCGGCACGGCAGCGCGCGCCGAACCGCCCAGAGCGGCCGTCAGAACGGCATCCAGGTCTCGTCGCACGACCCGTCCGTTCGGCCCCGACCCGACCACCGCGGAAAGGTCGATGCCGCGTTCGCGAGCGAGCCTGCGCACCAGCGGGCTGGCGAAGAGTCGGCTGCCGGCTCCACCCGGCGCGGCGGCCGGAGTGGACGCGGCGGCCGCGGTGGCCGTCGTGACCTCGGCGGTCGGTGCGGGCGCGGCATCCTGCGCGACCGCCGCCGCCGCCGCCGTCGCCGTCGCCGTCGCCTCGACGCTCCGCAACGCCTCTTCGGCGCTCTCGCCCGGCGCAGCCAGAACGGCGATCGGGCTTCCCACCGTGGCCGTCTCGCCGGCAGCCACGAGCACACCGGCGATCGTTCCGTCCGCTTCGGCCTCGTACTCGACAACGGCCTTCTCGGTCTCTATCTCGACGATCGCCTGACCGACGGTGACCTGGTCGCCGACGTCGATCAGCCAGGTCTGAATGGCGGCCTCGTTCCCGCCTGCTGCCAGCTGCGGCATCCTGACCACCACGCCCATCAGCGGCCTCCCCATGCGGCGCGCATCCGTTGCAGGCCGGCGACCACGTCGTCGGTACCGGCGATCGCGGCGCGCTCCAGCACCTTCGAGATGCTGGGGCTGGCCTCACCCCCGGTCACCCGCTCGATGGGCTGATCCAGCCAGTCGAAGAACCGGCGCTGCAGCTCGTCGGCCAGCCAGCCGCCGTAGGACGGACCGCGCGCACCCTGCTCGACGATCAGCACGTTGTTCGTCTTGCGGATGCTGTCGCCGATCGTGTCCCAGTCCAGCGACGCCCGGTCGAGCCAACGCAGATCGATCACCTCGGCGTCGATGCCGGTCTGCTCCACAGCCTCCAGGGCGTGCCCGACCATGGACAGATAGGTCAGCACGGTGACCTCCGATCCGCTCCGACGCACGGCGGCGTGGCCAGGCGGGATGACGTAGTCGAGATCCCCGTCCGGGATCCGGTCGGCCTGTCCGTACAGGTCCACGTGCTCGATCACCAGCACCGGGTCCTCCAGCGCGAGCGCGGCGTTCATCAGCCCCACGTAGTCCGCCGCGGTGGAGGCCGCGGCGATCCGCCACCCTGGCTGCGTCGCGAAGATCCCGGCCGGATCCATCAGGTGCTGCGAGCCGTAGCCGGACCCCATCGCGACTTTGGTGCGCAGCACCAGCGGGACGGTGTTGTTGCCGCCGAACATGTGCCGGGCCTTGCCGACCTGGTTGAAGACCTGGTCGGCGGCGACCCACATGAAGTCGGGGTACATGAACTCCACCACGGGCCGGAAGCGCCCATCCAGCGCCACCCCGCCGGCCAGTCCGAAGAAGCCGTTCTCGCTGATCGGCGTGCCGATCACGCGGTCCGGGCCGTACTTCTGCGCCAGGCCCTTGGTCGCGCCGTTGGTGCCCCCGTTGAGGCGGTGCACATCTTCTCCGAGCACGATGATGCGCTGGTCGGTCTCCATGCGCCGATCCATCGTGGCCGCGACCGCATCGACGAACTTCATCTCGCGCCAGGCGCCGGCGTGCTCCTCCGGCTCGCGGGCGTCCAGACCCTCCAATTCGCTCGCGTCCCCGCGGATCCCGGTGTCCACGACGGCCGGGTCCGGCCACAGCTCGGGCCGGATACGGCGGCGGCCGTCGTCGTCGCGGTCGTCCTCGGTGAGATTCGCGACGGCTGCGGCCATCGCGGCCTGAGCCTGCTCGCGCATCGAGACGATCGTGCCGTCCTCGATCAGGGACAGCTCCCGCATCCGGGTCGCCACCAGCTCAAGCGGGTCACGTGCACGCCACCCGGTCTCTTCGTCCTTGGTGCGGTAGCCGAACGCGCTCCCGGGGTACGGGCCGTTCTGGTGGAAGAAGCGGTAGACCTCGGCCTCCACGATGGCCGGCCCCTCCCCCGCGCGCATGCGGGCGAGCGCCTCGTCCGTGGCGAGGTGGACCGCGAGCGGGTCCATGCCGTCCACACGCCAGCTGGGGATGCCGAATCCCTGTCCGCGCACCGAGAACCGGGGGTCCGCGGTCACCTCGTCGGCGTGCGTCGATACGGCGTAGAGGTTGTTCTCGATGAAGTACATGACCGGCGCCTTCCACGCCGCGGCGAGGTTCATCGATTCCAGAACGGACCCGATCTGGCTGGCGCCGTCGCCGAAGTAGTTGATCGACACATCGGTGGTCGCGGCGTGTTTCTGCGCCCACGCGTGTCCGGTCGCGATGGGGGCCCCGCCGCCGACGATGGCGTTCGTGCCGAGGGCACCCGCCTCCAGCCACTGCAGGTGCATGGATCCGCCTCTCCCGCCGGAGAATCCCTGCGCCAGGCCCAGGATCTCGGCCAGCGTCCGCTGGAGCAGGTCTTGCAGCGGCGGCGTCACCAGTGCGGCCGGGTCGAGCGGACCGGTCGCGACGTGATGAATGGCCTTCGCCAGGAACTGGTGGTGACCGCGGTGCGAGCCGTTCACGGCATCCGTGGAGCGCAGTCCGACGATGGAACCGACCGCTCCGCCCTCCTGGCCGATGCTGGAGTGCGCGGGGCCGTGCACGAGACCGTCCGCAGCAAGATCGAGGACGGACTCCTCGAATGCCCGGATCAGGTGCAGCTGTCCCAGCATGGTGCTCAGCAGTGCGGGATCCGCCGCCTGCCAGTCCGCGGGGGTGGTCTGGAGCTGTACCCATTCCACCCCGGTCTGCAAGCGTCGTCGCTTCGGCATCCGGCCATCTCCCTCGACAGTGCCTGATCATGCATGCCTGATCATGCATGCCCGATCACGGTTGCCCGATCACGGTTGCCCGATCCCGCGCCGCAACCGAGCGTGGCTGTCAAACTAACCCTCAATTGGATCCAATACAAGCCTTTGTGCGGGATATGCCTGCGCCGCTGCGTCGTTGCTTGCCATACTGGATCCAATCAGGACGAGGAGGTCAGGCATGAGTGCAGCGCTGCCCGGCATGCGAGGCGTGGATCACGTCGGTTTCACGGTGCCCGATCTGGATGAGGCGGAGCGCTTCCTGGTCGACGTGCTCGGTGCCATCCCGATCTACACGCTGGGTGAAAAGCGGGCCGACGACGAGTGGATGGCCACCCAGCTCGGCGTGCATCCGCGAACGGTGATCCGCGAGATCCGGTTCTATCGGCTCGGTTCGGGCACCAATCTCGAAGTGTTCGCCTATGACGCAGCCGATGGGCAGCGTCCACAGCCGCGCAACAGCGACATCGGCGGTCATCATCTCGCTCTGTACGTCGACGACATGGACGCGGCGGAGGCGTTCCTGCGCGAGAAGGGCGTGGAGGTCATGGGTGCACCGGTCCGCAGCGCCGGCGCGTCCGCGGGTCAGCGCTGGCTGTATTTCCGCTCGCCCTGGGGCATGCAGTTCGAGCTGGTCAGCTTCCCGGACGGCAAGGCATACGAAGCGGAGGCTCCGGTCACACTGTGGCATCCGGCGAGGCCGGCCGAATGAGCGACGACGACGGCGCCGGCGGCACGCTCGAGCCCGGTCGCGGCCGGGACGGCGACGCCGGCGCGCGCATCGCGCACAGCATCCGCGAGGGGATCATCCGCGGCGACTACCCGCCGGGGACGCGCATCCGCCAAGAGGACCTCGCCTCGAGATTCGGCGCGAGCCGAGTCCCGGTGCGCCAGGCGCTGCAGCAGCTGGAGTACGAAGGTCTCGTGACTGTCGTGGCGAACGCGGGCGCCTGGGTGGCGAGCCTGACGCTGGCCGAGTGCGAGGAGGTGTATCAGATGCGCGAACGGCTCGAGCCTCTTCTGCTGCGCTACAGCGCGCCGCATCTGAGCCCGTCCGAGATCCAGAGCCTCGCCGACCTTGCCCAGCGCATCACCGTCGAGGGAGCCGACACCGACACCTTCCTCGCGCTGGACAGGCGGTTCCATCTCGCCAGTTACGCCGGTGCACACACCTCGGTGCTGGGCGATCTCATCCAGAAGCTCTGGAACACCACCGCCCCGTATCGGCGTGCGTACGTCGCCTCGTGGGAGGCGGATTCCAGACGCATCGCCCACGAGGAGCACCACCTGATCGTCGCCGCTCTGCGCGACGGCGATATCGAAGAGGCCGAGCGCGTGCTGGCCGGGCACATCCGCCGCACCCGGCGCCAGCTGGTGAAGAGTCCGCAGATCTTCGCGAGCTGAGCGTCATCCGCTCGGCAGCGACCGATGCCCGGGCGTGCGCTGCGACTCAGCGCGCCGCGGCCAGCATGCGCGCGAGGAGCACCGGGTCGGGCTGGAGCCGGCCACGCTCGATGCGGTGCGCCAATTCGAGGACGACGGCGTTGACGGGGGTGGGGATGCCGAGGCGGGCGCCCTCGCCGACGACGTGGCCGTTGATGTCGTCGACTTCGCTGTGGCGTCCCTTGCGCCAGTCCTGCAGGACGGTCGTCGTGGCGCCGGGCACCACGAACGCCGCGAAGAGTTTGTCGGTCATGATCTGAACGACCCTCGAGCTGTCGGCGATCTCCTCCGCCGTGAGCCCGAAGATCGGCAGCACCGGGTGGCCCAGCGCCGCCCCGACCGCGAGCGCCTCGTCACCGGCTGCGACCATGACGTCCCGATAGCCGGGCAGGTGCAGGGCGTCCAGCATCGGCAGGCCCAGGACCGCCGACGTGACCAGGAGCGTCGCGTTGCTGACCAGCTTCATCCACTTCGCGGCCTGGATGTCATCCGAGACGGCGACTGTTCCGGAGTGTCGGAGCAGACTCGCAACCTCCTCGATGCGGTCGGACGGTCCGCCGGGGAGAGCTCCGACGGCGAACCACGACCGCGCCACGCCCGTGTGCCGGTGCACCAGACCGGGTTCGTTCATCGTGGCCGAGCATTCGATGACCACCCCCAGGGTGCGCTCTGCCCCGACGACGTCCTCCACGACACGAGCGGTCATCCCGTTCTGCACGCCCGCCATCAGACCGTCCGCGACGAGGTGAGGCTCCAACAGCTGCGCCGCCCAGCGGGAGTCGTACGCCTTCATCACCATGAGCACCACGTCGAACTGCGTCTTCACCTCGGCGACCTCGCACAGGTTGATCACGCGTGGCCGCACGTGCAGTTCACCTTCGGGCGTCCGTACGCGCAATCCGTCCGTCCGCATCCGTTCCACGTGCGCGGGCCACTGCTCCACGAGCATCACGTCGTGACCGGCGGCGGTGAGATCCGCGCCGATCGATGCTCCGTTGGCGCCGGCGCCGAGCACGGCGATCCGCGGGTCGCTCATCATGGGTCCTCTCCTTCGCGGGCGAATCGAGAATACAGCGCAGATGTACACCGGGCCCGCGATAGTCTGAGAAACACCCGCCGGTTGGTCCCGTTGTACACCTTCACTTGACACGACACGAGAATCGCTCGACAGTATCTTCAGGTCAGGTCACCAGTCAGCGAGGAGAACAGGACATGATCCTCCACATCGCAGCTTTCCGCTGGAAGCCAGAGGTCGCCGAGGCGGATGTCGCGGCACTGACGGCGGCGCTTCGGGAGATGGCCTCCGGGATCCCCCAGATCCGGTCCTATGTCGCCGGCGCCAACCTCCGCCTGCGCCCCGCCGGCGCCGACTACGGGATCGCCGCGATCCTCGACGATGCGGCGGCGCTGAACACCTACCTGGATCACCCGGAGCACATGGCGGTCTACGAGAAGTACCTGGGCTGGATGATCGCGGAGCGTTCTGCTGTGCAGCTGCCCATCTCCGATGGCGCGTTCGCATGACGTCGATGCGCGCGGCCGTGCTGCACGATGTGGGCGATCTCCGCATCGAGGAGGTCGAGGTGCCCGCTCCCGCCGAGGGCGAGGTCCTGATCCGCGTGGCCGTCTGCGGCGTCTGCGGCAGCGATGCGACGGAGTTCGGCCGCGGGCTGGTGCTCGCGGTGCCGCCGGTGACGCTGGGCCACGAGTTCGTCGGCGTCGTGGCGGCCGTCGGACGAGGCGTGGACGGGCTCGCGGTCGGCGCCACGGTCGTCAGCGGCGCCGGCGTCTCGTGTGGAGAGTGCAAGCCCTGCCGCAACGGCCGCACGAACCTGTGCCGTTCCTACACGACGGTGGGTTTCCACCACGATGGCGGTCTCGCCGGCTACGTCCTCGTGCCGGCCGGGATCGTGCTGGACGTGTCGGCTTCGGGCCTTGCTCTCGACACTCTCGGGCTCACCCAGCCGATGGCCATCGCCGTGCACGCCGTCCGCCGCAGTGGGCTGCGCGCCGGCCAGGATGCCGTCATCGTCGGCGTCGGCGGCATCGGAGCGTTCATTGCGGTCGCCGCAGCCGCCACCGGCGCCAGGCTGCTGGTCGTCGACCTCAATCAGGACCGGATCGAGCTCGCGCTCCGCCTCGGGGCAGCCTCGGGCCTCATCTCCGGGTCGATGCCGATGGCTGCCCGGCTGGATGAGCTCGGGATGGACGTGGACGTCTTCTTCGAGGTCAGCGGGTCCGCCGCCGGCCTGGCCGCAGTGCTCGATGCAGCCAAGCCCGGCGCGACCATCGTGCCGGTCGGCATCCAGCGCGGCGAACCCGCGTTACCTCTGGGCCGGTGGACGCTGAAGGAATTCACGATCGTAGGGACGGTCGCCCACGTGTACCAGGACGACTTCCCTGAGGCGGTGCGCCTCCTCGGCACACGAGAGGACTGGTCCGACATCGCCGGTGAGGTGATCCCGATCGACGAGGTCGTGGAGGCCGGGCTTCAGCCGCTGCTGGAAGGTCGCTCGCGTCAGATCAAGACACTCGTCGATCCGTGGGCGAGCACGCCCCGGGCCGCGCAGCACTCCCGCTGACGCCGGCGGACCGTCTCAGGAGTCCAGATCGTCCATCGCCCGGAGGACGTCCACGGCCGAGGACGGAGCCCGCCCGGCGGCCGCCTCCGCGCCGGGTGCGTCCCGGAGCGACTCATTCTGCTGTCGCCGCCCCACGACGAACCACACGCCTTTCGCGACAGACCCCGTGCGGTTCGAGTACAGATGCGGCCTCACCGAGTCGAACTGGAGCGAGTCGCCGGGACCGAGGACGAAGGTCTCGAAATCCAGATGCAGGGTCAGCTCCCCCTCGAGCAGATAGGCGTACTCCACGCCGGAGTGCCGCATCAGCTTCCCCTCGATGGAACTGCTCGCACCGGGCGCGTAGGTGACCAGAAGCGCATCGGCCGGCCCGCCGGCGCCCACCGCGAGCCGTTCCCAGACCACGCCGTTCTCCATCTCGATGCGCGGGTTCTCCGCCCCGCGCTGCACGTCCGGCAAGGCCGGTCCGGAGTGACCGAACAGCGACGCGGCCGGCTTCGCCCCGGACTGCGGAATGCCCATCAACTCATCGAGCGAGACGCCCAAGTGGCTGGCCAGCGCGTACAACGTGGCCACCGAAGGCTGCGTCTTGCCGATCTCGACCTGGGAGATCAAGGACGCCGAGACGCCGAGCGACTGCGCAACGCTGCGCAGGCTGAGCCCACGCTGCGTTCGCACTTCGCGGAGCCGTGCACCGAGGCTGTCCGGCATGCTTTCCCACTCACCTTCGTCGTGAACCGGTCCTGCAATGGCACGGTCGCTGCTGTCATTCTACGGGCGACAGACAGTCGCTACTGTTAAGCTGTACTGCACGCGCAGATCGTGGAGCGACGCTCAGGAGGACTCGATGAAGAGCACTGGCACGACCGGCACCAACGCCGTCGACTGGGAGGAGCGGGTCGATTTCGAGCGCCTCCGAGATGCCCGGCTCGCGCGGCTGAAGGCGGAACTCGATGTGACCGAGCTCGGCGCGGTGCTGGCGTTCGACTTCTCGAACATCCGGTACATGAGCGCGACGCATATCGGCACGTGGGCGATGGACAAGCTGATCCGCTTCGCCCTCCTCACCCGCAACACCGACCCCATCGTGTGGGACTTCGGATCGGCAGCCAAGCACCACGCGCTCTACAACCCGTGGCTGGACACCACCACGGCAGAGATGGATGCCGACCCCAACGCCGCGCATGAGGGTGCCAAGCGGCCTCGCCTGGAATCCGGCGCGCGCGCGGGCATCTCGACCCTCCGAGGGGCATTCCCGCCCAACGCGGAGATCGCCGAGGGCGTCGCGCGCAAGATCAAGCGTGAACTGGAGAAGTTCGGGGTCGCCGACCAGCCCCTCGGCGTGGACGTGATCGAACTGCCGATCCTGTTCGCGCTCCAGAGAGAGGGCATCACGGTCGTCGACGGTCAGCAGGTCTTCATGGAGGCGCGACGCGTCAAGACACCCGACGAGATCCGCCTGCTGACCCAGGCGGCGTCGATGGTCGATGCCGCCTACGAGGAGCTGTACCGGTTTCTCCGGCCCGGCGTGCGCGAGAACGAGGCTGTGGGCCTGGTCGCCAAGACGCTCTACGACCTCGGATCGGAGTACGTCGAGGGCGTGAACGCGATCTCCGGCGAACGCTGCTCACCGCACCCACACGTCTTCTCGGACCGGCTGATCCGGCCGGGCGACCCGGCCTTCTTCGACATCCTGCACAGCTGGAACGGTTACCGCACCTGCTATTACCGCACGTTCGCGGTTGGCTCGGCCAGCTCCGCACAGCGGGACGCCTACACGCGATCGCGGGAGTACATGGACCGCGCGATCGCCCTCGTCAAGCCCGGAGCGACCACCGCCGACATCGTGGCAGTGTGGCCGACCGCGCAGGAGTTCGGCTTCGCGGACGAGGAGGCTGCGTTCGCCCTGCAGTACGGACACGGGGTCGGACTGTCCATCTGGGAGAAGCCGATCTTCTCGCGTCTGACCTCGCTGGATCACCCCGAAGTGCTGCAGGAAGGCAACGTGTTCGCCCTCGAGACTTACTGGCCATCCGCGGACGGGTGGGGGGCGGCGCGCATCGAGGAGGAGCTCGTCGTCACCGCCGACGGCTGCGAGGTGATCACCAAGTTCCCCGCTGAGGAGCTGCTGGTGGCCGGGCGCCGCTATTACACGGTCGACGGTCCGCTGAACCTCCAGCGGGACGCTCAGTCGCATCTGAACACGACCTGGGGGCGCGGAGAGGCGTGACCACACTCGGCTTCCTCGGGCTGGGCTCGATGGGCGGCGGGATGGCCCGCCGCCTGATCGATGCCGGCCACGACGTCACCGTCTGGAACCGCTCGCCCGGTCCCGCCCGCGAGCTGGTCGCCCTCGGCGCCCGCGCTGCGGCCACCCCGGGGGAAGCACTCGCCGCCGACGTGTCGTTCTCGATGCTGGCCAACGACGACGCCACCGATGCCGTCCTCGACTCCGAGTCCGTCAGATCCGCGGCCGGCCGCCGCCACGTGGTCATGGCCTCGGTCAGCCCGTCGTTGACCGAGGCTCTGCAAGTGCGATTCCAGGATGCCGGTGCCCGCTTCGTCAGCGCGCCGGTCCTCGGCCGCCCTGCCGTGGCGGCCGCCGGCGACCTGAACATCCTGGCCGCCGGAGATCCGGCCGACATCGATGCGGTCGAGCCCTACCTGGCCCTGCTCGGCAGGCGCGTGTGGCGCATCAGCGATCGACCGTCGGTGGCGACAGCCGTGAAGGCAGCAGTCAACTACAACATCATCCACGCGCTGCAGGCCATCGGCGAGACGGTCGCAATGACCGAACGCCAGGGCGTCGATCCGGCACTGTTCACCGAACTGCTCTCCAGCACGCTCTTCGGCGGCGTCGTGTACACGGGGTACGGCGACATCATCGCCCGCGGCGCGTACGCCCCGCCGGGGTTTCACATCGCCCTCGGCCGGAAGGACCTCGCGCTCGCGGAGGAGGTGGCCGTCGCGGGCGGCGTGCACCCCGCGACGATGCCGGCGCTGATCGCGGTCTTCGATCGCGCGCTGGCCGATCCCGAACTCCGGGACCTGGACTGGGCGGCGATCGCCGAGGTCTCCCGCCGCGGTCTCGCCTGATTCGCCGCGCGCGAGGGGTCCGGGCGCCGATCGTGGCGGCGGCGCCGGGATCAGATGGTGCCGGATCCGCGGTCGACGTAGAGGTTGACAGCGGAGACCCCTCGGTTGCGCAACAGGAACTGCGTCGCATCCACGACATCGGCCATCGTCGCGAGCTTCCCGCCCGGAGTGTGCCGTTCGTATCCGGCGAGCACGCCGTCGGGCTTGTCAGCCCAGAACGGACTGTCGCCGATGATCCCGGGGTGGAGGGCATTCACCCGGATCGGAGCCAGCTCGAGCGCCAGGGTGTTGACCAGCCCGGTCACGCCCCCGTTGATCGAGGAGACCGTCGTCGAGCCCGGATACGGCAGGTCCTTCGCGCGGCCGCCGAACAGCACGATGCCCGTGTCCACGGTGGGCTCCAGCCGGTCCAGCAGGGCGTGGACCGTCTCGGCATAGCCGACCAGCTTCAGGGTCACGAGCCGGATGGCGCGACCGACGTTGAACTCGCGGATCGTGTTCTGGTCGCGCTCGATCGCGGAGAGCACGAGTCCGTGCACCTTGCCCACGGAGCTCAGCCGCTCGGCGATCGTGTCCGGCTCGGAGATGTCCAGCGCCACGCCGGTCGCCTCGGCGCCGAGGGATGCCGCGATCGCCTGGGTGCGCTCCGGGTCGCGCCCGGTGACCACGACGCGATCGCCGCGGGCGATGCAGTCCTTCGCGAGTTCGAGTCCGATGCCGGATGTTCCACCGACGATGACGATGGTCCTGTCGCCCAATGCAGCTCCTCGCGGGTGTGTCATCTTGTGCCGACCGAACCGGCGACCACAGATTGCTTCGAACTGGGATACGCGACTGTTCCGACCCTTCGCCCGCCGCCGCGCGCGGAGTCGGCCGGGAAACGGAGCCAAGTGGCACTGGACATCGGTGTTCAGTACTGCTTAACCTAGGTCACGTCGATCACGCTGGCAAGTAAAGCAGGAGCAGCGTGCGCGGCGAGGGCGCGGGCTGGGGAAAGCCGGCATCCGCGCGACTGCGAATCAAGGAGGATGAGCGTCACAATGACCGGCACACCCGCTTCTCAGCCCGGCCAACCCATCGTGTTCCGGAACGGGATCGTCCTGACCGTGGACGATGCCCTCACCGTCCTGCCCGAAGGCGACGTCCTCGTCGTGGACGGCAAGATCGCCGGTGTCGGCGTCGACCTGGCCGTTCCGGACGGGACATTCGAGATCGACGCCGCGGGCGGGATCATCATGCCCGGCATGGTGGACACGCATCGGCACATGTGGCAGACCGCCATGCGCGCGTACGGTGCCGACTGGACGCTGACGCAGTATTTCGTCTGGTACTACCTGCAGCACGGCATGAAGTTCCGCCCCCAGGACTATGCGGCCGGCAACCTCATCTCGGCACTGGACGCCGTCGAATCCGGGGTGACGACGAGCGTCGACTGGTCGCACGGCCTGCGCACCGTGGAGCACGCCGAAGCAGCCGTGGACGCGCTGGTGTCCTCACCCGGACGATTCGTCTTCGCCTACGGCAACATCCACCAGTCGCCGTGGGAGTGGACGGCAGATCCTGCCGTCCAGGACCTGCTGATCAGGTCACGCGATGACTCCCGGATGTTCGGCACGCAGATCGCCTTCGACGTGCCCAACCAGGACGAGGAGTTCCCCGAGCTGGCAGCCTATCGAGTGGCCAAGGACCTCGGTCTGCGGGTCACGACCCACGCCGGCGTCTGGGGGGCGACCAACGACTGGGGCATCCGGAACGCATATGACGCCGGAGTCATGGAGGAGGGGTTCACCTACGTGCACGCCGCCTCCCTCTCCGCCGACTCGTACCAGAAGATCGCTGCGACCGGCGGGAACGTATCACTCGCGACGGAGTCGGAGGACACCTGCGGTCAGGGCTACCCGCCGATTCACCATCTGCGTCGCTACGGCATCCCGGTGTCGCTGTCAGTGGACACGAGCGTCTGGTTCAGCGCCGATCTGTTCTCCGCGATGCGGGCCACCGTCAATGCCGACCGTGCGCTCGAGCACATGCACGCGCATCAGCTGGAGCCCGCCGAGACGATCACCCACGTGAAGCTGCGTGCGCAGGATGTCGTCTACATGGCCACCCGAGGCGGGGCCAAGGCGATCGGCAAGGACCACCTGATCGGTTCGCTCGAGGAGGGCAAGCTCGCCGACGTCGTCCTGCTGAAGAACGACGACTCGCCGACCTGGGCTCCGTTGATCAACCCCTGGGGCCAGATCGTCTACCAGGCCCAGCGCGGCGATGTACACACCGTGCTGGTCGGTGGCGAAGTGGTCAAGGCCGGCGGCAAGGTGGTCGCCGGGGACCTGGCCTCCGTGAAGGGCAAGCTGGCGGACACGGTCGCCTATCTGGAGAGCGAGGTCGGCGACGACTGGATCTCGGGTCAGTTCCCCGAGATCCCCGAGAGCGAAGTGCTCTTCAACCCGTATCAGTACAAGAAGTAGCGGTCGGGGTGGGGTCGCAATCAGCGGCCCCACCCTGCGCTCAGTATCCGACGGTGAAGCGTGCGCGCGAGTACTTCGGCGATTCGATCTCGTCGACGATCGCGACGGCCAGATCCTGGCCGGAGATGTACGAGTTCCCTTCGTCATCGGTGACCAGCACGTCGCCGCCGATGCGGTACGAGCCGGTGCGCTCTCCCGGGTTGTAGACGCCGAACCCGCCCGCGGGATGCACGTAGAACCAGTCGCGCGAGGCGTCCGTCGCCTGCAGATCCTCAAGGATGCCGATCGCCTCGAGCGCTTCGGGCTTGTACTCCTCGGTGAAGGAATCCTGGTCCACCAGTCGCGGACCGCCTTCGGCGATGAGGCTGCCGCCTGCGCCGCCGATCACGCCGACGCGTACGTTCTCGGGCAGCGCAGCGACCAGCTCGGCCGTGCTCGGCCGCACGTTGCCCACCATGTCGCCGCGGGCCGGGACGGTGGAGACGACGACCTCGACGCCCTCCAACTCGCTGACCAGGCTGGGCACATCGAGGATGTTCCCCTCCAGGTACGTGGCACCCTCGACCCGCTCAGCGGGAACGTTCCGCGCGACCGACACCACCGTGTGCCCGCGACTCACCGCCTCGGCGACGATGTTGCGGCCGGCGTAGCCGGTTCCTCCGATGACGGCGATGCGAGTCATGCTGTTCCTTTCGACGGGGTTTCGGGTCTCAAGTCTCAGTCTGGCTGGTTCATTGCCGTGGATCGAACGTGTGACGCAATCATTTGCCCTGCGCGCGCAGCGTGGAGACCTGGTAGAGGGCGACGGATGCCGCGATCCCCGCGTTCAGCGACTCGGTCGCCGTGTCGATGGGGATGGACACGATCTGGTCGCAGTTCTCGCTGACCAGGCGAGACAGCCCCTTGCCCTCCGAGCCGACGACGATGACGACCGGGCGGTCGGCGAGTGCGAGGTCAGGCAGTGACACGTCTCCCCCGCCATCGAGTCCGAGGACGAAGACGCCCTGCTTCTTGAATTCCTTCAGGGTGGCCGTGAGATTCGGTGCGATCGCCACCGGGATGCGTGCTGCGGCGCCCGCACTGGTCTTCCAAGCGGCGCTGTTCACGCTCGCCGACCGTCGCTGCGGCAGGATCACGCCGTGGCCGCCGAACGCTCCCGTGGAGCGGATGATCGCGCCCAGGTTGCGCGGGTCGGTCACCCCGTCCAGAGCGACGAACAGGGGCGTCTGGCCGCGGTCGATGACCTGCTCCAGAAGATCCTGCGGGTGCGCGTACTCGTACGGCGGCACCTTCAGCGCGACGCCCTGGTGGACGCCGTCGAAGCCGGCCATGCGGTCCAGTTCGGGCCGCGTGACCTCCATCACCGGGATCTCGCGATGCGTGGCGATCGACAGCATCTCCTTGACGCGGTCGTCCATCTCCACCCGCTGAGCGATGTAGAAGGCGGTCGCGGGGATCTTGGCACGGAGTGCTTCCAGAACGGAGTTGCGCCCGGTCACGACCTCGGTGTCATCGTCCTTCTTCGCGCGCGACTGCCGCGAGGCACTCGCCTTCTGCCCCGGCTTGCCCGAGCCGCCGGCAGCGGAATAGCGCTCGGCCGCGGCTTTGCGCTTGCCCGCGGGGTGCCACGCCCGGTCCTCCGCCTTCGGGGTCGGTCCGCGTCCTTCCAGCGATCGCTTGTTCTTGCCGCCTGTGCCCTTGGTGGGGCCCTTCTTGCCCTTGCTGGCGCCCGGGCGCCCCGGCTTACCGGCCATGTCCTACTCCTTCGTCCCGGGCTGTGTCCCGAGCAGATTCCAATGGGTGCCGTCGGCACCGTCTTCGAGCGCGATGCCCGCGGCTGCGACCGCGTCGCGGATGCGATCGGCCGCCGCCCAGTCCTTGGCAGCGCGCGCAGCGGCGCGCTGGGTGATGAGAGTGCGCACGAGCGCGTCCAGCGCGGACGCCTCGGCGCCGCCGGACCCGGTGTTCCAAGCCGGATCGAGCGGGTCGATCCCCAGGATGCCGGTCATGACCGCGATGTCGGCGAAAGCTCCGCGGGCTGCGGCGAGGTCACCGTCATCCAGCGCCGTGTTGCCCAGGCGGACCGTCTCGTGGATCACCGCGAGCGCCTGCGGGACACCCAGATCGTCGTCCATCGCCGCAGCGAACCGCGCCGGGACGGTCACCTCGATGCGCAGATCGTCGGACTCATCGCGCAGCGTGCGGACCGCGCGCTCCATGAAGGCGCGGATCCGCTCCAGCGCGGCCTCGGCCTCGTCGAACGACGAGGCCGTGATGTCGAGGTTCGAGCGGTAGTGGGCGGAGGCCAGCGCGTAGCGGACCACCAGCGGATCGCGCGCGCTGAGGACGTCCGCTGCGAGCAGGAAGTTCTCCAGTGACTTGGACATCTTCTGGTCGCCGACGGTCACGAGCCCGTTGTGCACCCAGTAGCGCGCGAACGGATCCCCGGCCGCGGTGGACTGCGCCAGTTCGTTCTCGTGGTGCGGGAAGCGCAGGTCCAGGCCGCCGCCGTGAATGTCGAACTCCGGGCCCAGGTAGCGCCGCGACATCGCCGAGCATTCGATGTGCCAGCCCGGGCGGCCCGGTCCCCACGGCGAATCCCACGTTGCGCTGGAGGGCTCACCGGCCTTCGCGCCCTTCCACAGCGCGAAGTCGTGCGGATCCCGCTTGCCGCGGGGATCCGCGTCCTGGGCGGCTTCCATGGCGTCCAGTGACTGGCGGGTGAGGCTGCCGTACTCGGGCCAGGACCGCACGTCGAAATAGACGTCACCCGCACCGGTCGCCGAGTCCGTGGCGGCATACGCGTTGCCGCGCTCGATGAGGCGGGCGATGAGCTCCTGCATCTGCGGGATGGATGCGGTCGCCCGTGGTTCGTAGGTCGGCGGCAGGATGCCGATCGCCGTGTACGCGCGGGTGAACTCCTGCTCCATGCGGTACGCCAGCGCCCACCAGGGCTCGGCTTCGGTCGCGTTGGCGAGCACCTTGTCGTCGATGTCGGTGACGTTGCGGACGAACGTGACCCGCCCGAACCGGTGGGCCAGCCACCGCCGCAGCAGGTCGAAGCTCAAGGCGCCGCGAAGGTGACCGATGTGCGGCCCGGACTGCACCGTGGGTCCGCACACGTACACCGTCACGTTCGACGGGTCCAGAGGCGCGAAAGCGCGCAGCGTCTGGGCTTTCGTGTCATAGAGCCGCACGGGCGGTGTACCGGGTGTCACTGCACCAGCCTACCGGCGCAACTCCGACCCAACCTGGCCGCGATCCAGGGTCCGTTCTGCCAGCGTCCGGGCGGCCCGCGGGTATGGAGTATCAATGACACTGTGCTTCACGTCTTCGCCGTCCTCGCCGCGGCCCTGTTGTTCGGCACGACGGGCACCTCGATGGCGCTCGGCCCCGAGAATACGACGCCGTTGTCGGTCGGCGCGGTGCGTCTGGTCATCGGCGGCACGGGCCTCGCGGCCATCGCGTTCGTGCTGGCCCGCCGTCATGCACGCCGCTCACCGGCCCGTCCGCCCCGATTCGGCGTCCGGCCGCTGGCGCTGATGGGTCTGACCGGCTTCTGCCTCGCCCTGTATCAGCCGCTGTTCTTCTTGGGCACGGAGCGCAACGGGGTCGCGGTGGGGACGGTCGTCGCGCTGGGGTCCGCGCCGATCCTGGCCGGTCTGCTCGAGTGGGCGCTGACCCGACGGGTCCCCGGCGGCACCTGGATCATCGCGACCGCTCTGGCCACCGTCGGGGTCGTGCTCCTCGGATTCGGCGGCGAGGCCGGCGCCACCACGGGCACGGATCCGCTCGGCCTCATCGGCAGTGTGGGGGCGGGTGCGACCTTCGCGGTCATCGCCAACGT
The DNA here is from genome assembly GCF_030246885.1 of Microbacterium sp. zg-B185. Taxonomy (NCBI): domain Bacteria; kingdom Bacillati; phylum Actinomycetota; class Actinomycetes; order Micrococcales; family Microbacteriaceae; genus Microbacterium; species Microbacterium sp. zg-B185. Next base: position 2,426,344 of record NZ_CP126739.1, read on the forward strand.
GCAGCGGCGGCTGCTCGACCAGGGCTGGGACGCGTTCACCGTGGTCGGGTCGATGGGGGCCGGCTCCGCGGTGCTCTCGGCGCTGGTGCTGCCCTTCGTGGACCTCCGGTGGCTGGCGACGACACCGGGCGTGGTGATGGCGCTGTGGCTGGGGATCGCGACGATCTCGATCGCGTACGTGCTGTTCACTTGGGGCCTGGGCGGGCTGACGGCCGCCACGGCGGCGACGCTCACCCTCGGCGAGCCGCTGACGGCGAGCGTGCTGGGGATCACCGTCCTGGGCGAACGGCTCTCCGTCCTGGCCATCGCCGGCCTGATCGTCCTGGCCGTCGGACTGGCGCTGCTGGCGTGGGGATCGCGCGCCCCACGGGACCCCGTCCCGTTCGCGGTGGAGGGCTGAGCGTGGGCATCGAGATTCGACCCGACGATCTCTCCGGGGCGGACACCCGGCAGTTGATCGCGGCGCATCTGGCCGGCATGTACGAGACCTCCCCGCCCGAGAGCGTGCACGCGCTCGACATCGACGGCCTGCGGCATCCGTCCATCACGTTCTGGTCGGCGTGGATCGGCGATGACCTGGCCGGCATCGGCGCTCTCAAGTCCATCGACGCCGAACGCGGCGAGGTGAAGTCGATGCGCGTGCACGACCGGTTCCGCGGCGGCGGTGTGGGACGCGCGATCCTGCGTCACATCGTCGCCGTTGCGCGCGAACGGGGCATGCGGAGCCTGTGGCTGGAGACGGGCAGTCCCGACGACTTCGTTCCCGCGCAGCGCCTCTACGAGAGCGAGGGGTTCGTCCGCTGCGACCCGTTCGACGGGTATGCCGATGACCCGTTCTCGGTGTTCATGACGCGGGCCCTCTGACGGGCCGCGCCCGGCCGGGTCAGGCCGGCACGACCAGCGCCATCGCGAACGCGGCGACGCCCTCACCGCGGCCGGGAAAGCCGAGTCCGTCGGTGGTGGTGGCCGACACCGAGACCGGGGCGCCGTCGAGCGCCGCCGACAGCACCGCCTCCGCCTCGACGCGGCGCGCCGCAAAGCGCGGTCGATTGGCCTGCACCTGCACCGCCACGTTGCCCACCCGGTAGCCTGCCTCGCCCAGCAGCGCCACCGTCCGGGAGAGGAACACCCCCGCGTGCGCGCCGGCGTACTCCGGGTGGTCCGTGCCGAAATGCGTTCCGATGTCGCCCAGCCCTGCCGCGGACAGCAGCGCATCCACGATGGCGTGGGCGACCGCATCGCCGTCGGAGTGCCCGGACAGCGCCTGCTCCCCCGGCCACTCCAGTCCGGCCAGCCACAGCGCGCCCTCACCGCCGAATCCGTGGACGTCGGTGCCGATGCCCACACGGGGCGGGGGCGGTGAGTTCTCCAGCCGGGCGTCGGAACGGCCCAGCGGATGCCGCGCCACGAGCGGGCGGGCGCGCTCCAGATCCGCCGGCGTGGTGATCTTGAACGCGAGCGGATCCCCCTCGACCACCGCGACGGAGTGCCCTGCCGCTGCCACCAGGGCCGCGTCGTCGGTGTGCTCCTGCGTCGCGGTGCGGTACGCAGCGTCCAGGATGCCGCGGCGGAAGCCCTGCGGCGTCTGCGCAGCAGACAGCTCGGAGCGGTCGACCGCGGCCACGATCCGTTCGTTCTCGACCCGTTTGATCGTGTCGATGACCGGCAGCACGGGGATGGCCCCGGCGGAGCCGGTCTCGATGGCGGCGATGACCCGTTCGAAGAGGGCAGGCGGCGCGAGGGCGCGTGCAGCGTCGTGAACGAGCACGATCTCGACATCGCCCCAGAGGGCTTCCAGCCCGGCGGCGACAGAGGCCTGCCGGGTGGCGCCGCCGGTGGCGACGGAGACGAGTTCCCGGCGATCGCCGGCGGCCGCTATCGCCTCGGTGAGCGCGTCGCCCTCGCGGCCGGCGGGCGCGACGACCACGACCTGCGCCGCAGGCGCGGCGAACACGCGGGCCAGCGCATGCCGGAGCATGCTGTGCTCGTCGATCCCGACGAAGGCTTTGGGGACTGCGGCACCGAGACGCGTGCCGGAGCCTGCCGCAACGACGATGACAGCGACACGGGGAACGGGCGTGATGCTCACGCCCTCACGCTACCGGTCGCCTGCGCTCACGCGGAGTCCAGCTGTCGCGCGCCGCCTGCCAGACCGGTCATCGTGTAGCGCGCAGCGCGTATCGAGATGCGTCACGCAGCAACGCGCTGCGCGCATTGCTCCGTGACGACTCAAGACGCGAGGACCTCGTCGAGGATGGCGCCGGCCTTCTCTTCGTCGGTCTTCTCGGCGAGCGCGAGTTCGGAGATGAGGATCTGCTTCGCCTTGGCGAGCATGCGCTTCTCGCCGGCGGACAGCCCACGGTCCTGATCGCGGCGCCACAGGTCGCGGACGACTTCGCTGACCTTGATGACATCGCCGGACGCGAGCTTTTCGAGGTTCGCCTTGTACCGGCGGGACCAGTTGGTCGGCTCTTCGGTGAACGGTGCACGGAGCACTTCGAACACCCGGTCCAGACCCTCTTTACCGATGACGTCACGCACGCCGACGAGGTCGACATTCTCTGCGGGGACCTCGATGATGAGATCGCCCTGGGTGACGTTGAGCTTCAGGTATTTCTTGGTCTCGCCCCTGATGACCCGGTCCTTGACTTCGATGATCGTCGCGGCCCCATGGTGGGGGTAGACGACCGTTTCGCCAACCTCAAAAAGCATGTAGTTATGTCCTTTCGGCAACCTCTAGGATACCACAGGCCAACATAGGGTAAGGTTCGCCGCCCGCCCCACCGGTGCACCCCCAACGGTCGTCGCGGCCACCCCCTAGAATGCTAGAGATGCCGTCAGCCGTCCCAGGAGGATCTGTGAAATCGCGCCTTATCGCGTCGCTCGCCCTAGGCGCCCTCGTGGTCCTCGGTACCAGCGGCTGCTCGATGATCTCCGTGCAGGCCACCACGCTGCAGTATTCGCCGTCGGATGGCGTGAACATCCCGGACTCGGGACCCCTCGAGGTGCGCAACGTCCTGATCGTGGCCGACGAGGAAGGCAACGACGGCAATCTCGTCGCGGCGATCGTCAACGCCACCTCCGACTCGCAGACGCTGCGGATCGAGTTCGGTGAAGGCTCGGCCAAGTCCACCGAGTCCATCCGCGTTCCGGCGAACACGACAGTGAGCCTGGGAACCGAAGAGACCGAGCCGCTGCTGCTCGAGGGCATCGACACCAAGCCGGGTTCGGACCTGCCGATGTACTTCCAGTCCGGCGACGCCGACGGCATCCTGTTCACCGTGCCGGTGCTCGATGACTCGCTCGACTACCTCGCCGGCCTGGCGCCCTGATCCGGAGTCACCCGTCGCGGGCACGTCGAATCGATCCGGCGCTCCCGGTCAGTTCTCGAAGCGGTAGCCCAGTCCGCGGACCGTCATCAGCATCGCCGGCTCGCTGGGATGCTCTTCGATGCGTGAGCGTATCCGTTTGATGTGCACGTCCAAGGTCTTGGTGTCGCCGAAGTAGTCGGTGCCCCACACCCGGTCGATGAGCTGGCCGCGCGTCAGCACCCGCCCGGCATTGCGCATGAGTACCTCCAGCAGCTCGAATTCCTTGAGCGGCATGTTGATCTCGCGCCCATCCACCGCGACGGTGTGCCGATCGATGTCCAGCACCACACGTCCACCGTCGAGGACGTGCTCCTCCAGGTCCGTCTCGGTCTGCGCCAGTCGGCGAAGCACCGCACGCATGCGCGCGAGCAGCTCGCGGGCGGAGTAGGGCTTGGTGACATAGTCGTCCGCACCGAGCTCCAATCCCACCACGATGTCCACCTCGGAGTCCTTCGCCGTCACCATGATGATCGGCACGCGTGAGGTCGCGCGAATCTGGCGGCACACCTCGGTCCCGGACATTCCGGGCAGCATGAGATCCAGCAGCACGATGTCCGCGCCGCGTTCGCGGAACGCGACCAAGGCCGACGGGCCGTCTTCGGCGATCTCGACGTCGTACCCCTCTCGCCGCAGCAGATAGGCGAGCGGATCGGCCAGATCGGGCTCGTCCTCGACGATCAGAACGCGAGTCATGCGGATGCTCCATTCGTGGGGGTGACTGCCGGCGCCGCGACGGGTCGCTTCTTCTTGCCCCGCCGCGGGGGCGGCACCTGGTCGGCGGGCGGATCGATCTGCGGGAGGCGGATGGTGAAGGTGGACCCCCGTCCCGGCCGTGACCACAGCCGCACCTCGCCCCCGTGGCGCTGCACGGCGTGCTTGACGATCGCCAGTCCCAGTCCGGTGCCGCCGGTGCGGCGGGAACGCGCCTGGTCGGCCCGGTAGAACCGTTCGAAGATCCGCTCCTGGTCTGGCTCGGGGATACCGATCCCCCGGTCGGCGACGGCGATCTCCACGACGCGATCGGCGGCTTTGACTCCCACGCCGACTTCGGAGCCCGGCGGCGAGTAGTGGATCGCGTTGGCCAGCAGGTTGCCGACCGCCTCGATCAGGATCTGCGCATCGCCGCGCACATAAAGGCCGCGTTGTCCGCCGCGCACGACAGCCACGCCGGCAGAGCCTGCCTGCAACGCGTGCGCTTCCACGGCCGCCGCGACGATCTCGTCGACGGCCACGTCGCGGTCGTCGGTGAGCTCATCGGCTGCCTGCAGGCGCGAGAGGTTCATGATGCGCGCGGTCAGCGACGCGAGACGGGACGCCTCCGCCGTCAGCCGCGACGCGAAATTGCGCACCTGGTCGGGATCGTCGGCGGCGGATTCGATCGCCTCGGCGAGCAGGCTGACCGCGCCCACCGGGGTCTTCAGCTCGTGACTGGTGTTGGCGACGAAGTCTCGGCGCATCTGCTCCACACGCTCGCGCTCGGTGATATCACGCATCACCAGCAGGCTCAGTCGCGGAGAGATCCGCGTCGCCCGCACCACCACCAGGCGCGGCTCGGCCGGTGGTGCGCCGCGCTGCAGTCGAAGGGTGACGGTCGTCGCGGAATCCCCGTCGCGCACGCGGCGGGCCACCGCGCGCAGCTCGTCGGAGCGCACCACCTCGCCCTCGGCGAGGCGGAACGGACCGGCAGCGGAAGAGGCCGCCACGACCGTCGAGGAGCTGTCCACGACCACCGCTGCGTCGTCCATTCCCCGCAGGACCTCGCGGACCCCGTCCGGAATGAGCGTGGAGGTTTCCGCCCGCGCCCGGTTGCGCGCGCGCAGCGACACGACGATGACTGCGGCGACGGAGCCCCCGATGATCGCCCCCACCAGCAGGGCGAGCAGCACAAGCTGCGTCGTGTCCATATACCCAGCGTACGGGCGTGGATGCCGTGCTTCCGTTCGCTTTCGGGCGGCTCGGCATGCGATCCGGCTACTATTCACTCTCGCGGCACCGTTCGTTAACCTTCTCCGGCGACAATCGTCAGGTCGCAAGGCACGTGCCCGCTGCGGAACACGAAAGGTGCTGCAATGCGCGAAGTCTTCCATCAGTCGCTCGAGGACGTCCAGGGACGTCTGGTCGAGATCGCCGAGCTCGTCGCCGTCGCGATAGACAAGGCCACCCGATCGTTCAGCTCGAGCGATGTCGCACTGGCCGAAGAGGTCATCGAGGCGGACGCGATCATCGACGAGAAGGCGGTCGCGCTGGACGAGCTGGCAATCGAGATCCTGGCCCGCCAGCAGCCGGTCGCCCGCGATCTGCGCATCGTGGTGAGCGCCCTGCGCATCAGCGCGTCACTGGAGCGCATGGGCGACATCGCCGAGCACATCGCCCAGCTGACCCGGATGCGCTTCCCGGAGCGCGCCATCCCCAGGGGCCTGAAGTCCACGTTCATCAAGATGGGCCAGCTGGATGTGAATGTCGCGCGCAAGCTCACCGAGCTGCTTCGCACCGAGGACCAGGCGCTGGCGGAAGAGATCCGCAACGACGACGACAAGCTCGACGATCTGCACGTCCACGTCTTCGAGAAGGTCCTCAGCGACACCTGGCAGGGCGAGGCGTCCGCGACCGTCGATGCGACCCTGGCCAGCCGCTACCACGAGCGCTTCGCCGACCATGCCGTCTCGGTCGCGAAGAAGGTGGTCTACCTCTCGACCGGTGACTGGACGATGGAGACCGACGCGATCGACATCGTCACAACGGCGAGGTAGCGCGGCCGCAACCCACTGAGCGGATGCCGCGGGTGCGGCATCCGCTCATCTGCGGGTGTCCGCCCGGTCAGTGCTTGCCCTGCGCGGCGACGGCCGCGGCGCCGGCGGCAGCCGCCTGCGGGTCCAGGTAAGCGCCCGGTTCGACGGGCTGGAGGTCCTCGTCCAGCCGGTACACCAGCGGGATGCCGGTCGGGATGTTCAGCTCCGCGATATCGGAATCGCTGATGTTGTCCAGGTGCTTCACCAGCCCGCGCAGCGAGTTGCCGTGCGCGGTGACCAGCACCGTCCGGCCGGAGCGGAGGTCCGGGACGATGTCGCTCTCCCAATAGGGCAGGAAGCGGTCGATGACGAGCTTGAGCGATTCGGTGCGGGGCACCTCGCCGTCGATGCCCACGTAGCGGGGATCGGCGACCTGGCTGAACTCGGAGGTGTCGTCCAGCGGCGGAGGCGGGACGTCGAAGGAACGGCGCCACAGCATGAACTGCTCGGATCCGAACTCCTCGAGCGTCTGCGCCTTGTCCTTGCCCTGCAGCGCGCCGTAGTGGCGCTCGTTGAGGCGCCAGCTGCGCTTGACCGGTATCCAGAGGCGATCCGCGGCGTCCAGCGCGAGGTCGGCGGTCTGGATCGCGCGGCTCAGCACCGAGGTGTGCAGCACGTCCGGCAGCAGCCCGGCCTCGGCCAGCAGTTCGCCACCGCGGACGGCTTCGGCTTTGCCCTGCTCGGAGAGGCGGACATCGACCCACCCGGTGAACAGGTTGAGCTTGTTCCATTCGCTCTGGCCGTGGCGGAGGAGGATCAGCGTGTAGGGCGCGGTCATTGCCCCATGATACCGAGCGGCCCGCCACTCGACCGGCCGGAACGCACGGCGCCGCCTGGCATCATGGGCTGATGACCCCCGGACGCTCCCCCGTCGGCCAGGTCACCCGGGGCACCACCGGAACGAACCGGCTGCGGCGCGTGGATCGGTGGATCGCCCGGCATCCCGCGCTGCGGCGCGCGGCCGACCCGCTCGTGGTGGATCTCGGCTTCGGCGCGAGCGCGGTGACCGCACTGGAGCTGGCTGCCCGCCTGGCCCGCGTGCGGCCCGACGTCGAGGTTCTGGGGCTGGAGATCGACCCGCAGCGCGTTGCGCGCGCCCGTTCCCAGCTTTCGCAGGTGCGCGCCGGAACGACCGGTTTCGCCGCAGACACCCGCGTCTCCTTTGCGCTGGGCGGGTTCGAGGTGCCGACGCCGGAGCACCGCCGGCCGGCCGTGATCCGGGCGATGAACGTGCTCCGGCAGTACGACGAGCCGGACGTGCGGGGTGCCTGGCAGCGGATGGCGGCAACGCTGGCGACGGACGGGCTGCTGGTCGAAGGCACCTGCGACGAACTGGGGCGCGTCTGCACCTGGATCGCGATCGGACCGGATGCCGCACCGCGTACCCTCACGGTCGCGCTGCGGCTCGCCGGACTGGAACGGCCCTCCATCGCGGCCGAGCGGCTCCCGAAGGCGCTCATCCATCGCAACGTGCCCGGCGAACGAGTCCACGATCTGCTCAGGGCGCTCGATGACGAGTGGGATCGGGCTGCGAGCGTGGCCGCGTTCGGCCCCGTTCAGCGTTGGGAAGCGGCGCTGCGGGCCTTGCGCAACGGCGGCTGGCCGGTGCGCGACAGGTCCCGGTGGCGCCTGGGCGAGCTCACCGTGCCCTGGAGCGCCGTCGCACCGGGATGACCGATGCGGCCGGCCGGAGCGTCGTCAGCGGCGGCGGCCGAGCCGCGGCAGACGCGGGACGTTGGCGGTGGCCCCGGCTTCGGGCGGGACGATGACCTCCTGAGCGGCCACGACGGCTCCGTCGGCGGTCCGCACGACGAACTCCGCGTCGACCGGGGTGTTGCGACGTACGACGGCCAGCGCGATCGGCCCGTCCTCGAAATGCAGGGCCGCAGAGGTGATCACACCGACGGCGTTCTCGCCGATGAAGAGCTCGTCTCCGCGGACCGGCAGCAGAGAGTCGCTGCCGTCCAGCTGCAGCCCCACGATCCGACGGGGTGGGTGGCCGAGGTTGTGCACTTTCGCGACCGTCTCCTGGCCCCGATAACAGCCCTTCTCCAGGTGCACCGCGGTGCGCAGCCAGTCCAATTCGTGCGGAAGCGCGCGCTCGTCCACCTCATTCGCCCACCGGGGACGCCAGGCGGCGATGCGCAGGGCCTCGACGGCAGCCAGCCCTGCGAGGTTCAGTTCGCCGGCGGACGCAGCGAGTGCGATGCGCTCCTCCTCGACGCGCGGGACGATCGCCTCGGACCAATCCCGCCCGGCGGCGGCGTGCGGTTCGACGGTCGCGTAGGCATGACCGCCCGCGGTGACCTCCGGCCAGGGGTCGCTCCAGACCAGGGGCATGCCGTTGGGCGCGGCGGAGGCGACGGCCGTGAGGGCAGCCCGGGTGCCGCCGATCACCGCGAACTCCTCGCTCGCGTCCCGCGGGTCCACGCGCAGCCGGAAGCGCATCTTGCGGAGCCAGGCGAGCAGACCCTCCGCATCAGCGGCATCGACGATGAGCCACGTCGTCTCCCCGTCGTCCAGAACGGATGCCGCGTGCTCGATGTGTCCCTGCGGGTCCAGCACGAGAAGCTCGGTGCTCGCACCGGCGGGCAGCCGGGTCAGCGCCTGCGAAGTGAGCGAATCCAGCCAGGACAGCCGGTCTTCACCGGGGACGGCCAGCACGGCGCGGTCGCCCAGTGGGGCGAGGGCGGCGCCGGAAGCGAGGGCGCGCTGCTCGCCGAGCGGGTTTCCGAGGTGGCGGAGCCCGGAGTCATCTGTGACGGCACCGGGGACGCGTGCGAAGGGCCCGGGCATCAGTCGACCCGCGCCAGTCGCGCCGACGCGTGGGAGGACAGCTCAGTGCCCAGGGCCGCGATGTCCCACGCCCACAGCAGATGGCCCTCGACCAGTCCGTACATGCGCGCGGCCGCCGTGTACGGCTTGGCCGCGGCGGTACGGATGACCGCGTCGGTGGCGATGTCGATGCGGGGGCCGCGGATCTGTCCGAGGTACAACTCGCTGATGCCGTCCGCGTGGACGAGGGAGACTTCGATGTCGAAGCCGCCGTCGGCATTGCGCAGCCGTTCCACGTCGTCGGCCGTGCGCACGACCGGCTCCGAGAGGGCCGGCAGCAGACCGGGTCCGGCATCGGCATCCGTCGCCGCGCGGGAGAGGCGCCAGTAGCCCATCTCCGACACCAGCGGCGTGCGTACCGGCTCGGCCCCGCCGGAGTCATCCAGAAGCCAGGCGCTGGCCGAGTAGTTCAGGTACGCTCCCCCGTCGTGGCTGAAGCTGACCCGATGGGCGAACTCGCCCGCGAATCGGTGGTCGGCGGCCTCGTAGTCGATCACGCCGGTCCCCTCCCACACCCCGATGAGCCACGACAGCGGCGCGAGGTCGGCGGGCAGGTCAGTGGGCAGATCCAACACGACGCAGCCGCCGTCAGCGCTGGCCGCGATAGAGGTTCTTGATCACGACGCCGGAGACGAAGACGATCGCAAGCGACGCGAGGGCGAGAAGCCCGACGAAGAAGAGTTCGAGCGCGACGAGATCCATGCGATGAGTCTAGCCGGGAACGATGGAGGCCAGACCGAACCCGAGGCTGAGCACGCCCATGACCAGCAGTGCTCCGAGGACGCTGGCGGCCACCCGCTCGGTGAAACCCTGGGAGCGGCCGAACCAGAGTTGAATGGCGAACGCCACCACCAGGCATCAGCCCAGGCCGACGGTCAGCCACGCCGCCCGCCACTCCTCGGCGACGAACACGCCGATGGCGATGCCCACGAGAGCGGCGATCACCCACACGGCGATCACGCCGCCGAAGGTGCGACGGGGAGCCAGTTCCGGAGTGGTCACCTCTTCATTGTCGCTCATCTCGGTGCTCACAGCACGGCCTTGACAGGCTCTCGCCGGACACCCGCTCAACCGGATGCGGGGGCGACGGCATCCGACGCCCCTAAACTGAGGAAACGGCGCGTCCCGTGCGCCGGGAGGACGGCTTTCTTGGCACAGCTTCTCGTTCTGAGCTCCGCCCACAGCGGCGGCCCCGTCCTGCCCTCGCTCGAGCTGTTGAGCCACCGCGTGCGGCAGATTCCGGCCGAGCCGGCCCAGCTGGTCAACGCACCTGCGGCCGACATCATCTTCGTCGACGCGCGGGTGGATCTGGTGGGCGCGAAATCGCTGTGCAAGATCCTGAACACCACCGGTCTGGATGCGCCGCTGCTGCTGGTCGTCACCGAGGGCGGCCTGACCGCCGTCTCCACCGACTGGGGTGTGGATGACGTCATCCTCGTGACCGCCGGCCCCGCCGAAGTGGATGCGCGGGTGCGTCTGGCGATGGGGCGGATGACCAAGGATCAGGTCTCCACCCGGATCCAGACCTCCGGCATCTCCATCGACGAGTCCTCGTACTCCGCGAAGGTCCACGGCAAGCCGCTGGATCTGACCTACAAGGAGTTCCAGCTCCTGCACTTCTTCGCGACCCACCCCTCGCGCGTGTTCACCCGCGAACAGCTGCTGAGCGAAGTGTGGGGCTACGACTACTTCGGCGGCACCCGCACCGTCGACGTGCACGTCCGACGACTGCGGGCCAAGCTCGGAGATCTCGAGCAGCTGATCGGCACAGTGCGCAACGTCGGATACCGCTTCAACGTGTACGAGGACGATCAGATCCCGGCACCGCGCGAGCACACCGGCGCGTAGCTCGGCGCCCGAGAGGGAACACGTTCACACACTGGTCACCTCACCCTGCAATGATGAAGGGATGATCGAACACGACGTGCTCGACGCCGGACTCGGCGACGCGGACGACGACGACTTCGACCTCTCCGAGGTCTTCGACTCGCAGCTGCCCGACAACCGCTACCTCGACCGCGAACTGAGCTGGCTGGCCTTCAACCAGCGCGTGCTGGAACTGGCAGAAGACACCGCACTGCCGGTCCTGGAGCGCGCGAACTTCCTGGCCATCTTCGCCAGCAACCTCGACGAGTTCTTCATGGTGCGCGTGGCCGGCCTCAAGCGCCGCATCCTCACCGGACTGGCGGTGCCCACGAACGTCGGCCGTTCGCCGCAGGAGGTGCTCGCGGACATCTCGGCCGATGCCCACGCCCTGCAGCTGCGGCACGCCGACGTCTGGACCTCGCAGGTCCGCCCTGCGCTGGCCGAGGCGGGCATCGAGGTCATCTCGTGGAAGGGGCTCGAAGACGACGAACGCGCGCGTCTGTCGGACTACTTCCAGCGCCAGGTGTTCCCCGTGCTGATGCCGCTGGCGGTCGATCCTGCCCACCCGTTCCCGTACATCTCCGGTTTGTCGCTGAACCTCGCCATTCGGATCCGCAACGCCCGGACCGGTCGGCAGGAGTTCGCAAGACTCAAGGTCCCGCCGATGCTCCCCCGTTTCGTGGATGTCTCGCGCCACGGCGACACCGTGCGCTACCTGCCGCTCGAAGAGCTGATCGCCAACCATCTGGAGGATCTGTTCCCCGGGATGGAGATCCTCGACCACCACGCGTTCCGCCTCACCCGCAACGAGGATGTGGTCATCGAAGAGGACGAGACTGAGAACCTCATCCAGGCGCTGGAGGCGGAGCTGCTGCGCCGCCGGTTCGGGCCGCCGATCCGCCTCGAAGTGGGCGACGACATGGACGAGCTGACCCTCGACCTGCTGATCAGCGAGTTGGACATCACCGAGCAGGAGGTCTACCGCCTGCCCGGACCGCTGGACCTGCGCGGGCTCTTCGACCTCTCCCGCATCGATCGCCCCGACCTGCACTACCCGCCGCACGTCCCGACCACGGCCGTGGCGTTCCAGCCCGCCGACCAGAACGGCCGCTCCGACATCTTCGCGGCCATCCGCCGCGCGGACGTCCTGGTGCACCACCCGTACGAATCGTTCGCGACGAGCGTGCAGGCGTTCCTGGAGCAGGCCGCGAAGGATCCCCATGTCCTGGCCATCAAGCAGACCCTCTACCGCACCTCCGGCGACAGCCCGATCGTGCAGGCGCTGATCGACGCCGCCGAATCGGGCAAGCAGGTGCTGGCCCTGGTGGAGGTCAAGGCGCGCTTCGACGAGGCGGCCAACATCGTGTGGGCCAGAAAGCTGGAGAAGGCCGGCGTCCACGTCGTCTATGGCCTGGTGGGTCTCAAGACGCACTGCAAACTCGCACTCGTCATCCGCGAGGAGGATGGGATGCTGCGCAGCTACAGCCACATCGGCACGGGCAACTACAACCCGAAGACCAGCCGCATCTATGAGGACTTCGGCCTGTTCACCAAGGACGAGCAGGTCGGCCGGGACCTGACCCGCCTTTTCAACGAACTGTCCGGGTATGCGATCGAGAAGAAGTTCAAGCGTCTTCTGGTCGCGCCGCTGCACCTGCGCAAGGGGCTGCTGCGACTGATCGAGAAGGAACGCCGCAACGCACTGGCCGGCAAGCCCTCCGGCATCCGGATCAAGGTCAACTCGATGGTGGACGAGCAGATCATCGATGCGCTGTACCGGGCCAGTCAGGCCGGCGTCGCCATCGACATCTGGGTGCGCGGCATCTGCTCGCTCAAGCCCGGCGTGGCCGGAATGAGTGAGACGATCCGGGTGCGCAGCATCCTGGGCCGCTATCTGGAGCATTCACGCCTATTCATGTTCGAGAACGCGGGCGATCCGCAGGTCTACATCGGCAGCGCGGACATGATGCACCGAAACCTCGATCGACGTGTCGAAGCACTCGTGCGCGTGGTCGCGCCCACGCACCTGAGGGAGCTGTCGGACCTGTTCGAGCTCGCCATGAGCGACAAGATCAGTTCGTGGTGGCTGGATACCGAGGGAGCGTGGACCCGGCACAGTCTGGACGACGAGGGGAAGCCCCTCGTGGACATTCAGGACCGCACCATGACCAACGTGCGCCGGCGCCGGCGGGCACGGGCGGCGCGATGACCGAAACCGCCGTCTACGCGGCGGGCGGCGTTCTGTGGCGCATCGTCGACGCGAAGCTCCTCGTGCTGCTCATCCACCGCACGCGCTACCGGGACGTCAGCCTACCCAAGGGCAAGGTCGACCCCGGCGAGATGCTGGCCGAGACGGCGAGCCGGGAGATCTTCGAGGAGACCGGCATCCGGGCCGATCTCGGCGTGCCGGTGGGTGTCTCGCGATATCGCATGCCGAACAGACGACAGAAGATCGTGCACTACTGGGCAGCCGAGGCGACCGAAGCGGCCATCCGCGCCTCCGCCTTCGTGCCGAACAAGGAGATCGCCGCGCTCGAGTGGGTGAGTCTCAAGAAGGCCTTCGGCCGTCTGAGCTATCCCGTGGACGTGGAGATCCTCGAGCATTTCGCGACCCTCGTCGACGAGGGTGTGCTGCGGACCTTCCCGATCATCGCGCTGCGCCACGCGAAGGCCGTGTCGCGGGAAGAGTGGGAGGGCGAGGACGCCGCCCGTCCGCTCTCCGGACGCGGGCGCGCTCAGGCCAAGACGATCGTCGGGCCGCTGCGGTCGTTCGGTGTGCGCAGGATCATCTCGAGTCCCGCCAAACGCTGCGTGAAAACGGTGGATCCCCTCTCCGCCGCCCTCGGCCGGAAGATCCATACGACAGCTCTGCTGAGCCAGGACGCGTGGGAAGAGGGTCGCTCCGACGCCCGCACCATCGTCGGCGAGCGCGTGCGGGCGCGAAAGCCCGCGGTGCTGTGCAGCCATGGGCCCGTGCTGCCGGAAATCCTGACCGAGATCGCCCTGGCCACCGGCACGCTGCGTGGATCGTATCTGGGCAGCGCCTCAGCGCTGGAGGCGGGCGGCTTCTCGGTCGTGCACCTGTCGGCGGACAACCCGGGATCAGGCATCGTCGCGATCGAGACGCACGCTCCGAAGATCTGACCGCGGATCTCGAGCTGACCTCGCCGCGTTCACCTTCTGTTCACCGGGAGCGCGCACTCTCGTAAGCGTGGCTGTCTACGGTCAATCCGTGCCCCGCACCGGGCACGACCCGACAACCGTGAAGGATTCACAGTGAAGCTCTCCCGCATTGCCAAGATCGGCGCCATCGGCGCTGTCGCGGCCCTCGCCCTCACCGCCTGCGCTGCGAACGAGACGGGCGGCGGCGCGAACGTCGACCCATCCGCGCCCGCCGGTCTGTCCGGCGAACTCGCCGGCGCGGGTGCCTCGTCGCAGGAAGTCGCCGTGCAGGCGTGGACCGCAGGATTCCAGGGCGCAAACCCGGACGTGACCATCAACTACGACCCGGCCGGTTCCGGCGCGGGCCGGGAGTCGTTCCAGGCCGGGGCGGTCGCCTTCGCCGGATCCGACCGCCCTTTCACGATCGAGGAGATCGAGGCGGGCGCCTTCGACGGCTGCGTCGCGGACACCGACATCATCGAGCTGCCGACGTACATCTCGCCCATCGCCGTCATCTTCAACGTCGAGGGCGTCACCGAGCTCAACCTCGACCCGGCGACCATCGCCGGCCTGTTCTCCGGCACGATCGCGAAGTGGAACGACCCGGCGATCGCCGCTCTGAACGAGGGCGTGACGCTTCCCGACCTGGCCGTGACACCGGTGCACCGCGCGGACGACTCCGGCACCACCGAGAACTTCACGGACTACCTGTTCGCCACCGCCCCGGATGTCTGGACCTTCGAGCCCGACGGCGTGTGGCCGCTCTCCAGCGGCGAGGCCGCCCAGGGCACCTCCGGCGTCGTCTCGGCAGTTCAGGGCGGCAACGGCACCGTCGGCTACGCGGATGCCTCGCGTGCAGCCGAGCAGGGCCTTGCGACGGCGGCCGTCCAGGTCGGCGACGAATTCGTCACCTACTCCCCCGAAGCGGCCGCCGCGATCGTGGACGAGTCCCCCTTCGAAGAGGGCCGCACCGAAGGCGACCTGGCCATCGCGCTGGATCGCACCTCGGAGGCCGCCGGGGTCTACCCGATCGTTCTGATCAGCTACATGATCGCCTGCCAGGAGTACACCGACCCGGGCACCGCCGCGCTGGTGAAGGGCTTCCTCGAGTACGTCGCGAGCCCGGAGGGGCAGGAGACCGCAGCGGCGTCCGCCGGCAACGCCCCGATCTCGGAGGCGCTCACCGAGAAGGTCAACGCCGCGATCGACCTGATCGTCACCGAATAGTCGCTCGGTCCCGGTCCGCGCCGTGAGGCGTCGGGCCGGGAACCGGACCGAACCGAACCGAGAGCCAGACAGGAACTCATGACCACCACCACCGCTCCGGCCGTCAAGGTCAAGCAGCGGCCCGGCGATCGCTGGTTCTCCGGAACGGCGCTGTTCGCCGGATCGATGATCCTGGTGATGCTGGCCGCCGTGGCGATCTTTCTGATCGTCCAGTCGATCCCTGGACTGACGGCCACGAGCGACACGGCATCCTTGCTCAGGGGCAATTTCTGGCAGTACGTCGGGCCGCTCGCGTTCGGCACGATCTGGGCGTCCCTGCTGGCCCTGCTGATGGCCGTGCCGCTGTCCGTGGCGGTCGCTCTGTTCATCTCGCACTACGCCCCCCGCCGACTCGCACAGGGCCTGGGCTACATCGTGGACCTGCTGGCTGCCGTCCCGTCGGTGGTGTTCGGCCTCTGGGGGATCATCGTCCTCGCGCCCGCCGTCCAGCCCGTGTTCGCCTGGCTCAACGACAACGCCGGATGGATCCCGTTCTTCGGCGGAACCGTCTCCAGTACCGGCCGCACCATCTTCACCGCCGCGATCGTGCTCGCGGTGATGGTCGTGCCGATCATCACCGCGATCTGCCGTGAGATCTTCCTGCAGACTCCGGTGCTGCACGAGGAGGCCGCGCTCGCCCTCGGCGCGACACGGTGGGAGATGGTCAAGATGGCGGTCTTCCCGTTCGGACGCAGCGGCATCGTCTCGGCATCGATGCTCGGCCTGGGCCGCGCGCTGGGCGAGACGATGGCCGTCGCCATGGTGCTCTCGGTGGCCAACATCGTCACGTTCCGGCTGTTCACCGCGGAGAACCCCGGAACGATCCCCGCCAACATCGCCCTGACCTTCCCCGAGGCCTACGGCACGAACATCAACGTCCTCATCGCCACCGGCCTGATCCTGTTCGTCGTCACGTTCGCCGTCAATGCGCTCGCACGCTGGATCGTCAGCAGGCGCAAGGAATTCTCGGGAGCCAACTGACATGACTGTGACCACCGCTCCCCCCGCTCCCCCCCTCGCGCCCGAGATCGGGGCGCAACCGCTGCGCCTGACCAACGGCCACCTTCCCCGCTGGGCGCCGTGGGCGATCCTGGTCGGCACCATCACACTCAGCCTGCTGGCGTTCGCCGTCATCGCGTTGGCAGCACAGTCGGACATCAACTTCGCCGGAGCGGCGATCGTCGCCGTGCTGGCGTACCTGGTGTTCATCGTGGTCATCTCCTCACTGGTGGAAGGGCGGCGCAAAGGGATCGACCGCCTCGTGACCGGAGTCGTGTCGGCCGCCTTCCTGCTGGCCATGGTGCCGCTGGTGTCGGTCGCGTGGACCGTGGTGGCCAACGGCGTGGCGGGGCTGTCGGCGGAGTTCCTCTCCAACTCGATGCGCAATGTCGTCGGCGAAGGCGGCGGGGCCCTGCACGCCGTGGTCGGCACCCTGCTGATCACCCTCGCCGCTGCCGTCATCTCCATCCCGATCGGCCTGTTCACCGCGATCTACCTGGTCGAGTACGGGCAGGACCGCAAGCTGGCGCGTGGCATCACCTTCCTCGTCGACGTGATGACCGGGATTCCCTCCATCGTGGCCGGGCTGTTCGCGTACGCCGTGTTCGCCATCTTCTTCGGACCCGGCATCCGGCTGGGGATCATGGGTTCGGTCGCGCTGGCCGTTCTGATGATCCCGGTGGTCGTCCGCTCCAGCGAGGAGATGCTCCGCCTGGTGCCGAACGAGCTGCGCGAGGCGGCGTACGCGCTCGGTGTGCCGAAGTGGCTCACGATCGTGAAGGTCGTGCTGCCGACCTCGATCGCCGGGATCACCACCGGCATCATGCTGTCCATCTCGCGTGTCATCGGTGAGACGGCGCCCCTGCTGATCACGGCCGGGGTGACTGCGTCGATGAACTACGACCTCTTCTCGGGCCGCATGATGACGCTGCCCGTCTTCGCCTACTCCCAGTACATGAACCAGGGCATCCCGGCGCAGGCCTACATCGACCGCGCGTGGGCGGCGGCGTTCATCCTCATCGTCATCGTCATGGTCCTCAACCTGGTCGCGCGCCTGATCGCCAAGGTGTTCGCCCCCAAGACCGGCCGCTGAGCCGGCAGAAGGAATCTCGTGTCCAAGAGCATCGAAGTCAACGACCTCAACGTCTACTACGGCGACTTCCTCGCCGTGGAGGGCGTCTCCCTGCAGATCGAGCCGCGCAGCGTCACCGCCTTCATCGGCCCCTCCGGCTGCGGCAAGTCCACGTTCCTGCGCACGCTCAACCGCATGCACGAAGTCATCCCCGGCGCCCGCGTGGAGGGCGAGGTGCTGCTGGACGGCGACGACCTGTATGCCGCGAGCGTGGACCCCGTGCTGGTGCGCCGTCAGGTGGGCATGGTCTTCCAGCGCCCCAACCCGTTCCCGACGATGTCGATCAAGGAGAACGTCCTGGCGGGGGTGAAGCTGAACAACAAGCGCATCTCGAAGTCGGACGCCGACGATCTCGTGGAGAGGTCCCTGACCGGCGCGAACCTGTGGAACGAGGTCAAGGACCGCCTGGACAAGCCCGGCTCGAGCCTGTCCGGCGGGCAGCAGCAGCGGCTGTGCATCGCCCGCGCGATCGCGGTCTCACCGCAGGTGCTGCTGATGGACGAGCCGTGCTCTGCGCTGGATCCCATCTCCACGTACGCGATCGAAGAGCTGATCGGCAAGCTGAAGAACGACTACACGATCGTGATCGTCACGCACAACATGCAGCAGGCCTCGCGCGTCTCGGACCGGACCGCCTTCTTCAACATCGCCGGCACCGGCAAGCCGGGCAAGCTGATCGAATACGGCGACACCCGCACGATCTTCACCCACCCCAGCGTGCAGGCGACAGAGGACTACGTCTCCGGACGGTTCGGCTAGAGCGCGCGCACCGCCGGGTTCAGTCGCGCGGGCTGAGCAGGTACTGGTTCAGCCGCGCCGTGAACTCCGCGTCCAGCGGGATCGGCGCGCCGTCGATCTCGGTGATCGGGGCGGCCAGGCGCACCGAGGACACCAACCACGCGGCATCCGCCTGCGGCAGCTCGTCGGTCGGGATGCCGCGATACTGCGTGGCCAGTCCCTGCTGCTCGAGCCAGGCGAACACGCTCAGCTGGGTCGTGCCGTGCAGGATGCCGCCACTGGGCGCCGGCGTGAGGTACACGTCGCCGACCCGCAGGATCAGCGACGCGGTCGGCGCCTCGAAGACGATGCCGTCGGTGGAGACGAAGATCGCATCGTCGGCTCCGCGGCGCTTGGCCTCGCGGATCGCAGCCATGTTCACCGCGTACGAGAGCGTCTTCGCGCCGAGGAGGAGCCAGGGCGCGCGCGCCGGAACCGCGCTGTCGTAGCCGCGCTCGAGCGTGACCACCCGGACACCGCGGACGCGGACCGCGGTGAAGTCGGGGGCGGGGTTCGCGGTGATCCAGGCGGTGGGGGCCGGCCCGTGGTCCACGCCGCGGCTGAGGATGAGCTTGATCACGCTCTCGCCCGGCCCGCAATGGGCGGCGGCCAGTGCGGTGGCCGCTCGCCACTGCTCCAGATTCGGTACGGGCAGGTCGCAGATCTCGGCGGAATGCGCGAGGCGGTCCAGGTGCGCCTGCACCTCTTGCGCGTGCCCGTCCACGACGCCGACGGACTCGAAGATGCCGTCGCCGCGCTGCGTGCTCAGTTCTCCGACGCTGAGCGCGGGCGCCGCCGGATCGACCTCGGCGAAGGTCGAGGTGAAGTCGGCTCGCGGGTCATCGGGTGACGCCGGATCGATGATGAGGGCGTATCGCGAAACCATGGTCCGAGCCTAGCGAGGACGCTCCACGGGGAATGCCCATGCCGCAGGCTCGGTTACACTGAGACAGCCGGGCCGCAGTAACCCCGGGCTCCATCTTCTGCCGCTCCGAGCGGCCTCGCGCCGAGAGGCGTTCTGCGGCCCGGCACCTCATTTCCCCCGGTGGGGCTTTCCGCGCGCAGTCGCCGGCGCTCCCGCCCTAGGTGAGTGATTCCCGCCGCCACAGCGAGGCGCAGGCGGCGAGGTCGCCCGCGTAATCGGCCAGCCGCAGCGCGCGGGTGGTCAGTGCCGATGCGCGCTCCGATTCGGTCGCCTCGTAGTCATCGGCCAGGTGGCTGGCGCCCGATGCCTGAACCCGGCAGAACGCGGCCGCCCTGTCCAACGCGACGGCGAAGTCGCCCTGGAACAGTCCGCGCAGGATCGTGTCGACCAGTTCGACCAGTTCGTCCGGTCCTGCCGGAGTCGGTGCGCCGGCGACCACGGGGTCAGCCGAGACGATCTCGTTCCTGCCCCTCTCGTAGAGCAGCGCGGCGGTATGCGGGTCGTCGTGGATCATCAGCTGGATCAGGTAGAGCCGCCACAGCGCGCCGGGCAGCGACCGCGACGGCGATCGGGACCACAGCTCGGCGATGTCGTCGATCCCGTGCTCGTCCGTGAACGCCACCAGACGGTCCACCACCTCCCCGTTCGGGTCGGAGCGTGCCCGAGCCAGCAGCGCCTGCGCCGTCGAGTGGGCCACACGCGACACTTCCGCGGGGTCCTCGGCCGCGAACCGGCGGTCGAACAGCTCGGCAGGCCGCTTCACGGGCTTGTGGAACTCCCTCGAATCGTCGCTCACCGTTCCAGGCTACTCGCGGTGCGACATCCCCAGTTCGGCCGGAACGGCCGGTCGGACGCGTGATGAAGAACGCGCCGGCGCCCCGCGGTCGGACGCAGGCGCCGCACTCGGGGCTAGGAGTCCTGCGTCGGGATCGCCACGATCGGGTCCGAGGTGGGCAGCCCGGTCGGCGACCCCCCGGCGACCTCGACGGTCACGGCGATGACGTCGCC
Source organism: Microbacterium sp. zg-B185 (assembly GCF_030246885.1). Lineage (NCBI taxonomy): Bacteria > Bacillati > Actinomycetota > Actinomycetes > Micrococcales > Microbacteriaceae > Microbacterium > Microbacterium sp. zg-B185. The sequence goes on from NZ_CP126739.1 coordinate 2,446,474, forward strand.
CGGTTCCATGGCACCGGAGAGCAGAGCGGTGGCGCTGCCGTCATCGGCCGCGAAGACACCGGCCGAGATCGGGTCCCCGTCTCGGACGAACCACAGTTCGTAGCTCTTGTCTTCGGCGATCTCCGGCAGTCCGTCCGTGACCAGCACGACCTTGCCGACAGACTCCGCCCAGTGCGCGGTCGCTTCCCCGCCCTCCGGGAGGGTCACCGTCTCTGCTTGCGCGTCCGGCGCCGCTTCGATCTCGTTGAGCGCGACGACGGATGCCGGGGGGTTCAGCTGCTGGCCGACGAAGACGGCGCCCCAGCCGACTCCGACCAGGAGCACCAGAGAGGCAGCCAGCGTGAACCACGCTCGCGGTCGCCACCCGCCGGGCGCCGGCGCGCCGGTGCCGCCGGAGGAGGTGCGGCGAGGCGGCTCGGCCGGCGGCAGCGGACTGTCCGCCGCCGTGTCGGGCGAGAGCGGGGCGACCTCCACGGGCCGGCCGCTCCCGGCGATCTGCACGAGAAGCGCGGCGCGCACGCCCTGCGGGGGCTGGACCTCGACGACGGCCTCTGCCAGCAGCGCCGCGGTCGCGGCATCCGCTGTGACGTAGTGCTCCCACTCCGGATGCTGTCGCCGGGCGGCGCGGAACGCGTCGGTGTCCTCGGGTGACAGCGCGTGCAGCACGTAGCCTGCCGCCAGTTCGGCGAAGTCCTGCTCGTTCACGTCGTCACCCCCATTTCCACCCGCAGCCGGGACAAGCCGTCCCGCATTCTCGTTTTGATCGTCCCCAGCGGCGTCCCCATCAGTGCCGCGATCTCGCTCTGACTGTAACCGCCGTAATACGCAAGGGTCAGGGCCTCGCGCTGCGGGTCCGAGAGCGTTGCGAGGGCCTCTGACACACGTCGGCCCTCGATCCTCAGCTCCACCTCTTCGGCGACACCGTCATATGCCACGCCGATGTCCCGGAAGCCCGCCCGCACATCGCGATCGGTACTCGCCTGGGCGGACCGTACGCGGTCCACGGCACGGCGATGTGCGATCGTCAGCACCCACGATCTTCCCTGACCTTTGTTCGGAGCGAACCGGCCCGCGGATTGCCAGATCTCCAGGAACACCTCCTGCAGCACCTCTTCGCTCTGCGACCGGTCGACCAGCACGCGCAGGATCAGGCCGAAGACCCGCGGCGAGAGCATGTCATAGAGGCGGGCGAAGGCGACCTGGTCGCCGTCGGCAACACGCAGCAGCAGCTCGCCGGCATGGTCGACGACACCCGAGCCCTCATCGGGCACGTCCACGCCATCGATCACCACACTGAACAGCATGCCCCAGGACGGCCCTGCTCCCCGTGCGCGACGCGAGGGTTGACACACGGCGGTTGATGGGATCTGGATCCGCGACGCGTGTACATGACCGCTGTCAGCCCCCACACGGCTGCGAAACCGGCGGATTCCGGGCGGACGCCGATGCCCGTCCCATCCGATCCGGACCTCGCGCCGAAGACCTTGTGTAGGCCGCCTCGGTGGCCCACAGCACCGCTGGCCCTGCGACGCCGCATCGGCGACGCGAAACCTAGGAGGACATCATGTCCCGCAAGAAGCTGTACCTGCTCGCACTTCCGATCGCATTCGCCGCCGCCATCACCCTCAGCGCCTGTTCCTCGGGCGCGAGCACCACGACCGAGACCACCGCACCGCCCATGTCCGAGGAGAGCATGACGCCGGAGACCGAGATGGATCCGGCGGCCGACCTGGTCGGGGCCGGCTGCGCGGGCTACGCCGAGGCGGTGCCCGAGGGAGCGGGCTCGGTCGAGGGAATGTCGCAGGATCCCGTCGCCACCGCAGCATCGAACAACCCGCTGCTGACGACGCTGACCGCTGCGGTCTCGGGTCAGCTGAACCCGAACGTCAACCTGGTGGACACGCTCAACGGAGACGAGTTCACGGTCTTCGCGCCGGTCGATGACGCGTTCGCGAAGATCGACCCGGCCACCATCGAGGTGCTCAAGACCGACAGCGATCTGCTGACGTCGATCCTGACGTATCACGTCGTTCCCGGTCAGGTCGCACCGGACGACGTCGCCGGCACGCACACCACGGTCAACGGCGCAGACCTCGAGGTCACCGGCAGCGGAGACGACCTGATGGTCAACGGCGAGGCCGCCGTCATCTGCGGTGGCGTCAAGACTGCCAACGCGACCGTCTACCTCATCGACACGGTGCTGATGCCGCCGGCGATGTAACCAGACCGCCGGCTGAGCCGGCATCCCGGGGGGCGGAGCGACCGCCGACGCTTGCGAGGTGGCGTCGGCGGTCGCTCTGGTCGTGCACCCCACCCGCTCCCCTGTCACGACACGCCGCAGCTGTTCGCAGATCGTGACAGCCGAACGCGTGAGTGCGATGCTGCGAGGCATGGTCCCAGCCGAAGTAGGCTGGAGGTCGCGGGCCTCTAGCTCAGTCGGTAGAGCATCGGACTTTTAATCCGCGGGTCGTGGGTTCGAGCCCCACGGGGCCCACTCGCGCGAAGGGACGCCCCTCAGGGTGTCCCTTCCGTCATGCCGGGGCCGCGCAGATGCCGGGCGCCGGTCACAGCGCACGGAGCATCTCACGCTCCACACCGTTCGGCCCGGCCGAGGTCATCCCCGTGGCGACGAACCCGACCCGGGCATAGGCGGCCTGCGCACGGGCGTTGTCCTCGTGTACGTCGAGGGCGAGTTCGCGCTGCCCCTGATCACCGGCCCATTCGGCCGCGGCATCCATCAGGGCGGAGAGGATGCCGCCGCCGCGGTGAGACGGACGGATGTAGACGGCGACCACCAGAGCGCGACCTGCGACGTGCGGGCGACCGAAGTAGTCCACCCCTCCGGGTTCGGGAATCAGCACCGTCGCAGTGCCCACCCAATCGCGGCCGGCCTCGGCGATGAACTGCGCCGAGAACTCGCCGAGCGCCGCACCGGCCGCCCGTTCCTGCCAGAACGCCGCGGGACGCGCCTGAGCCTGATCATGCGTCTCCAGGAAGGCGATGCCCGCGGCCGGGTCGCGGAGCGCCTCGAGCCGGATGCTGCGCACCCGATCCGCCTCGCTCAGCCGCACGCGACGCACCGCTGCGGAATCAGGCACGTGAGTCGAGGAGGACGGCGCCGGCGTGGGCAATCTCGGCGAGTGCCCTTTCGCTGGAGTCCGGATGGACACCGGCCACCAGATCGGTGAAGACCCGCACACGGCGGCCATGCTCTATGGCGTCCAGCGCGGACGCGCGGACGCAGTAGTCGGTCGCGAGCCCGGCGATGTCGATGTCGATGATCCCGTACTGCTCGAGCAGGTGCCCGGCAGTGACACCGTCGTCGGTCATGCCCTCGAACAGCGAGTAGGCCGGCCTGCCCTGACCCTTCTTCAGGTGGTGCGTGACCGTGGAGGTGTCGAAGCCCTCGTCGTACTCCGCGCCGAACGTCCCGGCGACGCAGTGGACGGGCCAGGTATCGACGAAGTCGGGTTCGCCGGATGCGAAGTGGCCGCCGTTGTCGTTGTCGCCGTCGTGCCAGTCGCGCGAGGCGACCACGATGCGGTAGTCACCCGCATGCTCAGCGAGGAACCGGGTGACCCGCTCGGCGACCTGGTCGCCACCGACCACGCCCAGCGCGCCGCGCTCGGTGAAGTCGTTTTGGACATCGACGATGAACAGCGCTCGGGTCATGACCCGAGGGTACGACGGTACTCCTCGCGTGTCAGCGGGTGCCCGTCGTCGGCGAGCACTTCCGGCACCGTGTTCGCAGGCACCGGCGCCTCTGCGACGGCTCCGCCGTGCCCGGCCTGCGGCTGCGGGCGACCGGTCACCTCCGGTCCGCGTCGCCACAGCTTCGACGGCCACCAGATCGCCCGTCCGATGTCGTAGGACAGTGCCGGGACGAGCAGCGAGCGCACGACGAACGTGTCCAGCAGGACGCCGAAGGCGACGATGAACGCGATCTGCGCGAGGAACAGGATCGGAATGACCCCGAGCGCCGCGAAGGTGGCGGCCAGGACCAGGCCGGCCGAGGTGATCACCCCGCCGGTGGTGACCAGACCGCGCAGGATGCCGCGTCTCGTTCCGTGCACGAGAGATTCCTCCCGCACCCGAGACATCAGGAAGATGTTGTAATCCACCCCCAGCGCGACCAGGAACACGAACCCGTACAGCGGCACTGCGGGGTCGGCACCCGGGAAATCGAACACGTTGTTGAACACGAGCGCGCTGACGCCCAGGGCCGCACCGAAGGACAGCACGGTGCTCAGGATGAGCAGGACCGGCGCCAGGATGGAGCGCAGCAGCAGCATCAGGATGAGCAGGATCACGAACAGGATGACGGGGATGATCAAGGTGCGGTCCCGGATCGATGTGTCGTTCGTATCGACATCCGTCGCCGTGACTCCGCCGACCAGAGCGGTGCCCTCGCCCAACTCGTCCGTGAAGGCGGCCCGCAGTTCACGCACGGTGTAGTCCGCGGTCACCGAATCGGCCGTGTCCGTCAGCGTCCCCACCAGCAGCACGTCTGCGTCCACGACGGTCGGCTCCGGTGCCGTGGCTCCGGGCGGACCGGGTGCGGTGAACACCGGCGCGCCGGCCTCGATCGCCACGGCGGCCTGACCGGTGGGGGAATCCGCGGAGACGATGGCGACGGACTCGACACCGGAGTTGTCGTCGAGGACGCCGACCGCATCCACGATCTGATCCTCCGGGACGATGACGTACACCGGGCTGCCGGATCCGGCGGGGAAGTGCTCCGCGAGCACTTCCTGCCCGTCTCGTGCCTCGGATGCCCCGAGCACCAGGTCGCTGGAGGGAACGCCGTCGGCCTTCAGCTGCAGCGCTCCCGCGCACGCGGCCAGCAGCACCAGGGTCGTGATGATCCAGACCGGGCGCGGATGCAGTGCGACCAGGCGTGCCTGCTTGGCCCAGAATCCCCTCACCGGCTGGGTGAGATCCGCAGGCAGCTCAGCGGCAGGCTGCTTCGGGATGAAGGGCCAGAACGCGGCGCGGCCGACGAGCGCGAGCAGCGCGGGGAGGAAGGTCAGGGCGGAGAGCATCGAGAACGCGATGCCGATCGACGCGATCGGGCCGAGCGCGCGGTTGGTGGCGAGGTCGGACAGGAGCAGACAGAGCAGACCCGCGATGACCGTGCCGCCGGAGGCGAGGATCGGCTCGAACGCGCCGCGCCACGCGCGCGTGACGCTGTCCCACTTGGTCGCTCCGTCGGCGACGGCTTCCTTGAATCGGGCCACGTAGAGCAGCGCATAGTCCGTCGCGGCGCCGATCACGAGGATGAACAGGATGCCCTGCACCTGGCCGTTGAGCACGACGATGCCGGCCTTCGCCAGCCACCACACCGTCAGCAAGGCCACACACAGCGCGAAAAGCGACGTCATCAGCACGAGCACCGGCAGCAGCGGCGATCGGTAGACGATGATCAGGATCACGAAGACGGCGCCCAGCGCAGTCAGCAGCAGCAGTCCGTCGATGCCCAGGAATCCGCTGACCAGATCGGCGGTGAACCCGGCTGGACCGGTCACCCACCCCTCCAGCCCCTCCGGCAGCTCGGATTCGAGTGTCGCCGCGATCTCCTCGACGATCTCGCGGATCTCACCGTCCGTGGCGACCGGCACAAAGATCTGCGCGGCCTGACCGTCCTCGGAGATCACCGGCGGCGACACGTCACCGGACACGCCGTCCAGGGCGCCGATGTCGGCTGAGACCGTCTGCAGAGTGGCGATCTCGTCGTCCGTGAGCGAGTCGTCGCCCGCGATGACCACAACAGCCGGGATGGTGTCTCCCCCGGTGAAATCCGCGAGCCGTTCGCTGACCTGCGTCGCATCTGCGCTCTGCGGGAGGAACGAGGACTGGTCGTTCGTGGAGACCTCGCCCACCTTGCCGAAGTACGGCCCGCCGATGGCCCCGCCGATGAGCCAGACCAACGCCAGCACGATCGGGATGCCGATCCTCAACCACCGAGTCGGCTGACGGAGCGCGGAGGGCGATTTCTGCATATCGCTAGCTTATCTAGCAATATCCCGAACGGCGAAATCTCTAAGCTGGAGCGACCATGCTCTCGGCCGTGCTCGCCTTCGTCGGTGCCGTCGTCTACGGGGCGGCCGACTTCCTGGGCGGTCTGGCCGCGAAGCGGTTGCGCTCGATCGTCGTGACCGCCGTGGCCGCGGCATCCGGTCTGGCTGTGCTCGGCGCCGCCCTGCCCTTCGTGGGCGGAACCTGGACGGCGTCGGACGTCGCCTGGGGCGCGCTGTCCGGGGCGATCGGCGTCGTCGCGATCGCACTGCTGTACGCGTGCCTGGCCATCGGTCCGATGAGCATCCTCTCGCCGCTGACCGCGGTGGTCTCGGCGATCGCCCCGATGCTGTGGGGGCTGCTCGTCGACGGCGAGACACTCTCTCCCGTCGGCTATGCGGGGCTCGGCGTCGCGATCGTGGCCGTCGTGCTGGTCGGGTTCATCCCGGGCGAGAAGATGGTCCGGCCGAGCACCCGCGGGTTGCTCATGGCTGTCGGTGCGGGGCTGGCGATCGGCGCTTTCCTCATCGTCATCGACCAGACCAGCGACCAGAGCGGTGTGGTTCCGCTGATCCTCAACCGCGGCACCAACCTGCTGATCACGGTCACCGTCGTCGCCGTCCTGGCCATCCGAGCTGTTGTCAAAGGGCGACCGGCCGCCTCCGTCGTGAACGCCGCGGGCCTCCGGGTCGGCGCCACACCCACCGGCCATGCCGACCTCGAGCATGCGGTCCACGGCGATCCGCAGAGTGTCCGGCTGGCCACCACGCGCACCCGCGCATGGTGGCTGGCGATCGCATGCGGCGTGGTGGATGCCGCGGCCAACGCCCTCCTGCTGCTCGCGCTGCGCGCCGGTGAACTGTCGATCGTCTCGGCCCTCACTGCGCTGTATCCGGCCGGGACGATCGTCCTCGCCGCGATCGTGCTGCGTGAGCGCGTCGCCTGGCTGCAGTGGGCCGGCCTGGCGCTCGCCCTGGTCGCCGGGGGCATGCTCGCACTGGCGTGACCGCCCGCCGGCGCCGACACACCGCGGCTCAGCCGCGCGCGAACAGCAGCACTGAGGACGCGATCAGCCCCGCCACGCCCAGCGCGAGGAACCCACCGGCGAGCAACGTGAGCGCCCGGACCAGCGGCGAGCCGTGCGTGAACCGCATACGGTTCTGCCAGCCGCGCCGGACGAAGATGTCGTACATGCCGGCGCCGCCGACCGCGTGGATCTGTTCGGATGTGAGCGGCGCCTCGTTCACGCCACCGTCCTCGCCGAACCAGCGCACGACCGTGCCGTGCTCCGTGGCTTCCACGACGGCGCGCACCGGGACCCAGGTCCCGTCGACCAGGTGAACGACCAGGGCGATGACTGCCAGGAGGACTCCGGCCCCGAGTCCGACCCAGGTGAAGATCTCGATGACGGCATCGATCGCTTTGTCCATGTCGCTGAGCCACCCCTGTCGCTGATCCTAGATCAGGGCCTGCAGCGGCCAGACTTGTTCGCGTCACCGCCCGCATGAACGACAGGCCGCGACAGGCGATCCGATGTGACGACGTCTTGAGGAACCTAGACCTGACCGGGGGTTTCCCGCCCGGTGCGTTCGATGTGCCGAGACCAGTGTAACGGATGCGTCGACGCGCCCCGGCGTAGCTCGAAACCATCGAAAGCCGCTAGTGGATGCCGTAGGCCCTCATGAGGTCGGTGGCTCGGCTGCCGCGTTTGGCGATGGAGGAGAAGATCTCCGCGTTGAAGGTGCGCTCGAGTTTGGGAAGACACTCGCCGCACGGAATCCGCTCCGAGAACAGCTGCTCCAACGCGACATTTTCGCGGCCGAACCGGTTGCGCAGCAGGCAACGACGAGTCCGCCTTCACGGCGTCGGTGCGATGCCTTGAAGGTGCTGGTCAGCGGTGTCATAGTTGATCGCCCGGCGGACGTTACACGCGGTCCACCGTTGGGAGTTGGACGCATGTGGATGATCTTGTTGTTCGGAGCCGTCGCATCCGTCGCGCTCGTGATCGGCGCTGCGGTGGGTGCCCGGCTGGAGCTGCCCAAACGTCTGCTCGCGATTCTCTTGTCTTTCGCGGCCGGAGCGTTGATCACGGCCCTTTCGTTCGAGTTGTTCGAGGACTCCTATGAGCGCGGTGGGATCTGGCTTGCGGTGGTCGGCTTGTTCGCCGGCGCGGTAGTGTTCACGATCCTCAGCGCGCTTCTGGACCGCTGGGCTCAAGCCGGATCGCGTTCGAAGCCTGCGGACGAGGTCAAGGGGAGCGTCAAGCTGGACACGGACGCCGCCGCAGCGGGCCGGAGCGCCAGCTCGGCGACAACCCGAGGCACCGCCGGGGTGGCGCTTTTGGCCGCTGTGACGCTGGACGGCGTCCCAGAGAATCTGGCACTGGGCATCTCGCTGACTGAGGGCACCGGCAGCATCGCGCTGCTCGCGGCGATCTTTGCATCCAACCTTCCCGAGGCGCTTGTCGGCGCTGCCTCGATGCGGGACCAGGGACGGACTACCTCGCAGATCATGTGGTTGTGGGCGGCGTGTGCTGTCCTCCTCAGCGGTGCGGTTGTGGCTGGAGCGGTATTCCTTTCTCAGAGCGACCCGGCAGTGGTTTCCTTGCCGTTGGCGTTCGCGGCCGGAGCCGTGATCGCCTCCTTGGCAGACACCCTCATGCCGGAGGCGTACGAGCACGGTGGCCCTGCGGTCGCGTTGAGCACGGCCGCGGGGTTCGCGGTGTCCTTCGCACTGTCGCTCGCGTAGCCGATGAGACCCCTGGTGCTTCTTGCGGTGCCGGCGGTCCCCAGCTCTCCCGCTCATCGCTTCGCGTCGGGCTTCAGACGGGTGTGTTGGTCGCTCCCGCGTCGTTCTCCGGTCGCTGCGCGCGGCGCCGCCGCGCTCGGTCGAGAAGCGTCATGGTGGGAGTTGCTGCCACCCCATGAATCAGGATGGAGCCGAGAACCACGACGGACGCGATCGCCCAGAGCCGTTCACCGCCGGGAAAGTCGCCGTTCTCGAGTGCATAGGCGATGTAGAACAGGGAACCGACCCCTCGAACGCCGAAGAACGCGATCACCGCTCGTTCTCGGGGACCTGTCTTCCCCGGCGTAAGACCAACCCAGCCGCTGAGGGGTCGGATGACCAGAAGGACCGCCGCAGCAACGAGGATATCCGGGAGTGTCAACGACTGAAGCAGTCCACGGGCAACAGCCCCGCCGAGGAGAATGAGCACAGCCACAGTGAGGAGCCGTTCCACTTGCTCGACGAAGGTGTGCAGGACCGAGTGGAGTCCATGGGCTCGTTCTGCCGCTCTGATGGTGCAGGCACAGACGAAGACCGCGAGGAATCCGTATCCTTCAGCGACTTCCGCTGCTCCATAGGCGAGGAAAGTCGCCGCCAGGGCGATGAACCCGTCGGCTTTGTCGGTGAATCCCAACCGTTGCGAGAGTCCGGAGAAGAACAGGCGGCGTAACAGCCACCCCACACCGAGGCCGAGGAGCATGCCGAGAGCCAGACGCCACCCGACGTCGATCAGCAACCACTCACTGAGCCACCCCGACGGGGCCAGACCGACGGTACTGATCGCGATGGCGGCGTATGTGAACGGGAACGCGAGGCCGTCGTTGAGGCCGGCTTCGGAGGTGATCGCGAAGCGAGCCTCGTCGTCGTCGCCGTGGTCATCTTCGGTGAGCGGTTCGGCGACCTGCACTTCGCTGGCCAGCACAGGGTCGGTGGGTGCCAGAGCCGCCCCAAGCAGGATCGCGCTGGCGGCACCAAGCCCGAGTCCCCACCAGCCCAGCAGCGCAACCGCGACGATCGACAAGGGCATCGTGATGCCCAGCAGCCGCCACGTGGTGGACCACGTGCGCCAGCTGAAGACCCTGTTGATCGCAAGCCCAGCGCCCATCAGAGAGATGATGACGCAGAGCTCGGTGAGGTGGACGGCGATGACGGGATGCTCCGTCGGATTGGGATCTGGCAATCCGGGGACGATGGTGAACGCAACGATGCCTGCACCAACGAAGACCATGGGCATGGACACCGGTGCTTTGCCGAGCAGTCGCGGCAGCAAGGCAGCGAACACGGTCGCAATGCCAGCCGAAAGGTAGACCAGCCCGACAGGATCCAACGTCATTTGTGTGCCCCTCGGTGGGGTGAGGAGGGCTATCCCGGGGTGGACCATGGTGTGCTCCAACTGGCAGGTCTCCCGTGTGCAGGTTGAGGTGTACGCCCGATCAGCCGAGTCGGATGGAGGCGTGATGATCACCGCGCACGCCGACGAGAATGCACCCGGGGACCTGACGTCGAAGCCGCCACTCGACCGCGCTGCAGTCGACAGCATCGGCTGCAATATGACGGTGTCGGAATGATCGATGTCCGCGAGTACTGCGCGTGGGGAGAATGTTTGCGTCGTCGTCCCCTGCGAGGAGGGACCCGCTTGTCTAGGCGATGTGCTTCATGGGGAGACCATATGTCGAGAAGCGTCCGCTGAGTTGACGGTTGACTTTCTGACGCAACACTGAGCGAACCCTCAATGAAGTCGGCCGACGGCGGGTGCAGGCGTGCCGTAGTGGTTGACCCCGTGAGCAGCACCCGAACGAGGCCAGACCCTCTTCAGCGACGAAGTGGCAGATGACCAGCCCGCAAAGACCGGATCGGTTCGATGACGACACCTCCGCGGCCCATGCCCTCGTCGCCTCGCTCAACGCGGACCAAGGCACCGCCCAGACTCGCCGACATGGACGCGCCGTGAGCGGACCGATCGCTGTGCCGGCGCGAGTGGGCGACGGCTGTGGAGGAGGAATCGTGCGATCGTCGGGCAAGGTGGGCTGATGACCGATCTCACGGGCTCGATCGCCGCCAGTGGAGACTTCTACCGTCTGCGCAGCTCGACGCACTCGACGGTCTGCGCGGCTCGTGAGGCCGGCCACCCGAGGATCAGCGCTGAGGCGGTGAACCTGTCGCGCTCAGCGACAAGAAGCTCAGGGCCACCATTTTTCAGGATCGACGTCGCCACCCGCTACTACCCTCGGCGGGAGGAGGATGCACGATGCACACGACGAACTACTACAACACCTTCATCGAAGTCGCCGAAGACTGCCCGGTCGAGTCCGCACAGGAACCGCCCGCCGTGATGAACGCGACCATCGCGGCGCTGCATTACGATCTCATCGCGGCGGAGCCGTATACGCGCACTTCCGACGACGTGATTTTCGAGACCCATGCGCGCCGTGCCGGGATTCCCGATGACGAACGGGATGCCGCCCGGGCGGCGTTCTTTGCCAAGGGGCAGCCGTGCCTGCGCTCGTCGCCGCTGGGCAAGCGCTACGGGTGGGGCGTCCACTCGGACGCGGACGGGCGGGTTGCGGCGTATCCGGTGGAGTCCGACGAGTACCGTCGGCTGGCCGGCGATCCCGCCGTCGCGCACACGCGCGCTATGAGGTCGCGACGCGCGTGACTGATCAGCATCGCGGTCGCGGTGTGCGAGAGCACGCGGCCGGGTACTCGGCCACACGTGGGCGGGGCCTCGTGCGTCAGGGCAACGGGTCCATCATCACTTGCAGCTCTACCGTGGGCTCGGCGAACGCGGGCCCCAGGATGGTCGAAGTGTCGCCGGGGGTGATGCTTGTCACACTCACCGTTCCCGATTCGGCGGTTCCCCAGACCTTCGTTCCGGGTATGGCGACGTCTGTCGGCATCTCCGGAATTCCCAGGGCTGTGATGGACGCGGCGAGCTGATCCCACAGCGCTTGGTCTCCCCCGACATAGAAAGAGGCCGTCCAATCCGACCCGCGAATCATCGTGCAGGACGGGACCGGCGCGTCGATGGCTTCACCGACGGGGACGTCCTGCCAGCTGCCCTCCTCCCATGTCGTGCTGCCCGAGCTCGCAGCGTTCAAGGTGTCGGCAACACCCGGTGGGCAGGGCGCGTAGTCGCTGGTTTCCGGTGCCGCCGGCTCCGCTGTCGTCGGATCTGCCTTCGGCGTCGACGCCGCCGTCCCCTCCGGCGCCGGTTCATCAGCGGCGGGCGCGCCACCCGCACATCCCGCGATCAGCAGCAGGGCCACCACCGTGGCCGTCATTCCCCATGCTTTGGCGCCACTCACGACACCACCCCCCAGCGTGTCAGTTGCCGACGAGTATCCTCTCGCGAGTCGTTGGCCGCCAGCCCGCTGAGGGATCCTCATCGTGTGGCGTCGGTAGCCGAACACAGCCTCGTCCGGCGCGGCCCCTGACCCTTGCGCGCCGGCGGGTCGCGGGCTCGACGACCACGCCGGGAGTTCCGGAGGCGCGCTAAGTCTTCGGAGCGCGCCGGAGAAGGACGCGCGCCGCTACGCCTGTCGGGTTGTCCGCGCCGCCGATACAGTCGCAACGATGCCGGCAGACAGCGCGGTGAGAAGGCCGACCAACTGCATCCAGGTGCCGGCGAACGGACCGATGTCCGCAGGGTTGATCAGCCGATCGCCTGTGCCCGCCAAGAACATCCCGGTGAGGACGAAAGCCGCGGCAATCAGGCCTAACACGGGGATGAATCGCCAAGGCACGACCGCCACGACCACGGCGACCGCGGCCAGGATGATCGGTCCCGGCGGTACGACGGGAAAACCGGGAACGCCGGTCAGGAACTGGATGAGGATGCCGAGGGCAGCGACCAATAAGGCGGCGACGAGCGTGAGGCGCGCACCGCGCGGGCGGAAGCGTGTCGAGTTCGTCGGCATGCTCACCCCTCTCTGCTCAGGTGACGGTTCATCGCCGCGACTGTCGTCGCACGACGCTGTGAACCTCGTCGCGGAAGGAGAACGATGAGGGTCAGGCCCACAGCCAGATGCATGAGTCCGAGCGCGATGACTGTCGCAAGGGAAGCGCCGAGCAGGAACAGAGAGACCACGGACACCACGAGCACCGCCACCGCTGTTATCGTCCAGACCCTGGTTCCGTTCTCCGAGCGCCTCTCCAACACCGCTAGCAGTGCCCATGCGGCGGCCGCGGCGACGGCCGCCGTGATGAGGACGAGTGGGATGCTGATCGCGACGGGGCCGGCCACGGGGCTGGTGACCTCGAGTCGAACCCCCGCGATGGAGGCGACGATCCACACGGGTACGGCGGCGGCTATTGCGATGGCGACTGCCACGAGGCGGCGCGGAAGATCGGTGAGCATGTGGTCTCCTTCATATGCATCGGGGGTTCACCTGTCCGACGGCGCAGGAGCGGGAAATGTGATCCTTCGGTCTCACATTCGGCAGGGCCGCATCGTCGAGTAGTGAGGAGGGCATGCCAGTGGACGAAGCCATGAAGCACCGCCGACAGTTGGTGGGTGTCGCGTACCGCCTGCTTGGGTCGATCACGGAGGCGGAAGACGTCACGCAGGAGGCCTATGCCCGGTGGTATGCGATGTCCCCGCAACAGCGACACGCGATCGGATCGCCCGGCGCGTGGCTTACGACTGTCGCGAGTCGTCTTTGTCTCGATGTGCTCGGATCGGCCCGTGCTCGTCGTGAACGCTACGTCGGCGAATGGATCCCCGAGCCCCTACCTGCCTACTCGCTCGACCATCAGACGGACCCAGCGGACCAAGTCACGCTCGACGAGTCGATCTCGATGGCATTCCTCGTCGTCCTAGAGCACCTCACCCCCGCAGAACGTGTCGCATTCATCCTTCACGATGTCTTCCGGTACCCCTTCACCGAGGTGGCGTCTATCGTCGGGCGCACACCCGCGGCGTGCCGCCAACTCGCCACATCGGCACGCCGCCGTATCCGCGCGTCTCGACAGGCGTCAACCCCGATCGCACAACAACGCGAGATCGTCGCAGTCTTCAAGAGTGCCTGGGAAGCGAAGGACATCCCCCGGCTCCTGACACTGTTGGATCCGAACGCGACGATGAGCGCTGACGGCGGTGGCATCGTCCCGGCCACCCTCGAGCCTGTCGAGGGTCTGAACCAGATCGCCCTGTCCTTCGCCGCGTTGGCAGATCGAGCACCGGATCTGGTGGTGAGGGAGCGCACGGTGAACGGCCAGCCCGGTCTTGTGGCAGAACAAGACGGTTCAGTGGCCGTCGTCCTCGCCTTCGAGATCGCCGGCGGCCGCATTCTCCGCATCTGGGCCATGCGGAATCCTCAGAAGCTGCGGGCCTGGGCCGACAGTGAGCGCGGTCCGACACCGAACTCCCGCTGACGGTGTCGCGAGTGGCGCCGCTCTCCGCCGCGTGCCTATCGGGCTCCAGTCGTTACCGCCCGGTGAGCAACCGAACGATCAGGGCGAGTTTGTTGTGGTCATTCCTGGCGATCGCGTCGGCCCCAATTTCACTGCGAGCAAGTGGGCAGAGGATCTCGCGCCCTTACCGCCGCGGTAGCCGATCCCAATGAGTTCGACCGCCGCTGATGGATCCGCCTGCGGGCGCGACCGTACGCGGCGCTCTTTCCGCGCTGACGCTGCAGCCGAGCGGCGACCTTCGTTATCCTCACCCCATGAGCGATTCGAGCGAACGCGCGCTCCGCCTGACTGTCCATGCACTGACAGCGCGCTGCCCGGGTCAGAGGAGACCAAGGCAATGAGACCAAGGCAATGAGACCACTTCGATACTCGATCAACGTCACGCTCGACGGCTGCTGCCATCACGAGGCAGGACTTCCTCCGGACGAGGAATCGATGCGCTACTGGACCGCTGAGATGCAGCGAGCCGACGCCGTGCTGTTCGGCCGGGTGACCTACCAGATGATGGAGTCCGCGTGGCGGAAACCGGCTACGGGCACGTGGCCTGACTGGATGGATGAATGGGAGATCCCGTTCGCCGAGTCCATTGATCAGGCGAAGAAGTACGTCGTGTCCGCCACGCTTGGCCAGGTCGACTGGAATGCGGAGCTGCTGCGCGGCGAACTGGGGGAAGCGGTTCAGCGGCTCAAGCAGGAGCCAGGCGAGGGCTTGTCGGTGGGCGGCGTGACGCTGCCACTGGCGTTGGCAGACCTGGGTTTGATCGACGAGTACGAGTTTCTCGTGCAACCGGTCCTTGCCGGACATGGGCCGACGTTGCTGGCCGGTCTGGGCGAGCGCATCCAGCTCGAGCTCGTGCATCGCCATGAGTTCCGGTCAGGGGCGGTCGCCATGCGCTACCGACCCGCGCGCGACACGTCTTAGCCGCGCTCCGGTCTCGCTTGAGGTCGTCTCGCTGGGCAGCGCATCAGGGGGCGAAGTGGCCCGTCTCGTTGGACGCCTGGACGACCGGGTCGCCGTTCTCCCGCGCAGTGATCGCGCTGAGGCGCCTTGCAGGACAGGCACGCGGGCGCCAGCAGCGCCCGCATGGCGTTGACCTGCGGAGACCGGCGCACGGATACCGGGCGGTCCGCTTCAGGAAGGGCCGGTCGAGCGGGTCCGGCACAGCCACGCGGACGGAGACTGTTCAGTCGCCGCCAAGATCCCGTAACGCGGGAGAAGCCGACGCGGTGGGAGAGAGGTCGGCGATGGTGACGACGCTGCGGACCGGGGAGGCGGCGACGGGAATGGTGGCGAAGGTCATGAGCACGGCTCCGATGATCGCTGCTGGCCACGCGCCGGTGAGTGTCACGAGAACGCCGCCGGCGAGCGCACCGATCGCGAGGAAGCCCCACGATGCGAGGCGGTAGCCGGCGTTGACTCTGCCGCGGATTTCCGGCGCGACGGCGAGTTGACGGATGCTGACGGCCTGCGAGTTTGCGATGCCGATACCGACCCCGGAGACGAAGAAGGCGAGTGTCATCGCGATGAAGGTCGACGGCGTGGCCGTGGTTGCAAAAAGTACTCCTGCCAGGGGGGCGGTGTTGCCGAGAAGGAGCGAGCCGATCAGGATGCGCCCATAGCCGAACCGCTCGGTGAGTCGCCGGCTGGTCACACTCCCGAGGAAGGCGCCAAGCCCCCCGCTCATGAGTACCAGCCCGAAGATGAACGGCCCGAACTTGTAGTCCTGCAACAGCAGAACCGCCAGCGCAATGGTGAAGATCTCGTTGCCGAAGTTCCATATGCTCGCCTCGGACACGAGTCCGCGCAGGACCGGATGCCTGAGCAGGACCACGACGCCGGCGCGAGCTTGACGGAACGCCGAGTCCTTGCGGGGTGTCGCGATCGGCTTCTCGTCCGCACGGACGGAGGCAATCAGGGCTCCGGAGATCAGGTAGCTGAGCCCGTTCAGACCGATCGCCACCGGCGCCGTGATCAGTTGAACGAGCGCACCACCGACCCCGGCGCCGGCGATTCCCACCGCGGATTGGGTCGCGGTGATCCCCGCGTTGGCCTGAAGGAGCTGCTGCTTCTCGACGACCAGTGGGACGAAGGCGAACTCCGCCATCGCGTACAGGACGGTGAAGGATCCGACGAGTGCTGCGGCTGCGACGAGCATCGGGATGGTGAGCCACCCGGCAAGCGCGAGCCCGCACACGATGGCGAGCAAGATCCCTCGTGCGACGTCTGCGACGATCATCAGCGGGCGACGTTTGCCGCGATCGACCAGAACGCCCAGCCACAGTGTCAGAACCAGATAAGGAAGAAGCAGCGCCGCGCGGACGAAAGAAAGCTGCGCAGCTGTCGCGCCGAGCGTTATGAGGGCCAGCACGGGGATCGCCAGTTCGCCGATTTCTCCACCCAACGCGGATATCCCGCCAGCTCCCCACACGCGTCGGAACTGCGTGTTACGCCAGACGCTGTTAACCGTCTTCATGCCAACGAAGGTTATCGAGACACCGGCGTCGGGGCAACAGTGGTTAGATCGGTGCATGACGGAAAGCGTCGGACCAGCAGCACCCGGTGAGCTGGAGTTCGTGCGCGCGTTCGTGAACACGCTGGACATCGAGACCGGCTCCGACGCGTTGCGTGACTCCAGCCACTGGGCGGCGTGGGCCGATGCTCACGGCATGAGAGGGGCCGCATCCCTCGATGATCTGGACTCCGCACGCCGGTTGCGTGAGGCGCTTCGAGCCGGACTGCTGGCCAATCACGACAGGTCCCCACTGCCGTCCCGGATGATCGACGCTCTGCACTCCGCCGCCGACCAGTGCGATGTCAGAGTGGGATTCGACGGCGACGGCGTGAGGTTCCGGACCGCCGGCTCGGGAATGGACCTTGCCTTCGCGAGAATCGTCGCGGCAGTCGCGGCTTCGGTGAGTGATGGAACGTGGCCCAGATTGAAGTCCTGCGTCAATGACGCGTGCCAATGGGCCTTCTACGATCACTCCCGCTCGCGGACCGGTCGGTGGTGTTCGATGAGCATCTGCGGCAATCGCGCGAAACAGAAACGTTGGCGTGCCGGCCAAGGTGACACCGAGCGTCTGCCCGCGTGAGGTCGACCGACGCGGTCGAGGACCGGCTTCCGGTCGACTCATGGGTGGCGAGTTCGGCTACCCCGGCCAGCCCGAGGCCTTCGCCGAGGGGCTTCGCGAGGTACTGGACCAGCCCTGACAGCTGTTCATTCGTCCGCAGTGGCCGCGCGACGCCGCCTTGTCAGGAGCATCCCGCCGAGCACCCCTGCCGCTGCGCCTGCGATCGTCACCGCGAGCCAGAGGGTCGGATCGCTGCCGGTCGACGCCAGCTTGCCGGAACGGGCTGTGTTCGTGTCGGGCTCGACCTGGTCGCCGCCCTCCGAGGAGGGCTGACCCGACGCGGGCGGGGTCTCCGGACTGGGCGCTTCGGGCTCGGCAGGGGCGGGCGGCTCTTCGCTCAACGCGTCTTTGAGCGGCGGGCCTGCTGTCCACAACGCGCCGGGCACCAGGATCAGACCCTGACCCTGCAGTCCGAGCGCGGCGCTGACGCTGACGCCGCTCCCGGAGTGGAAGTCCATCGAGCTGGCCCCACCGGCGACACCGGCCAGGACGGTCGCGGACCATCGCTGACCGAGGTTCTGCCCCGTGGTGTCGCAGGCGATCATCTGCAGCGGACCTGCGCCACCGTTCTGCGCATCGACGCACAGCTGCGAGACTGGATCGAACAGCTGAGAACCGAAGAGCGTGGTCGGGTCGAACGGGAGCGTCAGAGTCGCCCAGCCCGTGCCGCCGGTCACCTGACTGGGGTCGGTGGCGTCGACCGGGACGGCGATGACGTCCGGCGGAAGCTGATCGTCCAGCTGCACCGACCGATACCCGGCGCCGCTGGCATCGTCCGCGACCAACGAGAACTCGGGGACGACGATGGGTGTGATCGTCACCGAGCCGTTGGGTCCGTATCCTGCCGCCGAGGAGAGCTCGAACGACGCGTCGATCGCGCCGGCCGTTGCAAAGCTGGAACCGCCCGCACCCCCGCCCGTGCCCTTGTCCGCCGCGCAACCGTAATTGCCGCAGGAGATCACGTCACCGGACGCGCCGCCGCCGCCACCTCCACCGGTGAACCCGCCCCCGCCGCCCCCGCCACCGAGGCCGCGCAGGCCACCGGGGGCTCCGCCGGAGCCCCCCGCGCCCCCCGCCTGACCCGCTCCCGGTGCGCCGGCACCCGCCAGCGGGCTTGCATCCGATCCCCAGTTGGCACCGCCCTGGGTGAGCGTTCCGCCGCCGCCCCCACCGTCTCCGTCCGTTCCTGCGCAGGCGAGGGACACACAGGCGTTGCCGCCGCTGGTCGTGGATTCCCGGTTGGATGACCCGGACCCTCCGCCCCCGCCGGCCACCACGAGCGGGAGACTGCACGACTCGTCGAGGGACACCTGAGACGATCCGCCGCCTCCCGCGCCTACACCGTCGAACTGCCCGTTGTAGCCGTTGATGCTTCCGCCGACACCACCGCCGTTGAGACCGCCCGCTCCCCCCTGTCCGGTGTTCTGCTGCCAGTCCTGACCGGCACCGCCGACACCGACGAAGAGTTGGCTGCCGGCGATGACGGGAACGGTTGCGGTCACCACCCCGCCGGTTCCCCCCTGGCTGTCGGTTTCGTCGTACGCCATGCCGTTGCCGCCCTTGGCTCCGACGGCGACGATGGTCACCGCGTTGTATCCGGACGGCTGGACGAATTCGTTCGCACCCGAGTTGCAGTCCGCGGGGGTGGTGAAGGTGGTGGCCTGCGCGGCATCCATCGAGCTCGTGCTCGGCGGGTTCGCAACAAAGGGCACGACTCCGTCGCGCTGCGCGGCCAGAGCCGCATCGCCCACCGGAGTGGACGCGGAGGACGAGGAGGCAGCGGGGAACGGCGGGGTCTCGGGCGGACCCACCGGCAGATCCTGCACGAGCATGAGCGCCCCGCCGTAGCTCTGATTCGGTGTGGAGGAGAAACCCTGCCCCGTGTCACCCATGAAGAACGGCTCCGGTTGCGAGAAGTTCGGGTCGTTGAACCCGAGTACCTGGGCCTGCCCCCAGTCCACCAGTACAGGAGGAATCGTCTGGAAGGTTCCGTTCGGCGCCGTCACGGGCGCGGCCTGCAGCGCGGGGATCCCCTCGACGGCGGCCCACGCGGAAACGCCATGCGAGATGTCAGGGACGGTCACCCCTGCCGGGATGCCTCCGATGACCGGAGCACGCGTGGCGGCAAGCGACGTGAAGTCATCGATCTGGGGGATCCGCCAGCCGGTCATGCCTGCCTGCGGAACGGCGAGATAGGAGGCGAGCACGGCCGTCGCCGGTACGACCGACGCGGCGATCACGTTGACGCTCGCCGCGGCAGGAGCCCAATCAGCGGCATAGCAGGTGCTCGGATACATGCAGTACCGGTCTTGGTCGGTGCCGGCGAGGGTCACCGGCGAGGTGGTCCACACTCGTATGAACCCGCTGCTGTCGGCCGACCCCGGGTTCGGCGACGCCGGGGTGCTGAGATCGGCGCTGACCCCGTCGGGAAGAGTCGGGAGGTTGTCGTTGGCGAGGTAGGACCACGCCTGCACCGACGGCACGTACGTGTTCTCGTAGTAGTTCTGCAGATCGGCGGTGACGCCGCCGGTGGCGGACAGGTGCACGGCCTCGGCGTACGCGTTCAGGTGGAGCGTGGTGACGCCGGCATAGAAAGCCGCTTGCGCCTGCATCTTGTTGGCCAGTTCGGAGGGGAGGAGCGTGCCGGACGGTGTGGACGATCCCGAAGCTTCTGCCGCCCACAGCAGCGCGCGGTAGGACCCGAATACGCCGGACTGTCCGTCCGTACCGATGAGCGCCTCGTCGAGGGCGTTGACGCTCTGCTGGCCACTCTCCACGACAGCCTTCAGTTCGTCGATCTGATCGGCCGAGAGAGAGCTGGTTATGCCGCTTGCCTGCGCCGAGGTCGTCAGGTTCGCAGACAGCTGGCAGACCAGCTGGATGTCGTTACGGACGTTCTCGAGCGCGGTATTGGCGGCGGTGACCTGGGTGACATAGGCGCCGTACTGCGCCGCTACCTCGATCTGATTGGCCAGCGCGAGCTCGTCCTGCTGAAGAGTGATGTTCAGAGTGGTGATCTCCTGCTGGACCGTGGAAAGCTGCGTCTGAATCTGCTGAAGGTCGGCGAGCTCTTCCTCTTCGATGGGAGTCGGTCCTGGGCCGCCCGTCAGCGCGTCCAGCGCCCAACCCACCAAGGCACCGCCGACCTTGCCCGCCGCACCTGAGATGACCCCGGTGAGCACGGTCGTCGCAACACCCGAGAAGATTCCCCCCGCGCTGTCCGCGGAATCGTCGAGCGTCGAGCCCAGCGCATCCGAGGCGACGGTGCGTTGAATGAGCGGACACGGTGCGGCATCGCCTACGGCAGCCGTCGATGCGAACGTGGCCGCTTCGGCGCTGTGCGGAAAAGGCACGAGCACGCCCAGAACGAGCGCGCCTCCGGCCACGGCAGTGATCCATCGTGAAACGCTCATGCAAGGTCCTTACCCCGAAGTCGATTCCGGCGCGAAGCGCCGAAAATCACTCGGTTGAATGGACCACCCGAATGGCGAGTTCAGCCTAGTGAGGCCGAGACGACCGCCCCCCGCACGATTCCGCGACGTGGAAGCCCAGGTGTGTGCTGACTGCCTGAGCGCCGCTGCCCGCGTCGGAATGTTTGCCGGCGCTTCTGCCTTGGAGACCTCATGCGTGCAATCATCTACTCCCAGTCCGGACCGTCGTCGGTTCTCGAACTGACCGACCGACCGCTGGCCGAGCCCGGGCCGGATGAGGTCCGGGTCCGTATCGCCGTGTCGGGGGTCAACCCGACGGACTGGAAGGCCCGCGCGGGAAACAGGCCACTCGAGTTCGCCGACGTCGTCCCCAACCAGGATGGGGCCGGCGTGGTGGATGCTGTCGGTTCCGATGTCGAGGATTTCACGGTCGGCGACCGTGTGTGGCTCTTCCTCGCCGCCCACCAGCGCCCGACCGGGACCGCGCAGGAATGGACGGTGGTGCCGGCGAGTCGCGTCGTCCATCTCCCCGACGGCATCGGCTTCGATGTGGCCGCCAGTCTGGGCGTGCCCGCGATGACCGCTCATCGTGCGCTCACCGTGCACGAACTCGGCCCGGCGCGTCTCGCGCCCGGAGCCCTGGACGGACGAGTGGTGCTGGTGCAGGGTGGCGCGGGCGCCGTCGGACACGCCGCTATCCAACTGGCGGTCTGGGCGGGCGCCACGGTGATCGCCACCGTCAGCAGCGATGAGAAGGCGGCGCTAGCCCGCGCGGCAGGTGCGCATCACGTCCTTCAGTACCCGGATCGTCATCTCTCCGCCCACGTGCTTTCCGTCGCTCCCCGCGGCGTCGACCACATCGTCGAGGTCGCGCCCGCGCAGAACGCCGCGCTCGATGTGGAGGTGCTCGCCAACCACGGCAGCATCGCGTACTACGCGAACAACAACGGCGACGAGTTCAGCGTGCCGATCGCGACGAGCTTCGCGAAGAACGCGCGCTGGCAGGGGCTGCTGCTCTACACCGTGGGCCCGGAGGCGCTGGCCGTCGCCGCCGAAGACATCACCGCAGCCCTCGAGGCGGGCGCCCTCCCCGTAGGTGAAGAAGCCGGCCTGCCGCTGACGTGGTTCTCGCTCGAGGACACGGCATCCGCGCACGATGCCGTTGAGGACGGAGTCACCGGAAAGGTTCTGATCCGCGTCACCGACGACCTGGGGTGACCCCCCGGACAGGTGTGTGGAGCCACCTAAGGGAATCGAACCCTTGACCTATTCATTACGAGTGAATCGCTCTGCCGACTGAGCTAAGGTGGCGTGTTTCGCTTGCGCGACGCACGAACATCGATCTTACAGGGTCGCCGGTGCCCCCGCGAACCCGCGGAGACCCGGCATCCGTCCTATTCGCAGCGCAGCCCGTCCTGGGGCACGGTGCCACCGAGCAGATACGCCTCGACGGCCGCATCCACGCAGGCGTTGCCCTTGTTGTAGCCGGTGTGCCCCTCCCCCACCCGTGTGATCAGGACGCCGGACGCGAGCTGATCGGCGAGCGAGACGGACCACTCGTACGGCGTCGCCGGATCGTTCGTGGTTCCCACCACCACGATCGGCGGTGCACCTTCGGCGGTGATCTCCCCGCGGATCCCGGTCGGCGGGTACGGCCAGACGGCACACGGATCCACGCCCGTCCAGTACGGCGCGACCGTGGGCGCCTCCACCGCGAGCCGCTCGTCACCGGCCGCGATCTCTTCCGGGGTGATGGCGGGGTAGTCCATGCAGTTGTACGCCCGGAACGCTTCGGTCGAGTTGTCCAGGTAGGCGCCGTTCACGCGGTTGTAGTAGAAGTCCGCGAGCTGGAACGCGACATCCGGGTTGCCCTCCAGCACCTCGGTCAGCGCGGCGGTCAGGAACGGCCAGCTCCCTTCGGAGTACAACGCTGCAACGATGCCGGTCAGCAGCGAGTCCGCCCCCAGTATCCTGCCGTCCGACGCCGGAAGCGGGGAGCGTGCGACGCCCGCCAGCAGGGTGCCCAGGTCGGCCATGGCCTCGTCGACCGTGCCGCGGAACGGGCAGTCCGACCCGTCCAGACAGGCCGCCACGTACGCACGCAGGGCGGATTCGAAACCGACCCCCTGCACGACGTTCACGTCCACGATTGACGCGGCGGGGTCGACGGCACCGTCCAGAACGAGCCGCCCCACCCGGTCCGGGTAGAGCTGCGCGTAGGTCGCCCCGAGGAAGGTGCCGTAGGAGTAGCCGAGATAGTGCAGTTCGGAGTCCCCCAGCACGGCGCGCAGCAGGTCCATGTCGCGGGCGGAGTTCTCCGTCGTGATGTACGGGAGGATGCCGCCGCTGTTGGCGTCGCAGGCGGCGGCGAACTCCTCGTTGGCCTCGGTGCGCTCGGCGATCCACGCGTCGGAGCCGCGGGGCGCGGAGGGGATGCCGAACAGGTAGGCATCCATGTCAGCCGGCTCGTAGCAGCGCACCGCGGTCGACGCGCCCACCCCGCGCGGGTCGAACCCGACGATGTCGTACTGCTCCTGCAGCGGTTCCCGAGCGGCGAAGTCGACGCTCTCGCGGACGAAGTCCACGCCGCTGGCCCCCGGTCCGCCGGGGTTGATCAGCAGGGAGCCGATCGGTGTGCCCGACACCGCCCGTTGACGGATGACGGAGAGCTCGATCTGACCGGCACCGGGATTCGACCAGTCCAGCGGCGCGGTGACCGTCGTGCATTCGAACGCGTCGCAGGGCACCCAGGTGAGCGGCTGCGAGTAGAACGGGATGAGGTCGGCCGCCACCCCGTCCGTGTCCGGCGTCGCACTGGCGGACGAGCGCGGCGGGGATTCCGGGATGACGGAGTACAGGCATCCGGACAGGGCGAGGGATGCCGCGGCCAGCGTCGTGATGAGGGCGACGAGCCGGCGCGTGCGGCGCACCGGGCCCGAGGTTCGGCGGCGCGCGGGAGTGCCCGCCGTTCGCGGGAGGTGGAGGTTCACGGGGTCCTTCCGCTCGCAACCGTCACGAGCATGCTTTCCAGGGCGAGGGTCGGTGCGGCGTTCTGCTCCAGGTTGCGGCGGGTCTCGGCGATCCGGTCGAGGACGACCAGGGTGCGCTCCGGGGTCCATGCTGCGGCGAGCGCGCGCAGTTCCGGCTCGAGTTCGCGATTGATCAGGTCGCCCTCATCCGGTCCCCCGCGTCCGAACTGCAGCATCACGACGTCCCGGAACATGGACTGCAGATCGGTGAGGACCCGATCGATACCGTCGCGGAGGCTGCGGGTCGCGCGACGCTTCTGATCGTCCTCCAGAGCGCTCAGCTGCGAGCGGACCGCAGGCGGAACAGCAGCTCCTTCGGCGATGCCGAGCGTGCGCAGCAGGCCAGCCCGCTCGGTGCTGTCGCGTTCGGCGGTCAGGGCCTTGGCGTCCTCGGTCGCCGCCTGCACGACGCGGCCGGCGACATCGACGGCATCGCCGACGCCGCGCACGGCCAGGACGCCGCGCAGGGTCTGGTCGCGACGCGCGCGTGCCCCGGCGTCGGTGGCGAGGCGCTGCGCCATCCCGATGTGGCGCTGCGCGTGCCGGGCGGACTGCTCCGCGACGGCGAGGTCGATGCCGGTGCGCCGTGCGATCAGACGCGCGACGTCCGCGATGTCAGGCTCGCGCAGTCGCAGCGTGCGCACCCGCGAGCGGATGGTGGGCAGCAGATCCGCGTCGCTGGGCGCGCACAGGATCCAGACGGTGCGCTCCGGCGGCTCCTCCAGCGCCTTCAGCAGGACGTTGGAGGTGCGCTCCACCATCCGGTCCGCGTCTTCCATGACGATGACGCGGTACCGGCCCAGGGACGGGCCGAAATAGGAGCGCTCGACGAGAGCACGTGCGTCCTTGATGGAGATGATGACGCCCTCCGTGCGCAGGGCCGTCATGTCCGGGTGGGTGCCGGCGAGCACCTGCCGCATGGTCCGCTCATCGCCGTCCTCGGCGATCAGCGCGGCGGCGAACGCATAGGCGAGGGTCGATCGTCCCGAGCCCGGCGGGCCCGTGATCAGCCACGCGTGCGTCATGGACGCGGGATCGGATGCCGCCGCCCGCAGCGTCGCCACGGCGGCGTCCTGCCCCCAGACAGCGCCCCACGGGACCTCGACCTCTGTCGCCGCGGGAGCATCCGCGATCGCCGCGCTGTCCATGGCGTCCAGCCTAATCGGCGCTGACGACAGCGTCCGGCGCGGCCCGCTGGTCCAGGAGCAGCTGGACGCGTCCCTGGATGTCCGTCGCCAGGTCGGCCGGCACGCGGGCGGCGTCCAGCACGAGGAAGCGCTCGGGTTCCGCGGCGGCCAGGGCGAGGAACTCGGTGCGCACACTGTCGTGGAAGCCGTCGTGCTCGGCCTCGAGCCGGTCGAAAGGCTTGTCGTCGGCAGCCAGCCGATCGCGGGCCAGTCCGGAATCCAGGTCGAGCAGCACGGTCAGGTCCGGAAGCAGCCCCTCGGCAGCCCACAGGGAGAGGTCGCGGACTTCGTCACGGCCCAGGACGCGTCCGGCGCCCTGGTAGGCGACGGATGAGTCCAGGTAGCGGTCCTGAATGACCACGTCTCCGCGGGACAGCGCCGGTCGCACGACGGTCGCGATGTGCTGCGCCCGGTCCGCCGCGTACAGGAGCGCCTCGGCACGCGGAGCGACCTCGCCGCGATGGTGCAGGACGATGTCCCGGATCAGCACGCCGACCTCGCTGCCGCCCGGCTCCCGGGTCCGCACGACCGTGCGGCCGCGCGCGACGAGCCACTCCTCCAGCAGCGCCGCCTGGGTGGTCTTGCCGACGCCGTCGCCCCCCTCGAACGTGACGAACAGACCGGCCCGCGCTCCCGCGGAGCCGGGCGCGCCGGACGTCGGTCCCGGAACGTCGATGCTCACTTCTTCTTCGCCGGTGCCTTGCGGGTGGTGGCCGCCTTGCGCACCGGAGTCCGCTTGGGCGCCGGGCCCTTCGCACGCTTCTCGGCGATCAGTTCCACGGCCCGTTCGAACGTGATGTCCATCGCGACCTCGCCGCGGGGAATGGTCGCGTTCGTCTCGCCGTCAGTGACGTAGGGGCCGAACCGGCCGTCCTTCAGCTTGATGGGCTTGCCGCTGACCGGATCGTTCTCGAACTCCTTGAGCGCGCTGGACGCGCGCCGGGCGCCGTACTTGGGCAGCGCGTAAATCGCGAGCGCCTGATCGAGGGTGATGTCGAAGATGAGCTGTTCGGAGTCCAACGTGCGCGAGTCGGTGCCCTTCTTCAGATACGGCCCGTAGCGCCCGTTCTGAGCCGTGATCGGCTCCCCCGACTCGGGATCCACACCCACCGTGCGGGGCAGGTCCAGCAGGCGCAGCGCGGTCTCCAGGTCGAGGCTGTCGACAGACATGGACTTGAACAGGGATGCCGTGCGAGGTTTGGGCGCGGCATCCTTCTTGGCTGTGCCCTTCTTGGCTGTGCCCTTCTTGGCGGCACCCTTCTTCGGCGCTTCCTCGACGACCTCTCCGGTCGCTTCGTCCACAGCCGTCGGGTCCTCGGGATCGGTCTCCTCGACGTAGGGCCCGAAGCGGCCGTCCTTGACGACCACGAGCTTGCCGTTCTCGGGGTTCTCACCGAGCACACGGTTGCCCGCGACCGGCGCGTCGATCAGCTCCTGGGCCTTGTCCGGCGTGAGTTCATCCGGGGCCAGGTCCTCGGGGATGTTCACGCGGCGCGGCGGAGCGTCCGGGTTGTCCGGGTCGATGATGTCCAGGTAGGGCCCGTACTTGCCGAATCGCAGCGTCGTGGTGGCGCTGATCGGCGTCGCGTTCAGCTCGCGCGCGTCGATCTCACCGAGGTTCTCGACGATGTTGCGCAGTCCGGGCTGGGTGTCGGAGCCGAAGTAGAACTCGCGCAGCCAGGCGGTGCGCTGCTGCTCGCCGCGGGCGATCGCATCCAGGTCGTCCTCGAGGGCGGCCGTGAAGTCGTAGTCGACGAGGTCGGCGAAGTGCTCCTCGAGCAGGCGGATGACGCTGAACGCGAGCCAGCTGGGAACCAGCGCCTGCCCGCGTTTGGTGACATAGCCGCGGTCCAGGATCACGTCGATGATGCTGGCGAACGTGGAGGGGCGGCCGATGCCCTTCTCCTCGAGGGCCTTCACCAGGCTGGCCTCCGTGTAGCGGGGCTTGGGCGTGGTGGCGTGGCCCTTGGGCTCGACCTCTTTGAGTCGGAGGGCGTCGCCGATGGCGAGGATCGGCAGCGACTGGTCGTCGGCCTTGTCCGCGTCACCGCGCTTCTCGTCGCGACCCTCTTCGTACGCTTCGAGGAATCCCTTGAAGGTGTACACCGTGCCGGATGCCGTGAACTCGGCCCGCTGCACCTCACCGTCGACGGGCGCGTCCACGGTGAGCGTGACCGTGGTGGTCTCGTACTTGGCGTCGGACATCTGGCTGGCGACGGTGCGCTTCCAAATCAGGTCGTACATCCGCTGCTCGTCGCGATCCAGCTCGGCGGACACAGAAGCGGGGGTGCGGAACTGCTCGCCCGACGGACGGATCGCCTCGTGCGCCTCCTGCGCGTTCTTGCTCTTGCTCCGGTACACGCGCGGGTTCAGCGGCACGGCCTTCTCGCCGTACAGCGAAACCGCCTGCTCACGCGCCGCGGTGATCGCCTGAGTGCTCAGGGCGGTCGAGTCGGTGCGCATATAGGTGATGAACCCCTTCTCGTAGAGACGCTGCGCGACGCTCATCGCGTGCTTGGCGCTCATCGAGAGCTTGCGACCGGCCTCCTGCTGGAGAGTCGAGGTCGTGAAGGGAGGCTTCGGGCTGCGGCTGCCGGGCTTGGATTCCAGGGCGGTGACGGATGCTTCGCCGACGCCTTCGATCGCCGCGGCGAGCGTGCGCGCCTTGACCTCGTCGAGGACGACGACGACCTTCTTGAGCTGGCCACGGTCGTCGAAGTCGGTTCCGCGGGCCAGCGGGGCACCGTCGATCCGTGCCAGACGAGTCGTGAAGGATGCTTCGTCGGGCTCCGGCGAGGACTTCGTCAGCGCGAGCGCCTGGACGTCCCAGTAGCCGGCGGAGACGAACGCCATGCGCTCGCGCTCGCGTTCGACGACCATCCGCGTGGCCGCGGACTGCACACGCCCGGCGCTCAGCGCCGCGCCTTCGCGGCCGCTGCCGACCTTGCGCCACAGCACCGGCGAGACGTCCCACCCGTACAGGCGATCCAACAGGCGCCGGGTCTCCTGCGCGTCCACCAGGGCGTGATCGAGTTCACGGGTGTCCTCGACCGCGGCCCGGATCGCGTCCTTGGTGATCTCGTGGAAGACCATGCGGCGCACAGGCACCTTGGGCTTGAGCACCTCGAGAAGGTGCCACGCGATGGCCTCGCCTTCGCGGTCCTCATCAGTGGCGAGCAGGACTTCGTCGGCGTTCTTCAGGGCGCGCTTGAGCTCGGCGACCGTCTTGGTCTTCCGGTCGTTGACGACGTAGTAGGGATCGAAGTCGTTGTCGATGTCGATCGAGTACTTGCCGTACGCGGACTTCTTGTCGGCGGGGATGTCCTTCTTACTCGCGAGATCGCGGATGTGACCGACTGAACTGAGTACCTCGTAGTCATCTCCGAGATAGCCCTGGATCGACTTCATCTTCGTCGGTGACTCGACGATGACGAGCTTCTTGCCTGTTGCCAACGGGGGCGTCCTTTCTTCGAAGCACACCATACACACCACTCGGCAGGCAGGCGCTGTGAACGCCGGCTCACCGCGGCGGCCCGGCACGTGCCGAAGCGGTCGCCGTGAGCCACCCGAAAGCGCCGGTCACCGTCACCGTCACGACGAGTTCATCCCGATCGCAAGCGGCGATTCGGGCGGCCGAGGTCGCCGCGATCTGGGCGGCACGCGCGCACGGTTCCCCCTCGACGGCGCCGGACGCCGCGTCGGCCGCCGCGAGCGCTGCGGCGTCCGCCACGCCCGCGAGATTCTGCGAGAACGCCGCCGCGGAGCCCGCTGTCACAAGGCTCAACGAGAGCGTCGCCGCGCACGCGACCACACCGACGCAGAGCAGCGTTCCCGCCATCAGCGACCCCCGTCCAGCGCGCAGCCGGTCGCGTTCAGGATGAGCGGCAGGGCGTGGCCCGCGGGCGCTGTCACGCGCACGCAGACCAGGTCCCCGCGGGCCTCGATAACGACGTGCGCGCCGGGGACCGCGGTGGCCACCACCCCGGGCGCGCCGTCGGGTTCGCCGCGCGCGGCGAGTCGCGCGGCGTCGGCCGCAGCATCCTGGAGGCTGACCTGCCGCGCGCACGCGCCCAGCGCCCCCGCGCCCAGCAGCAGGACGAGCGCGACCGCGGGCAGGGCGACGGCGAATTCGGCGACCACCGAACCACGGTCGCCGAGCCCGCGGCGCATCACGCGACCGTGAGCGCGCGTCGCACGAGGTCCGTGAGGATGCCGCGCACCTCGTCGCTGCGCATGATGACGACGAGGAGCCCGGCGAACGCGACAGCGGCCATGGTCGCGATCGCGTACTCCGCGGTGGCGGCGCCCGCGTCGTCGGCGAAGAGCTGCGACGCGCGGGCGCGGGTGAGACGGGGCAGTGACATGGAGGGGTTCCTTCCTGATCGGTGGGCACGGTCGGTGGGCACAGTTGGTAGGCACGGTCGGTGGGCACAGTCGGTGGGCACAGTCGGTGGGCACAGTCGGTGGGCACAGTCGGTGGGCACAGTCGATGGATCAGATCGTCATCGGCATCGCTGTCATCACGCTGAGGAGCATCGGCGCGACGCCGAGCAGCATGAACGCCGGGAGCGTGCAGACGCCGAGCGGAAGCAGCAGCCGCGACGACAGGCGGGCAGCGCGCAGGCGCCCCTCGACCCGGGCGCGGTGGCGCGCGAGGGCCGAGGATGCGCGCAGCAGTTCCACGGCGGGCACGCCTGCACTGCGGGAAAGGTCCAGGAGTGCGTCGGTCTCGGCATCCGTTCCGTCGCCGGTTGCCGCCTGGACGAGACGGCGGGCACGGTCGATCGACACGCCGCCGCCCAACGCGATGGCCAGAAGCTCCGCGCCCAGGCCGGGGATGCCGGATCCGGCGCGGGCTCGCCTCACCAGCGCCGCGTTCCAGCGGTGCGCGGCCAGGATCAGCGCACCCCCGAGCACGAGGCACGCGATGCCGATCGGATGACTGACGAGCGTGCCGAACGTGTCGAAGCCCAGCGCGACGCCGAGGAGGACAGCCACCAGGGGAAGCCAGCCCATCAGCTTCGCGGTGGCGGCCGGTTCGGCGAGCGCCACGCGCACCTCGTCCGCCGCCTCCTGCGCGTCGCGCAGCGCGGCCGACAGCGCCCGCAGACTCTCCGCGAGGGGTGCACCGACGGCGGTGGCGACCTCCCACGCGGCAGCCACGTCGCGCCACGGATCCGCGTCATCCGGCGCCGGCTTCGCAGATCGGACGATCCGCCGTCGACCGGCGGTTACGGGTGTGGCCGCGGCGGTCGCGATCGCAGCAGCCAGCGGGACACCCGTCGCCACGCGTTCGCCGACGCGCGCCGCATGGGGATCCCCTGACTCGGCGAGGTACGTCCAGGCACGGGCCGGGGCGATGCCCGCCTGCAGCAGCACCGCCAGTCTCAGCACCGTCTCGGCGATCGACGCGCTCATCACCCGAGCTGCCATGGCAGCTCCTCGATCTCCAGGCGTCCCGCGGCGTTGACCACGGGGCGTCCGGCGGCCGCCAGGCGGCGAAGCCCGTCCACGTCCCGGGCGACGTGCAGGACGCAGCCGATGGCGCTGGCGGCCTGGCGTGCCAGGGCCCGATCGTCCAGTCCGGCCAGCGCCCCGAGCGCCTCGAGCCGCGCCGGCACATCGTGCAACCCGTTCGCGTGCAGCGTCCCCGCCCCGCCGTCGTGGCCGGTGTTGAGGGCACTGAGCAGCTCCCGAACCTCCTCGCCGCGGCATTCGCCCACGACGAGCCGGTCCGGCCGCATCCGCAGGGCTTCGCGCACCAGGCGGGCCAGGCCGATCGCGCCCGCCCCCTCGAGATTCGCCTGGCGCGCCTCGAGCTTGACGTGGTGGGGGTGCTGCACACGCAGTTCTGCGACGTCCTCGATCGTGACGATCCGTTCCGCGACCGGCGCACGGCCGAGCAGCGCTGCCAGCAGCGTCGTCTTGCCCGCGCCGGCTGCGCCGGTGATCAGCAGGTTGGCGCGTCGTCCGACCAGCTCCTCCAGCCGTCTGCGGGTCGGCGCGTCGAACATGCCCCGCGATTCGAGTGCGGCCAGGTCGGGGCTTTCCAGACGTGGCACGCGGATGGAGATGGCTGTTCCTTCCGCGGCGACCGGGGGAAGCACGGCGTGCACGCGCATCCCGCCCTCCAGGCGGACATCCACGCACGGGGTCGCGTCGTCGATGTGGCGCCCGCCCAGCCCGATGAGCGCGACGGCCAGATCGCGCACGTCCTCTTCCCTGGCGCGCCACTCCTGGGCCGGTGCCGCGCCACGGCCGCGGTCGACGAAGAGCCCGGCGGCGCCGTTGACGAACAGGTCGGTCACCTCCGGGTCATCGAGGTACCGTGCCAGTGGTTGCAAAGCGGGATGCCCCGTGCCGGCAGGGCGCCGACGCGTCGCCGGAACGGAGGCAGCGCTGTCCGGGCCGCTCGCTCCGGGGACGTGGGTCGCGGTCGGGGCGGAGCCGCCCGGCGGCAACGCGTCGCCCGGGACCCGGGGTTGGACGACGAACCGTTCGCGCATGCCTCGACGTTAGGTCGACATCGCAACGTCCTGATCAGCGTCTCGCGTTCCCGTGCAGAGCGTCATAAGAGAGGCACCTGGGGAGGAGTGGCGACCGGGAAAGAGAGGGCGGCATCCCATGGGGGGGAATGGGATGCCGCCACAAGCGACACCACAGTTCGGGGGAGGGTCGGGTGCCGCAATGCCAGAATCAAATGTTCGGCCGGGGACGAGCATACGCACATTCCATCGGGCCTCCAAACATCCTCATCAGGCTGTGACCGATATATCGTTTCGCCCCCGGCGGGCCGTGCGCGGGGCCGCTGCGCTCCCCACTATCGGAGGTAGTGACCGCCGGGGACGCTGGATAGATTGGCCCTGTCGTTGCGGCACGTCTTCCCGACCGTGCAGCCCCGGGACGGCCCGCGAAGGAGCGAGCATGAGCAGCCAGATCGACCACCTCCTCTCTGAGAGCCGGCGGTTCGCACCACCACCGGCGTTCGCGCAGAACGCCGTGGGGACAGCCGAGCTGTATGCGAAGGCCGCGGCCGATCGCGACGGCTTCTGGGCGGAGCAGGCCCGCGACCTGCACTGGCACACGCCGTTCACACAGGTTCTGGACTGGTCCAATCCGCCGTTCGCGACATGGTTCGCCGATGGTGAGCTCAATGTCTCCTACAACTGCCTCGACCGGCATGTGGAGGCGGGCAACGGCGATCGGGTGGCGCTCCTCTGGGAAGGCGAGCCGGGCGAATCGCGGCAGGTGACCTACGCCGAGCTGACCGACGAGGTCAAGCGGCTGGCGAACGTGCTCGAGGGCCTCGGGATCGGAGAGGGCGACCGGGTCGCCGTCTACATGCCGATGATCCCCGAGGCGATCGCCGCGATGCTCGCCGTCGCGCGCCTCGGCGCGATCCACTCGGTGGTGTTCGGTGGCTTCTCGGCCGACAGCCTGCGCTCCCGCATCGACGATGCCGGGGCCAAGCTGGTCATCACCGCCGACGGCGGCTACCGCAAGGGCAAAGTCTCCTCGCTCAAGCCCGCCGTGGACATGGCGCTGTCCGACCGCAACGGCGCCGGCATCCAGGAGACCGTGGAGCACGTCCTGGTCGTCCGGCGCGGCGGCAACAGAGTCGAGTGGACCGAGGGCCGTGACATCTGGTGGCACGACGTCGTGCCGCAGGCTCCGGCCGAACACGAGGCCCGGGCCTTCCCTGCCGAGACACCGCTTTTCATCCTGTACACCTCGGGCACGACCGGCAAGCCCAAGGGCATCATGCACTCCTCGGGCGGCTACCTCACGCAGGCGGCCTTCACCAACAAGGTCGTCCACGACATCCACCCCGAGACCGATGTGTTCTGGTGCACGGCCGACATCGGCTGGATCACGGGGCACACCTACGTCGCGTACGGCCCGCTCGCGAACGGCGCAACACAGGTGCTGTACGAGGGGACGCCGGATACGCCGCATCCGGGCCGCTGGTGGGAGATCGTGGAGAAGTACGGCGTGACGGTGCTGTACACGGCGCCCACCGCGATCCGGTCGTTCATGAAGATCGGCCGGTCGGTGCCCAAGAAGTTCGACCTGTCCTCGTTGCGGCTGCTGGGCTCGGTGGGTGAGCCGATCAACCCGGAAGCGTGGATGTGGTACCGCAAGATCATCGGCGGCAAGACCGCGCCGATCGTGGACACCTGGTGGCAGACCGAGACCGGCGCGATCATGATCTCGGCCCTGCCCGGGGTCACCGAGACCAAGCCCGGAAGCGCCCAGGTGCCGCTGCCGGGCATCTCGATCGACGTGGTCGATGACGACGGCGTCCACGTCGGCAACGGCAACGGCGGACTGCTGGTGGTCACCGAGCCGTGGCCCAGCATGCTTCGCGGTATCTGGGGCGACCCCGAGCGCTACAAGGAGACCTACTGGGACAAGTTCGCCGCGCAGGGCTACTACTTCGCCGGCGACGGCGCGCGCCTGGACGACGACGGCGATGTGTGGTTCCTCGGACGCGTCGACGACGTCATGAACGTCTCCGGTCACCGGCTGTCGACGACCGAGATCGAATCCGCGCTGGTCGCGAACGAGGCCGTCGCCGAAGCGGCGGTGGTGGGCGCATCGGACGAGACCACCGGCCAGGCGGTCGCGGCGTTCGTGATCATCAAGCAGAGCTATCTCGCGGCCCACTCCCCCGACGGTCTTGCGCAGTCACTGCGCGGATGGGTCGGGGAGCAGATCGGACCGATCGCACGACCGCGAGACGTGTACATCGTCGAGGAGCTGCCCAAGACACGCTCCGGAAAGATCATGCGCCGGCTGCTGCGCGACGTCGCCGAGGGCCGCGAGGTCGGAGACACCACCACGCTCGCCGACACCGCGGTGATGTCGGTGATCTCCGCGCAGGTGCGGTAGCGCCCGCTCGGGCTATGCGTAGGTGAAGACGACCTCGACCTCGACGGGACTGTCCAGCGGCAGGACCGAGACGCCGACGGCGGACCGGGCATGGCGCCCCGCTTCGCCGAAGATCTCGCCGAGCACGTTGCTCGCGCCGTTGATCACACCGGGCTGACCGGTGAAGTCCGCGACCGATGCGACGAAACCGACCACCTTGACGACGCCGGTGAGCCGATCCGCTCCGCCGACGGCGGCCGCGGCAGCCGCGACGGCGTTCAGCGCGCACTGGCGCGCATAGGAGGTGGCGTCCTCGGCGGGGATCAACCCGGGTCCGACTCCGACCTTGCCGGTGGCGGGAAGCGACCCGGCCACCATCGGCAGCTGCCCGGCGGTGTACACCAGATCGGCGTGCGCCTTGGCCGGAACGTACGCAGCCAGCGGCGGTACGACGGTCGGAAGCTCGATGCCCAGCTCGGCCAGCCGGTCGGTGACGGTCACTGCGCGGTTCCTTCGAACTGCCGGGCCGCCTGGGCCGCAGCATCCAGGCCCGCGTTGGCCGCGCCACCCTCAGAGGGGCGCTTCAGGTAGGCGACCAGCCCGCCTTCCGGCCCGGGCACGACCTGCACGAGCTCCCAGCCCTGCTTGCCCCAGTTGTTGAGGATCGCCGCAGTGTTGTGGATGAGAAGCGGGGTGGTGAGGTACTCCCACGTGGTCATAGAGGCTCCGAAGGGTCGCGGGCGGATGCGGGGAATCGGCGCGAAAAGGCGGGTCCGTAAAGAAATCGCCCAGGTAGCTCCCCTACGATCAAGCCTATGCCTGATACGAAACGGACGGCCAGCGGCGTGCTCGGCGGCCTCCTGGGACTGGTCGGACTGAGCGCTGTCGCGGGGGTTCTGATCACCGCGACGGTCACCCCCGCCATCGCCTTGTCCGGCGCGGCGGCGACCAGCGCGATCACGATGTTCGACAACCTGCCCAGCGTCCTGGACATCGACAAGCTGATGGTGCCGACGACCGTGTACGCGAAGAACCCGGACACGGGCGAGGACATCCAGCTGGCCCAGTTCTACGACCAGAACCGCTCCCCGGTCGAGTTCACCGAGGTCGCTCCGGTCATGTACGACGCGATCCTCTCCAGCGAGGACCCCCGCTTCTATCAGCATGGCGGTGTCGATCTGATCGGCACCTCGCGCGCGCTGCTGCAGAACATGCAGGGCGGCGGCGAGACGCAGGGCGGCTCATCGATCAGCCAGCAGTACGTCAAGAACGTCCTGATCCAGCGCTGCGAGCGCGACGCCACCACCGGCGAAGAGCTCCTGGACTGCTGGAACGAGGCGACCACGGCGTCAGGCACCGAGGGCATCCAGCGCAAGCTGCAGGAGATGCGGTACGCGATCGCCCTGGAGCAGAAGTATTCCAAGAACGACATCCTGCTGGGCTACCTGAACATCGCCAACCTCGGCGGGCAGACCTACGGCGTCGACGCGGCCGCCAAGTACTACTTCGGCGTCGCGGCGAAGGATCTCACCCTGTCGCAGGCGG
Source organism: Microbacterium sp. zg-B185 (assembly GCF_030246885.1). Taxonomy (NCBI): domain Bacteria; kingdom Bacillati; phylum Actinomycetota; class Actinomycetes; order Micrococcales; family Microbacteriaceae; genus Microbacterium; species Microbacterium sp. zg-B185. The sequence goes on from NZ_CP126739.1 coordinate 2,481,882, forward strand.
CGACGATCGCCGGAATCGTGCAGAACCCGAACACCTACCGGATCGACCAGCCCGCCGGATCGATCTTCGACGCCAACGGGGTCGGCTACAACAAGGCTCCCGACGGCCTGGTCGACGACGTTCCGAGGGGTCAGCTGGCCGCGCTGGACACCCTGCTGGCCGACGGCACCATCACGCAGGAGCAGTACGTCGCCGCCGCGGACGGATACAGCTCCACCAAGGGCCGCCAGCTCTACGTGCTCAGCCGGATGCTGGATGACGGAAAGATCACGCAGGAGCAGTACGTCGCCGCGGTGATCGAACCGCTCACCCCCTCGCTGCACCCCGCCACGACCGGCTGTGCCGTGGCCGGCGGAGCCGCATACTTCTGCCAGTACGTGAAGAACATCATCAAGACCGACCCTGCCTTCGGCGCGACCCCCGAGGACCGCATCCGCATGCTGCAGCGCGGCGGCCTGAACGTCTACACGACGCTGGACCCGCGGGTGCAGATGCCGGCCGAGGCCTCGATGGCCGACAATGCGCCGAGATCGGTCGAGGGCTGGGTGTCCCCGGACACCGGCAAGTTCGGCGCCGCCACGGTGAGCATCGAGAACACCACCGGCCGGATCCTCTCCATCGCCCAGAACACGACTTTCAGCGAGGATGCCGGACTGGCGGGCGACCCGAACTTCTCGTCCCTGGTCTACGCCGGAGATGAGAAGTACGGCAACTCCGGTGGATTCGAAGCAGGATCGACGTTCAAGATCTTCACCCTCGTGGACTGGCTCGAAAAGGGCCACTCCGTCAACGAGACCCTCAACGGTCGAGTGCGCATCTTCAAGAGGATGACCAACAGCTGCACGGGCGACTGGGTGAACGTCGAGAACGCCCGGGTGTCCAACTTCAACAATCAGAGCGGCTACACCGGAACCCCGATGCAGTTCACCCGGGATTCGCTCAACACCGGCTACTTCGCGATGGCCGAGCAGCTCGACCTGTGCGACATCCAGAAGGTGGCGACCAAGATGGGAGCCACCCGCGGTGACGGCACACCTGTCTCGATGGACACGCTGTTCTCGGTGATCGGGTCGAACAACCTCTCGCCGATCGCGATGGCCGGCGCCTACGGAACTGTCGCCAACAACGGCATCTACTGCCAGCCGCGCGCGATCGACCGGGTCACCGACTCCGACGGCAACGAGATCACGCCGCCGCAGACGTCGTGCACGCAGGTGCTCGACCCCGCTGTGGCCGCGACGGCCGCGTACGCCCTGGAGGGTGTGATGAACGGCGGCACCGGCGCGGCGGCGAACCCCAACGACGGCGTCGACGTGATCGGCAAGACCGGAACACATGAGCAGAAGCAGACCTGGATGGTGGAATCCAGCACCAACGTGGTCACTGCCGCGTGGGTCGGCAACTCCACCGGCAGCGGCGACCTGTTCCGCCGGGGACTGTCCAACCTCCGCTATCAGCTCGCGGAAGACGTCCAGCGCGCCGCGAACGCCGTGTACGGCGGCAATTCGTTCCCCGGACCCGACTCGAACCTGACCCGCCGGGTGCTGCGCGATCTGCCCAACGTGGTCGGTCTGAGCATCCCGGAAGCCCAGCAGCGACTGGATGCGGCCGGATTCGATTCCGCCGTGGGGGAACCTGTGGACTCGCCCGAGGCTGAGGGCATCGTGGCCGCCCAGGACCCGGGTGCGGGCAGCGTCGCCGGGGGCACGACCGTGACCATCCACCCCAGCAACGGCCAGGGTCTGGCGGTGCCGGACATCGCGGGACGCTCTCTGAATGAGGCGAAACAGGCGCTCCGCGGGGCCGGGTTCGGCAACGTCGCGGACGGCGCCTGCACCGTCAACGCCGCCGCGGGCGCCCAGCCCACCGCCACCGGAACCTCACCGGGGGCCGGCAGCCTGGTCAATCGCAATGCCGCAATCGCCGTGAACTACTCGAGCCTGATCTGCGCCGGCGGCTTCGGCCCCGGCAACGGCTAGTGCCGGGCTCGCAGGCGAAGACCGCCCTCACCGCCCTCGCGGCGGTGGGGGCGGTCGGCGCGAGCGCCGCGATCTGGGGCGTCGGCATCGAGCGCTACCTGTTCACGGTGCGCGAGCACACCGTGACCGTGCTGCCGGCCGGCAGCGCCCCGCTTCGGGTTCTGCACCTGTCCGACGCCCACATGGCGCCGTGGCAGCACCGCAAGCAGCGCTGGATGGCCTCGCTGGCCGAGCAGTGGCGACCCGATTTGGTCGTCAACACCGGCGACAACCTCGGCCACGTGCGAGGGCTCCGCGGTCTGCGCGCCGCCCTCGACCCGCTGCGCGGCATCCCGGGTATGTTCGTGCACGGCTCCAACGACCACGCCGCCCCGCAACCGCGCAACCCGCTCCGGTACTTCACGGGTCCGTCGAAGGTCAGAACGGCGAGCGAGCCGTTGGATGCCGCGGCGCTGGATGGCTATCTGGCCGATGAGCTGGGCTGGCTGGACCTGAACAACGCGGTCGGCTCCATCGACATCGCGGGCGCCCGCATCGACGCGTTCGGGGTCAGCGACGCCCACCGCGGCTGGGACGCGCTCGGTGTCCTCCCCCGGCTCCTGGAGGACCTGCGCGCCGACGTCGGTCCCGCCACAGTCACCCTGGGAGTGACCCACGCCCCGTACCGGCGCGTCCTGGACTCCTTCGTCGACCTGGGCGCCGACATGATCTTCGCCGGCCACACGCACGGCGGCCAGGTGCGCGTGCCCGGGTACGGCGCGCTCGTGGCCAACTGCGACATCCCGCTGCGCCAGGCCCGCGGCCTGAGCCGGTGGCGGCATGCCGGCAGGTCGGTGCCGCTGAACGTCAGCGCCGGTCTCGGCCACTCGATCTACGCCCCGGTGCGGTTCGCTTGCCGACCCGAGGCGTCGCTGATCACCCTCCTCCCCCGCGCGTAGCCGCGCCGGACGACCCCGTCCCACGTCGCCTCCTCCCCAGCCCGCGGACGCCCCCGAGAACCCCCCGATGCCCGTGCCGGCAATCGGCGACGCGCCCGGGTGGATGACGATCGGAGCCTGTCCACTCGGAGGAGAAGCCATGCCGGTGCCCGCCCAGACACGCCACGTCCAGACACGCCACGTCCAGACAAGCCACGTCCAGAAACGCCTCGTCCCAGCCCGCGCCACCCGCGGAGTGATGGCGATCGCGCTCGCCTGCGTGCTGGCCGCACTCGCGGTCATCGCCGCGCCGGCGCCCGCGCACGCCGCGGCCCCGGGTGCCGGCTTCGGCACGTGGGCGCCGCTGTCGCCGTACGGGTGGCACGGCTCGATGGTGATCGACGGAGTGCACACGTACTGCATCCTCCCCGGCGCGCCGGCACCGACCGGCACCAGCGTCGACCACGGGGTGAGCGGGTCGGCCGTGGGGCTGTCGCCGCAGCAGCTGACCGGGATCAATCTGCTCGTGACGAAATACGGCCAGACCGGCGATCCGGTGCAGGCTGCAGCCGTCGGCTGGGCCGTGAAGGCGATCGCGAACTGGGACGAGACGCTGCACCACTTCGGCTATCGCGGCGACTCCCTGGCCGGTGCCATCCACTGGACCTTCTCGGCCCTCGCCCCCGAGCAGAACGAGAGCGTCCAGAACCTCGCCGTCGCCTACTACGAGGAGGGCCGAAGCACGCCCCCCGGCGCAGCCGCCGCCTCCGGTGCGCTTATCTTCACGACGGATGCCGCGGAACCCGCGCTCGGCAGCGTGCGCGTGGATGCCTCCACCCCCGCGGCCCGCGGCACGCTCACCCTGGCGAACGCCACATTCGCCGACACGGGCACCAGCACCCTGCCGAACGCCGCGCCCGGGCGCGACTACGCCATCACCGCTCAGCCGCCTGCCCCCGGCCGCCCGTACGTCGTCACCGGCAGCGGGCGCTTCGTGGTGCAGGACGTCGCGGCCGTGCGTCACTTCACGACGGCCGGAGGCCAGGACACCGCCGGACCGGCCGGGGAGGTCGGCTTCGACGTCTCCGGTGAGGATGCCGCCCCCCGCGTCCCGCTGTTCGCGCCGACGGTGTCCACCCAGGTCGCGTCGAAATACGTGGCCGCCGGCTCGTTCATCGACGCCATCGTGTTCGGCGGCTCCGTTGAGCACTGGCCCCGGTCACCGGACGGCGGATTCCTTCCGGTGACGGCTGCCGGGACGGTCTACCGCACCGAGAGCGTGCCCGCCCGCGCTGAGGCCGGCGTGCCGACCGACGCGGTGGCCGTGGGGACGCTCGCGCTGACCACGGACGAGCGGGGCGGGCCGACGACGTCGTACACCGTGATCTCGGGGTGGGCTCTTCCGGGGCCGGGGGTCTACACCGCCGTGTGGACGGTGGACCGGGGGGCGCAGACCGAGGCCGTGGCCGGTCATCTTCGGGCGGACTACACCTGGACGGAGAGTTTCGGCGAGACGACGCAGATCGCGATGGTGCCGGCCGTCTCGTCGCTGGCCGAGCCGACGGTGACCGCCGAGTCGCCACTGACGGACACGGTCATCGTGGGCTCGCCGCTTCCCGCCGAGGGGCTGCTCGTCTCGTCCGCGGTCTACCTCGCTCCGGACGGCACCGCCCCGGCGGAGGTGTGCACGCCGTCGAACCTGGTGTGGGCCAGCGACCCACACCTCATGACCGCTCCGGGCGAACACACGGTGACCTCACCGGTTCCGGGTCAACCCGGTACGTACTTCTGGCAGGAGCGCGCCATGGACGCGGCCGGCGAAGTGGTCCACCTGGGCGAGTGCGGGACGCCGAGCGAAACGACCCGCGTGCTCGCACCCGCAGCGGCGGATTCGGCTCAGCAGGCGCCCGCACTCGCCGCCACCGGGCTCGCCACGGACCGAAGCCATGCCATCGGCGCGATCGCCGTCGGGTGCCTCACAGCGGGTGCCACCTCCCTGACCCTCTCCCGGCGCCGACGTCTCGCAAGCCCGATCGGATGATCCACCGAGCCACTGAGTTGCGCCTGCGTTCGAAGGACGCCGGAGCATCGGGTAGACTCGAACGGTTGCACGGGGTGTGGCGCAGCTTGGTAGCGCGCGTCGTTCGGGACGACGAGGCCGCAGGTTCAAATCCTGTCACCCCGACAGCAGAGAGGCTCCGCACCGCTTCTGGAAAGAAGCAGTGCGGAGCCTTTCGTCTACCGCCCCCGGACAGGAGCACCGTGACCGAAACGCCCGCTGACAGCATCCCGCCGCGACTGGTCGCTTTCGATCTGGACGACACGCTGGCCCCCTCGAAGGCCGCGATCGATCCGCGCATCGGCCGACTGCTGATCCAGCTCGCGGAACGCGTCGAGGTGGCGATCATCTCCGGCGGTCAGCTGGAGCAGTTCCGCGCGCAGGTGGTGGACCGACTGCCGGATGCGCCGGCCGAGACCCTGACCCACGTCCATCTGCTGCCCACCTGCGGCACCCAGTACTACCGGATCACGCCGGACGGCATCGACACCGTGTACGCGCATTCGCTCACCGAGGACCAGAAGACGCGGGCGCTGCGCGCCGTCGAGCAAGAGGCACGTCGGCTGGGACTATGGGAGCCCGAGACGTGGGGCGACATCCTGGAGGACCGCGGCTCGCAGATCACCTTCTCGGCTCTCGGGCAGCATGCGCCGCTGGATGCCAAGAAGGCATGGGACCCCACCGGGGCGAAGAAGAGCGCACTGCGGGATGCCGTGGCTCCTCGGATTCCCGATCTGGAGGTGCGCTCGGGCGGCTCGACATCGATCGACATCACTCATCGCGGTATCGACAAGGCGTACGGCATGCGGCAGCTCGCCGAGCAGACGGGTATTCCGCTGGAGGGGATGCTGTTCGTCGGCGACCGGCTGGACCCGGATGGTAACGACTATCCGGTGCTCGAGATGGGCGTGGACTGCCACGCGGTCACCGGCTGGGAAGACACCGCCGAATACCTGGATGAACTGCTGCCGACGTTGACGATCCGACGCTGAGCCGCCCCTTCGAGGCGCCCGGCGTCCGTTCACGGCTGAACGGCCGGATGCCGCGGACTGTCCTGTCTGTCGACGGTGAGCGGCACCAGCCGCGCCAGCTGGGTGACATGTGAGGGCTCGAGCTCGCCCAGTGAGGCCACGCCCAGGAGAGTCATGGTGCGGGTGATCTCGTCCCGCAGAATCGCGATGGCACGGTCCACTCCGGCTCGTCCGCCGGCCATGAGCCCGTACAGGTAGGCCCGCCCCACGAGCGTGAACTTCGCGCCGAGCGCGACCGACGCAACGATGTCTGCTCCGTTCATGATGCCGGTGTCGATCATCACGGTGGCGTCCCGGCCGACCTCCCGCACGACCGCCGGCAGCAGATGGAACGGGACCGGGGCGCGATCCAGCTGGCGCCCGCCGTGGTTGGACAGGACGACGCCGTCCACCCCGGCGTCGATCAGTCGGACCGAGTCCGCAACGGTCTGGACGCCCTTGACCACGATCTTGCCCGGCCACAGGTCACGGATCACGGCGAGGTCGTCGAAGCCGATGGTCGGGTCCATCGCCGCGTTCAGCAGCTCCGCGACCGTCCCCCCGGTCGTGGACAGAGACGCGAATTCGAGCTTGGGTGTGGTGAGGAAGTCGTACCACCACCACGGTCTTGGGATCGCGTTGAGGATCGTGCCGACGGTCAACTGCGGAGGGATGGAGAAACCGTTGCGCTTGTCACGGAGGCGGGCTCCCGCCACCGGGGTGTCCACCGTGAACAGCAGCGTGTCGAAACCCGCTGCGGCGGCACGACGCACCAGCCCGTAGGAGATCTCCCGATCACGCATGACGTACAGCTGGAACCAGTTCCGCCCGCCTGGGTTCGCCGCGCGGACGTCCTCGATGGAGGTCGTGCCCAGGGTGGACAGCGTGAACGGGATCCCGGCAGCGCCGGCTGCCGCCGCCCCTGCCGATTCACCCTCGGTGTGCATCAGTCGCGTGAACCCCGTCGGCGCGATGCCGAACGGCAGAGCGCTGGATCCGCCCAGGATGGTGGTGGACATGTCGACGAGGTCCGCGGGACGGAGGATGCCGGGATGGAACTCGATGTCCTGGAACGCCTGTCGGGCCCTGGTCAGCGACAACTCCCCCTCGGCGGCGCCGTCGGTGTAATCGAAGGCTGCTTTCGGTGTGCGACGTTTCGCGATCTTCCGCAGATCGCCGATGGTGAGCGCGGCATCCAGACGGCGCTTCCTGCCGTTCAGTTCCGGCTTCTTGAACTGCATGAGCTCGAGCAGCTCGGCGGGTTTGGGGAGCTGGCGCTTGACCATCGTCGGTCCTTTCGTCGGGCGCGGGCCAGACCCGTCCGGGGCGCGTCAGTCGCTCTCGGAGTCGATCCGATTCCGCAGCGTCTCGTCGTCCAGGAGAGGCAGATCGGCGCGCGTGACGACATGAGACGTCACCGCATACTCGACCAGGCGGGCACGCCGGTTCGTCGCGAGCTTGCCGGCCCCACCGCGAAGACCCTGCACGCCCATGCGGTCCAGTTTGTCGCACACGTTGTCGAGCTTGCGGTTGAACTTGCTCATCGTCCACCCCAGTCGCTGCGCTGCCGCGCTCGACGACGGCAGCTCGTTCATGCTGACGCCCTCACGACGCAGCATCGGTTCGGCCAGAGCGACGATGAGCAGCTTCTGCAGGGGCGTGAAACTGGCCGGCATGACCGTGGTCTCGCCACTCATCGACGCGTACACCTGGCGCGAGACCTCGTACGGCGCCTGCTCGGTGTGCAGGCTCAGCTCGTAGGTGACGGGGCCGGCCGTGAACACGATGACACTGCGCTCGAAAACGAGCGGCATCCGCGCCCCCGGTGAGAGCCATGACTGCACGGCTCCACCGGCGCTCGAGATCGTGGCCGCCAGTCGCACCCCGACGTTCGCGAGCCACCACAGCCCGTCGCGGTGCGACAGCTCCAGGAAGTGCCGATGCAGATACCGGTTGTCGTCGATCTCAAGGTCGCCCTCGCGACCGATGATGAAGGGCCGGTCGATCGGCAGGTCGTGCCACTCGCCGGCGAACTCAAGTCGAAGTGGCGCCACGTCGCCCGCGCCCGCCGCGTCGAGGCTGTCGAGCTCGCTTGCCGATTTCACATCTGTCACGTAACGCTCCTTCACCTGACATCCTGCCAGCAAGAGTGCGTCACCGGCGTGACGCGGCGTCGGATGAAGTCACGCGGCGGGGTCACGTGAATTGGGGGCGCAACTCCTCACGCAGCTGCCTGAAGTTGCGCGGGGTCGTCTTCCAGCGCCCCTCGTCCGTCTCCTCGAAGGTCACCCGGTACTCACCCGTCGTGCGGTCCAGCTGCACGAGGGCTTTCCGCGGCAGGGCCTCGCCGGGCTTGTAATAGCTGTCGGTGTAGGCCTTCACCGCGGGTGCCACCGCCCACGGATCCGACGCCACGGCCGATACCACGCCGTCGGGCCAGTAGAGGTAGCCGTGCGCCTCGTTGAACTCCCCGTCGGGGAACTCCAGGATGATTGCCAGAGCCTCCCAGCCCTCCGCGTCGAGGTTGGGCGCTTGCATGTTGTCGATGAGAGCGCGGATGAGATCGGCTGTGACATTTCCTGGCATGGAGTTCCTCTCGAGTCTGTTCACCGCGTGTGGATGCGGTCGAAGGTCTCGCCGTTGACGTTCGCGAAACTCGGATTACGGACCTCGATGATGTCGCCGGTCGATGGGTCGGACACCACATACACAACCTGAAAATTATCAGGTCGGACGGCACCGGGAGGGTCGACCTGAATGCGGTAGTCGACGCGGGCGCCCTCGGCAACCCAGTCGGCCCACTCGCTCTCCATCTTCTTCCATGCGCCGCGATTGAGGTTGGCGATCTGCGGCACGATTCCTTCATCCCGGGTGTCCCCGAAGAAGCGGTGCGCACCCAGGTGGCCGCCGTCGTCCCCGGGATTGCCCAGTCGGCCGATCGCCGTCGCATTGTCGCCTCGAGCGGAGCCGCCGAAATCCTCGAGGATCTTCCCCTGCTCCTGCACCGGCCGTCCGGTGTCAGGATCGAAGTGCGTCGTCTTGGTGTTGGGGCCGCGCGTGGTGACGGTGTTGTCGTACTTGTCCGTGTCGCGGACCTGCCGCACGACGTTGTCCAGGTGGTCCGTGATCCGGTCGGCGAGCTGGGGAAGCCGGTCACTCAGACGGCGACCCGCGTCCGCGACCGATTGCTTCAACTCGCGCATCACTGCCCGTGCGCCGGCGCTCATCAGTCGTCTCCTCCGAAGTCGAGCGCGGAGAACTCCGCGAAGAACGTGGAGGTCACCGACTGAAGGTCTGCACCATGCAGCTTCATCGTCGCCTGCGCATCCTCCAAGGCAGCCAGATCCGCATAGAACTCATCCGAATCCCCCGCGGTCGCCTCCACCATCGGCGCATCCAGGACCGCGTCGATCACCGCGGGCAGCTGCTCCGACATCGGCTCGATCGCCAACGGCAGAAGCTGATTCAGCAGCTGTTCCACGGCGATGTCCACCGCCGCGTTCAACAGCTTCTTCTTGACCAGCAGCATCGGCCCCGCACCGGCAGCGGTGAGCGGATTCGTCAGCATCGCAACCAGCGTGATCAACGTCGACGACACATCGACGATGACCTTCATCTTCAACGCGAAGATCGCCTCCGCACCGACATCCATCGCCATCGCAGCCGGCGGCATGATGTCGACCAGCTTCTGCAGATTCTGCGACCGGTTCGCGTTCCACGCACCCAACGTCGCCGGCCCCGTCTGCCCCCGCATCGCACCGGAGATATCGCCGTTGACCTTGCGATCGACCGCCTGGATCACATCCTCCAGATCAGTGCCCAGATTGCGGACCAGAACCGCGCCCTTGCGCACCTCGTCCTCATCGATGTCCGGCCACTCGAACCCGAGCTTCTCCATCACCCAGACCAGCTCGTTCGGCAACATCATCCCCACGACCACACCTCCTGAGTCGAATCTACGTTTCGGGTCAGGAACCGACCATGGGTAGCACTTCCCACCAGCTGCGCATCACGGCAGTGGTCACGGTCGCCTCGGGCGCTCTGCGCGCACGTGACCGCAGAAGGGCCGTCACCGCGCCAGAGGGGTCACCTCACCAGGTACGTGAAGTAGTTCGAGAGCTTCTCGAGCGCAGCGGCGGACAACTCGGGGTGCCTCTCGTGCATCACCTGCTCGACCTCTTCGCCGATGTCGACGAGCGACTTGTCCGCCCAGTCGATCCGGATCCTCGAGGTCTCGTCGAGAACCGCGCGGACCGCTTCACGAGCGGCATCCGTACCGAACCTGGCCTCGAACTCCTCGTCGTTCTGGCCCGGGTAGTTCTTGAGGAACACCACAACGGCTTCGCTGATGTCCAGATGTTGGTCCGTCATGACGGTGCCTTTCGGTCAGAGCTGCGCCCAGATGCCGGTGTCGGGGTCGAGCTGGCTGATGCTCGTGACATTCGGGTTGTCCACCAGCCGCGGGATCTCGACAGTCTGCCAGATGTTTCCCGGCCGCAGATCGCTGCCGACGACCGCGCGGACCTGTCCGCTCGCGTTCTCCGCGAACGCCGCGGAGGCGTCCTCCCAGAAGCGCACGGACTCCGGGTCCTTCTGGTTCCAGACCGGAAGCGGGTCGACTCCGTTGGCGGCCAGCGTCTGTTCCAGCGTCCGCCCGCCGCTTCCGGTGGCGATGTTCTCGGCGATGCCGGACCCGCCGGGCCCGACACCGACACCGTTGGCGTCCCGACCGGACCAGTAGAACGCCGTGTCCGGGTCCGTCCTGGTCAACGCGCGAAGCTCGTCGATGGAGGGGAGGCTGCCGGGCTCATATCGACCGTCCTGGCCGCGCACGGGATTGTACGGTCGGGGGGCCGCAGGAGTGTCCGGCGCGTCGTCGAACTTGTCCTTGTCGCGAACCTGACGCACGACGTTGTCGAGATGGTCGTTCATGTTGTCGGCGAGATGGTGGAGTTTGTCTCTGCTGTGCGCGGTTCCCTTGAGAACCGCTTGCCGCAACTCCCGGAAGACCGCTTTGGTCGCGCTGCTCATCAGTCGTCTCCTCCGAAGTCGAGCGCGGAGAACTCCGCGAAGAACGTGGAGGTCACCGACTGAAGGTCTGCACCATGCAGCTTCATCGTCGCCTGCGCATCCTCCAAGGCAGCCAGATCCGCATAGAACTCATCCGAATCCCCCGCGGTCGCCTCCACCATCGGCGCATCCAGGACCGCGTCGATCACCGCGGGCAGCTGCTCCGACATCGGCTCGATCGCCAACGGCAGAAGCTGATTCAGCAGCTGTTCCACGGCGATGTCCACCGCCGCGTTCAACAGCTTCTTCTTGACCAGCAGCATCGGCCCCGCACCGGCAGCGGTGAGCGGATTCGTCAGCATCGCAACCAGCGTGATCAACGTCGACGACACATCGACGATGACCTTCATCTTCAACGCGAAGATCGCCTCCGCACCGACATCCATCGCCATCGCAGCCGGCGGCATGATGTCGACCAGCTTCTGCAGATTCTGCGACCGGTTCGCGTTCCACGCACCCAACGTCGCCGGCCCCGTCTGCCCCCGCATCGCACCGGAGATATCGCCGTTGACCTTGCGATCGACCGCCTGGATCACATCCTCCAGATCAGTGCCCAGATTGCGGACCAGAACCGCGCCCTTGCGCACCTCGTCCTCATCGATGTCCGGCCACTCGAACCCGAGCTTCTCCATCACCCAGACCAGCTCGTTCGGCAACATCATCCCCACGGCCACACCTCCACTAGAGACTCTATGAGTCGCGAGCGAACGGTCGCGATGGGGAGAACAACCCACCCACCCGCGCTCATGGGATCGCTTCCCACTGCGCGGCGTCCCGGATCAGCCGAGCGGCGTCGCCGGTCGGCGTCGCGACGCCTGTCACGCCACGGTCGATGACGGTCACCAGTTGGTTCACGGCAAGGGGAAGAGCGACCGCGGCCTGCACGATCGTGGCCTCGATCTGAGCGAGAACCTCACGCGCCTCGTATATGTCGGCGGTCTGCGCGTACTGCGCGATGAGCTGGTCGCGGGCGGCATCGGCATGCCCGGAGAGTGAGGCCGCACCTGCGCTGCCCCACTGCGCGGCGATCTGCTCCGGAGTCTGCGGGATCGGCGTGCGGGCGATCACGGCGTCCCAGGCGCGCTGCGCCAGCGCGGCCTCGAAGTCCTCACTGCTGCAGTCCACGACGCTCCACCCCGCCTCTGCGGCAGATTCCCGGAGAGCGGCGAAAGCACCCGCACCGAATTCGCTGGCCCGGTCGTAGAGCACGCACACCGGTGACCGGTCGGCAACTCCGGCGGACTCGCGTTCCCGCACCGGGTCATCGGCCGGGGACCCCAGCGCCACGGCGAACCCCGAATCCTCGTTGACGATGTCGTAGGCACGCGATCCCGGCGCCGACAGCATCGATGCCGTGCCGGTATAGGCCGACGCCCACAGGCCGGAGCCGCGCTCCACCATCGCCGGCGCCGACGTCGCACGGATGAACGCGGCGCGCGCCGGCTGCGAGGCGAAGATGCCGCCGGGGCGCAGCAGCAGAGCCCACGCTGTCCCGTCATGCGACGTGTTCACGGTGAAGTCCTTGCGCTCGAGTTCCCGGATGGGCCCGCGAATTGCGGTCGTCGGTGCCACGATCGCCACGTGCAGCCGGCCGCCGACGTCCGCGATCGGCTGGTCTCCAGGAGGCACCAGCTCGATCCGGGCGACCTTGGGCGTCACGGATCCGCGGAAGGCGGGATTGGGGACGAGTGTGACGCTCTGCCCCTCTGCCTCGTCTCGGACCTCGTCGACGAGGAAGGGCCCGCTGGAAAGCAGCAGGTCGGGGGCGATCTCGTCGCCGGCGGAGACCGTGAAGCCGTCGTTCCAGACCTCGGCGATGTCCTGGAGCACCGCCCGGTCCTCGTCCTGGATCGCCCGGATGACCGCCTGTTTCGCCTCCATCGCATCGTCGATGCCCAAGGCGCGTCGGCCGATGACGTGCGCCGGCACCGGCACCGTCACGGCTTGCTGCCAGCCGGTGACCGGCGGCTCGAACGTCACATCGATCGACCGGGCGAACTCGTCGACTGACGGAACGTCGGAGTCGGCATCCGGCTGGGTCTGGATCGCTCCGGAGTCCCCCTCCGGAGCGAAGTACCCGGCGGCTGCCGCCCAGCCCAGCAGAAGGTCGGCCGCGTCCAGCGGGATGCCGTCCGACCAGGCCGGCTCAGCAAGGTCGTACCGCACCGTGAACGGGTCGTCCGCGAGAATCGCGACGGTGCCGAACGATTCGTCCGCGACGAACTCCCCCTCCCGCACGTGGCCGAACCCGCCTCGGATCGCCTCGGCGATGGCGATGTTTCCGGCCGTCGGGGATGCGGCGGCGTTCGCCGATGTGAACGGACCCGCCCACCCGACGGTGATCCGGGTGCCCGGCACGACCGTGTCCGGCAGCCCGGGGGCGCACGCCGTCAGGCTTGCCCCGAGGCTTGCCGCGAGCAGGAGTGCGAGCGGTGCGCGGAAACGGCGCCGCGTCATGAGATCGCAGTCATACGAGGGCGGTCATATGAGGTCGGTGCCGTCTTCGCCTTCGACCAGCGCACGGAAGGGCTCGCTCTCTTCGCTCTCCAGCCACGCACGGGCATATTCCACCAGCAGGGCCGGGGAATCCTCCGCCTCCGCGGCGGTGGCGAACGGCCCGAGGGTGTCTTCTGACGGGCGCGTGTCCGCGCGTTCCACCGCCCTGGCCGTCAGGTTGTACCAGTAGCTCTGCGAGTCGCTCATCGGCCCCGTGCTCCGCTCATCTGCCCCATCCTATTGCTCGCCTCCTGGTGCCCTGGCACGGACAGAGGTCGTGGCGCCGGTCCGAGGACCGGCGCCACGACCTCTGAAAGCACGCTGGCTCAGCCGCCTGCCAGCTCCGCATCCTTGTCGCGGATCGAGTCGGCCATCCGGTCGAGGGCCTGAGCCATGTCGTTCACGGCCTCAGCGGCGTCGTCCAGCGACGCGGTGAGCTCCGAGTACGCGGAGGAGTAAGCCTCGGACGCATTCTCGGTCTTGAATCCGTCCTGCACCAGGTCGTCGATGACACCCTGGAGTTCCTTCAGGGTGTCGGTGACGGTGCTGCGTCCATCGCGCAGTCGCGCCGCTGCGCTCTCCATCTCGCTGTACGTTGCCCCGAAATCATGTCCGGCCATGAGGTCCGCCTCCTGCGTTCGTCGTGTTCAGGCCCTGCGGCCTCTCTTGAATCGAGGCTAGCCAATGCTGGCCTTTCCGCACACGGGGAGTGGTACCCATGTCACCCCTGCCCATTCGAGCCCGCAGCCGGCACGAACGGGATCTGCATCGTCACCGCACGGCCCGCCTGCACGAAGATGCCACGGCCGACCGGGAAATCCGAGCGCTTGACGCGGCCGAACGCGGTCTTGAAGATCGCCTCCCCGTCGTAGGTGTCGGGTTTGAGCACGATGCCCTGCCGGCCGGTCTTCCATTCGCCGAGCACGCCGATGCTGCCGCTGGCGCGGGTGATCTCGGCTTCGCCGATGAGCAGATGGTCGCTGTTGTTCATCGCCTGGAGCAGCGCGCGCATCGGGCGATCCGCGGGACCATCGGCCAGGTGCGGCATGTCCTCCACGACGATCATGATGCGACCGCCCGGCGACTCGCTGACGACCAGCTCGGCCAACTCGGCGGCAAGATCCTTCTCCTCCTCGGGCCGCATGGCACTGCGCACCCACGGCCGGAAGTCCTTCAGCTCCGCGCGACGGCTGCCGAGGTGGTACATCTTCACGTCCGGATCGAAGCGCTCCATGGCGACCACGAGCGCCTTCAGAGCGTTCGTCCGCCCCGATGCCGGAGGACCCGAGATGACGAAGGAGCCGATGGGTTCGAATCCGTGCGGGGCGAGCGTGTCGTCGGCGACGCCGAACACCGGCATCCCCCCTGCCCGGGCCGGCATCTCGGAGACGGTGACCATGGTCGGAAGCGCGCCGATCTCGGGCAGGTCCCGCACACCCTCCTCGCGGAGCCGATCTCCGAGCGCGATGAGAGCCTTCGTCTGCTCGACGACGTTCATGGTGCCGCCGAGGACCGCGATCTGCGCTTCGTGACCGTCGACGACGGCACGCCCCGGAGCGGACTGCTCGTCCAGCACGTCTCGCGGGACACCCAGCAGCATGTACTGGCTGGGATCGCCCATGCGCAGCACGACACGACGCGATATGTTCGCCGCCACCGCGCTGGGAACCGCGTTGCCCCGGTCAGCGGTGATCACAGTGTGCAGCCCGAGTGTGCGCCCCTCACCGAGGATGCGCATGAAGATGCGGTAGAAGGGTCCCCGGCCCGGCGCGACCTCCCAGTCCTTCTTGAACTCGGGGTAGTTGTCGATCAGGAGCAGGATGCGCGGCATCCGCCGGTCCTTCAGCTCCCGGTACTCCTGGACGGATGCCGCGCTGGCAGCGGAGAAAGCCGCGGCGCGGCGATCCATCTCACCGTCCAGCGTGCGCAGGAGGCGCTGGATGCGGTCGACGTCCGCACCGTCCACGACCGAGCCGACATGGGGAAGAGACGCCAGCGCGCCCAGCGCCCCCGAGGCGAAGTCGAGGCAGTACACCTGCACGCGGCCGAGGTCCGGCCGCATCCCCGCCGCCGTGCCGATCGTCTTCAGCAGCGTCGACTTGCCGGATCCCGACGTGCCGTAGATCACCAGCGAACCGTCACGGTCCGGTGCGAACACGGCCGCTTGCTGCAGCTGCTTCTCCGGCACGTCCACCAGCGCCAGGGGGATGCGCGTGTCGCCGTCGTTCGGCAGATCCCGCAGGTCCACGAGCGGTGACAGGTCATCCAGCCACGGGCGCCGCGGACGGGGAAGGGCCGCCCTGTCGCTGGCGCGGATCAGCGTCGAGACGATGCGCTTCTGGTCGTTCGGACCGAGGTCTTCCAGATGCGCATCGGCGTCGGCGGGTCGGTCGGCCTCCCACTCATTGCTGGCACCGAAGCGCAGCTCCGCGACGCGCACCTCGGCCGCGGCGGAATCGTCCTCGGTGGTCCATCCGCCCGCGTAGGCGGACTGGAACGGCACGAGCCGCCCGGGACCGGTCTTGGCGATCGCCCGGCCGGGGACGGTCGCCGGGAAGGTCGCCGCCACGCCGTCATCCACCACGTCGCGCGAGTCGGATTCGTCGGCCATGCGCAGCGCAATGCGCAGATTCGTGTTCGCGCGCAGGTTGTCCTTGATCACGCCGGCGGGCCGCTGGGTCGCCATGATCAGGTGGATGCCGAGCGAGCGGCCGCGCTGGGCGATGTCCACGACGCCGTCGACGAACTCCGGCATCTCCGATGCCAGCGCGGCGAACTCGTCGATCACCAGGACCAGCGCCGGAGGGCACTCCGGATCCTGGCGCTTCTCGAGTTCGAGCAGATCCTTCGCCTTCTTGCGGTTGAGCAGGTGCTCCCGGTTCTGCAGTTCTGCCCTCAGGCTGGTCAGCGCGCGCCGCACCAGGTGCGGGCTGAGGTCGGTCACGAGTCCGACGCAGTGCGGCAGCTCGACGCAGTCGGCGAACGCGGAGCCGCCCTTGTAGTCGACGAAGAGGAACGTCACCCGGTCCGGGCTGTGCGCCGCGGCCATGCCCAGCACCCACGCCTGCAGGAACTCCGACTTGCCCGCACCGGTGGTTCCGCCGACCAGCGCGTGCGGGCCCTGCGTGCGCAGGTCGAGGACCATCGCGCTGCTCGGTCCCTGCCCGATGATCGCCCGAAGCGTGCCCGCCTTCTTCAGGCGCGGCCTCGGATTCGGCGAACGGTCCACGATGGTGTTGTTCTGCCGCCAGCGTTCGATGACGACCTGAGGATCCTCGGCGATGGCCGGATCGACCAGCTGCAGGAACATCACCGAGGTCGGGATGTCGGACGAGTCGTGCACGCCTGTGCTCGCGTCCACGACCGGAGCGAGGCGTCGCGCGAGCATCTCCATGTACGCGTTGGAGACCCCCTCCACTCGTACGTGCTCGAAGTTCTCGCCGTTGCGGACGAGACCGACCTGCGCGTCCTCGAGGCCCGCCGTGACATCGATGTAGCTGCGGCACACGGCGGGTAGCGACTCGACGGTGGGCGCGACGAAGACCGCGTGGACGCCGTGGTCGGCTCCGCGCTCCAGCACATCCGTGAGGCGACCGCGATCGACCGGTGCGTCGCTGGAGACGAAGACGATCACCGACACGGCGGGTGTGCTCTTGTGCTCGGATGCCGCGCGAGCCACGTCCGTGCCGTACAGCAGAGGGTTCCAGTCCTCCTTGAACGGTCCGCGGGGCTCGCCGCCCCCGCCCGCCGCCGCAGCACGCAGCACGTACTCCTCGAGGGTGCTCAGCAGCGAAGCGCTGGTCGGCGCGGAATCCGCGAGGGCCAGGTCACGGAAGGGGCTCCTGTCGCTGGAGGTGTGCGGCATCCATTTGAGCCAGTCCAGCTCCGGCGTCCAGGCCGAATCCGCGAAGGCGACGGCGACGACGTCGTTCGGGGCGTGCAGACCGAGTAGCTGCACCGCAAGGCCGCGCATCGTGTCCGCCACGGGACCTTGCGGACCTGCGATGCCGATGGAGCCGGCATCGCCGAGGGTTTCGAACACCGGCACGTCGTCGACGAACGCGTAGCGGTCGCGCAACCGGTCGACACGGTCGATGAAGTCGGGAAGGCCCTCGGGCGTCTCGGCGTCGTCGATGCTGTTGCGTGCCGGCAGCCGGCAGGTGCCGAGGCGCAGGCCGAGGAAGTTCCAGTGCTCCGGTCGTCGCGTCCACAGCATGGGGCCCAGGCGCATCGCATGATCGAAGATCT
The DNA here is from genome assembly GCF_030246885.1 of Microbacterium sp. zg-B185. Lineage (NCBI taxonomy): Bacteria > Bacillati > Actinomycetota > Actinomycetes > Micrococcales > Microbacteriaceae > Microbacterium > Microbacterium sp. zg-B185. Next base: position 2,499,661 of record NZ_CP126739.1, read on the forward strand.
CGGCGACCGGCGGAGCCTCCGCGTTTCGGGCTCGCTCCTCCTCGGGCTTGCCGTGGAAGAAGTCCTCCTCGAGCTGCTCGTACTGCCGCTCGAACAGGAGGATCTCGTGGTTCTCGCCCTTCTTGCTCTGGGCTGCCTGGTTGATGATGTTCCCGAACGCCATCAACGGCGTCATCACGATGATCAGGAGCGAGCGGGGGTTGCCGTTCAAGGCATACAGCGCCATCCCCGCCAGGATCGGCGCGATCAGGATCGGCCAGGGGAACATCCTGCCGATCTTCTCCGTGGGCAGCCGCGGGATCTTGAACAGGGTTCCCGGGTAGCGCACCTCGACACGCGGGCTGCGGTTGAACAGCAGGCCGCCGCCGCGTTCGATGATCGGCTCTTCGGTCGCGGAGCCGTCGAAGGATCGCGCGAGGCGGAGGACGAGGGTGGTGCCGCCGATGATGAAGGGCTCACCCTCCTCGACCCGGACGCGCTGCACGGCGACCCCGTCCACGAGCACGCCGTTGGCGGAGTTGAGGTCGACGACCTCGATGTGCGTGCCGACTTCGAGTCGTGCGTGACGTTTGGAGACCATCGGGTCGGCCAGGACGACGTCGTTGCCGACCTCCCGCCCCAGGAAGACGTGGCCCGCCGCGATCGGGAACTCCTGGCCGGCCAGGGCGCCCGAAGTCGCCACGAGCACGCCGACGATCTCGCGCTGTCCGGCGAAGGCATGATCGGGGCCGTAATTGACGATGGATGCCGCGAATCCGGACCCGATCGGCGCCTCGCCGATCGGGACATCGGGCTGCAGCGGGATCAGTCGGTCGCCGGTCGGGGGCGCGACCGCGAGCGTGAGCACGTCCCCCTCCGCCACCGCGACCGACCGGGTCGGATCCGCCGCGGCGACGTGACGAGCCACATCCCCCGCGGTCGCGGTGGAATCGGTCGTGATGACGATGTCGACCGGATCACCTGCCTGACGATGCAGCGTCAGCTTGAGCCTCACGGCGTCTCCCCCGGTCCCGCCGGCACGCCGGCGATCCTCATCACTCGGTCACGCTCGGTCATACCCGCACCACGGCTGCGACGCGGTCGCCGAGCCGGATCTTGTCGCCGTCTGTCGCCATGGTGGGCGTCCCGGCCGCGACTGCGTACTCGGTGCCCGCCCGGATCAACCCGGATCCGTTGGTGGAGCGGCAGTCGACGATCTCCAGCCCGCCCTCGACCGGGCGCACCAGCATGTGGGTCTTCGACAGCGATTTGCTGTCGTCGGAGAGCGCAATGGCGCTCGCCCCCGGGTGCTGGGCGGCATCCGGGTTGCGTCCGAGCAGAACGGGTGCCGTGATCGGGATGCTTTCGCCGGAGTCGAAGCGCAGGCCGAAGCGAGCTGCCGGCTCGGGCTGGGACGACGGAGGCTGCACAGGCTCCGGCTGCGGCGCGGGTTCGCGCTGCGGCGCGGGAGGGGGCACCGGTCCCGGCTGCGGCGCGGGTTCGCGCTGCGGCGCGGGAGGGGGCACCGGTCCCGGCTGCGGAGCGGCCGACTGTACCGGCGCAGACACGGGTGCGGGCTCGGGGTGCATGGGCGCGGCGGGAGAGCCGGCCACTGCGGCAGGCTTCTCGTCGTCCGCGATCCGGTATCCGCCGAGCACCGGCTTCCCCGCCTCGGCCGGCGCCTGCGCTGCCGGTGTCGCGGGGGGCAGGCCGACCGTCGGTCGCTCGTGCGCCTCGTGCGGTCGCGCCATGCCCAGCACCCCCGCGCTGACCCGGCTGCCGGGACGATACTCGGGCTGCGCCGCGGGGTCCGTGGGCGTCGCGAGCGAGGGCAGCGTCGACCGCCCGAGGTTCGGCTCGGCCTTCACCATCTTCCGCGCCACGCGCATCCGCTTCTCCGCATACGGGTTCAGCCCTGTGCGCACGTCGACGAGCCAGATCCCGGTCGCCTTGTCGTGCAGTCCGCGTCCCCGACGCTCGGGGTCGAACGTGGGCGAGATGAGGAGGAACACCGGCCCCAGCAGAGGCACCACTCCGGAGGCGACCACCATGAGGAAGCGCGCGAGCACGGCGCCGACCCGCGGGCGCTCCAACGTGCGCACGTTGACGCTGCGGATGCCGGTGACCGCCTTGCCGATCGTCATCCCTTTGGTTCCGTGCAGGACCAGCTGGACGATGAGGTACACGAGGCCGAGGAGCGTCGAGACCGAGGCCATCACGACAGCGAAGATGAAATCCGGGTGATTGAGGAAGCCGTACGGCGAGATCGCCCCCGTGGCGAGCTTGACCAGCAGGGGTGCCGTGCCGATCAGGAACGGCAGCACCACGAGCACCCAGATGCCCACGTCTGTCGTGGCTGCGAGAGCACGTCGGCCGAAGGGAGCGCGCAGCAGTCCCAGCGCCGCGGCGTACGCGGGGTCGGGGCGCCCTTGAGCGTCGAGCCCTTCGATCTTCGGCTTCTGATCGTCGATTTCCCAGATCATCAGTCCACGCACCCCCGGACGGGTTCGGAGACCCGTCCGTCGTCCCGTCGCAGCATCACGTCGATGCAGACGGTCGTGGGGCTCGCGGGCACCTGCGCCACAGTGGTCTCGGTCTGCTGCGGATCGACCTGGCCGGTGACGTCGACGACGCTCCAGATGAAGCTGTCACCCTCCTGCGGGTCCTGGTTCACCCAGGTGAAGACGATCTGCTCCCCCTGCCGCGTGCCGCCCAGGTCCACGACCTTCGGAACGAAGTCGGACACCAGGTCCTGCGGCTCGGACGTCTCGGTCGTTTCGGGCGGGGTCTGGATCCCGGCCACCAGAAGGTTCAGGCCGACGATCGCGACGACGACGACCACGACGGCGACGACGGCCGACAGGGCGATCCACATGCCTCTGCGGCGGCGGGGTGGCGCCGGATCAGGCGTGTCGACGGCAGTCGCGTCGGGAGGTGGGGCGACGGCGGGAGCCGCGGATGCCGCGGCGTGCGGCGCGACCACCATCGGCGGCCGGACGATGGTCCGGTCCTCGGCCGCGGGTGGTGCGCTCGCAGCGGGAAGGCGCATCTGAGTCGCCTCGAGGTCGGGGGCGGCGCGCTCAGGCGGGTCGAAACGCGGCACACCGGGCAGCTCCCACCCGGCGCTTTTGGGCTGGGTGGTGGCCGAGGGGCGCGTGAAGGCGGCGACATCCGGGTCGATGCTGACGATCTGCCGCACGCGGGTCAGCCCGTCCCCGTCGTCGTCCCGCTCTTCGGCGGGCGGGTGATCGTCGACGATGTCGATGGGTGTCACGGAGTGCGCGAGCTCGATCTGCACCTTCTGCAGCGCCCGCGCGAACGCAACGGCGCTGGGGTAGCGGTCATCCGGATTCTTCGCCATCGCGCGTTCGAGGACGCGCTGGAGGCTGTCCGGCGAGTCCGGGCGGCCCAGTGGGGTGAGGGCGGCACGCTCGATCCGCTCGATCAGATCGGCGCTGGAGTTGCGCTCCCCCGGCCTCTCGAAGGGCGAACGTCCGGCGATCAGCGTGTAGAGGGTCGCACTCAGTGCCCACACATCCGTGCGCGGTCCGCTGCGCGGTGGATCGGCGAACGACTCCGGTGGCGACCACGGGATCGACATGCCGGATGCCTCACCCGTTGCGCCGGTCGTCGAGGCGATCCCGAAGTCCGTCAGCGCCGGGCGGTTGTACGCGGTGACGAGGATGTTGGCAGGCTTGATGTCACGGTGCAGGACGCCGGCCCGGTGGGCGGTCTCCACCGCTCCCGCGACCTGCACGCCCACGCGCAGCGCCTCCGCGATCGAGAACGTCTCGTTGCGCGCACGCAGCTGCAGGTTCGGGCGCGGGCAATACTCCATCACCAGGTACGGCCGGCCGTCTCCGGCGACCCCGGCCTGGTAGATCGTGACGATCGCGGGATGCGTCGAGAGCATCGCCATCACGTTGGCCTCGTCGGCGAACTCCTGGGCGGCGCTGCTGGAGATGCGGTCGGCCAGCAGCACCTTGACCGCGACCTCACGGCGGGGCATCTGCTGCTCGTACAGGAAGACATCCGCGAAACCGCCGACGCCGAGGGGCTCGAGGTAGCGGAAGCCGGGGAGCTGCGGCGGGGTGGAGGGTGGACGGCTCACGGCAGGTCCTCGAACGCGACCTTCACCCCGTCGCCGAGATCCACCACATCTCCGGAGAGGACGAGGGTCTGCTCGCCGGGGTGCAGCCGCATGGGGTCCGTGCCGGGGCGCAGCAGCGTCGAGCCGTTCGTGGTGTGCAGATCGATGACCACGACGGTGTCCCCCTCCGGCCTGATCTCGAGATGACTGCGGGAGATGTCCTGCTGCGGGCTGTCGACGGCGATCAGGTGCGGCAGGTTCGCGCCGCTGGCCCGCGTCGACCGTGGCCGACGGCCGATGATCACGGTGCGATCAAGCGTGACGACCTGCCCCGTGGAGACCCGGACACGGCCGGTCGCACCGGGCACCACCGGCATCACCGCGGTCGGCACGTCGTCCGTGGGCGGACGCTGCTGGCGCAGCGCGCGCAGCTCGGGGACCGAGATCGTCGCGCCGTCGTGGTCGCCGTCAAGGCCGACCACATCAGCCGTGGCACCGGAGGCCGGAGTGACCGCCGGGACGGAGTGCACCGTGGCACCCCACAGCTGGTCGAAGTCCTCGGTCGGGGGAGCCAGCGTGTGTTCTGTCGGCGTCATGGTCGCCCCATCGACCACGGGGACCGCCTCGGCCTCAGCCGCCGGCTGCTCCGGTTCGCCCGGCTCCGCCGCGCTGTGGGTCGACGGATCATCGACCGGCTGGGCTTCCGCGATCGGCGTGCCGAGCGGCGTCTCGACCGGCTCGGTGACGGCGATGGGCGCTGCGATCGGCTCCGCCATCGGCGCTACGAGCGGCGTCGCGGGCGGTGTCGCGATCGGCGTCCACTCCTGGCCGGACTCGAGCTCGGCACTCACCGCCGCCGCGCGGACGACTCCGCTCTGCACGGGAAGCGCGGCCGCGCCCTCGACGGCCTCGACGGTGATCTCGACGCGTGATGCGCCGACCACGAACCGCTCACTCCACGTGGTCACGTCGGCCCCGGAGAACTCGTCCGCCCCGGACGCAGTGCTCACCCGGGCGGAGACCTCACCACGCAGGGCGATGCGGATGTCGGCACCCTCCGCCACGACTGCGACGAACGGCGGCAGCGACGTGAAGACCCCGCCCGCCTGGGCGGTCAGGACCTCGACCACGGTCGTGAGCGTCCCCTGCTCCTGCATCCGCTCCCACAGCCGCGCCACGACGTCTCCGGACACATCGGGCGGCAGCGCCACGAGAGTGCCCGGGAGAACGATCAGGTACCACTGTCCCGGTCGGTAGATCGTCTGCATCAGCGAACCCCTCCTGCTGCGGCTTCACGCGGACGCGTGTCACAGTCGATGTCCGAGTCCGTCTCCGGAAGGCTTCCCGGCCGCGAGGCGACCGAGACGGCATCCACGATGACCACGGTGATGTTGTCCCTGCCGCCCGCGCCGACCGCGGCGTCGACCAGCACGTCGGCCGCCTTCTGCGGATCGGGCGTGCTCTGCAGCACCTCGAGGATCCGCGAGTCCGGCACTTCGGAGGTCAGGCCGTCCGAGCACACCATGATCCGGTCGCCGAGCTCGGCCGGGAACAGCCAGTAGTCGGCATCCCCGGTGCTGCTGGCGCCGATCGCCCGCGTGATCACGTTGCGGCGTCCATCGGTGGTCGCGTCCTCCGCAGTGAGCTCGCCGGAGTCGATCAGCTCCTGCACCACCGAGTGGTCGACGCTGATCTGCTCCAACTCGCCCTCGGCGAGCCGGTAGGTGCGCGAGTCGCCGATGTTGACAGCCAGCCAGTAGCCCACACCGTCGACCGACGTGATGACGACACCGCTCAGTGTGGTGCCGGCCCTGCCGTTGCCCGAGGTCGAGAGATCTTCGACGCTGGCGCGTGCTCGCGACAGCGCCAGCCGGACGTCCTCGAATTCGAGGGATCCCCGCCCGATCGAGCTCGAGAACGCCGCGATGACCGCCGCGCTCGCCCGCTCGCCCGCCTCGTGCCCTCCCATGCCGTCGGCGACGACGAACACCGGAGCACTCGCGAGATACGCGTCCTCATTGAGGGCCCGCCGCAGTCCCGGGTGCGTCGCTGACCCCGCCGCGACGACGAGCGCCGGGGTCATGCGTATCCCCCGACCGTGACGATGCGGTCGCCGATCTCGATCGCGTCCCCCAGCCGCACGGGCACCCGCTGGCCCGCGGGGCACGCGATCCGCTGTCCTTCGCGGACGAGGGTCGTGCCGTTGGTCGAGTGCCGATCCAGCACCCAGCCGCCCGAGGATTCCGCCGCTGCCTCGAAATGCGTCTTGGAGAGCGAGAGGGTCTCATCGCGAACGGGTACGACCACGGCGCCGTCCTCCGGCGCCGGATTGCGGCCAAAGATCGTGCGCCGCGACACCGACACGCGCGTGCCGTCGTCCCAGGTGAACACGAGCCGGTGCCCGGGGATGCTGATCCTGGTGTCCTCGGGGGCGTGCACGGTGGTCTCACCGGCGTCGGCCTCGGAGGCGGTCGCGGACGCAACAGGCGGGGAGACCGGCGCGATGGGCGCAACAGCCGGGGGGACCGGCGCGATGGGCGCAACAGCCGGGGGGACCGGCGCGATGGGCGCAGTGGCACGGTAGCCCAGCACCGTCGCGTCCAGATCCGAGTCGGCTTCCGGCGCAACTGTCGGCGCCGGCGCCTCGCGATGCGCCGACGCCGGGGTGATGCCGGGCACGAACGCGATCAGCGGACCCTCGTCGGCGGGCGTGGTCTGGCCGGGACGCGACCGGGTCGGTGCCGTCAACGGCGCCGCGGGCTGGGCCGGCGCCGCCATGGCCGGCGTGCGCCCGGAGGGTGCGGGAGCCGGCACCGCGGGCTGCGGCGGACGAGGAGGGATGCCGGCGACAGCGGGGGCCGGCTGCGCGGGCTGGACCGGTCGTCCGGGTGCCGTGACTGCCGACGTCGCTGGGGCGGCATCAGAGGCGGACACCGCGGAGGCCGTCGCGCGCGCATCCAGCATCAGGGAACCGGCGACCTTGTCGTGCCAGCCCTGGAAACGACCGGAGCCGTCGAACAGCGGCGTGAAGTACCCCACCACGATCGAGCTGGTCAGGCCGAAGATGATGTTCCGCAGAAGCGTCCGCCCGAATCCCAGCGCCGCCTGATCACGTGCGGAGACCAGACGCAGGCCCTGGGCGCGCATCCCGATCGAGCCCGCACCCGCCTGCATCAGCGTGTACACGACGAACCATGCCAGCAGCAGAAGCACGAGGATCGGCCCGCCGATCAGCAGCGTCGTCAGCATCGCCTCGACGCCGCCGGCGAGCGTGGCAGCGACCACCAAGCCGCCGCCCAGGACGATCGCCAGACCGGCCGCGATGAACGCGTCGATGAGGAAGCCGATCGCGCGGCGGGAGATCGGCGCGATCTGTGCGGCCGCGGGCTGCGTCATGGGGTCTCGCTCTCGGGTGCGGCAGCTGTGCTCGTGCTGCTCTTGATCGTGCCGGATTCGCGCCGGACGCGCGCGGACGCCGCCTCTCGGAGCCCGCGCATTCGGGTCGAGATCGCCGTGCCCCCGAGCAGCGACCGTACGCTCAGACGCGCCTTGGTGCGCTTCCAGAATCCCGCATCCTCCCCCAGGCCCCCCACGATCGTGTCGATCTCGTTCCAGAACGACTCGACGTCTTCGGGGGTCGGGTCGGCCGGGCCGAAGACGTCGGCGTCGGCCCGATGGGCGAGGTCCGCGACGCGGGGAACGGCGAGCGTCGCCACGACGGCCGCGGCCTCCTCCGGTCGGGTGCCACCCGGGGTCAGCCGGGCGCCGTAGTCGACGGCGCGATCGGTGAGCTCGTCCCAGCCGCCGCTGATGCGGTCGGCGGTCCGCGCGGCCGTGCGCCGCGACCGACGTCTGGATGCCTTCCAGGCGCCGATCACGATGAACGGAGACATCAGCAGGGCGATGATCGCCAGCGCGATCCCCCCGATGAGCAGGATGGCGCCGAGGATGCCGGCGATGTTCAGGGTCTCGTCCTCGGACTCGCGATCGTCGGGCAGCGTCGGAGGAAGATCGACGGGCTCCTGCGGCGGGGGCGGCGGCTGCAGGACCTGCGGCTTCGGGTCGACCCGCGGCTTGGTGTTCTGGTCGTTGGGAACCTGGTCCTCGGGAGGCGTCGGGGTGAACGGGAGCCATCCGACCCCCTCGAAGTTGGCCTCGACCCAGGCGTGCACGTTGTCGCCGGTGGCGGTGAAGAGAGCCTCACCCTCCTGCTCCTCGTCGGGGTAGTAGCCCATGACCACGCGCACCGGTATGCCGACCTCCCCGGCCAGGAGCGCCATTGCCACCGCATACTGCTCGTCGTCGCCGATCATCTGGTCGCCGCCGATCAGCGTCGTGATCCGTTCGGCGGTGTGACCGGCGCGGGACAGCACCTCCCCCTCGAGCCCATGGCTGAAGAATCCGCCTTCGGAGAGGAAGCTCTCCAGCGCGCGCACCTGCTCGATGGGCGACTCCGCGTTGGCGACGGTCTCCGCCGCGAGAGAGGTCAGCTCCTCGGGCACGTTGCTCTGCTTGGGCGCCGCGACCTTTCCGAACTCCACCTCGGCGAGCTGGTCATCGTCGGGCATGGCCGGCATCACCGCGTCGACCGAGTACTCATCGCCCGCTCGGAGCCTCGGCGTGGCCACCGCCGTGCCGGTCGCGGTGTTCACGAAGGTGCCGCGGCGCAACTCCTCCGCACGATCGCCGTCGAACCGGATCTCGGACAACGCCCCGGCGGTCGGCATCCATACCCCGTCGTATTCGTCTACGGCGATCTTGAGGGTGACCGGCACCCCCTCGGCGTCGGGGGACATGTTGGAGCGCAACGGCGAGAACGCACTCGACGAGGTGGGTCCCCCGTCGGCGACGTTGTAGACCATGCCGTCGTACTCGTCCATGACCGCGGTGCGGATGCGTGCGCCCTTGGGCAGTCCCTGCACCGTGAACAGCGTCTCGTCGACGTCATCGCGCACGTTCTTGCGGAATGCCTGGAGCGGGCTGGGGTAGTCGCGGACGTTGAACGGGGGGATGATCACGTCGCGGAAGACGTGCCGAGGTTCGGCCGGTGCGGCGAGCGCGCCCGTGGCGACGCCCGCGCCGCCGGCGACGGCCACGACGGCGACGCCGGCGAGCAGCCGCCGCATGCGCATGTGCGACGCGCGCGACGGCTGCATCTCGCTGACCGACACCGCCGTGTTCTGCGGGGCCCAGATCTGCCGCAGCGCGAGCCACGCGATGCTGACGACGGCGAAGACCAGGCCCTGCCCGATCGGGAATGCCGGTTCCGGTGTGCCCAGCGCGATGACCAGCATCAGCAGCACGCCCGCAGGCAGCAGCGCCCAGGCGACCTGCGACATTCGCAGAGCCAGCGAGGCGGTGAGGGTGGTGACCACGAGCGCAAGGAGGAACGGCACGATCAGGTGCCCGTCGGCTGCCGCGAGGGGGGCGACCGTGGTGAGCATCTGCTTCCAGGCGGTGACCGTGCCCAGCGCGAGCTTGTGCAGCGTCTCGAGGGTGGGGACGACACCGAGAATGGTGGAGTGCGGGAGCGCGAGAGCCCCGCCGAAGACGAAGTACGCGGCGATGACCAGCCCGGTGGTGATCAGGATGCCCCAGCGTCGCCACAGGGCGACGCCCGCGATGCCGAGGCCGATCACGATGCCGCCGATGGCGGCGGGCAGGAACGACGGACCGGCGAAAGTGGGCCAGAAACCCACGAGCGCGACCGCGACCAGCACGGCGCTCGCGGTGAGGTCGAGGCACCAGCGGCGCGCGGTGATCGGCGCGGATGCGGGGCGGGGCGCGGTCACGCGAGGACCTTCTGCAGAGCGAGCGGGATCTGCTCGAGCGCACCGATCGTGATCACGTCGGCGTCGCCGATGCGACGCAGAGCCGGGGCCGGAGCCGTCGTGTCCGCGACGATGGCGAGCGCACGAGCGCCGAACGGAAGACGCGAGCAGGCCAGGCGAAGGGCCTCGGGGCGCACCTCGGATCCGCACACGAGCACCACAACGCTCGCCAGCGGCATCGTCGCCGACACGGCCCCGGCCAGTTCCGCGATGCCGCCGTCGCGCGGTTTGCTGCTCTCGACGGCCGAGAGCGAGTCGAGCAGCTGCTTGCCGGTGCCCGCCGGCAGCTCGCGCCCCTGCACACGCATGTCCACGCGCTGGGAATCACGGAGTGCCCGCAGGCCGATCGAGCCGGCAGCCGAGATGGCAAGCTCGAAGTCGTCGGCGGTGGAGTAGTCGCCGCTGGATCGGGACAGGCCGATCACGAAGTGCGACCGGCGGGTCTCTTCGAACTGACGGACCATCATGGTGCCCGTCCGAGCCGTGGACTTCCAGTGCACGTGCCGCAGGTCATCGCCGGGCTGATACTCCAGGAGAGCGTGGAACGAGACGTCATCCCGGGACAGATCGGCGGCAGGGAGGCCTTCGAGATCGCGCAGGTAGCCGAGCGACTGTCCATCGAACAGCACGGTGCGCGGATGCACGAACAGGTCGACCGGGTCGTCGCGCCGGTGCGCCCTCTCGAACAGGCCGAGCGGGTCGCCGCGCACCACGCTCACCGGGCCCACCTTGACGACGCCGCGCTTCTGGGTGGGGATGGCGAAGAGCTCTTCGGCCTCCTCCCCCGGGGCAAGCCGCTGGATGCCGAATTCGCCGCGGCCGGAACCGACGGGCAGCACGATGCGCGAGGGCAGGATGGCTCGGGATCCGCGGTTCGCGAGCGTGAGCGCACCGACGGCGCGCTCACCGACCACGACGCGCGTGCGGGCGAGGTCGAGCGAGACATCGTATGCGGTGCGGCCGATCAGGAACAGCGCGCACAGCGCGACCGTGATCGCGATCACGATCGCGGCGACGGTGAACTCCCACCACCCGGCGATCTGGCCGAGGGCCCAGAAGCCGACGGCGATCGCCATGAGGACCCAGGCCAGCGGGCGGATCGCCGAGCCGATGATGCGGAGGCGCGTCAGCACGCGCGCGCCGATGACGGCCGCGACGTCACGCCATTCAGCGTCGCGGTCCGTCTGCGCCGACGGCGCCGAGAGTGCCTCCGCGACCATCAGGCCGCCGTTCGCGCCTGGGGAGCCGCAATCCCGTCGAGCACCCGAGAAATCACGGTCTGACTGCTGGTGCCGGCGAACTCCGCCTCGGCATCGAGCAGGAGGCGGTGCTGCCAGACGGCAGGCGCCAGGGTCTTGATGTCGTCGGGGAGGACGAAGTGCCGCCCGTGGGCGGCGGCCCACACCTTGGCGATGCGGATCATGGCGATCGCGCCGCGCACCGAAACGCCGAGACGGGTCGCGGGGTCGTTGCGGGTCGCCTCGGCGAGCTCCGCCACGTACCGCAGCACAGCAGATTCGACGTGGACCGACGCCGCGAGGTCGGCCATGTCCGCGACCGCGCCCGTCGTGATGATCGCGGTGAGCCCGGCGGACGGGTTGCGGTCGGATGCGCCGGCCAGGATCTTCTCCGTCACCGCGAGGTCGGGGTAGCCGATCGATGTCTTGATCAGAAAGCGGTCGAGCTGCGCCTCCGGCAGCTTGTACGTTCCGGCCTGTTCGATCGGGTTCTGGGTGGCGATCACCAGGAACGGGCGACCCGTTTCGTGGGTCACGCCGTCGACGGTGACCCGGGATTCCTCCATCACCTCGAGCAGAGCCGACTGCGTCTTCGGCGAGGCGCGGTTGATCTCGTCCGCGAGCACGATGGATGCGAAGATCGGGCCCTTGTGGAATTCGAACCGGTGGGACTGCTGGTCGTAGATCGTGACGCCGGTGACGTCGGAGGGCAGCAGGTCGGGCGTGAACTGGATGCGCGCGCTCGTGCCCTGCACGGTCGCGGCGAGCGCCTTGGCGAGGCTGGTCTTGCCCGTCCCGGGCGCGTCTTCGAGGAGGACATGACCCTCGGCGAGCATGGACGCGACCACCAGACCGACGATCTCGTGCTTGCCCTGCACAGCCTTGTCGATGTTGTGCACCAGGCGCAGGAATGTCGCCTGGAACCAGGCGGCCTGATCGGGGGTCATGCTCATTTCGTCACTGCTCTCTGTCGTATGCGAATGGCTGGGCTCGGCTAGGGCCGCGCCCAGAATCTCTTCTCGGTGTCGACGCCGCTCCCCCAGCCGAGGATGTCGACCCAGACGTCCTGACCGTCGCGTCCCACCCAGCAGCCCAGCTGCTTGGAGCCGCTGCCGTTGAAGTTGACGGTGTAGGTGAGGTCCTCTATCTGGCCGCTGTTGCTCGAGTGACACGTCACCGTGGCGTTGCCGATGTTCAGGTTCTCCCAGTTCACGACCATCTGGCGGCATCCGTTCACGCAGCTGCCTGCCGCGTCACCCTGGGTGACCCACACCCGGGGCTGCGGCTGGTCGTCGGTGCGGGCCGATGCCGAGGCGACCGGGGACCACGCGCCGGTGGAGTCCTGCGCCCTCACATCGATGGTGTGGGTCTGCTCGTACCCATTGCCGACCGTCCGCGACCCGTTGCCGCCCACGTCCTGCCAGCCGCCGCCGTCGAGCCGGATCTGCGTCGTCTGGATCGGACGTCCGTTGTCGGATCCTCCCGAATTCCAGGTGACTTCCACGCTCTGACCGAGGTTCCTGGCGCCGGCCGTGGGGGCGCCGGGAGGACCGAACGGGACCTCGGCGACGGAGTTGGAGACCCCTCCGGCGTACGTCGCGCCATCCACCGTTGCGACGGCCCGCATCTCGACCGAGTAAGAGGTGCCGTTGGCGAGGCCGCCGATGACGCCATTGCCGGGGAATCCTGCCCAGCCGCCGCCGTTCAGGCGGTACTGGTACGCCACTTCACCCGCCCGCGCGCCGTTGCGCGCACCGGGGGTATAGCTCACCGTCAGTTGGCGGTCCGCGGCGGCGACGCCGGTGACCTGCGGAGGCGAGGGGGCGATCACGCCGCGGCGCGGGGCCGACATGGCGCTCCACTCACCCCAGCCGGCCTTGTTGTGACCCCGGATCCGATACGTGTACGCGTTCTCGGAGGTCGGCACGACGATGGCCTGGCTGTTGGATCCTGCGCCGGGCGTCAAGGTCTTCTGCAGGCTGGATCCCTCCCACACCTCCAGCTGATAGGCGTCGATCGCGTCGCCGTTCGCGGACGGCGTCGCCCAGTTCACCTGCATCTGGGCCTGGCTGCCGACCGGCTGCAGCTCGGCCGTCGTCGGAGCCGAACCCGCCAGCGGAGGACCGGCCGGCACCTCGGACGCCGACCAGTTGCTCCAGCTCGAGGGCTCCGGCGCACGGTTGTGCGCCTGCACCCGCACCTGATAGTTGCCGCCGTTCTCCAGGCCCTCCCAGGTCACGGCGTTGCCGGTGACCTCTTTTCGTGTGATCCCCGACGGCGGCGCGGGAGAGATCTCCAGCGTGAACCGCTCCACCGGTGAACCGGGTGTCGTCGGCGTCGTCCAGGCCACCTGCAGCGACCTGTCACCGAAGGCCAGTGTCGGCGGGTTCGGGGTGTCCGGCCGCGCATCCGGACGAGCGACGGCCGACGAACCCGACGGCTTCGACTCGCCCACCCGATTGGTGGCGGTCACCTGGAACACGTACTCGACGTTGTTCGTCAGGTTGTCCAGCGTGCACGTCGTCGACTGGCAGTCCTTGGAGTAGGCGCTGCCCTGCACCGATCGCACCGTGTACTTCGTGATCTCGGCGCCGTTGTTCGACGGGGCGCCGTACGAGACCACGACCGTGCGATCCTGCACGCTCGTGACCGTCGGCGCACCCGGCGCCGCAGGGACGCCCTGCACCGTGAGCACGACCTGACCGGTCGCCTGGCGGTCGGGATCCTCGGTCGAGTCCTGGATGGTGTAGCGCACAACGAGGGTTCCGACGAAGTCGGCGGACGGAGTGACCACCACATTGTCGCCGTTGACGCTTGCGCTGCCCGAACCGGTCTCGACGTTCGCGGAGAGGAGCTTCAGCGGCGTCTCCGGGAAGGGGTTGAAGTCGTTGGCCAGAACGGGAACCGTGACGGCCTTGCCCTGATCGGCCTCCGCGATCGTGTCGGTGTTGGCAGCGGGCATCGCTCGGTTCGATGCGGTCACCTGCACCAGCACCGCTCCCTCGATGGGGTCGGTCACGCCGTCGCTGATCCGGAGCGTCAGCGTCGTCGCCGCACCCTTCTTGGCGTTGGAGGCGGCCTTCACCAGGAGCTTGTCGCCGTCGATCTCCGCGGTGATCCCCTTGTCCTGTCCGCCCGCGAGGGAGTACTCGTGCGTGCCGGCGTCCTCCGGGTCGGGGTCGACGGTGAGTGCGGCGAGGTCGAGGACGCCGGCTTCTTCGCCCGGTGCGACGTTCATCTGACCGCCGACGAACTTCGGCTGCTGGTTCTCGGGCGGCAGCACGTTGATCGGGATGCTGAGCGTCGCCTTGCGGCCGTCGGGGTCGTCCGGACCCGTCCCGTCGGTGACCTCGAAGGTCAGCGCGTCCTGTCCGAAGTATCCCGGCGCCGAGGTGTACACCAGCGTCCGCTCGTCCTTGACCAGGTCGGAGCCGTCGGCGTTCACGGCACTGACCTTGGCGTGCTCGGTGATCACGACATCGCCGCCTCCGGCGACGGTGACGTACTCCGAGAGCGGCACTTCCTTCGTCTCGCCGCTGATCACCTCGAGCGGCTTGGTCGAGGTCAGCGTCGGGCGCAGTCCGTCCTCCGACGGGACGAAGATGAACGCCGACGCCTGCAGGCCGTCCTGGTCCGTGAGTGTGTAGCGGATGAGCTGCAGCTGGTCGGTGACGGTCACCGTGACTGTGCCGTTGTCCAGGAGCGTTCCTCCTGCACCGACCTCCACCTCGAGGTGCTCGGTGGTGCCGTCGGGATCCTCGTCGTTGTCGAGGATGTCGAGATCCGCCGAAAGGCTGCCATCCTCGAGGTCGATGGGTCGGAGGCGGTCGTCGCGGGCGACCGGCGCCTGGAGCGGGACGTCCTCATCCACCGTGATCTGCAACACCGCCGTCGCCGTGGCTCCGCGCGTGTCGGTGATGGTGTACTGCAGGGACGTCTCCAGCGCGTTGTCCGGCGCCCGGACGAGCACCCGGTCGCCGGAGACCCGCGCCGACAGCCCGTCGATCGCGGGGACTTCCAGGCCGCTCTTGACCAGCGAGACCTTGTCGCCCTCCGGGTCGGAATCGTTGAGCATGACCGGTACGGCGATCTCGCGGCCCGGGCGCACGACGACCGCGTCCTTGACCGCGTACGGCGCCTGGTTCACCTGCTCCGCCGGCGCGATGCCGACGCGGATGGTGGCGGTGCCCTCCTTGCCGAGGCGATCGCGCACATTGTATTTGAAGACGTCCACGCCCGTCGAGTCGTCGAAGGCCTCGTAGCTGAAGTAGTTCTGCGCAACCTCGACGATGCGGCCCTTGGTCGGGCTCGACGAGATGTCCAGCAGCTCCACCGAGTCGCCGTCACCGTCGATGCCGTCGAGGGGCACCGCGATGTCGATCTCGGTGCCGGAGAGCGCGCGGGCCACGAGATCGCGCGGCCGCGGCGCCGCGTTCGTCTCCTCGTCGACCGGCAGGATCTGGATGGTGACGTAGCCCGCGGCCTTCTGCTGACGCGAGTCGACCGCCTCGTACGTCAGGTAGACGGTCTTGGCCTCCAGACCCGCCCTGAAGCGCACGGTGTCCTGCGAGACGAACGCCTCCCCGTCCTCCGGATCGACGAACGGCTCGATGAGCTCCGGTGCGACATGCAGCGCATCGTCACTGGGATGGGTGTCGTTGTCCAGCACCGGGATCGTCACCACGTCCCCCGCCCGCACGTAGGCGGTATCGGGGGCGGTGACCGGCTGCAGGATTTCCTCCGGCGCCGGGATCGGGACCACCACGACCTCGCCCTCGGCGGACTGCTTGCCGTTGGAGATCCGATAGGTGACGCGGACCTGCTCCTCCAGGGTGCCCTGATCCGTGATGCGCAGCGTCTCATGGTTCAGCACCGAGACGGAGACCCCCGTGCCCGGTTCGATCGACACGGACTGCACGACGAGGATGCCGCCGGCCGGATCGGCGTCGTTGTTGAGCACCCCGATCAGCACGTCGCCACCGGTCGGCAGCAGAGCGACGTCGCGCACTGCGACCGGGGGCAGATCGACATCTGCGGCATCGATCACGTCGATGCGGACGAGTCCCTCGCCGTTCTCCGGCCCCGCAGTCGCAAGGTACTGCACGTAGTAGACGCCGACGGTCGGGGCCGTGAACGAGAAGGTCTTGTTGGTGAAGTCGGGCAGGACGGTGGCGCCGGGGACCTCGTCCACACGGCCGAGGCGCAGAGGTTCCCGCCCCGAGCTGGTGTCGTTCGCCAGGGGCGCGACGGTGATCTGCTCTCCGACCCGCGTGACCACGTGATCCGCGTTCGTCTTCGGCTTGGTCGTGCCCTGCGGGCGCACCTCGAGGGCGATCGAGGTCGTCGTCAGCTCGCCGAGGCCGTCGGCGACCGTCACCTGCACGTCCTTGCGGCCCTGCAGACTCGCCGTGGCCTTGTAGGTGAGCTGACCGTCGGTGCTGAAGTCGACCTCGTCACCGGGGGCCGCGACGACCTCCTTCAGATAGATGTCATCGCCGTCGGGATCGATCCAGTCCGGCAGGATGTTGTAGGAGACGGTTCCGCCGGTCTCGACCGTGAGCGAGGTCTTGCGCTTCGGCGTCGGTGGCCCGTTCACGTCTTCTTCGTGCACGGCCAGCGTGACCGATGCCGTGTCCTTTCCGCCGCGACCGTCGTCGACTTCGTATTCGAACGTGGCCGAACCGGAGGCATCCTCGGCGACGGCGATCTGCAGCGAGGCCCCGTTGAAGATCGACTGGACCGTGCCGATCGACGGCTGCGGCTGCAGGATCGTGGCGACGAGGACATCGCCGTCCGGGTCGTTGTCGTTGTCGATCACCGGCAGCAGAGCCGAACCGCCCGGTCGCACGCCGAAGGAATCGTCCTCCGCGATCGGCGGAGTGTTCACCTCGCTGCGCTCTGGCAGGGTCGACTCGACCGTCTCCTGCGTCGAGTCCTCCTCATTCTCGGTCTCGCCCTCGGGAGGAGTCAGATCGTTCCAGTTGTCGACGCGCTGAAGGCTCTCGTTGGCCATCCACGCGGCGCCGCCGACGGCATCGTTCAGGATGATCACGTCGCGGTTCACTCGGAAGATGAGGCTGGCCGACTCCTCGGCCTCTTCAATCGCCGCGGTGACGTCGTTCGCGCTGCCGGCGCAGTCCCGCACGAAGGCCCCGGACCCCGCCCAGGCGCCGTACGTGCACCCACGCAACCAGACAGGGGCTGCGGGGGCGCCCTGTCCACCGGCATCCGTGACGGAAGGATCTGCGCCGTCGAGCGGCACGCGCACCAGGGCAGACCCGGTCGCCACGGCGACGGCATCGGTCTCCGCCGAGGCCTGCTGCAGCACGGCGCCGTCGGCGTCGGGAATCTCAGTCCGGAATCCGCCGGGCGTCAGCACGGCTCCGGCCGCCGCATCGAGCACGACCGGAGTGCGCCCCACGGCGGTGATGGTCGACTGCGCGGACGAGTCGAGCTCGCCCAGCGACGCGGTCGAGGGCTCCAGCGCCTCGCCTTCGTTGTCGACGGACACGGTGACGACCTCGCCGCGCGCGGTCGACAGGGCGAAGACGGTGCCGTCCACTGCGACCGCGACATCCGCGTTCTCGCCGAGCTCGGCGACCGGATCGGCCGCCTCGATCTCGAACGACGCGATCCCCCGTACCGGCACCACCCACAGGGCGCCGGATTTCGTGTCCAGGATGGCGGCGGTCTTGTTGCCCAGCGACACCTTCGCGGCGCTGGGGATGCCGGCGGAATCGCCCAACGAGACCCGAGCGGGGTCGACCGCGGTGACGGTGGAACCGCCCTCGTCGACGACCAGCACATTCGTGGCGTCCTGCAGGATGTCGTAGTTCTCGCCTGTGGTGCGCAGACCGCCATCCAGCACGGTGGATTCGTGGTTGAAGTGCCCGACCAGCAGGCTGGAGGTCTTGGTGATCCAGACGCCGCCGTCGTTCAGGTCCACCTTTGTGGTCGGGAAGCCCTCGTAGCTGAAAGCCATCGTGGTGATCGCGACGACGCCCACGGTGACGCCGGCCGCCGACGCGAGCGCCTTGGGGCGCGCACGCATCCACGACAAGGCCTTCATCCGCTGTTCTCCCCTAATGCCCTGATGTCGTGATGCATCGCCCCTGGCCGGCCATCCGCACCGGCCCTCTGCGCCCGCACTGCGGGTGCGTGACGCGGTGCGGGGCAGAAAGTCCATCCTAACCACGGCGGCATCCAGCCCTGATGGGCAGATATCCCCATCCACAGGGATTCACGGACACGTCGTGTGTGCATGCGGGTTGACTGCGCCGTCGCCTACTCTGGTGCCATGGACCCGTTGGCCATCGTCGTGATCGTCGCCGCGCTGACGTGCGCGTTCTGCTGGATCGCGTCACTCATCACGAAGGACACCTCCTGGGTGGACCGCCTCTGGTCGATCGTGCCGGCCGTGTACGTGTGGATCTTCGCCGTAGCCGGGATCACCGCCGGCATCGACGCTGCGCGTCTGATCCTGATGGCGGTGCTGGTCACGGCGTGGGCGGTCCGACTGACGTTCAACTTCGCCCGCAAGGGCGGGTACACCGGCATGGAGGACTACCGCTGGGCCATCCTGCGCGCACGGATGAAGCCCTGGCAGTTCCAGGTCTTCAATCTTCTGTTCATCGTGCTGTACCAGAACGCGCTGCTCGTGCTGATCACGCTTCCGGCTCTGATGGCATGGCAGCATCCCGCGGCGCTCAACGGGTGGGATGTCGTGTTCGCGGTCCTGTTCGCCGCGTTCCTGGTCGGTGAGTTCGTCGCCGACCAGCAGCAGTGGGACTTCCATCGCGCCAAGGCCGCCGCAGGCGGTCGCCTCGAGCCCGGTTTCGTCACGTCGGGGCTGTTCCGATACAGCCGTCACCCGAACTTCTTCTTCGAGCAGGCGCAGTGGTGGACGTTCTATGCGATCGGAGCGACGGCGGCCGTGGCATCCGGATTGGGCGTGTGGGGCGGTGCGCTGAACTGGACGATCGTCGGAGCCGCCCTGCTGACCCTGCTGTTCATCGGATCGACGATCTTCACGGAGTCGATCTCGGCCTCGAAGTACCCCGCGTACGCCGACTACCGGCGGTCCACGTCGATGCTGGTCCCGCTTCCTCCGCGCCGGCGCCCGGCACGCTCTCCCAAGCCCGCGTAACGTCGCCGATGTCCCAAATCAGCACCCGATAGCGGCCCATAAGCTGCGAAATCGGGACACCGATGCGGCAGCGGACAGCGACAGCGACAGCGGCCAGGTGTCCGGTGTCAGGCGGTCGCGTAGCCGTCGGGGTTCTGGGACTGCCAGTTCCAGTAGTCGCGGCAGGAGTCATCGATCGTGAGCTGCGCCTTCCAGCCCAGGTCGCGCTCCGCCTTGGACGGGTCGCAGTAGGTCGCCGCCACATCCCCGGGCCGGCGATCGAGGATCTGCTTGGGCAGCTCGTGACCCACCGCCTTCTCGAAGGACGCGATCAGCTCGAGCACGCTGACCGGCGTGCCCGTGCCCAGGTTGTAGACGGCGAAGCCGGGCCGGGCCTGCTCCAGTGCGGTGACGTGGCCGTCGGCCAGGTCGACGACGTGGATGTAGTCGCGCAGGCCGGTGCCGTCCGGGGTGTCGTAGTCTGCGCCGAACACGCCGATGCGGTCGAGCTTGCCGACCGCGACGCGCGCCACGAAGGGCATCAGGTTGTTCGGGATGCCGGCCGGATCCTCCCCGATCAGACCGCTGGGGTGCGCGCCGACCGGGTTGAAGTACCGCAGCACCGTCACGTTCAGCTCGGGGTTGACCCGGGCGACGTCGGCGAGCACGACCTCGTTGATCCGCTTGGATTTCGAGTACGGGTTGGACAGGTCGATGCTCGTCGTGGATTCCTCGGTGAACGGGAGGTCCGCGGGGTCGGAGTAGACGGTGCCGGTGCTGGAGAAGACGAACGAGCGGATGCCGTGGCGCAGGCCCGCGCGCAGCAGCGCGAAGGTGGTGTCCAGGTTGTTGGCGTAATACTCGAGGGGCTTCTGGGTCGATTCCCCGACCGCCTTGAACGCGGCCAGGTGCACGATCGCATCGATGGGGCCGTGATCGGCGAACACACCCGCCAGGACCGCGTCGTCGGAGGCATCGCCCGCGACGAGCGGAGCGTCCTTGCCGGTGATCGCTGCGACGCGTTGGGCCGCGATCGCACTCGTCCCGGACAGATCGTCCAGCAGCACCACCTCGTGGCCGGCATCCAGCAGGGACACGGCGGTGTGCGCGCCGATGTATCCGGCGCCGCCGGCAAGGAGAACTCGCATCACCCGATGCTACCGAGCATCCGGATGCGCGCCGGCGCGGAACGGCGTCGGTGAAGCTCAGCGCCCGTCGAGGCGTCCGCCGGACTCGCGGAGGTAGCACTCCGCGCACATCGACTCGTAGGTCACCCGGTCGGCGGAGAGCTCGTCGATGGCGACCTGATCGCCGTCGAAGACGAACCGACCGCCGACGAGGCGCGCGTTGAAGATGGCCTTGCGTCCGCAGCGACAGATCGTCTTGAGTTCCTCGAGGCTGTGCGCCAGCTCCAGCAGCCGCCGCGAGCCGGGGAAGGCCTCGGTGCGGAAATCGGTGCGGATGCCGTAGGCGAGCACCGGGACGCCGTCCAGCACGACGATCCTCAGCAGGTCATCGACCTGGGCGGGCGTGAGGAACTGCGCCTCATCGATCAGCAGGCAGGCGACATCGACGGGCCGCCCGGACGGCGTCTGCTCGGGGAACAGGGCTTCGGCGGCGGACTGCTGCACACGTGCGCGGTGCTCGGCGAACAGGGCGCGCAGATCGGCATCCGGCGGGATGAGGAAGTCGACGGTCCGTGACATGCCGAGTCGGCTGGAGATCTTGTCGGACTCTTTGGTGTCGATCGCCGGCTTGGCGATCAGCACGTGCTGTCCGCGTTCCTCGTAGTTGTGGGCCGCCTGCAGGAGCGAGGAGGACTTGCCCGAGTTCATCGCACCGTAGCGGAAGTACAGTTTTGCCACGTGCCGAGCGTAGTCGCCGTCAGCGCCCCCGGCTCACCGACCTCCGAACCCGCCGCCGCCACCGCCGCCGCCGGACGAGCCGCCGCCGAACGAGCCGCCCGAAGAGGACCAGCTCGAACCCGATGACGAGCCGCCGGAGGAGCGCGGGCTGGAGACGGGCGTGGCCGCCAGCCTGCCGATCGAGGATGACGCGTCCTGCAGGGAACGCGACGACACTGCGTCCAGCAGCGGCAGGGTGGCCGCAGCGTCCGCGACCGGGGATGCGCTGCGGATCACCTTCACCCACTCGCGTTCCATTCCGAACAGGACGGCGTACGGCAGGAGCCGC
The DNA here is from genome assembly GCF_030246885.1 of Microbacterium sp. zg-B185. Classification (NCBI taxonomy): domain Bacteria; kingdom Bacillati; phylum Actinomycetota; class Actinomycetes; order Micrococcales; family Microbacteriaceae; genus Microbacterium; species Microbacterium sp. zg-B185. The sequence continues at coordinate 2,521,117 of NZ_CP126739.1, forward strand.
TCGTAGACATTGACGATGCTGTCCCCCGGCGCGTTGGGCGTCTCACCGAACGTGCGGCGGCCGGATGAGACCAGATCGGCCGTCTGCGGCGACTGGGCGGCGCGCAGGCGATCCGCTTCGGCGAGCCGGAGGTACTCGCGGATGCCGTCCAGGTAGGTCTGATGGATGCCGCCCGCCACGGTGAGCGTGGTCTTCGGCAGCGGGATGAACGGAAGGCCGATGAATGCGAAGAAGCCGCTGACGATCGCCGCGGCGTACACTGCCCCGCCGATCGGAGACAGCTCGGCCAGGACTTCGTACGAGGTGTCGGCCAGCGTCAGCAGCAGCATCGCGAGAACGAAGCCGAGGATGCCGGTCGCGATGCGCACCGAGCCGATCCAGGCCGGGAGCCTGCTGCGATAGCCGCGCTGGAGCGTGTACTCGTCGATGCGTCGGACGTAGGTGACCGCGCGCGCCGGTGGCTTCTCGGCGAACCTGCCGAGGTCCACCCCCGCTCCCGGCTTGGCCTTCCGTGCGAACAGCGTGTCCAGTACGCGCAGATCGTCGTGCTCGAGTCCGTCCCTGCTGCGCAGGATCACCTCGAAATCCTCCGGATCCTCCCGGTCCCCGGACGCACGCAGCTCCACCGCGTCCCGCACCGCGAGGTCGACCAAGTGCGCGGCCATCGCGCGCTCCGGCACATCGAGCACCCCCGCCGACAGAGTGATCGATTCGTCCTTCGGGGGCGTGTACTGCACGATCACCGGGGAGCGGTCCGGGTTGCGCCGCAGCAGCACCCGCAGCACGAGCACGACCACCAGCCCGCCGACGCCGGTCAGCAGCGCCAGGGCCGGGAGGATCCACTCCCACCACGGGTACGGGGGCGGGGGCGGCGCGGTCAGCGCAGCGAACGTGCCCGGCTCGAACCCGATCGCGACGGTGACGTTCTCGTCCGGCCCGAGGTCGACGTCGCCGGCGGTGAACGACACGGACCGGTCCCCCGCGTCCATCGCGCCCACCGACGCCGCCCAGACCGCGACCTCTCCCGGCCAATCCGCTGCTGTCGCGGGCTGGAACTCGCAGGTGTCCGTCGAGCCTTCCGGCCCGGTATAGCAGTACGTCCGATCCGGGAGGAGCCCGGCCGCGGCATCCCCGCCGATGTGAACCCGCGCGGCGACCGAACCGAACGGCTGAGCGTGATCCGTTCCGACGGTGTCCCAATAGAATTCGTCGGCGTCGGTGTCCTCGTAGCGCAGGACGACGTCGCGCATCGTGTAGGAGATGACATAGGTCTGGGTTCCGCGCACGTACGAGTCGTCGCCGGTGAGCACGTAGACCCAGTCATCATCCTGCTCGGTCCACCACGGGATCGCGGCGCCTCCGGCCCCGGTGACGCCCATGACCTGGGTGTCGTGGGCGATGCCGGAGTCCACCTTGGGAATCGACCGGACGATGCCACGGTTCTGGTCGAACTCCGGGAATCGCGCGACGATCTTCTCGGTGGTGAACAGGTGGCTCCGGCCGCCGGTGCCGCGCACGAGATAGTAGTCCGCCTCGAAGGAGTCGTAGGCGAAATCCTCGACCGACGTGGGAGCGACCAGCTCCGGCGTCACCGATACGGCCGCCGGCTCCGCGCCGCGTGCATCAACGGCGTTGGCGGGTGCCGGCCAGAGCAGCGCCGCCATCCCGATCACGACCAGGAGCGCGACCGCTCGGTGCGATCGTCGTCCCCTGAGTCGCATCCCCCCACCCTAGGGCCGCACCGTGTCGGCAACCGGCGCGAGCCGCGACGCCGGGCGGGTGCGCGCCGCGACGCCGGCGGGTGCGAGCGGCAGAGCCGCGGGTCAACGCCGCGCGGCCGGGGCGGCGCGAGCCCTCAGGCGGTGAGGGCGAGGGCTTCCGCGGTCTCGGAGAGGATCTCCTCGGCGACCTCCGGACGCGGGTTGAGCTGCTGCCCGTAGCTGGGGATGAGCACGCGCAGGCGCGGCTCCCACTCCTGGATGCGGTCGGGGAAGCAGGTCTGAAGCAGGCCCAGCATGATCGACACGGCCGTGGACGCACCGGGCGAGGCGCCCAGCAGCCCGGCGATCGTTCCATCCGCGCCGGTGACGACTTCGGTGCCGAACTGGAGGACGCCGCCCTTCTTGGGGTCCTTCTTCATCACCTGGGCGCGCTGACCCGCGTTCAGCAGCTCCCAGTCCTCGTCCTTGGCCGTGGGCATGAAGGTGCGCAGGCTGTCGACCTTCTTCTTGTGGTTCTTCAGCAGCTCACCCACCAGGTAGGTGATCAGCGACGGGTTGTCGATGGCGACCTTCATCATCGGCCACAGGTTGCTGGGGCGTACCTGCGAGACGATGTCGAGCATCGAACCGTTCTTGAGGAACTTCGGGCTGAACGTGGCGAACGGCCCGAACAGCAGCGAGGTCTCGCCGTCGACCACGCGGGTGTCCAGGTGCGGCACCGACATCGGCGGCGCGCCGACCGAGGCCTGCGAGTACACCTTGGCCTTGTGCTTGGCCACCAGGGCGGGGTTGCTGGTCTTCAGCCACTGTCCGCCGATGGGGAACACCCCGTAGCCCTTGATCTCCGGGATGCCGGAGCGCTGCAGCAGTTTGAGCGCCCAGCCGCCGGCGCCGACGAACACGAACCGCGCCCGCGTCTCGCCCGGGCTGCTGCCGATCGAGTTGCGCCATCTGATGCGCCAGGTCCCATCCTTCATCCGCTTGAGCTTGCGCACCTCGCGGTTGGTGACGACCTGCGCCCCGCGCTCGCGCAGATTGTCGAACAGCTGGTGCGTCAAGGCGCCGAAGTCCACGTCGGTGCCGGCAGGCACCCGGGTGGCGGCGAACGGCTCGCCCGCCAGACGCTTCTGCATCAGCAGCGGCGCCCACTTGTTGATGACGCGCGAGTCCTCGCTGTACTGGATGCCGGCGAACAGCGGCTGGTCCTTCAGCGCTTCGTACCGCTTCTTGAGGAACGCGACATCCTTCTCGCCCCGGACGAAGGTCATGTGCGGCGTGGAGTTGATGAAGGTCGAGGGGGCATCCAGCGCGCCCTCCTCCACGAGCGAGGACCAGAACTGCCTGCTCTGCTGGAACTGCTCGTTGATCGAGATGGCCTTGGACGGATCGATCCTGCCGTCCGGACCCTCGGGCGTGTAGTTCAGCTCGCACAGCGCGGCGTGACCGGTCCCGGCGTTGTTCCACGCGTTGGAGCTTTCCAGACCGACGTCGTGGAGTCGTTCGTAGACGACGATCTTCCAGTCGGGCTGCAACTCAGAGAGGAGCGTGCCCAGGGTGGCGCTCATAATGCCGCCACCGATGAGAACGACATCGACGGTTTCTGTCACCAGACAAGTCTAGGCGCGGCCGGACCGTCCCCCGGACGCGCAGGAGGCCGGCATCCGTCGTCCTCGCACCTATCGCTGGACCGCGATGTGCGCAATCGGAGGCTGTGGCTCAGGCGTCGGCGGTCAGCCCCGCCGCGACGAGCTCAGCGATCTGCACCGCGTTCAGTGCGGCTCCCTTGCGCAGGTTGTCGTTGCTGATGAACAGCACCAGCCCCTTGCCCTCGGGGGCGGACTGGTCGGCGCGGATGCGACCCACGAAGCTCGGGTCCTTGCCGGCCGCCTGCAGCGGGGTGGGGATTTCCTCCAGCGTGACGCCCGGAGCAGCGGAGAGCACTTCGCGTGCCCGCTCGGGAGTGATCTCGCGCGCGAATTCGACGTTGATGCTCAACGAGTGGCCCGTGAAGACGGGCACGCGCACGCAGGTGCCGGCCACGCGGAGATCCGGCAGCTCGAGGATCTTGCGGCTCTCGTTGCGCAGCTTCTTCTCCTCATCGGTCTCGTTGGACCCGTCGTCGACGAGGTTGCCGGCGAACGGGATGACGTCGAACGCGATCGGCGCGATGTACTTGTCCGGCTGCGGGAAATCCAGTGCCGAGCCGTCGCGCGCGAGGCGATCGACATCGCCCTGCGCCATGACGCCCTCGATCTGGCCGAGGAGCTCCTGGACACCGGCGACACCGGACCCGCTGACGGCCTGGTAGGTGCTGACGATGAGTCGCTCCAGCCCTGCCTCGGCGTCGAGCACCTTCAGCGTCGGCATCGCGGCCATCGTGGTGCAGTTCGGGTTGGCGATGATGCCCTTGCGCGCCTCGGCGATCGCGTGCGGGTTCACCTCGCTGACCACCAGCGGCACGTCCGGGTCCATCCGCCACGCGCTGGAGTTGTCGATGACCGTGGCGCCGGCCTCGGCGAACCGGGGCGCGTGCGCCCGGGAGCCGGTGGCGCCCGCCGAGAACAGGGCGATGTCGATTCCGGCGAGGTGTGCCGTGGCGACGTCCTCGACGATCACGGCCTTGCCCTGGAAGATGACGTCCGAGCCCGCGGAGCGCGCTGTGGCGAAGGCGCGCAGCTCGCGGACGGGGAACCCGCGCTCCTCGAGGATGTCGAGCATCGCACCCCCGACCTGGCCGGTGGCGCCGACGACGGCGATGGAGAGTCCTGAGTCGGAGATGCGGGTCATGACGGGTTCCTCGATGCAGAGTGGGCGCGCAGACGCCATCGGTGCGCGGGGTTGCCTGATTGTACCGGCCGGGGCCGGATGCCGGTCGGCCCGGCCCCTCGATGCCGGTCGCCCCGGTCCCTCGATGCCGGTCGCCCCGGCCGCCGGATGCCGGTCGGCCCGGTCACCGCTCGCCTGTCACAAACGGCACGCCGCGTCGGCGTGTCGTGACAGGGGAACGAGGTGGGTCGGCGGCTCAGCGGCCGGTGCCGGCGTGGATGACCGCTTCGGCGTCGCCGTCGAGGCCGTACGCGGTGTGCACCACGCGGGCAGCCTCGGCCAGATCGTCGCCGCGGACGACGACGGAGATGCGGATCTCACTGGTCGAGATCATCTCGATGTTCACGCCCGAGACGCTCAGCGCCTCGAACAGCGTCGCGGAGACACCCGAATGCGTGCGCATGCCCGCGCCGACGACCGACAGCTTGCCGATCTGGTCGTCGTGGACGAGGCTTTCGAACCCGACCTCGGGCTGTTCCGCCGCCAGCGCGCGCAGCGCGATGCCGGCGTCCTCCTTCGGCAGCGTGAACGAGATGTCCGTGCGGCCGGTCGAGGCGGCCGACACGTTCTGCACGATCATGTCGACATTCGCACCGGACTTCGCGACGATCTTGAAGATCTCGGCCGCCTTGCCCGGAACGTCGGGCACGCCGATGACGGTGATCTTGGCCTGGCTCAGGTCGGTCGCGACTCCGGCGACGATCGGCTCTTCCATCTGTTCTCCTTCTGGGGCTGCGGGCGGCACCATGCCCGGACCGAGCACCCAGGTGCCGTCGCCCGAGCTGAACGTGGATCGTGCGTGGATGAGCACCCCGTGCCGGCGGGCGTACTCCACGGCACGGATGTACAGCACCTTGGCGCCGTTCGCGGCCATCTCGAGCATCTCCTCGCTGGAGATCGAGGTGAGTTTCTGCGCGCGCGGCACCACCCGCGGGTCTGCGGTGAACACTCCGTCCACGTCGCTGTAGATCTCGCACACATCGGCGTCCAGGGCGGCGGCCAGCGCGACGGCCGTCGTGTCTGACCCACCCCGGCCCAGCGTGGTGATGTCGCGGGTGTCGCGGTTGAAGCCCTGGAACCCGGCGACGATCACGATCGCGCCCTCATCCAGCGCCTCGCGCAGCCGCACGGGCGTGACATCGACGATCCGGGCGGCACCGTGCGTGGCGTCGGTGATCATCCCCGCCTGCGAGCCGGTGAACGAGCGTGCCTCGAAGCCCATCGAGTGGATAGCCATGGCCAGCAGCGCCATCGAGATGCGTTCTCCGCTGGAGAGGAGCATGTCCAGTTCGCGCGGCGCCGGAATGGGGGCCACCTGCGCGGCCAGGTCCAGCAGTTCGTCGGTCGTGTCGCCCATGGCGCTGACGGCGACGACCACGTCGTGTCCGGCGCGTCGCGTGTCGACGATCCGTTTGGCGACGCGCTTGATGCTCTCGGCATCGGCGACGGAGGACCCGCCGTATTTCTGGACGAACAACGCCACGATGAAGCTCCCGGAGTCGCGTCACCGAAGCGACGCGCATGTGGTCAAGAACGGGCGATCGGATGCCGCGCCCAACGCACCATCTTACGGATCCCGCCGCGCCGGCCCGTCCATGAGTCGGTCTGCGACCGCTACGCCCTGGCGGTGCTGGGAGCTCGCTCGTACCGGTCCGGCGTGATGGTCAGCTGCCCTTGGCCACCGGTCAGCGAGCGCAGATCCAGCACGTACCGTCCGAGTTCGGCCTCGGGGACGCTCGCCACGATGCGCGTCCCCCCGTCGTCGGTCGATTCGGTGGCGTTCACGTGCGCCCGCCGTGAGGACAGGTCGGTGAGGACCGGTCCCTGCAGGGCTGCGGGCACCGTGATGGTCACGATCGACACCGGTTCGAGCACCACCGAGCCGGCTTCGGCCAGCGCCGCCTTGACGCCGATCGAGGCGGCCGTCCGGAAGGCCATCTCGGAGGAGTCCACGGAGTGCGACTTGCCGTCGAACAGCTCGACGCGCACGTCGACGACGGGATGACCCTGGGGTCCCCCGGCAGCCAGCGCGTCCCGTGCGCCCTTCTCCACCGCGGGGATGTACGACCGGGGCACCGCGCCGCCCACGACCGCGTCCACGAATTCGAAACCGCCTCCCGGCGGGAGGGGGCTCACCCGCAGCTGCACCACCGCGAATTGGCCGTGCCCTCCGGACTGCTTCTTCAGCTTCCCCTCCGCCTGCGCGGCGCGGGCGATCGTCTCCCGGTAGGCGACCGGTGCGGGACCGGTCGTGACGTTCACGCCGAGGACGCGCGCGAGCCGCTCCACCGCGACCGCGACGTGCGTCTCCCCCAGCCCGCGCAGGAGCGTCTGGCCCGCCGCCCGGTCCAGCCGCAGCGTCGGGTCCTCGGCGAGCAGGCGCGCCAGCGCGGTGGAGAGCTTGGCGTCATCGGATTGCGTGGCCGGGGTGAGGCTTACGGCGTAGACGGGATGCCGGGACGGAAGCGGCGCGGGACGTCCGCTGCCTTGCCGTGACCACAGCACAGACCCCGTGGGCGAGCCGACCAGCTTGGCGACGGCACCGACGTCGCCGGTGCGCAGGGCGTCGGCAGGCAGATGCTGGGCGCCGCGGAGCCGGAACAGGGCCGGCATCCGCTCTTCGGCGCCCGTCGTGGCGTTGCGCAGGCGGTCGCCGGGGCGCAGCGTTCCGGAGAGGACCTTCAGCATGGCGATCTGCCCCACGAACGCGTCGGCCACCGTGCGGAAGACGTGCACGACGGTCTCGCCATCGGGTGTGGGTGCGACCCTGACCTCGGTGCCGGCGGCGCCGTCCGCGGCGGCGCCGATCACGATCCGGCTGTCGTGGTCGCGTGCGGCCGGCGTCAGCGCGCACAGCAGATCGGCGGCGCGGTCGACACCGGTTCCGGTGAGGCCGGAGCAGAGCAGCACCGGCACCGTCCCGCCGGAGGCGACCTCGTGGGCGAGCGTGCGCTCGAGCTCAGCCGGTGTCGGTTCGTTGCCGTCCAGGTACGCCTCGAGCTGCGCGTCGTCGTGGGAGACGATCTCCTCGGTCACGCTCACGTGCAGGTCGTGCTCCTCGGCCTCCGCCGCGGCAGGGACCGGCTCCTGGTGGGAGTGGCCGGTGTCGTCGTAGACGAGGGCATGCTCGCTCAGGAGGTCTGCGACGACGTGGAAGTCCTGCTCTTCTCCGATCGGCAGCTCCAGCGGCCACAGGTGATCACCGAAAGCGGCGCGCAGTTCGCCCAGCACACGGCGGAAGTCGGCGCGGGCGCGGTCCTCCTGGGTGACCACCACGATCCGTGGCAGGCCGACTGCCTGGGCAGCGGCCCACACCGCGCGCGTGCCCGCGGTGACCCCGTCCACCGCGCTGACGACCACGGCTGCGGCATCCGCCACCGCCAGGGCCGTGTCCACGCCTCCGATGAAGTCGGGATGCCCCGGGGTGTCCACCAGGGTGATCGCCCGCTCGGTGCCTTCCGCCGGTGCCCACGGCATGTGGGCCAGCGAGATCGCCAGCGTCGTCTGGCGGGCGATCTCCTCGGGATCGTGGTCGCAGACGGTGGTGCCGTGCTCGATCGATCCGCGGCGCGGGATCGCCCCGCTGCGGAACAGCAGCGCTTCCGCGAGCGTCGTCTTGCCGGAACCGGGGCCGCCCACGAGGGCCACCGTCCGGTGCGTCGGATCAGGGTTCGCATCCATGGGGCCTCCCACGCCGGTGTGAGTTGCTGACCATCGTGCCCTGTTCGTCGCGCCCTGTCACGTGCCCGCGCGTCCGGACCGTCGCGATAGCATCCCGAGCATGGCTGAGTTCGAGGCGTGGGCCGAGTTCAACGTGGCGATGGTCGGCGCGACGGCGGCGCTGGCCGGGTTGGTGATCGTCGCCGCGAGCGTCAACATCGCACAGATCATCAAGACGCGCGCGTTGACCGCACGCCTCGCGGCCGGCATCGCCGCCCTCGTCCTGGCGATCGTGGCGTCCGCGCTCGGGCTGATCCCGGAGATCACACCGATCTGGTTCGGGGTTCTGCTGATGGCCGCCACCGTCGGCGCGGGGGCGTTCCAGGTGCTCGCGACGCGCGCGATCTTCGCCGACCCGGACCCGGCCGCCCGCGCACGTCTGCCGAAGTCCGTGCTCGGCTTCCTGCCGATCCTGGCCTACCTGGCCGGCGCGATCGCCGTGATGGCCGCGCATCCGTCGGGTCTGCTGCTGGCGGCCGCCGGCTGCCTTCTGGCGATCGTCGCGGCGATCGTGGTGTCCTGGGTCGTTCTGGTCGAAGTGCTGCGCTGACCGTCCGCTCAGCCCGCGGCCACCGGCGGGAGCTTGCCGGGCGGCTCGCGGGTCCGCACCGTGCCGCCGGTCGCCGCCAACCAGCAGCCGAGGATCACCAGCGGCAAGCCGATCAGCAGGCCGACGTGGAGCTCCTCGCCCAGGATGAGCACGCCCAGCAGGATGGCCACCACCGGGTTGACGTAGGTGAACAGCGGCGCCCGCGCCGGACCGACGTGATCGATCAGGGCGAAGAAGACGATGAAAGCGACCGCCGTGCACAGCACCGCGAGCGCCGCCAACGACACGGTGCTCTGGAGCGTGGGCACCTCGTGCTGGGTGAGCAGCGCGATGGGGAGGTAGAAGATCCCGACCGCGGCCAGCGAGATGGTGATCGTGCCGAGCGCCGGCACGCCGGTGAGCTTGCGAGCCACGATGAACGGTGCGATGGCGTAGCAGATCGCCACGATCAGCACTTCGCCGATCGCGAGCAGGCCGGCGGCACCGCCGGTGGCCAGTCCGGGACCGGCGACGATGATCCCGACCCCCGCGAACCCGACGACCAGGCCGATGGTGCGGGCGGGCCGCAGGACCGCTCTGTCGCCACCGGCGAAGGCGATGATCGCCGCGAACAGCGGCACGGTGGCCACCAGCAGGCCCGTCAGGCCGGACGGCAGCGTCAGTTCGGCATGCCCCAGCAGCAGGAACGGCACCGCCATCTCGATCCCCGCGAACAGCAGCACCCAGCCAACCTTCGCGAAAGCGGGGCGCAGCGCCTTCTGCCGCAGCGCGAACGGAAGCAGCAGCAGCGCAGCCAGGAGCGTGCGTCCCACGACCACCGACGCGGGCGAGTACGAGTCGACCGCTTGCTTGATGAACAGGTAGGGCATCCCCCACAGCACCGCCATCGCGGCGAAGAGCACCCAGCCGCGGGCGCCGAAGCGCTGGGTCGCGGCGATCATCAGACCGCGCGACGACCTTCGAAGGCACGACCGAGCGTGACTTCGTCGGCGTACTCCAGGTCTCCACCGACGGGCAGCCCGGAGGCCAGGCGTGTGACGGAGATCTCGAGGGTGTGCAGCAGACGGCTGAGGTAGGTGGAGGTCGCTTCGCCCTCGAGGTTCGGGTTGGTGGCGAGGATCACTTCCTGGACCGTGCCGTCGGCCAGACGCTGCATCAGCTGGGTGATGCGCAGATCCTCCGGCCCGATCCCGGCGATCGGGCTGATGACACCGCCGAGCACGTGGTAAAGCCCGCGGAACTCACGCGTACGCTCGATCGCCGCAACGTCCTTGGCGTCTTCGACGACGCAGATCACGGCCGGGTTGCGGCGCGGGTCGCGGCAGATGCCGCAGCGGTCCTGTTCGGAGACGTTGCCGCAGATCTCGCAGAACCGCACTTTCTCGCGCACCTCGGCCAGCAGCTGGGCCAGCCGTGACACGTCGAAGGACGGGGTCTGGAGGATGTGGAAGGTGATGCGCTGAGCCGACTTCGGGCCGATGCCGGGAAGACGCCCGAACTCGTCGATCAGATCCTGGACGATGCCGTCGTACATGGTCAGCTGAACCTCGTCGGCGGCTCGTAGGGCTCCTCGCGCACGAAGCGCGCACCCAGCACCTGGCGCACGACCGCTTCGCCGTAGCGCTGCGAGCCGGCGGCGGACTGCCGTGCGCTGGTCGGCATCGGCGGCGCCACCACGGGCGGCACCGGCACGTCGGTCACGGCATCCGTCTCGTCCTGGTCCTCGTCCTCGGTCGGCATCGAGGGCGCGATGTCCTGTGCCGGCAGCACCTCGCCCTCCCGCGGCGGAGCGAGCGTCGCGACGTGTGCACGCGCGGCGGCGTCCTCGGGCTCGTCATCGACGGCGAACTGCGCCACGGATGCCGGGGGCTCGGGGTCATCGGCCGGGGGCGCGTCGTCGTCGCTGGGGATCGCCGCGACGACCCACTCGGTGACCGGCGCGGCCGCGGCGGCGCGGGCGGGGACGGCAGAGGGTGGCCGCGGCGGCTCGGCAGCGGTCGCCGGAGCGGGTGCCGGCGTGGCCGCTCCCGGCCCGGGGCCGGCGTCGCTGTCGTGCTTGGCCAGGTACTTCACCCGGATGCCGAGGACCGCGAGGATCGCCTGGCGGAGGTCTTCGCTGGGTCCGGCACCGGCGGAGAGCTTCTTGAACCGTGCGACGTCGGACTGGCTCTGGAACGACAGGGTGAGCACGTCGCCGGCGAGCGCCGTGACGCGGGCCACCGACGCGATGAGCCAGGAGGACCGGCTCTTGGACTCGAGGCCTGCAAGAACCTCGGGCCAGGCATCCCGCATGTGCTGGAGCGTGACCGGCCCGGTGGGGGCTGGCGCGGGCGCGGGGGAAGAGGAAGGCGCCGGGGCGGCAGGATCCGGCGCGGCGGGCGCCGCAGCAGGAGCGGGTGCCGCAGCGGGCGGAGCCGGAGCCCGCGTTGCCGGGGCGGGCGCAGCCGCAGCGGGCGGAGCCGGGGCGGCGGGTGCAGCAGCAGGAGCCGGTGCCGGGGCGGGCGCAGCCGCAGCGGGCGTTGCCGGAGCGGCCCGCGGGACGGCCGGACTCGGCGCAGCCGCCGCGGCGGCCGCGGCGGTCTGTGCCAGGACGCGCGCGACCATCAGTTCCAGCTGCAGGCGGGGCGAGGTGGCGCCGTTCATCTCGTCGAGGGTGGCCACGACCAGGTCGGCGGTGCGCGAGAGCCGCAGGGAGCCGAAGAGCTCGGCCTGGCGTGTCATCCGTGCGAGGTCGTCCGCGGACACCCCGCGCAGCACGGCGCCCGCGCCTTGACCCGTGGCGGCGATCACGATCAGGTCGCGCAGCCGCTCCAGGAGGTCATCGACGAACCGACGCGGGTCCTGCCCCGTCTGCACCACGCGGTCCACGGCGGCGAAGGCGGCCGCGGCATCGGCGGCGCCGAACGCGTCCACGACCTCGTCCAGCAGCTCTGCGTGCGTGTAGCCGAGCAGGGACACCGCCCGCGCGTACTCCACCAGGGTCCCTTCGGAACCGGCGATCAGCTGGTCCAGGAGTGAGAGCGTGTCGCGGGGCGACCCACCGCCGGCGCGGACCACGAGCGACAGCACGCCCGGCTCGACGGTGACGCCTTCGGCCTCGCATAGGGTCTGCACGTACTCGAGCATCGCGGCGGGCGGGACCAGGCGGAACGGATAGTGGTGCGTGCGCGAGCGGATCGTCCCGATGACCTTCTCGGGCTCGGTCGTGGCGAAGATGAACTTGACGTGATCGGGCGGCTCTTCGACGAGCTTCAGCAGAGCGTTGAAGCCCTGCGGGGTGACCATGTGCGCCTCGTCGAGGATGAAGATCTTGAAGCGGTCGCGGGCGGGGGCGAACACGGCGCGCTCGCGCAGGTCGCGGGCGTCATCGACGCCGTTGTGGCTGGCCGCGTCGATCTCCACGACATCCAGGGAGCCGCCGCCGTCGCGCCCCAGTTCGACGCAGCTGTCGCACACGCCGCACGGGGTGTCGGTCGGCCCCTGAGCGCAGTTGAGGCACCGGGCGAGGATGCGCGCGGAGGTGGTCTTGCCACAGCCGCGGGGACCGGAGAAGAGGTAGGCGTGGCCGACGCGATCGCTGCGCAGCGCCGTCATCAGCGGTTCGGTGACCTGAGACTGCCCGATCATCTCGCCGAACGCCTCAGGACGGTATCGGCGGTACAGAGCAGTCGTCACTCCCCCAGCCTACGGCGTGCGAACGACATCGCGTCGGGGCGATGCGGGCCCCTGCCGCGGCGCGCGGCGAATCCCCGGATGCGGCCGGATCGGGACGATCCCGCTGCGTTCGTCCCGATCCGCGCACCCCGGCGGATCGCCCGCGGTGTGGCGATCACACGTCCGCGCCGTGCTCCACATCCGCCGTCGCACCGATGACCGGGATGCTCGTGGTGACGGTGGGCACCGATGCAGACAGCAGCGTCCCGTCTTCGCGGCGGACGTCCGCGAACTGCTTGAGCGATGGTCGCCCGGGGATCACCGGACCCTGGCCGACGAGGGGAACGACGACCTCCTCGCCCGCGCCGATCGCGAAGGGCTTGCCGCGCACGCTGAACACCAGCGGATCGCCCTCGCCCGCGCGGATGCGGAACTGGTCGCGCGTGATGGTCACATCCAGTGCTGTGCCGTGCCACTGCAGCTTGAACGACAGCTCCGGCCAGTCCGCCGGCAGCCGGGGATCGAAGGTGAGCTCGCCGAAGTGATCGCGCATGCCGCCGAAGCCCGAGACGAGCGCCGTCCACACGCCACCGGCCGAGGCGACGTGCACCCCGTCTGCGGCGTTGTGGTGCAGATCGCCGAGGTCGACGAAGATCGACTCGCGGAAGTACTCCAGCGCAAGGTCCTGGTAGCCGACCTCGGCGGCGAGGATCGCCTGCACCACCGCGGAGAGGGTCGAATCGCCGGTGGTCAGCGGGTCGTAGTACTCGAAGTCGGCGAGCTTGTCCTCGTCCGAGAAGTGGTTGCCCTGCAGGAACAGTGCCAGCACGACGTCCGCCTGCTTGAGCACCTGGTACCGGTAGATCACCAGCGGGTGGAAGTGCAGCAGCAACGGACGCTGATCGGCGGGGGTGTGCTCCAGGTCCCAGACCTCGCGCTCCAGGAACACGGCGTCCTGGGGATGGATGCCGAGGGCCGGGCTGAACGGGATGTGCATGGCCTCCGCGGCCCGCTCCCATCCCTCCGGCTCGGAGGGATCCAACCCCAGCCGGTCGGTCATCGCGCGGTAGGCCTCCGGGTCGTCCTCGGCCATCTCCCGTACGGTGCGCGCGGCGAAGCGGAGGTTGAAGCGTGCCATCACGTTGGTGAAGAGGTTGTCGTTGACGACCGTGGTGTATTCGTCCGGCCCGGTCACGCCGTGGATGTGGAAGGACTCTTCGCCGTCGGTGTCGCTGGTGCGCCAGAACCCGAGCGTCGCCCACAGCCGGGCCGTCTCGACCACGATGTCCACACCCTCGCGGTGCAGGTACTCGATGTCTCCGGTCGCGCGCACGTACTTGGCCAGCGCGAAGGACACGTCGGCGTTGATGTGGTACTGCGCGGTGCCGGCGGCGTAATAGGCGGATGCCTCTTCGCCGTTGATGGTCCGCCACGGGAACAGCACGCCGTGCTCATTCAGCTGGTGCGCGCGGCGGCGGGCGGCCGGGAGCATCAGATACCGCATCCGGATCGCATTGCGCGCCCACAGCGGCGTCGTGTACGCCAGGAACGGCAGCACGTAGATCTCGGTGTCCCAGAAGTAATGACCGCTGTAGCCGGAGCCGGTGACGCCCTTGGCGGGAATGCCCAGTCCGTCGGCGCGCGCCGCGGCCTGGGCGAGCTGGAACAGGCACCAGCGGGTCGCCTGCTGCAGGTCGTCGTGTCCGCCGATGCGCACGTCCGAACGCGACCAGAAGCCCTCCAGCCAGAGACGCTGACGCTCGTACTGCAGCTCGACGCCTTCGACCTCGATCCGATCCAGCGTCCGCCGGCAGCGGTCGACCAGCTCGCGGGCCGGAACGCCCCGGGAGGTGTGGTAACTCACGAGCTTGGTGATGCGGATGGGCACGCCCGCGCGAGCCTGGACGCGGAAGACGTCTTTGGCGATATCGGGTTCGACGAGGGTGCGGTGGGTGTATTCGTTCTCGGTCTCCACCACGTGGTCTGCGACGACCGCCATCGTCATCTCGGACTCGGTCACCTGGTACGACAGTGCCGATCGGCCCTTGTCCTGCCAGTATTCCTGCGGCTGCAGGACGCGCTGGTGGATCCGCTCGGCCTTGCGCGGGTCGAAGCCGGACTTCTTGGACGCCGTCGTGGTGCCCCCGTACACGTTCTCGCCGTCCTGCCGGTTGATCACCTGGCAGCTGACGGTGACGGGGGCGTCGGCGTTAAGCACGGTCACCTCGAGGCGGAGGATCGCGAGGTGCTTCTCCTCGAACGAGACCAGGCGGTCATCCTCGACCAGCACGTCCTTGCCCGACGGGGTGGTCCAGCGGATGCGGCGATGCAGCACGCCCGCACGCATGTCCAGGACGCGGCGATACTCGCGCACGTCCGCGGTGTCCAGCGAGAGGGGCTCGTCGTCGACGTAGACCCGCATCACCTTCGCGTCCGGGGCGTTGATGATGGTCTGCCCGACCTCCGCGAACCCGAACGCCTGCTCGGCGTGACGGATCGGGAAGGTCTCATGGAATCCGTTGATGAACGTGCCGTGCTCCTGCGCGAAGCGGCCCTCGATCTGGTTGCCGCGCAGTCCCAGGTAGCCGTTACCGACCGCGAAGATCGTCTCGGTCACGCCGACATCCTCCATCGAGAAGCTCGTCTCGACGAGGTTCCACGGGTCGACGGGAAAGCGGTCGCGGTCGATCATTCGGGAAGCTCCTGGGCATCGGTCTGGGGGGAGGATTCGGGGCGGCGCACCAGTGCCGCAAGGTCGTCCACCACGACGTGCGCGCCGGCTCGGCGCAGCTCATCCGGGCCGGTGCCCCGATCGACGCCGATCACCAGGGCGAAACCGCCGGCGGCGGCGGACTGAACTCCGCTGATGGCGTCCTCGATCGCGGCGCTCCGGGCGGGATCGACGCCGAGCATCCGCGCGGCCTCGACGAACACGTCCGGCGCCGGCTTGGAGGCGAGGTGGTCGCGTTCGGCGATGACGCCGTCCATCACCACAGGGAACCGTGCGCGAAGCCCGGCGGACTGCAGCACCTCTTCGGCGTTCTTCGAACTGGACACCACCGCGGTAGGCGTGCCCGCGGCATCCAGCTCGTCCAGCAGCGCGACCGAGCCGGGGTACGCCACGATCCCCTCGGCCCGCAGCAGCCGCGAGAACACCTCGTTCTTGCGGTTGCCGATGCCGCACACCGTATCGGCCGTCGGCGGGTCGGCGGGATCGCCCCACGGCACCTCGACGTCGCGGCTGCGCAGCAGACTGGCCACGCCGTCATAGCGCTTCTTGCCGTCGAGGTAGTCGAAGTAGTCGCGCTCCGTGTACGGGGGCGTGATGTCCCAGGCTGCGAACAGCTCCTCGAACATGGTCTGCCAGGCGTGCATGTGCACTTCGGCGGTAGGCGTCAGGACGCCGTCCAGGTCGAACAGGACGGCGTCGTACGAAGTGAGGTCGGGCGGGGCGTCGACGGTCACGAAACCTCCAGGGCGAGGTGCGGATGACGGGCTGCGGCTCGTCTTTGCGCCGGCCACCAGCGTAGTCCGGCGCAGAGGCCCGCCGTAACCGTCTGGGGCATGGACACGACCGCTCAGGTCCCGGCGACGGTGAGGGTCTGACGGGCGATCTCGAGCTCCTCGTTCGTCGGGACGACCAGCACGGTCACGCGGGACGCGTCCGTGGAGATGACTCGGATGCCGCGGCCGGTCGCCGCATTGCGTTCGAGGTCGATCTCGACGCCGGCGAACCCCAGTGTCTCCAGCCCCGCCGCACGGACGGCCGGAGCGTTCTCGCCGACGCCGGCGGTGAAGGAGATGACATCCACACCCCCCATCTGGGCGATGTAGGAGCCGGCGTATCCGCGCAGCCGGTGCGCGTACACCTCGAAGGCGAGGATGGCGCGGTCTTCGCCGCGCGCGATCGCCGCGCGGATGTCTCGATAGTCGGAGAAGCCGGACAGCCCGAGCAGTCCGCTGCGCTTGTTCAGCAGCTCATCCAGCTCGTCGATGGACATGCCCACCCGGCGGGCGAGGTGGAACAGGACGGCGGGGTCGATATCGCCTGAGCGGGTGCCCATGACCAGGCCCTCCAGCGGGGTCAGCCCCATGGAGGTCTCCACGGAACGGCCGCCGTCCACGGCGGTGACGGACGCGCCGTTGCCCAGATGGAACACGATCTGCTTCAACTCGGCCAACGGCCGCCCCAGGAACAGGGCCGCCTGCTCGCTGACGAACTTGTGGCTCGTGCCGTGGAACCCGTAGCGGCGGATGCGGTACTCCTCGGCGAGGTCCTCGTCGATCGCATAGGTGTACGCCGCGCGCGAAAGCGTCTGATGGAACGCCGTGTCGAAGACTGCCACGTGCGGGACGTCCGGGAACGCCTTCTTCGCCGCCTCGATACCGGCGAGATTGGCCGGATTGTGCAGGGGGGCCAGCACCGACAGCTCGGCGATGTTGATCTCCACCAGGCGCGTGATCAGGGTCGGCTCGAAGAACCTGGCGCCGCCGTGCACGACGCGATGCCCGACCGCGATCGGCGGACGTTCGGCCAGTGACGGCCCGTTCTGCCCGAACGCTTCCAGCATCACGGCGAACCCGGCGGTGTGATCGGGGATCGGCAGCTCGCGCGTGTAGGTCGCGTCCAGCATGGTCGGCGCAGGGCCGTCCGAGCGTTCGGTGAACACCGTGTGCGAGGATCGGCCCGTCTCTTCGCCGATGCGCTCGACCAGTCCCGAGGCGAGCACCGTCTCGGCATCCATATCCATCAGCTGGTACTTGAACGACGACGAGCCGCTGTTGACCACGAGCACGACGCTCATCGGCATCCCTCTCCCCCACCGTGTCCCATGTGTTGTTGCTTCGTGGCGTGCCGGGCAACAAGATCCGGGACATGGCCGGATGCTGTGCGCGCCGTTCTCACGCGGAATCCTCCTGGGCTTGGGCCTGGATGGCCGTGATCGCGATGGTGTTGACGATGTCATCGACCGTCGCGCCCCGGGAGAGGTCGTTGATCGGCTTGTTCAGCCCCTGCAGCACCGGTCCGATCGCGACGGCGCCGGCCGAGCGCTGCACCGCCTTATAGGTGTTGTTGCCCGTGTTCAGGTCGGGGAAGATGAACACCGTCGCCCGCCCGGCCACCGCGGAGCCCGGCATCTTCGCTGCCGCCACCGCCACATCTGCGGCGGCGTCGTACTGGAGGGGCCCCTCGACGAGGAGTTCGGGAGCGCGCTCGCGGACCAGCATCGTGGCAGCGCGGACCTTTTCGACTTCGGCACCGGCACCCGACTCCCCTGTGGAGTAGGACAGCATCGCGATGCGCGGATCGATGCCGAACTGGGTCGCGGTCGCCGCGGACGAGATGGCGATGTCGGCGAGCTGAGCCGAGGTCGGGTCGGGGATGACGGCGCAGTCTCCGTAGACCAGGACGCGATCGGCCAGTGCCATGAGGAACACCGACGAGACCACCGAGACGCCCGGCTTGGTCTTGATGATCTCGAACGCGGGCCGGATGGTGTGCGCGGTGGTGTGCGCCGCTCCGGAGACCATGCCGTCCGCCAGGCCGAGGTGCACCATCAGCGTGCCGAAGTAGGACCCGTCCGTCACCGTGTCGGCCGCCTTGGCGAAAGTGACTCCCTTGTGCGAGCGAAGGCGGTGGTACTCGTGCGCGAACCGGTCCACGTGCACCGGGTCGAATGTGCTGAGCACGGTCGCGGCGGTGATGTCGACACCCAGTTCGATGGCGCGACTGCGCACCTCGACCTCTTCGCCCAGGATCGTCACGTCCGCGATGCCGCGCGCCAGCACCGTCGCGGCCGCCCGCAGCACACGATCGTCATCGCCCTCCGGCAGCACGATCCGGCGGCGCTGCGCCCGGGCGCGCTCGATGAGCTGGTACTCGAACATGAGCGGGGTCACCACTGTGGAGTGCGCCAGACCCAGCGACCGGGTGAGCTCCTGCGTGTCGACATGGCGCTCGAACAGCGCCAGCGCGGTGTCGTAGCGTCGCGACGAGTCCGCCGCCAGGCGGCCGCGGGTGTTCATGATGCGCACGGTGGTGTCGTACGTGCCCAGGTCGGTGGCGATGATCGGAAGCGCGGAGGCGAGTCCGTCGATCAGACGGTCGATCGCATCGGGCAGGGGGAACGGACCGTTCAGAACCACGCCGGCGATGGAGGGGAAGGTCCCGGATGAGTTGGCCAGCATCGTGGCCAGCAGCACCTCGGTGCGATCGGCCGGAATCACCACGATCGCGCTCTGGGTGAGTCGCGGCAGGACATTGACCATGGACATGCCCGCCACGACGACGTCCAGCACCTCCCGGGTGAGCAGGTCGGGGTCGCCCTTGACCAGGCGGCCCTGTACCGAGCGCATCACTCCGCGAACCGACGGCGCGATGAGGAAACGGTCCTCCGGCAGAGCCCAGACCGGGATCGCCTCGTCGCCGGCGTTGGGGCGGAAGCCGGCGAGCACCTGCTGGATCGATGCGATGACGGCTGTCATATCGGCCGGCTCGGTCCGGTTCGCGACGACGGCGAGGAGACTGGCGCGCTCGTGCGCGAGCTCGGCCAAGGCCAGGGAGGTGATCTGCCCCATCTGCTCGGGAGTGCGCGGTGTCGATGCACCCAGCTGCTCCCCCTGCCCCGCACGGCCGCTGAGGACCAGCAGGACGGGAGCACCGAGGTTTGCCGCGATGCGGGCGTTGTAGCTCAGTTCCGCAGGGCTGCCGACGTCGGTGTAGTCGCTGCCGACGATCACGACCGCGTCGCACTGCGCCTCGACGGCTTTGTACCGTTCGACGATGCGGCCGAGGGCCGCCTCCGGATCCCGGCGCACGTCGTCGTAGGTCACGCCGATGCACTCGTCGTAGTCGAGGTCGACCCCGTCATGGGCCAGCAGCATCTCCAGGACATAGTCGCGTTCGACGGTGGATCGCGCGACCGCACGGAACACGCCCACCCGCGGGGTGGCTCGGCTCAGTACGTCTAGGACGCCCAGCGCGACGGTGGACTTGCCGGAGTGTCCTTCGGCCGAGGTGATCAGGATGCTCTGCGCCACCCACCCAGACTAGGGTGCGACGCCCGCCCAGACGATGGGCCGACCGACGTGCGCCCCGATCCGTCCCGACAGCGGTTCGGCGGGATTCCGATCACGGGATCTGCGCGCCGCAGCGGACCCCGGGAAAATTAAGACTCTCCGCGAACCCGGCAGAGCCCGGTTACCCTTGCTACGTTTCCGTCCTGGGGGAGTTGGCCTGGATGCCGCCTCGCGGAGAGCTGGGAACAGTCTAACCGGTCCGCGCGGGTGCCCGATTCATCAGTCCGCGAGCGGCACGACCCGTGCTCCTCCGCCGGTTTCGGCGATGACGAGCACGCGAGGGGCGGTGACCCCTTGCAAGGATTCCAGGACCGCAGCGGCGTCCGCGCTCCCGAGGTGCGCCCCGGCATCCGCAGCCCGCCACACGGTGACAGGGGCACCGGTCTCGGCGCGCAGCAGCCGGGCCAGCTCCCCCGCGTCGCCGCCGGTGACCAGGATGAGCCGGCCGATGCTGTCCGGCCGAACGAGCGATCCGGCAAGCGTGCGGTCGCGACGCCAGATCGCGAAGTGGTAGGCGAAGACGAGGGCCGTGGCGCACAGGAGCCCCAACGGCGCACGGACGCGTTCGATCAGTCCGCGCGCGCCGGTCGGATCCAGCCCGAACTCGAACAGGCGGTAGCCGATGACCAGCAGCGTCACGATGGCCACGATCGCGCTCGCCCCGAACAGCGCGATGAGGTAGACGCGACGAGCCGGGTCGGCCGCGTCACCGGCTGTCACCGGGCGCTCCGGGTGCCAGGCCGACCACCACACCGGCGCACCCACCACCAGCGCGCTGATGCCGCCGAGCAGGACGATCCGCGGATCGCTGTCGACGAGGTTCCCGCTGAGCGTGCCCAGCAGCGCGTTGATGACGACGCCGAACCCGCTCGCCGCGCCGATCAGCGCGATCGCCGAGACGACCAGGCGCCCGGCCCGCTGTACCGGGACGGAGCGGCCGGCGAGCACCCGCGCGTGGTAGACCCAGATCAGCGCGCCGATCAGCGCCGCGGCGACGCCGACATCCAGCGCGGAGAGGGCCTCTGCCGGAGGATCGGTGCCCAGGAGGGCGCGCAGCACCGCGAACAGGGTGCTGCCGACCCCGAACAGCGTGGTCGCCTCAGCCGCACCCACCACGAGCACCAGGAGAACGGCCGGGAAAGCCGCCGTCGCATCCTTGGCACCCTCCCGGAACCAGTGCCACCACCACACCAGGGCGCCGACGAGGCACCACACGAGAGCCTGAAGGACGCCGGTGATCCACTGCTGCGATTGCACGAGGACCGTCGAGACGTCGATCAGCGCTCGCGCGATCAGCTCGGCCAGTGCCGAGATGGCACCGGATGCCGCGAGCGTCAGGCCGTACAGGGCGCTCAGCTGAACCGTCAACCCGGCCAGCCGAGTCGGTGCGGTGGCGGAGGCGCGCCGCAGGTGACCGTGCCAGATCCATACCCCCAGCCAGACCACGCCGGCGGAAAGGTCGCCGGGGCGCCATTCGCCGTCTATTCCGGCATTGGCCGCCGTGGCGACCGCCACGGTCGTCACGATCAGGGCGGTGAGCGAGATCGCGGCAAGATACAGCGTCCACGCCAGCGATGACCGCTCCCCCGGATCGGCCAGGTGCCGGCGCTCCCACCACCACAGCAGTGCCGCGAGCGGCGCCGCGATGAGGGTGAACGCCAGCGACCTCGCCAGTCCCCCGTCATTACCGGCGACCATCACGGTGCCGGCCCCGATGGCACGCTCCAGGAGCCCGGCGAGTCCGATCGCCGCGATCACGACCAGCGCGTACAGGATGACGAAGACGATGAGGCGCCGCACCACGTCCTGCCCGCGGCCGGATGACCGGAGCGCGGTTGTGCGTTCCGCCCGCGCGCCGGGAGCCGCGGCGCCCTCGGCCGAGGGCAGCGACGCGCCGCCAGGCACCATCACGCGCCCCCGCCGGCGACGCAGACGGCCAGTTGCCAGGGCGCCATGTCGATGGCCCAGTCGCCGTCCAGCCGGACGAGCTCGAAGACCTCTTCGCTCTCGTACTCGCCCGCCCCCAGCGGCCCCGATCCGTACACGGTGACCACGAGCACCCGCACGCGCGCGGTGTCCTCCCGTTCGCTGCTCTCCAGCAGGGTGAGCCGACGGTCCTCCGTGCCGAGCGGAATGCGCTCGCACGAATCAGCGACGTCGGGGGCGAGGTAGCTCAGCGCCTCGGACACGTCCCCGTCGACCACGGCTTGGGAGTAGCGCTGCACGACTCCCTCGGGTGTCGCCGGATCCAGCAGTGCGGGACCGCCACGCGCGAAGACCGCTATCAGGGCCACGACGACCACCAGGACGACGCCGCTGATCAACGCGATGAGGGCCGCTCGGGATCGTCGGACGTGATCGTCGGTCATGGTGTCATCATGCCGGTTCGCCGCGTCCGACCGCATCGGATCCGGCCCAGACGGCGGGCGCGGCCGCCTTCCAGCCACAATGATCCCTCCGGCCCACTGGCCACCCCCGCAGGATACGATCGATGGTGGGCGAGGATGCCCGCGGATGCCGATCCAGGGGGGTCGCTTTGGCCGATATCGCGACGACGGATGCTGCCACAGGAACCGGTGGCGGTATCACCGCGGAAGGGTTCGCGCGCGTCACCGACAGCATCCTGGCCTCAGTGGGACGGGTCATCGACGGCAAACCTGAAGCCGTGCGCAGCGCCCTGGTCTGCCTGCTCGCCGAGGGGCACCTGCTCATCGAGGACGTGCCCGGGGTCGGCAAGACCATGCTGGCGCGAGCGCTCGCCGCATCCGTGGACGCCACCGTGCGACGCATCCAGTTCACGCCCGACCTCCTGCCCGGTGATGTGACCGGGGTGAGCGTGTTCAACCCGGTGGACCGGGAGTTCGAGTTCAAGCCCGGCGCGATCTTCGCGCACATCGTCATCGCGGACGAGATCAACCGGTCCTCCCCGAAGACGCAGTCCGCGCTGCTGGAGGCGATGGAAGAGGGTCAGGTCACCGTCGACGGCCAGACCCATCCCCTGCCTGATCCCTTCCTCGTCGTCGCCACGCAGAATCCGCTCGAGATGGAGGGCACGTACGCCCTGCCCGAGGCGCAGCGCGACCGATTCATGATGCGGATCTCGATGGGCTACCCGGATCCGCGCAGCGAGGCGCTGATGCTGCGCCAGCGGGACACCGTCAACCCGCTGGACGCCATCGCGCCGGTGGCCTCGGCGTCCCGGGTTGCGGAGCTGGTGGCATGGGCGCGCGCCGTTCATGTCGCCCCCACCATCGAGGACTACGCGGTGGCTCTGGCCGGCGCGACCCGCACGCACTCCGACCTGCGACTGGGTGCGAGCCCGCGGGCCACGCTGCAGCTGGTCCGGGCCGCGAAGGTGTGGGCGGCACTGGACGGGCGCGGCTTCGTCATCCCGGATGACATCACCGCTCTTCTGATACCGGTGTTCTCACATCGTCTGATCCCCACGCGATCGGCCGGCGGGGCTCGCGCACGAACCACCGCCGACGCCATCGCGTCGATCCTGGAACGCATCGCCGGAAGCGTGCGCGTTCCCATCGCCGCCCGCCAGTGACATTCCGATGAGACGCCTCTGGCCGCTGACCGCCCGTGGAACGGGTGCTCTCATCCTCGCCCTGGCGTGCTTCATCATCGCCAGCGAGGTCGGAATCGTCGAGCTGGTGTACTTCGGCATCCTGCTCATCGCCGTGCTGGCGGCCAGCGTCGTCTCCCTGTACGTGACCCGTCGATCCGAGACGGTCTCGCGATCGCTGTCGCCGGATGCGGCAACCGTGGGCAGGGAGGCGCTGGTGACGGTTCGCGTGGGGGTGCGCACCGCACTCCCGACGGCGCCGGGAACCTGGCGCGACACGGTTCCCAAGGGGCTCACCGCGAAGGCCGAGGGGGTATTCCCGGCACTGGGTTCGGGGCTGCGTGGTGCCGAACGCATGATCGAGTTCGCGTATGTCGTCAGCGGCGCGCGGCGCGGCATCCATGCTCTGGGGCCGTTGCAGGTGACCTCGAGCGATCCGTTCGGCCTGGCCCGGCGCACGACCCTGTTCGGCGAGCGCACGAAAGTGACGGTCGCCCCGGCGGTCATCGACCTGCCCGCGCTGAGCAACTTCGCGGGCGAAACGGGCGGCACACTGCACACCACGAACAACCAGCTCGGTCAAGGCGCGGACAACCTGATCGCGCGACCGTACGTCCCGGGCGACTCGATGCGACGCATCCATTGGCGTGCGACGGCGCACCGCGACGAGCTGATGGTGCGGCAGGAGGAGCAGGAGTCCACTCCGGAAGCGACCGTCGTGCTGGACCGCGGCGTGCTGCGCTTCTCCCCTGAGGCGATGCAGGCACCCGGCACCGACGCGGCTTTCGAAGCAGCCATCTCGGCCTGCGTCTCGGTGGTCACGCGGCTCGTGCACGACGGGTACGCGGTGGAGGTGATCGATTCCGACGGCTCGATGCTCGCCGAACGCATCGACGGCGGAGACATGACCGAAGTCGAAGGTCTGGTCAACCACTTCGCCACGGTGACCGCGCGGCGCGACGAGCACCTGGGCAAGCTCGTCCGCGTCTTCGCCGGCGTGATGACCGGACCGATCGTCCTGATCGTGGGCCGCTTCGATCCCGCCGACGCCGACGTCATCGCGCCGGTCGCCCATCACAGCACGCTGCCGCTGCTGCTGGCCGTCGCACCGGTCGGGAACTCGCTCGAGCGCGCCGCCGACCGGGGCTGGCATGCCGCGCTGATCGATCCGGACGGCGACCTCGCCACGTCGTGGTCGGCGGCGGCCGACCGGGGGGTGAGCCATGTCCTCCGATGAGCGTCCCGCCCGGCGCGGTGCAGAGCTGACCCTCACGATCGCGGTGCTGGCGGCCGTGTTCGCGTCGCTCCTGCCTCTGATGCGGGTCGTTCGCCCGAGCAGCTGGCTGCTCGGAGCGATCCTGCTGTCGGTCGCCGTTCTCGCCGCAGGTTTCATCGCCCGCCGCTACCGTCTGCCGGCCGTCGCGGTCAGCCTCGTCGAGGCATCCGTGTGGGTCGTCTTCATGATGCTGGTGTTCCTGCGCGATACCGCGCTGTTGTGGATCATCCCCACCCCCGAGACCGTGCAATCCCTGACCGCACTCGTCTCACGCGGCGGGGAGGAGATCGCGGTCGGCGCCGCACCGCTGGATGCCAGTCTCGCGCTGTCGATGCTGATCGTCGGCGGCACCGGATTGCTCACGCTCGTCGTCGATCACGTGGTGCTCACCGCTCGGATGCCGCTGCTGGGCGCGATCGGTCTGATCGCCGTCTCGCTCATTCCGTCGATTGCCGTGCCGGGCGAGGTCGACATCATGGCGTTCGTGCTGCTGGCGGCGGCCATCCTCTTCCTGATGCGCACCGACACGCGTTCGCGCGAGGAACCGCTGGGACGTGAATCGACCCGAACCGCCGGCGTGCCGGCGACCGCTCTGGGCATCGGCGCGATCGCGGTGGTCGTGACCCTCGTCGCGGCGCCCCTCATGCCGCAGCCCGTCGCCCGCGCCGGGTCCGGCACCATCGGCACCGGACCGGGGATCGACGCGACGCTGCAACTGGGCGACGACCTGCGGCGCCCGCGCGAAGTCGAAGTCCTGCAGGTGCGCTCCAGCGCCCCGTCACCCCCGTATCTGCGCGCCACCACCCTGTCGCAGTTCGACGGAGACGTCTGGGAACCGGACCGGGTCCGCACTGTTCCGCTGGAGAGCGAAGATCCCCTCGGGGGGGTCGTCGTTGACGAGGGCATTCGCCTTGCGGAATACGTCACCTCCGTGGAGGTCCTCAACCTTGCCTCTCCCTGGCTGCCGGTGGCCTACCCCGCCGTGGCGGTCAACGGATTGGAAGGCCAATGGACGGCGGCGCCGTACAACCGCACGATCCTCAGTCAGGCCGGCACGACGCAAGGCCAGAACTACGAGGTCATCACCAACGTCCCCCGGCCGACCCTGGAGCAGATCCGCGCGCACTCCGCGCGCGGCGAGGAGCAGCCAGACGGGACGGCGGCCCTCCCCGCCGACATCGCACCCATCGTCGGGGACCTCGCCGCCGAGGTGACCGCCGATGCGACGAACGACTACGACGCGCTGGTCGCGCTGCAGGGGTGGTTCCGCAGCCCGGAATTCCGGTATTCGCTGGATGCTCCCGTCGAGGAGGGGTTCGACGGCTCCGGCACCGAGGCGGTGGCGAAGTTCCTGGAGCAGCGCGAGGGCTACTGCATCCACTTCGCGTCGGCGTTCGCGCTGATGGCGCGCACGCTCGGGATGCCGACCCGCATCGTAGTCGGCTATCTCCCGGGCAGCGCGACCAGCGACGCGGTGCAGCGCGAAACCCTGTACACCGTGTCCAGCGCCCAGCTGCATGCGTGGCCGGAGGTGCTCTTCGAAGGAATCGGGTGGGTGCCCTTCGAACCGACGAACGGGCTCGGCGTGCCGACCTCGTTCTCGCCCGCGAGCACGATCCCCGGCAGCACGGATGACCCAGCCCTGGCCTCCCCCGCTCCGACCGCGTCTGCCCTGCTCCCCGGGCGCACGCCCGATGACCTCGCCGCAGACCAGACAGGCGGTGAGGCCGGCTCCACCGCCAACGCGATCAACCCGCTGCCCGCGTTGACGGTGGCACTCGGCATCCTGTTCGCCCTGGCGATTCCCGCGCTGATCCGTGAACTGAGACGACGGCAGATGATCGCCTCGGCCCGAGCCGGCGATGCCGCCGCGGCCTGGCTTGTCGTGCAGGACACCGCGATCGATCTCGGCATCGATGTGCCGGCGAGTGAGACGCCGCGCAACCTCGGCACGCGCCTCGTGCAGGCGCACGGGGCGCCCGCCGCCGAGATGAGCCAGTTGATCAGCGCCATCGAACGGGCAAGCTACGCGCCAGGGGGCAAGCATGCCTTCTGGCAGGGTGACGCGATGGCGAATGCAGCGGTCACCGTGAGCGCCGCGATGGTGGCCTCAGTCGACGTTCCGCGCCGGCTGCTGGCGCTGCTGGTACCCCGATCGCTGATCGTACGGCCGGGCAGCGTCTACGCCGGTTCGGGCAGGACCGTCCGCGCAAGGTAGGATGGTCCGCGGCCCGCAAGGGCCACGGAGGATTCGCCTAGTGGCCTATGGCGCACGCTTGGAAAGCGTGTTGAGTGAAAGCTCTCAGGGGTTCGAATCCCCTATCCTCCGCCATGTGATGTCTCGCGACATATGTCTCATATGTCGCGAGACATCTGTCATTTGTGGGGCCAGCGGCCGGGTGGGGTGAGTTGGTTGCGCCAGTAGCCCTGGGCGGGGTTTATGTGGTGTTCGCTGAGGATTTCGCCGGTTTCGAGGTGGGTCACGGTGACGGTGGTTTCGTCGCTGATCGCGAGGATGCGTTTGCCGGTGTGGTGTCGTCCGATGCCGAGGTGGTGCATGCGGCCGGCGCGTCGGATGCTGACGTGGCCGTCGGTGTCGACGCGGTCGTAGCGCAGCCGGTATCGGTCGGGCAGTCGTCCCTCGGCAGGGAGCGCTTTGGCGGTCGCTGCGTATGCCTGTGAGGGAGTTGCGCGATCCAGGGCTCGGTGCGGGCGGTGGTTGTTGTATGCGACGCGGAACCGGTCCAGCTGTGCTTGGAGCTCGAGGATCGTGGTCGCGGTGGGCTGCTGGGCGAGCCAGCGCTTCTGGGTCTGATGGAACCGTTCGATCTTGCCCTGGGTCTGCGGGTGTCCGGGTGAGCCGTTCTTCTGCTTGACCCCGAGGACGGGCAGGAGGTGTTCGAACGCGTTGCGTCCTCCGCCGAACCGTGCCGTATAGACCCTGCCGTTGTCGGTGAGAGTCGAGGCGGGGATCCCGTGTTTGTCGGTCGCAGTCAGGAACGTGGTCACGACATCGTCACCGGTGACGGGGGTGTGGGCGGTGCAGGACAGCAGGAGCCGGGAGTGGTCATCGAGCCAGTTCAGGATCTCCATGTCGGTTCCGTCGTTCAGGCGCCAGTGGGTGAAGTCGGATTGCCAGGTCTCGTTCGGTTGGGCGGCTTCGAACCGGACGTACGAGGAACGCGGGCGCTTACGCGGCTCCGGGGTGATCAGCCCTGCTCGAGTCAGGATGCGGTGGATCGTCGCGTGTGACGGGGCGTGCAACCCTTCGCGGTCCAGATGCCAGGAGATCGTGACCGGCCCGGCATCGAACCCGCGAGCGATCAGTTCAGCGCGGAGCTGTACGACGCGTTCGACAACCTCGGGGGGTGTCGCGTGCGGATTCGTCTTCGGTCGCCGCGACTGCGGATCGACGGCGTCGATACCGTCCTCCCGGTAACGGGCCAGCAACCGATGAAGCTGCCTCCGCGACAACCCATACTGCTCGGCCGCCGCGGCCACGGTGAGCTGCCCAGCGACGATCTTCAAGACCACGACCCGATGCTTCGACATGCATCGGACTGTGACCTATGACCCGAGACATGAGCGACACATCACCTGTGACATATGTCGTGAACCCAGGCACCCTATCCTCCGCCATGTGATGTCTCGCGACATATGTCTCATATGTCGCGAGACATCTGTCATTTGTGGGGCCAGCGGCCGGGTGGGGTGAGTTGGTTGCGCCAGTAGCCCTGGGCGGGGTTTATGTGGTGTTCGCTGAGGATTTCGCCGGTTTCGAGGTGGGTCACGGTGACGGTGGTTTCGTCGCTGATCGCGAGGATGCGTTTGCCGGTGTGGTGTCGTCCGATGCCGAGGTGGTGCATGCGGCCGGCGCGTCGGATGCTGACGTGGCCGTCGGTGTCGACGCGGTCGTAGCGCAGCCGGTATCGGTCGGGCAGTCGTCCCTCGGCAGGGAGCGCTTTGGCGGTCGCTGCGTATGCCTGTGAGGGAGTTGCGCGATCCAGGGCTCGGTGCGGGCGGTGGTTGTTGTATGCGACGCGGAACCGGTCCAGCTGTGCTTGGAGCTCGAGGATCGTGGTCGCGGTGGGCTGCTGGGCGAGCCAGCGCTTCTGGGTCTGATGGAACCGTTCGATCTTGCCCTGGGTCTGCGGGTGTCCGGGTGAGCCGTTCTTCTGCTTGACCCCGAGGACGGGCAGGAGGTGTTCGAACGCGTTGCGTCCTCCGCCGAACCGTGCCGTATAGACCCTGCCGTTGTCGGTGAGAGTCGAGGCGGGGATCCCGTGTTTGTCGGTCGCAGTCAGGAACGTGGTCACGACATCGTCACCGGTGACGGGGGTGTGGGCGGTGCAGGACAGCAGGAGCCGGGAGTGGTCATCGAGCCAGTTCAGGATCTCCATGTCGGTTCCGTCGTTCAGGCGCCAGTGGGTGAAGTCGGATTGCCAGGTCTCGTTCGGTTGGGCGGCTTCGAACCGGACGTACGAGGAACGCGGGCGCTTACGCGGCTCCGGGGTGATCAGCCCTGCTCGAGTCAGGATGCGGTGGATCGTCGCGTGTGACGGGGCGTGCAACCCTTCGCGGTCCAGATGCCAGGAGATCGTGACCGGCCCGGCATCGAACCCGCGAGCGATCAGTTCAGCGCGGAGCTGTACGACGCGTTCGACAACCTCGGGGGGTGTCGCGTGCGGATTCGTCTTCGGTCGCCGCGACTGCGGATCGACGGCGTCGATACCGTCCTCCCGGTAACGGGCCAGCAACCGATGAAGCTGCCTCCGCGACAACCCATACTGCTCGGCCGCCGCGGCCACGGTGAGCTGCCCAGCGACGATCTTCAAGACCACGACCCGATGCTTCGACATGCATCGGACTGTGACCTATGACCCGAGACATGAGCGACACATCACCTGTGACATATGTCGTGAACCCAGGCACCCTATCCTCCGCCAATCTGGAACAAGGCCCGATCAGGTGTTTCCTGCGTGCGCAGGACGCCCGATCAGGCCTAATGCATGAATTCATGCATTAGCGGGTTTGGCGTCAGCCGCCCGCGCCCGCCATGAGACCGCGGAGCGTGTCCACGGCGCCCCTCTGCATCGTCGGCGTCACGTGGCTGTAAATGTCCATCGTCATGGAAATATCGGCGTGTCCGAGGCGTTCCTGAACGATCTTCGGATTCACGCCCGCTTCCATGAGAAGCGTCGCATGCGTGTGACGTAGTCCCTTCAGCGTGAGCGGGCCGGGGGCATCCGCCCCGAGCGCGACACGGTGCGCCACAACGCGTCGTGACGCCGCCTCGGCCTCGGCGGGTGTCGGCGCCCTCGACGTTTACGAAAAGGGGCCGATCGGCTATCGCGAAGTCACGCGACTGTCGGGGCGGAACGGGCGGATCGACGGATCGACGACCGGGCGCGAACCTGTACCGTACGCCGAGTGGGCGCACAGCGCCCGCCTGCGGGACGCCCGGCAACGCGTAGACGGACGCGAGCGGCGCGTCGCGTTCGAGCGGACGCACATCATCCCGTGCGACGCGTGCGGCGTGCGTGACATGCGCGCTAGGTTCCGCGTCGTGAGCGTCCGCGATCGACTCGCCGCCGTGTGTGCGGACTGCGCCCCTGGGATCGAGGCCGCCGCGCGACGCCTCGACCTGCTTCCCGACGGTCGAACGCGCGCGGCCGCACAGGACGCCTTGATCACGCGCCTGTTGGAAGACTCGGACGACGTCGAGGCCGACCTGACGGCCGCCGACGTCGCCCGAGTGGGGGGCGCATCATGACTCGCCTGACAGTCGCCGAAGCGCCGACCGTTCATCCTCGCCTGCTCGACGTTGCGAATGGGATCGCTGCGACCGGCGGGATCGCGATCGTCGGGCGCCCGGCGCCCTGGGGCGAGCGGTCTCCGACGCACCTCGAACGATTCACGCCGCACGCGTTCCTGAACCGACTTCCGCCGCTGCTACTCGCCGAGCACACAGGACCGGCCCGCGCCGCCGACCTGATCGCGGACGGGATCGCGAGCGAATCGTCGAGGCATGGATTCGACGCCGTGTGGAGCTTGCACGACACATTCACCGCCGTCGATCACCTGTTCGGATACCTCGCCGACGGAATCAGCGGGCTCTCGGTCGAAACGCGCGTCAGCGGCTCCCGGTTCACGTCCAGCCTCGCTACCGGTCCCGTGCGCGAGGTCGATACCGCGACTATGTTCGCCGTCGCCGTCGTCGACGATCCGTCGTATCCGTCGGCGCGAATCCTGCATGTCGTCACGCCCGACGCGCTGTGGTCGTACAGCCCCGAGGCCGGGCGCCTAGGGACGACCGACAACGCCGTCGGGGCTGCCCTCGATGCGCGCATGCGTGCGCGCAACGCCGATCGCGCTCGCGAGACCGCGGCGTTCTCAGACCGGATCGCCGACGCCCTGGCGGGGCGCACCGACGCGGCGTCGGCGATCCGCTCCGACCGCCGTCCGAATCACGACCACGCGCCGGTCGAGACAGTGGCAACCGCGCTCGGCGGATTCACGTTGCGCTAGCAGCGATCGACAGCCCCTATGCAATATTCACGGTCGGCGGGAGATCGGAAGCAGTCGCCGACGCATCACCGGCTTGGATCAACCTCACGGACAAACGCGCTGACTCAAGGCAGCACAAGCATGAGCAGCGCTTCGAATCGCAGGAGGGCGCGGTCGAGGCTTGGACTTCTTCCGCGTGCCACGTCAAGATCCATTCGAGACGTAAGACGCGGCTGCCAAGTGGGCTTGACGTACTTCGAAGGATGCAAGGCGCCCTTGATCGAAGTCTGACCGCTCATCGTCTCTTCGTAGGTCAAGTCGAGCTCAAGCGTTTCTGCAGAGGCGTATATCCAGTCTTCGAAGTCACCGTCAGCAAGGGCTATGACGACAGGCTTGCCCGTCGCGGAGGCGGCGCGGCGCGCCAGGTCGACTCCGAGTTGTGCAACACAATCGCCCTCGCCGTCGAGTAGGACGAAAACGCCGACGCATCCAGGACGCGCCGCCGCCGCAGCGACGAACTTTTCTAGGCCGCCATCGACGAGCGCCTTGTCCCTGCCGTGGGCAGGGATTGCCTTGCCGAGCATGTCCGCGAAGACGCCGAGTGACTCCATGTGTTTTCGCAGGAGGACCGGCGCCGCATTACGATCGCCAGCACCTTCGACCACGAGGCCGACGTGCGGCGCTTCATATGACGCGGTCAAAGCGCGTCCACGTCAAGCGCGTCTGACCGGAGTAGCTCGCCGGGCGTTACTAGTCCGGAACGCACCGTCGCGACGGTGTGGGGCGCGACGACGCCGACATGCGATTGACCATTCTCCCCCCAGACAACCCGGAGCGACTCGACGTCAATCGAGTCCACGATGTCGGCGCTGTGTGTCGTGACGACTATCTGAGAGCGCTCCGACTCCTGCGCCAGGATGTCCATCAAGGTGCGAAGCGCGCCCAGGTGGATTGCTACCTCCGGTTCTTCAATCACGAGGAGGTTCGGGCGAGCGGGCTGCTTCATAGCGAGCAAGATGCTGAACGCACGCAAAGTGCCGTCCGACATCTGCTTCGCGTAGAACGCCCGATTTCCGCTCTCCTGACTTTGCGTGAATCGGAAAGTCTGCCGATCGGCCAACCGCTGAATCTCAACACGAACGATGCCTGGCACGAGCGCGCTCAATTCGTCGATTAACTCAGCACGACTCTCGGGGCTCAGCAGCTCGAAAAGACTTGTCGCATTCGATCCGTCCGGCTCGAAGTCGCGCTGGGACGACGGCAACTGTAGGTCCGCCACCATCGCCGGGTTTATCTCCACGGTCTGCATCGTCTGCAAGACCTGACTTACGATGAATCCTGCGAATCCGCCGGACGCTGACATCGCGCTCTGCCCGGGCGGCACGGGGAAGGTGTGACGACGAATCCCACTCTTCGACTCCTCATCTGGTTCTTCAGAGGTCACCTTGCTGCCGTCGCTTGAGAGGCTGAATCTTCGATCGCCGATCCATACTTGTGCGACCTCAGACTTGACGCGGTACGACCTGGGATTTACTGCGCCCAGCTTGATCTCGTAGAACGATTCTCGGTCGCTTCCGATGGTGTGAAACTCGATCCGCAAGCTTGGGTCGTACGGGTGGCCGGAACTCCTATGGCGAAGCTGATCGAAGCCGCCGCGACGCGCCAGAGCGACGGGCAAGCCGTGGATGGGGATTTCACGAAGAAGCTTGATCGCCGCAACGAGATTAGATTTCCCGCTCGCGTTCGGCCCGACTAGCGCGATCAAGTCGGCGAGTTCAAGTCGAGCGTGCTTGTAGGACAAGAAGTTGGTCAACTCCAAAGCGGTGAATCTGACTGGAATCGTCCGGCCGGACTCGACTTGCTCCTCAGCGGAGACGTCAGCGATGCTCATCGCGTCAGAGTATCTCAGCCGTCGAAATCGTCCTGAGGCAAGTTCTCGTTGCGCGTTGCATCGGTGCCGAGGCGATGCCTGAGAGTCCTGGCTCCGACTCGGAATCGACGAGGGCTGTTAGCGAGCAGGAAACCGTCAGAGCGGCGGCGCCCGATCGTCGACGGCGATGACGCCGAACGTTGTCAAGGCATGCGGAAGTGGTCACATTCGCACCTAGAAATAGCGGTCAGGCCACTCTCGCGTACGCGGCTGATGCATCACCATGCATGATTTCATGCATTACCGACCGTGCATGAGGACGTATCTAGCTACGCAACCAAGCTCGACATGTACTCGTAAATGCCTGATGGGCGGGTGTTCTGAGGCCCGCAATGCATCCTAATAGATGCGTGGACTTCACAGTTCGAATCCCCCATCCTCCGCCGCTCCGATCCCAGTGCTTTCAAGGGATTTTCCGTCCGTCAACGTCGCGTGACGCGCCCCCTGACACAGTTAAGGCCGATTTCGACCCCTTGTGAAGCCTGGTGCCATCCGTGCTCCCCAGCCATGGCGGCTCCGCCATACCGTGGGGGCTACTCGGTTGCGACGCGACTGCTCGTTGGGAGGTTGAGGGTGCGTTCGGCGACTTGCTCGGCGACGACGCTGAGTTTGAGTTGGTTGTGGCGGGCGTAGTCGCGGAGGATGGTGAACGAGGCGTGCATGTCAGCGCCGGTTTGCGCGGCGATAACGCCCTTGGCTTGCTCAATGATGACCCTGCTGTCCAGGGCGCGCTGTAGTTGCTCAGCGACCAGTGTGGAGTCGCGGAGGGAACGTTCTTGGAGGATGCCAATGGTGGCGACATCGGCGAGAGCCTGGGCGATCGCGAGATCCGGCTCGCTGAGCTCGCCGGTGGCGACGCTGAAAAGGCCCATCGCGCCGATCGTTTGACCGCGTAACCGCAACGGGAATGCGTGCATCGACTGGAAGCCGTGCCTGGTCGCCGCGTCACAGAACGCCGACCACCGGTCTTCCTGAGAGATGTCCGCGATCGTCACGCCCTTGCCGGTCGTGTATGCCTCCACGCACGGTCCCTCGCCGGCGTTCAGCTGAATGATTTCCACGAACTCGGCCTCTTCATTGGTGGAGGCGATCAGCTGTAACCACCCATCCGTGTCGGCGATCAGCAACCCCCCTGCCTCGGAATCGACCAGGAGGGTGCACTGTTGCACCAGCGTGTCGAGCAGGTCGACCACGTCGTAGTCGTCGACCAACGTGTCCGCAAGCTTCACAAATGCGGCGCTGAGTCGGGCATCCCGCGATTTCTTAGCCATCATCGTTGTCCTTCGTCCAGTGTCCTGCGGATCAGGCTGTCTCGCTACCCGTTAGGGGCTCGGTGAAGTCCAGGACCCGTGTCACCACGTCACGGGCGACCTCATCCACGCTCCGCCCGGTGGCGTACGCATGCCCGCGAAGCCGGGCGAACGCGTCCGTAACCGAAGTGCCGAGTTGGACTGACACCATGCCGGTCGCTTGATGGACATGACGCCGCGTCCCCGCAACCCGCGCCGAATCCTGCCGTTCATCGCTTTTCGCATCTGCGACCGCATACGCCGCGGCTTTCCCCGCGGCAGCTCCGGCGAGCGCTATCGCGTGGGCGACATCGAGGTCGGAAAGATCGCCCGGTTTGAGGCGGTACAAGTCAACGACTCCCACGGTTGCCGCGCCAATGCGCAACGGGAATGAGAACATCGCCCTCGCCTCGGTCAGCACAACGGCGTGTCCGAACATCGGCCACCATGAGTGGTCGGCTGATCGCACATCGGGCACCAGCACGGGCTTCCCGAGCGCCAGCGCCCGGAAATGCGGGCCCTCTCCGAGGTCGTATTGCAACTGCTCGAGACGCGCGGCCAGCGCACCGCTGGAGGACACCGTGGAATGGTTCCCGGCCACGGTCACCACCGACACCGACGCTCCATCGACGGGTAGACGCGCCACGAAGCTGGCGTGCAATTCATCCGAAGCCAGCTGGTCGTCGCCGCCGGTACCGCCACCAGCTCCCACCATGAGCCCCTCGTTTCCCAACCAGCAGGCGAACACCGACTACCGGAACGCGGGGACTGGGCGTCGTAGCCCTGACTCTACAGGGTCGGCCTTCATCGACCCTCCGCGCCGTCCAGCCGCGACCGACCCAAGAACGCTATCCGCCGGGACGCGATCAAGGCGCTCTGGTGGGGATCAGGCCGACCGCGACAGTCCGCAACAGGATTGCGCGTGATTCGGCTGACTACAGGCCGTACTCGATGGCGAAGAGATCCGCGTCCGCTTGCGCGGGTTGCACGTGCGGTCGCATAGTGAGGATGCGTCGCGCCTCAGCTCTGCGAGCGATCGTCTCGCTGGGATCGTTGACGATGGTCTGGAGCCGCGCGCGGATCCCGCGCCACTCCTCAGCGGTATGCCTGATGATCACTATGACCCCTTTACAGCGGTGCGGACGGGTTCCGGATACGCGTCCCGGGGTCTCGGGGGCCAAGCGTCGTGATGCTATTGTCCTCCGACCTCGTCCTGTCCGCCAGCCGTAATGCGGATAACTGCCACCGAACGATCTCGAAGCCGTCCGGACACGCGGCCAAGCCGCTTCTTTCGGTCGATAGATGGCCTTCGGTGAACCCGCCCAGGCTGTGTCGCCGCCGGTCAGTGGGTTGCGGCCGTCTGTGGCGCCGCTGGCTGCTGCTTCTGTGAACACGTGATTACGCGCCCTCGTCGACATCTCCCCATGCGGCGATGTCCACACCGTGGTTCTCCGGCGACGCAAACGTCCACCACTGTGGTGCGTGGGAGTCATCCGCGAGCCGTCCTCCCGCCCGGACGACTGCGGCAACGCGCTCGTCCGCACGGTTACTCGGTACGGCCACGTCGATATGGGTGCGACCCCGCCCCGGCATCGAGATCTCGTCGAACCACATCCGCGGTCCGCGGCGTAGCGGGTCTACGACGAATCCGCCGAGCGACTCATACCCCAGCGCCGCGATCCAAAAGTCGCGGGTGCTCGCGCCCTCCGCTTCGGCGATGGCGATCTGAATCGTGTGCAGCTGAGACGGGTCGGGTGCGAGGCCGAGATCAGCGGCGATGGCCGAGACGCGCCGCACAAGTTCCACATCGACGGTGTCAAGTCGCCCGCCCGGCGTGGATGCAGTACGGACGACCACGGCCTCAGGTCGGAGGTCGATGTCGGGCTCGCGACCCACCGACGCCGCCGCCAGTGCGATGCGTCGGACGAACTCAACTCCCGTCGCGAACGAGCCAGTCGGGAAGACCGTCTGCGCACCCCCGTACAGGACGTGCCAGCCGGCTGTTCCGTTCTCGTCATGGAACTGCTTGGCGCTGATCGATTCAGCCATGAGCCCTCCCGCCACATCCTGCGAAACGTGACGCCACAGTAGTCGACGAGTCCGACATCCGACCCTGACCCGCCTGTGCCACGCGTACTTCTCACGAAGGAGGGAAGATGGGCGCGAAAACGGCGGCGCACCGAAGGGCTACGAGATGCTCAAAGAGAAGCAGGACGGCTGCGTCAGAGCCGTTTTCGCGCCCTGAGCGAGTCGCGCCAGTCAGCATGATGCGACTCGCGTCTGTGGGCTCACCATCAGGTCCGGTTCATCTGAGCCGCCTACGATCCGTCAGGACCGACAACGACAGAGACGGGCCGTCATGAACGCTGCCACTGCCATTGCCATTGATCACGGATTCACGGGCCTGACCGGATTCGCCGCTGACGTCCTCACCGCACTGGGTGATTTCGGCGTCGGCGTCCTGGTCTTCATCGAAGTTCTGATCCCTCCCATTCCGAGCGAAGTGATTCTGCCCTTCGCGGGCTACCTCAGCCAGACCGGAAACCTCACCCTGGGGTGGCTGATCTTCTGGAGCACCCTGGCGTCCTGGATCGGCGCGCTGCTTCTCTACTGGCTGGGCGCCACGATCGGGATGGAACGGGCCGTGACATGGCTGGCCGCGACAAGACTGGTCAGCAGATCCGACTTGGACCGAGGAGCACACTGGTTCCTACGCAGCGGCGGCTGGACCGTCCTGGTGGGAAGGCTCGTCCCCGGCGTGAGAAGCCTCATCTCCCTGCCCGCGGGCGCGTCCCGAATGA
This sequence comes from Microbacterium sp. zg-B185, assembly GCF_030246885.1. NCBI lineage: Bacteria > Bacillati > Actinomycetota > Actinomycetes > Micrococcales > Microbacteriaceae > Microbacterium > Microbacterium sp. zg-B185. The sequence goes on from NZ_CP126739.1 coordinate 2,558,042, forward strand.
ACCTGGCCCGTTTCAGCCTGTACACGGTCATCGGCAGCGGCACCTGGAACGCGCTCCTCATCGGCGTCGGTGCCGCGCTCGGTACACAGCACGAACGGCTGGAGCACTACCTCTCCTACCTTGATTACGTCGTCTACGCCGCCCTCGGCCTCGCGGTGGTCGTCCTCATCCTGCGCCGCATTCGCGAAGCGACCACTCCACGCAGCAGGCGGGCGCGAGCCGACACCGCAGCGATCGACGATATGACGAGCTAGGGGCTGCCGGCCGACCCGTGAATCACCGCGCCAACGCACGTCTTGACGCAACGGGCGTTCCCACAATTCACGCCGAACGCTATCGTCCGCACAAAAGCCAGTGAGAAGTTCTGCGAGCCCCAGCTCGGTCGCGGCGGCACCAGTCGAGCTGATACGACCGTCAAGGACCAACCCGTCATCGGCGTGCTGGTGCTCATGCTGCATATAGAATGTGGCCACCGGGCACTCATGGAGAGCCACCGTCCCCTCGATCGGAAGCTCTCATGATGAAACGCTCGGCACTGCTCGTGATGCTGCTCGCCTTGGTTGTTCCGTTGGCGGCATGTACCGATGCGGATGAACGGGGCCTGAGCGAGCGCCCAGCGGAGGCGGAGGCGGAGGCGGCTTCACTGAGCACCCTGCCCAGCAATGACAGTCTCCTTTTCGCCCTGCAGGCCGATTCCGGCGAACTCGAAGCCATCGAGGGCTCGACCGATTCCGCGTTCACCCTGACTCTGGATCACACCGCGCGGCAGACAACCTGGTTCTCGGACCGCCCCGCCCGAGACGGGGGCACCATCTCGACGGACGCTCTGGTCTCAGGCTGGGCCGACCTGGGCTTCGAGGACGTTCCTCCGAACGCGGTGCTGACCGTCGCAGGCGGAAAGTTCGAAGCCCCTCTCATCGTCGAGCTGGGCGTGCCCACGTATGACCGCGACAGTCGGACGATGCGGATCGCGGTACAGCTGATCGGTCGAACGGATGACGACGGTATCGCGGGTTCTTTCGGGGCTGCGTCACTGTTCATCGACAACGCGACGATGAACACCGGCTGCGGCTACACCGGCGAGATCGACCACTTCCCGGCATCCCTCACACCCGAGGGGTACGTTCCCGCAGACGGCAGCTCCGTTCGGACCGCGAACTACCCGGAACTGTATGCGGTTCTCGGAGACCGGTTCGGCGCAGACGCCACCACCTTCCAGATGCCGACGGTTGCCGGTATCGGTCCGGACCTGCACGCGCTGGTCTGCGCCACCGGCGGCATCGACCCGGCCGAGACCGACCCTGACGAGCAGAGTAAGAACAGTTGCATCGTCAGCCAGGTTCAACTCTTCGCCCAGGAAACCCCGGTCTACGGATTTGCCCTGGCGAACGGCCAGGAACTGCCGGTCAACCAGTACCCAGCGTTGTTCGGCTACAGCGGCACCCTGTTCGGCGGCGACGGCGTCACCACGTTCGGGACGCCCAACCTCCCTTCGCCCACCGGGACGAGTTACCAGGTCTGCACGTCAGATGCGAACGTCTGGAGCAACGACGGACCTGTCGGGGCGTGTTATCTATCGGAAACCGGGTACTGGGCGACATCTGGAACGCCCACCAATTGGTTCACCGCGTGGACTCCCGAGCAACGTTTGCCGGATCTCCTCCCGGTGAGCACGAACCAGGCCCTGTTCTCGTTGATCGGTTACACATATGGGGGAGACGGCGCCGACACATTCACCCCCGCAACGTTGGATGACCCGGGTCAGCCCCTGACAGGGGCGATGTGCACTGAGGGCCAATACCCCGTACTCGACTAGCGCCGAGGCGGGTGCTGCCCCGAGCGCCCTCCTTCGCGCCGGCGGCAGCTGACGGCGAAAGTCACCGACTCACTGAGGTGCCCGGTTCGGGCTCGCTCTCGGCGCCCTGATAGACATCCGGGACGCCGTCCCGATCTGCGTCGACGGCGTCCGCTGCCGCGATGCGCTTGTACTGGCGGTTGCGCGTGAGCAGGATGACAGAGGCGACCAGCGACGCGATCACGGAGGCGATCATGATCGCGATCTTTGCGTCGTCGTTGTGCAAGCTGTCGGGGCCGAAGCTGAGGTCGGCGATGAGCAGCGACACGGTGAAGCCGATTCCCGCGAGGATGCCGACGCCGATCAGGTCGATCCACCGCAGCGCGGGGTCCAGACGGGCGCGGGTGACGGCGGTGAGCAGACGGGTCGTCAAAACGATTCCCAGGGGCTTGCCGAGGACGAGTCCGGCGACGACACCCAGCGTCACCGGGTCCGTCGCGGCTCGTACGATGCCGTCGATTCCACCCAGTGCGACACCGGCGGCGAAGAAGGCGAACACTGGCACGGCGAATCCCGCCGACAACGGCCGGAAGCGGTGTTCGAACTCCTCGGCCAGCCCGCCGGACCGCGCCGAGAGCACGGGCCCCTTCGGCGGCCGCACGGGGATGGTGAACGCGAGCGCGACGCCCGCGATGGTGGCGTGCACCCCGGACGCGTGCATGAACGCCCATGCGGCGAATCCGATCGGGAGCAGGATCAGCCAGGCCGCGGCAGGCTTCAGATGGAACACCTTCTGATACCTCTGTGCGATGAAGCCGTAGCCAGCGATCATCACGACCGCGACGAAGAGGGCGCCCAGGTCGATCTCGCTCGTATAGAAGATCGCGATGATGAGGATCGCGATCAGGTCGTCCACCACCGCCAGCGTCAGCAGGAAGATCCGCAGCGGAGTCGGCAGATGCGAGCCGACTATCGCGAGGACGGCCACCGCGAAGGCGATGTCGGTTGCCGTGGGGATCGCCCACCCCACCGCGAGGTTGGGCTGCTGCGCGACAACAGCGCCGTAGATGGCCGCCGGGACGATGACCCCGCCGACGGCGGCGGCGACGGGAACGATTGCCGTGCGAAACTGTCGCAGATCGCCGACGACGACCTCGCGCTTGAGTTCCAGCCCCACCAGGAAGAAGAAGATCGCCAAGAGTCCGTCAGCGGCCCAGACCCCCAGTGACAACTCCAGATGCCACGGCTCGTAGCCGATGCGGAAGTCACGCAGGGCGAAGTACCCATCGGCGGCCGGGCTGTTCGCCCAGATCACCGCGATGAGCGCCGCCGCCACGAGAAGGGCTCCGCCGACGGCCTCCTTCCGCAGGATCTTGCCGATCCGACTGGCTTCGGCGAAAGTGCCGCGCTCAGGAAAGATGGAAGAGGAGGGGCGCGCATGCGATCGCGTCATCACTGGCCATTCGGGTCGGTCGACAAGGAAAATGTCGACCAGACTTCCCGACGCGCCGATCCCAGCATATCGAGCGTTCGCCGTTCGGCCGAGCCGAACGGCATCCGGACGCGTCAGCGCACCGCCCGAAGCACCGCCATCTCCTCGGACGGCGTGAGCCCGGCCCGACGCTCACGCGTCACACCCCGGGAGATTTCGTCCTCCAGCACCCGGGCGAGCGTCTCTTCGATGGCCGATAGCGTGCTGCCGCTGGCCACAAAAGCGGCTCCAGACCGCCGCGCGAATGCTGCGTCCACCTCAGGGAGCCAGAGCGTGAAACCGGTCGTGGCCGAGGGCGCTCATCAGCTGCGCCATGTCGCCGGCGACGGCGCGCTTCGAGGTCTGCAACGGTGAAGTTCTCGAACACGCACTCATCTTGCCCGCATCCGTCGGTCCCCGGTGATCCGGTGACCTCGGCCGACGGAGACGATGGAGAGAAGGCGCTAGGCGGACGATGCGTCCAGGAAGCCGTTGACGACGTCCCGAACGAGGTCCGTCCGCGCCAGTCCGAAGAAGTGCGTCGTCCCGGGGAAGACGGCGAGGTGGGATGCCGGAACGCCGACGAGGTCGCCGTTGACGTCACCGCCGCGAAGGCGCAGGAACTCGACGCCGTGCTCGAGCGAGACCATGTCGGCATCCCCCACGGTGATCAGCGTCGGCGCCTCGATCGCGCGGATCTCCGCTTCGGTGCGATCAGGAAAGCCGTGTTCGTAGGTCGCACCGAGCTTGTCCAGGAGCCTCTGGAGATGGTCGCGATCCGGATGCGGCGACTTGTCGAAGTAGGCGGCTTCCATCGGGGTGCCGGCGATCATGTCCACGGTCATCGCTGCCACCGCATCCGCGTTTTCGGAGCCGCGCGCACCTGAGGCGGCGAACGGTGTCGAGGAGACGATCAGCTTCCGAACCCGCGCTGGGTGGTTGATGGCCAGTTCCAGCGCGACGGCGCCGCCGACGCTGAACCCCCAGATGTCGGCATCCCGCACGCGCAGGTGATCCAGCACGCCCGACACGTCACCGGCGAATGCCGCCGCGGAGAACGGCCGGTCGATGTCGTTCGTGCGCCCGTGTCCCTGGAAGTCCACCGCGATCACCCGCCTCCGTGCGGCGAGGTCGGGAATGAGCGCGCCGAACTGCTGATCGATGTCGAACAATCCGCCGTGCAAGAGCACCAGCGGCGCACTGTCACCGCGATCGCCGTGGACTTCGTAGTACATGCGAAGTTCGTCCAGTTGCACGTAGCCGGTCTCGGCGGCCGAAGCGGGGCGAGTCTGATCCGTCATTCGTCCACGGTCGCAGACACTCGTCCGCCCCTCAACCCCTCGCGTTGCTGCCCGTCGCCGGGTGGTCCTTACTCGTAGGTGTCGGTCCAGGACGCGATGTCAACGCCGTGATTGTCCGGCGACGCGAGCGACCACCACGCTGGCGCGTTGGATTCGTCAGCGAGCCTGCCCCCGGCGGCGAGCGCCGCCTCGACTCGCGCCCGCGCCTGGTCAGCCGGCACGAAGACATCCAGATGTGTGCGGCCTCTGGCCGCCACGTCGCCGGTGATCGGGTTGAACGCCAACTGCGGGCCGCACCGGAGGGGGTCGACAGCGTCCGTCTCGCCCAGTTGCTCGTAGCCCAGCGCCGCCATGAAGAACGGCCGTACGTCGGCGCCGGAATGCTGGGCGACGTAGATGCCGATCGACTGGGCCATCGAAGGGTCGGCGGGCAGCCCCAATTCGTCGGCAGCCCGGGAGACGGCCGCCGCGAACTCCGTGGCAGCGGCGGGGATGCCGTCCGCGCCGCGGTATGGGATGCGCACGACGACCCCCTCGGGACGCACGTCCACGTCGGGCAGCACGCCGAATCGCTCCGCGGCGGCGACGACAGGGCCCATCAGGCTGGCGGAGTGGGAGAGGGAGGTCGCAGTGAACACGGCCTGCGGGCCGGTGCTCGTGACACGCCAGTGCCGAACAGTCCCCGCCCGATGGAACTCTGCCGCGGAGATCCAGCCTGGACGGCGCGCGGATTCGGTCATTGGCGACTCCTTTGCAGGCTGCAGGCGCCTCCCGCTGACGAGCGAGGACCTGCGTGCACTCCACGGTACTGGAAGGTCACCGCGAGCGGTCAGGGTGATCTGCTGCCGCCCGCATCCGTCCGACCTACCTCAGTGCTCGCTCGGCGTGCCGGTGAGCCCCGTTCGGACTGCACCGGTGGGCGAGCGGAGCGCCGTCGTATGCTCGAGCCATGGTTTCCCGATCCATACCGCGCAGCCGCGGTGTCCGCCGCCGTGGGGCTGTGGTGATCGCTGCGGTGGCGGTGGTGGTGACGCTCGCAGGATGCGCGTCCGCCGTGCCGCGCGCGGACGCCGCGCTCCCCCCGCCTGCCCACGGTGACGCGGTCGATCTCGTCGGGCTGTGGCGGGTGTCGGGCGCCGAAGCCGAGAGTCCCGACACCTGGCTCCGGCTCGACGCCGGTGAGCTGCATCTGTGGCGCGAGTGCGGACCGCTCCTCGGGTCCTGGCAGGCAGGCGGCGGCATCATCACCGCGTCGACATGGGGCGCTGCCGGCGAGTGCGCCACGGACGGAGTGCCGCCCGATGTGGCGTGGCTTGCCGCAGCGACGACGTACCAGCGGACAGATGAGGGCTGGGAGTTCCGAGACCGGGACGGCGTGCCCGTTGCGAGCCTGCGTGAGGATGGTGCTCCCGGTACCCTTCCGACGATCGCGGAGCAGTACGCCCGCGCGCCGGTGGTGACGGAGCGGACGCGGGCGTATTTCACCGAACCTCCCGCTCTGCCTGACCCGCTGATCGCGGCGGACACGTCGAGCCTGGTCGGCGGATGGGTGCCGGCATCCGGAACGGCCAGTGATGCGCACGCCCAGTTCGCGCCGGACGGGTCCTGGGCCGGTTCGGACGGATGCAACGGCGGCACCGGGCGCTGGGTGCTCGGGGTGGACGGCGCTTTCCTCGCCACCGCAGGCGTCAGCACCCTCATCGGCTGCGACGGCGTCCCCGTGCCGGCCTGGGTCGCATCCGCGCGGCTGGCAGGATTCGATGGGCACACCCTCGTTCTGCTGGATTCGACCGGCTCGGAGCTGGGACGCCTCGAACCAGGCGCCGCGCGCTGAACGTGACCTCCAGCGTCATCACCGGAGAAGGCGAGTGCCGCAGATGGGGTTCTCGCCGCTGGGCCTGATCGTCGCACTCGCCGTCCTGGCGCCCAATGCGCTCCTGCTGTGGCTGCCGCCACGCGGAGGTTTCCCGCCGGTGCGGTTGCCGGGGATCCTCAGCTGGCTGGAACGCGCCGGGCAGGCGCTCTGTCTGGTCATCCCGGTGATCACCGAACCGGGACCGCAGCGGTGGCCGTGGGCGGCGGTCGTGGTGGGGATCGGCCTCGTCGGGTATTACGCCCTCTGGGCGCGATATCTCGCAGCCGGGCGTACCAGCGCACTCCCGTACGCAGCAGCGTGGAAAGTGCCGGTCCCCATGGCGATACTGCCGGTGGTGATCTTCGCCGCCACCGGGGCGTGGCTCGGGAACTTGTGGGTGATCGGGTCAGCACTCGTCCTCGCGGCCGGTCACATCCCGGCCTCACTTCTGATCGCCCGCGCCGCCGCACCAAGCTGAGGATCGACGGCACGGCCCGACCGCCGCCGAAGCCGGCCGCTGGCCGAGTCGAAAGCGCAACCACCGCGACCTAAACTGTCGGGCGGACGGCCCACGAGCGCATGCTCGGCCGTTGCGGAGAACCGAACACAAGGAGCGACACATGCAGCAGCGCACGCTGGCGGGCCGGCAGGTATCCGCGATCGGGCTGGGCGCCATGCCCCTGTCGATGAACAACGACAATCAGATCCCCTCGCACGAGGATGCCGTCGCGACTGTGCACGCTGCCCTCGACGCCGGCGTGACCCTCATCGACACCGCGGACTGCTACGCGCCGTCCTGGGACCAGATGGGCCACAACGAGCGCATCGTCGCCGAGGCGGTGCGCAGCTGGAGCGGCGACAGCTCGGGCATACTCGTCGCAACCAAGGGCGGCATCACCCGCAACGCGGGCGAGGTGTGGGGGCGTGACGGTTCCGCCGAGTATCTGCGTCGAGCCGTCGAGACGTCGCTCGAGAACCTCGGCGTCGACGTGATCGACCTCTACCAGTACCACCGGCCCGACCGCACGCTGGTCTACGGCGACGTGATGAGCACGCTGGCCGGCCTGCAACAGGAGGGGCTCATCCGCGCCGTCGGCATCTCCAATGCGAGCATCGAAGAGATCGAGATCGCGCAACAGGTGCTCGGCGAGGGCAATCTCGCAAGCGTGCAGAACGAGTTCTCTCCCCGGCATCCCGGGAGCATCGACGAGTTGCACTACTGCGGGCGACACGGCATCGCCTTCCTTCCCTGGAGTCCGCTCGGCGGCACCGGTGGCGGAGCTCGAGGCGTCGGAGACCGGTTCACCCTCTTCCGTCAGATCGGCCAGGAACACGGGGTCAGCCCGCAGCAGGTCGTCCTCGCCTGGGAGTTGGCGCTGGATCCGCACGTCATTCCCATCCCCGGTGCCCGCCGCCCTGCATCGATCGTGGATTCAACGGCTGCCGCGCACCTGGAGCTGAGCGCCGACGAGATCGCCGCGCTGTCCCGCGCGGTGGGAATCGACTGAAGACGGTGGTCACCGCGGACGTTCCGGCCACGGCGGCGAGGCGATGCTGATCGTCGGGTCCGTCGTCATCCGGGTGGACGACCTTGCCGAGCAGATCCGCTTCTGGTCGGCCGCGCTGAACTACTCGGTGCGCGAGCCGATCGACGAGGACTTCGCTCTGCTCGAGCCGACCGACGGGAGCGGACCGAACGTGTCGCTGGACGCGCACCCGTCAGAGCGGATTCTGCCGCCGCGCATCCACTTGGATCTGTACGCGCAGGACCAGGCCGCCGAAGTCGGTCGACTGCTCGGCCTGGGAGCGACACCGGTCCCGTGGGACAAGCGGCCGCCGGACGCGGACTACGTGATCATGCAGGACCCGGAGGGCAACCGGTTCTGCGTGATCGACGCGACCGGCTGGCCAGGCTGGCGGCAGCGGAGGCGTCCGTCGGCCGAGGGCACCAGTTCGTAGTCCGCTCCTGTCGCCGGCCTCGGCCGGTGCCGGGGAGGACCTCGCGCAGCGCGAACGCGATCGGAGTCGTCTCGAAGACGACGGCGTGGGGGGACCCGCCGGCAAGAGGATGATGGGTCCATGCCTGCTGCCCATCGGCCCGGACTTCGGATCGGCTCCGGATTGACGATCCCGGAGTCCGAGCTGTCCTGGCGATTCTCCCGCTCGTCGGGACCGGGCGGGCAGGGCGTGAACACGGCCGACTCCCGTGCGGAGCTGGTATGGGATGCGGCGTCCTCGGCAGCGCTCTCGCCGGTCCAACGACAGCGGCTCCTCGAGAACCTGAGCGGCCGTCTGGTCAACGGCGTGCTGACGATCACAGCATCCGAGCATCGCGCGCAACTGCGCAACCGGGATGCCGCGCGCGCTCGCCTGACCGAGGTCGTGTCCGACGCCCTCCGACCGCCCGCGCCGGCACGACGACCGACGAGACCCAGCCGGGGTGCGAAGGAGCGGCGCCTGTCCGCGAAGAAGCGGCGCACCGACCTCAAGCGGCTGCGCCGTCCGCCGCCCGAGTGATCTCACTGCCGCGGGCCGCGAACACCTCGCGCTCAGGGGCGAACGCGGGCGCGGCGCCGTTTAGCGCGGCATTCGACTGCCGGCGACGCGCTGACCGCGGCACGCGACTGTCGGTGACCGGTGCCACCATCGGTGGCATGAACATCTCGCTGACCAGCCGCTGGGGCTCGTGGCCAGCCCTGCGTTCCGTCATGCGGCCGTCGTCCCGCCCGGCGCCACGACGATCTACGTGGGCGGCCAGTACGGCATCGACGAGACCGGAGCGGTCGTCTCATCCGGTGTCGCCGAGCAGTCCGTGCGGGCCGTGGGCAACACCGATCTGGTACGCAGGCAGACCCTGACGGGTAGGGGCGGATCCGTCGCGAGCGAACGGCGCGCCATCGCGCGATAGCCTCGCATCGTGACCACTGAACAGCGCCTCGCGGATGCCGCGGTAACCCAGTTCGCCGTCCTCGACGCATTGCTGGCGGGTGCATACGACTCCGGCATCCCGGTCGGAGAGGTGCGAGCACTCGGCGACTTCGGCATCGGCTGTTGTGAGAGCCTCGGCGGCGAGGTCATCATCCTGGATGGCGACGTGTTCGAGTGCACCATCGACGAGCGGCCGGATCGCATGACCGATGAGCAGATCCTCCCGTTCGTGGATGTCTGCCGGTTCCACACCGTCTCGGCGCAGCCCATCACGGGCGCGGACCTTTCTGCATTCACGGCCCAGGTCGAGGACCGGCTCGTCAGCAGAAACCTCTTCCACGCGGTCCGCGTCGACGGTGTCTTCACCGCCGTCCGGGTTCGGGTCACGCAGCGTCAGGAGCACCCCTTCCGCCCCCTCGCCGAGGTCACGAAGGGCCAGATCGAGACCGTCATCGCCGATGCGCGCGGCACGCTGGTGGGCTTCTGGGCTCCGGCCATCTACCAGGGCGTCACCGTCGCGGGCCTGCACGTCCACTTCATCGCCGACGATCGCAGCATCGGCGGTCACGTCCTGGATGTGATCATCGGCGCTGCGGAGCTCAAGCTCGCGGCATACTCGCGCTTCGACCTGCGCCTGCCAACCGACGAGCACTTCCTCCGCACCGAGCTGACCCACGACGAGGACCATCGCATCGTTGCGGTCGAGGGCGGCGCCGTCTCCCCCGCCCGCTAGGACGATACGACGTCGGGTGGCACGTGGGGTTTGGGCAGCAGCGGCTCAGCGGATCGAGCGCAGGACCAGGTCCCGGATCCGCTGCTCGACCGCGGGAGTCAGCTTCGTGACCGCGAACGCCGTGGCCCACATCTCACCGTCGTCCAGGTTCGCGTCCTCGTTGAATCCGAGCGTGGCATAGCGGGTGCCGAACTTGGCTGCGCCCTGGAAGAACGCAATCACCTTTCCGTCCTTGTTCGCATATGCCGGCTGGCCGTACCACGTCTTGGGCATGAGCTCCGGCGCTGCGTCTGCGACGATCTCGTGCACGCGCCGGGCGATCTCGGCATCTCCGGCCGGCATCTCCTCGATGACGGCCTGAACGGCCTTCTCACCGGCGGCGCGGTTCTTGCCGGCCTTGGCCTGGTCGCGCAGTTCCTTCGCGCGATCCTTCACTGCCTCGCGCTCCGCCTTGCTCAGCCCTGCGGATGTCTCAGCCTCGGTCACGGGATGCTCCTTCGCCGGTGTCGTGCGGTGCCGTGTCACGGCACCCCTCTCTGCCAGATTAGGGACGGGCGCCGCCCCGCGCTTCTCCGATCGTGATCGATTCCGGGGGCGGCAGACTCAGCCCGCGACGGAAGCGACGCCGCCCCGCCGAGCCTCGGGCGCGTAACCGCTTTCCATCTCGATCACCGCGAGGGTACACCGAGAGATGCAGACGAGCTTGCCGTCCTCGTTCGTGATGCGCACCTCCCACACGTGCGAACGACGACCGATCGCGGCCGGAGTGACCTCGGCGAACACCCAGGCACCGGCGGCCACCGGACGGATGTGGTTGGCGTTGATCTCCTGCCCGACGACGTGGAACCGTGTCCGGTCTACGGCGAGATAGCCGGCCCAGGAAGCGAGCGTCTCGGCCAGCGCCACCGAGGCCCCGCCGTGCAGCACACCCGCCGGCTGCGTCGTGCGGGAGTCCACCGGCATCCGCGCTTTCAGGCTCGAGTCGGTCACCTCGGTGACCTCGATTCCGAGGGTGGCGATCAGCGACCCGCCCGCCATCGCATTGATCTCCTCAACCGTCGCCGCGAACGCCCAGATGCTCATTCCCGCGAGTATAGGCGGCCCGTTTTCCGCACGGGCGTTCAGCCATTGCCATTCCCCTTGCCGTTCCCGTTGTTCCCGTTGCCGTTCCCGGAGTTGCCGTTCCCGTTGTTCCCGTTGCCGTTCCCGTTGTTCCCGTTCCCGTTCCCGGTGTTCCCGTTGCCGTTCCCGGTGTTCCCGTTGCCGTTCCCGGTGTTCCCGTTGCCGTTGCCGTTGTCGCCGCTGTTGCCGCTGCCGGTGTCGCCCACCGGGCCGTTCTCGGTGCCGCCGGTGTCGATGGAGGGGGCAGGTTCCGGCTCGACGACCGGGTCCGGTTGCAGGTCGGCGCGCACCACGTCGATCCTGGTCTGAATCACCCTCGCCCGTGCCGCATCCACCGACCCGTCGGTCACTGCGCCGTCCAGCTGCTGCTGGAGCCGGTCGAGCTGCACGAGCGCGCCCGGTGCATCTCCGGCCGCGGCGGATTCTGCGATGGCCAGGACCGTGGTCTGCATCTCCGCAGCCGCGGCGGTGGAGATGTCCGAGTCCGCTGCCGCGCAGCCGGCGAGGACAGCCGTCCCCAGGACCGCTCCGACCGCGAACGAGACCAGGCGCCTCATCACTGCGACACCTCGTTCATCAGGTCCCGCAGATGGGTGCCGACGGGCTCTTCCAGCCGAGGCAGATCGGGAGCAGGCGCAGGCGCGTCAAGGACGCCGCTCCACAGGACGAGGGCCAGGACGACCGCGGCCACGAGGATCGTCGACACGCTGATGAGCAGCGGGAGACGACGGCGCACAGGCGAGGGCGCTCCGGACTGGTCGTCGGAGCCGATGCGTTCGCGCGCCGAGTGCGAGCTGGTGAGGGCCGTTGTCGGGGCGGTCTGACCCAGCGGCGGGGACGCCGACGGCTGCGGGACGAGCACGCGGGTGCGTGGCAGACCGACAGCGGCCGGCTCGGCCGGGGACGCTGCCACCAGAGCCGTGATGTCCGGTTCGCCGGTTCCGGCATCCAGCGCGATCATGTCCGGTTCGCCGGTTGCGGCATCCAGCGCGCGCCCGCGCGTGGCGACCTCGAGCGCGGTCGGCCGTGCCGTGGGGTCCAGCGCTGTCATCGCGGTCAGCAGTGCACGCCAGCCGTACCCCCAGTCACCGCGGATGGTCGGCTGCATCGTCAACCGGGCAGCGATGGCCTCGGCCGCATCGCGCTGCGGGAACGCCCGCTCACCGCTGAGCGCCTCGATCAGGACCAGACCGAGGCTGTACACGTCGGATGCCGGCGTCGGCGTCTGCCCGCGCACCTGCTCGGGCGAGATGTACGCGGCGGTGCCCAACGCGGTGCCCGGAGTGGTGATCCGCGCGGTGTCGATCAGGTATGCGATCCCGAAGTCGGCCAGCACGGCGCGGAAGCTGTGCTGCGGCGTGAGCGGTGGCCGCAGGAGCACGTTCGCCGGTTTCACGTCCCGGTGCACGATTCCCGCCTCGTGCACGACGTGCAGCGCTTCACCGAGGTCCGCCGCCAGCGCTGCCGCATCCCACGCGGACACCGGGCCGCGAGCGATGCGGTCGGCGAGGGTCCCGCCGTCGATGTACTCCATCACGAGGTAGGACCGACCGGACGGCGAAAGGCGGGCGTCGAAGAGGGTCACCAGCGAGGGGTGGTTGAACGATGCCAGCAGCCGTTTCTCCGACTCCCGCCGCACCGCCAGCGCTTCCTCGGTCGAGCCCATCGAGAAGATCTTCACCGCGACCGTGCGCTCCAGCGCCTCATCGACGGCGCGCCACACGGACCCCATGCCGCCCTCGCCGATGAGCTCCTTCAGGCGATAGCGGTCATCGAGCAGCGCGCCGGCAAGGGCCGGGCCGGGGGGTCGGAGATCGGTCATCGAGCCGATATTCCCATGGGTTCACCGACCGCTCGGGGCCGTTGACAGCGCACCGACTCCGTGCTGTCCCGGCGAGCCGGAGGAGCTCTCAGCCCACCTGGATCAGCGTCCGCTGCCAACCGCTGGAGCCGTCCGGGGCGATCGGCGCTCGCTGCTCGTTCTGCACCTCGCCGTGTCTGTTCACCGCGCGCACGGCGACGAAATGCGCGCCGGGCGTGGCGTCCCAGTCGAGGTACCACTGCACCCAGGTGTCATCGCTGATCGGCGCGGACACCGCCGCCGGCTGCCAGGTTCCATCGTCGATACTGACCTCGACGCGCTCGATGCCGACTGTCTGCGCCCACGCCACACCGGCGATCGCGGCGCGTCCCGCCGGAACGCGTGTCCCGCTGCGGGGCGTGTCGATGCGTGCGGAGAACTTGATGGGCGCTTGGGCGCTGTACCCGCGGGGGGTCCAGTACGCCTCGTCCGCGTCGAACCGGGTCACCGTCAGTGCGCTCAGCCATTTGGTCGCCGAGACATAGCCGTACAGACCGGGTACGACCATGCGCACGGGAAAGCCGTGTTCGAGCGGCAGCGGCTCGCCGTTCATTCCGACGGCCAGGATCGCGTCCAGCCCCTCATCCGTGAGCGATTCCAGCGGCGTGCTCGCGGTGAATCCGTCGATGCTGCGCGAGAGCACCATGTCCGCGCCGCTGCTCGGCCGCGCCATCCGGAGCACGTCCCGCACCGGCACACCGAGCCAGATCGCGTTGCCGACCAGGTCGCCGCCGACCTCGTTGGACACGCACGTCAACGTGATCGGGTACTCGTCCAGGCCCAGCTCGAGCAGGTCTGAAAAGGTCAGCTCGACCCGCTGCTGCACCATTCCGTCGATCACGAGCCGCCACTCGGCCGGATCCACCGACGGTACGGTCAGTGCCGTGTCGACGCGGTAGAAGTCCCGATTGGGCGTGAACAGAGGAGACAGCCCGGGGATGTCGAATTCGGCTCCGGCAGGCACGGTGACAGTGGTGCGCGGCGCGGGCAGCCGAAGCGCCGTGCGCACCGCCGCGATCGACGACGAGCCGGCGTTGATCAGGGCCCGAGCGCCGACGCCGACGAGGACGGCCGAGGATGCCACGACCGCGCTGACGCGGAAGAACATGCGCCGATCGACTCGCGCAGCGGCGCCCTTCTCGTGCACGGTGGGGTGCTCGGCAGGCACGGCCTGCACGCTGTCGCGGGCGTCTTCCCCTCGATCGGATGCCACGACCGCGGGAGTCGCCGGGCGCAGCAGCCGGATCAGCAGCCACAGGACCAGGCACCCCGCCACCGTTCCCGCGATCGGCGGCAGCGCTGCGAGCGCCGTCGCGCCGGCACGCGTGATGGTGGCCGCGACCGATAGACCGCCGGCGACCGCCAGCACCGCGACGCCCGCCGGCGGAACGGCGAACTGCAGCACCCCGGCGACCACCGACCCGACCAGCACGGCCAGTGCCAGCCCCACCAGCAGCGCGATCTTGTCGTGGGCGCCGAAGGTCGCGATGGCCAGTTCCTTCAGCGGCTGCGGCACGATGTCGATCACGAACGATCCGACGGCCAGAATCGGGCTGCTCTCGGGGGCTGCCAGGAGTGCGACCAGTTCGGCGGCGGCGAGGAACACGCCCGAACTGACCGCACCCGCCAGCGCCGCCCACGCGAACACGCCGACCCGTGTTCGAACACTGCTCTGCGCCATGGTGGGCCCCCTGTCCGCGGGATGCGTCCCACTCACCGGTTCTTCGGTGCGAGCGCGCTTTCAGATGGGTCAGAGCGTCCGAACCGGCCGCGCGCGTGCAGGTCGGTCGGAGTGCGAGCGCACGTCGGCGACCTCGGCAGCGGCGGTGATGCTGCGGGCCATGCCGGCGAAGATGAACCCGTGGAAGGGCAGCACGGCCAACCAGTACAGCCGTCCGGCGAGGCCGAGCGGGAAGAACACCGCGCGCTGGTCGTAGCGGGCACCGTCCGCATCCGGGCATGCGCGCAACTCGAGCCATGCCTTTCCCGGCACCAGCATTTCGGCGCGCAGCCGCAGCAGAGAGCCCGGCTCGATCGCCTCCACGCGCCAGAAGTCCACGGCATCCCCGACCAGAAGGCGGTCTCTGTGCCGGCGTCCCCGCCGCAGACCCACCCCGCCGACCAGCTTGTCCATCCAGCCGCGGATCGCCCACAGCACCGGGTTGGAGTACCACCCCCGCTCGCCGCCGATCCCCTGGATCACCCGCCACAACGACTCCTGCGACGCGCTGGTGCGCGCTGTTCGCACGTCGGTGAAGACCACCTGACCCGCCCACTCCGGGTCGTTCGGCAGCGGGTCGCTGGGAACGCCGAGGACATCGGCATCCTGCCAGCTCGTCTCGATCTCGTCGACCTCGACCCGGCGCAGCGCCAGGCGGACGGCCGTGCGATACGGCGTGCGACCGCCCTCCGGCGGCGGGATCAGGGCGTCGATCGCGGAGTCCTTCACGATGCATTCGTTCTGCAGCGACTCCACCAGCGGCATGGCCACGCGTCGCGGGATCGGGGTGACCAGGTTGACCCAGTGCGAGGCGAGTCGCGGCGTCAGCACGGGCAGGGCTGCGATCGCCCGCTGCCGCAGGCCGGCCTCGACCGCGTAGCCGTTCATCATCTGGCCGTAGCGCAGCACGTCGGGACCACCGATGTCGACCGCCTGATTGACCTCGGGATCGACCCGGGCCGCGCCGAGCAGGTAGTGCAGCACATCGCGCACCGCGATCGGCTGGATGCGGTTGCGCACCCACTTCGGCGCGGGCATGTACGGAAGCACCTCGGTCAGGTGGCGCACCATCTCGAAGGACGCGGACCCCGACCCGATGACGACACCGGCCTGCAGAACGAGCGTCGGCACGCCGCTGCCCAGAAGGATCCGCCCCACCTCCACACGCGATCGGAGATGGGGTGACAGCGCGTCATCGCCCGAGGATGCGGGCCGGCCACCGGGGTCGCTGACGGGCGCGCCCTCTGGGTGCAGACCGCCGAGGTAGACGATCCGTCGCACGGCTGCCGCGGTCGCCGCGGCGGCGACGGTGGTCGCCGCCGCCCGGTCGGCGCGCTCGAACCCCTTGCCCGCTCCCATCGAATGAACGAGGTAGTAGAGGATGTCCACGTCGCGGACCGCTGTGCCCACGGCTACGGCATCGGTGGCGTCGCCCTCGATGACCTCGACGCGGTTCCCCCAGTCGAACGCCGCCACGCGCTGCGCGTCGCGGGCGAGCACGCGGACCCGATAGCCGCCGTTGAGCAGCCGCGGTACGAGACGCCCGCCGAGATAGCCGGTCGCGCCCAGGACCACTGCGCGTGGCGGGGTCCCGTCGGGACGCGGCACCGCCCGCAGTGCTTCTTCACGACCGGTCGGCGCGGTCAGATCGTCCATGCTCCGAAGGCTACGCCCGGGGCCGCTGGCCGGGGCCGTCGGCGGAGAGTCGCATCCCGAAGGCCTGCACGCCGGGATGAGAAGGGATCGCGGTGAACCCCACGCGAGGGTAGAACGCGATCGCACCGGCGTTGTCCGTCGACGCGGCCAGATGCACACCGGTCACGCCCCGCTCGCGCAGCGCGGACGCGAACGTATCGATCAGCCGCCGCCCCCAGCCCTGTCCCTGCGCTTCCGGCAGCAGATCGATGTGCAGGTGGGCAGGGAACTCGTCGCCGTACGATTCCGCTCCCGGGCGACGCGAGTACGCGTAGATCAGCGTCCCGTCCTGTCGCGTTCGCTCCACCTCCGGCTTCGGCCACCGGGCCGCGCGCGCCGGCCACCACTCGTCGTGGAACCAGCCCTCGAACTCGTCGGAATCCGCAGCGCCGACGATGTACCCGACGACGCGTTCGTCCTCGGCCTCGACGACGAACGCCAATTCGGGATGCCGGTGCACATAGGGCAGCACGAAGATCTCAGCCCAGATCGAATCGTCCTGGAACAATCCCGTGGCATCGCCTCCGGCATCCGCGGTGCGCAGGCAGATGTCTGCGAGCGCGGGTTCATCACCGGAGCGGAACCGACGGATCTGCGGCAT
Organism: Microbacterium sp. zg-B185; assembly: GCF_030246885.1. Classification (NCBI taxonomy): domain Bacteria; kingdom Bacillati; phylum Actinomycetota; class Actinomycetes; order Micrococcales; family Microbacteriaceae; genus Microbacterium; species Microbacterium sp. zg-B185. The sequence goes on from NZ_CP126739.1 coordinate 2,575,124, forward strand.
CGCGCCTAGGCCCGCACCGATTCGACCGCCGTCTGTGCCACACCGGCCGAGACCCCCTCGGGGCTGCCTTCGAGGATGCGATCGTCGCGGGTATAGATGTTCATCGACGGGCCGCGCAGGAACCCGATCAGGGTGAGACCGGCCGAGGCGGCCAGCTCCACGGCCAGCGACGACGGCGCCGAGACGGCCGCCAGAACGGGGATGCCGGCCATCACGGCCTTCTGGACGAGCTCGAAACTCGTCCGCCCGGAGACCTGGAGGACGACGCCGCGCAGCGGCAGACGGTCCTGCAGGACGGCCCACCCGATGACCTTGTCGACCGCGTTGTGCCGGCCGACGTCCTCGCGCAGCACCAGCAGCTCGCCCGTCACGGCATCGAACAGGGCCGCCGCGTGCAGACCGCCGGTCTTGTCGAAAACCGCCTGCCGAGCGCGCAGCGCATCGGGGAAGCCGGCCAGCACGGCCGCCTGCACGGTCACACCGTCGCCCGCGACGTCGTAGACGGACGTGGTCTCGACGGCGTCGATGGATGCTTTGCCGCACAGCCCGCAGGAGCTGGTCGTATAGAACGCCCGAGCCAGTTCGGGGTCCGGCGGCTTCACCCCAGGAGCGAGGGTCACATCCAGCACGTTGTAGGTGTTCCCGTCGGCGGGAGCGCCGATGGAGATGCCGGTGATCGGTCCTCCGGTGCCGGGACCGCCGCAGTGGATCGCGGAACGGAACTGGTCGCCGCGGGAGATGACCCCTTCGGAGACGAGGAACCCTGCGGCCAGTTCGACATCGTTCCCGGGTGTCCGCATCGTCACGGCCAGCGACATGCCCCCGACGCGGATCTCGAGCGGTTCCTCGACCGCGAGCGTGTCGGAACGACGGATGGCTTCGGCCCCCAGCGTGAGCTTGGTGACGGGGCGGCGCACGGTGATTCGACCCATGCCGCCAGCCTACGCGCGCACGTGCGGGCCGGGCCCGAATCGGAGGTGGGCGGGTTGGGGCGACCGGCGGATAGCCTGGACGGATGGCCCTCCCCCGCACCATCACCTGCGCGCAGCCGTGATCTCGGTCGACGCGTATCTCACGCGGATTCTGTCCGCCGTGACGACCGTCGAGTCGAGCACGGTCGCGCTGGCCGACGCGCACGGTCGCACGCTGCGCGCGCCCGTGCATGCCGCCGTGGATCTGCCGGTGTTCGACAACTCGGCCATGGACGGATTCGCCGTCCGCTTCGTCGACGTCTCGCACGCGAGCCCGGCCACGCCGGCGGTTCTGCGCGTGATCGCCGACCTGCCCGCCGGCACAGCTCTGACGCCGGTCCTCGGCATCGGGGAGGCGGCGCGGATCATGACCGGTGCGCCGGTGCCGGTGAGCGCCGATGCCATCGTGCCCTTCGAAGACACCGCCGGCGGCCTCGAGGATTCACTCGACGTGGTGCGCGTGCTGCGGCCCCCGCGCGCTGCCGGAGCGCACATCCGCCGGCGCGGGGAGGACTGCGCCGCCGGAACGGTGCTCGTCCCGGCGGGGGTCCGTCTCGGGCCGCTGCAGGTGGCGGCGATCGCCGCGGGCAACTGCGACCGGGTCGACGTGTCCCGCCGACCGCGTGTCGCGGTGATCTCCACGGGCAGCGAACTGGTCCCGCCGGGCTCTGCCCTGTCGCACGGGCAGATCCCGGAATCCAACGCGCTCCTGCTCAGCGCCCTGGCGACCGAGACCGCGGCCGAGGTGGTGCTGCGCGGGACCGTCGGGGACGTGGACGATGACCTGCGTGCGGCGCTCGCGGAGGCCACCGCTCGCGGAGCCGATGCGGTGATCACCTCCGGCGGAGTGAGCGCCGGCGCGTTCGAGGTCGTCAAGACCACCATCGCGGAGATGACGTTCCAGAAGGTCGCGATGCAGCCGGGCAAGCCGCAGGGGTTCGCCGCAGGCCCGCCGCTTCTGTTCGGGCTGCCCGGCAACCCGGTCAGCGCCGCGGTGTCGTTCGAGGCGTTCGTGCGCCCGGCCCTGCTGGCGATGCAGGGACGTGCGGATCTTCACCGCCGGATGCTGCGCCTGCCGGCGGCCCAGGGCTGGCGAGTGCCACAGGGACGCCGGCAGTACCTCCCGGTCGTGCTGGTGGACGGGGGCGTCGCCCCGGCGACGGCCGGAGGCTCGCACCTGGCCGGCGGGCTGGCCGGCGCCGAAGCGTATGCGGTGATCCCGGCGGACGTGGACACGGTCTCGCATGGCGACCTTGTCGATGTCATGCTCGTCTCGTGAACGAATTTGCCGGCATCCTCCTCGCGGGCGGGCGCGGTTCGCGGATGGGCGGCGTGCACAAGCCGCTGCTCGAAGTCGGTGGCCGCACCCTCCTTGACGCTGCGGTGACCGCGGCGCACGCTGCCGGGTGCGACCCGATCATCGCGGTCGGCGCACCCGTCGTGAGCACCCAGGCTCCGATCGCACCCGTCACCTGGGTTCGTGAGGATCCACCCTTCGGCGGACCGGTCGCGGCGATCCTCGCCGCGCTGCCGCTGATCTCCGCCCCGCACACGCTGATCCTGGCCTGTGACGTGCCCCGCGTCGGCGCGGCCGTAGCCCTTCTGCGCGCCGCGCAGTTCGACGCCGACGGCGCGTGCCTGATCGATGAGTCCGGCCGCCGCCAGCTCCTCGCGGGCGTCTACCGGACCGACGCACTGCGGGCCGCGGGCGCAACGCTGCCCGGCCACGGCCACGGAGCTTCGGTGCGCGCCCTGCTGGAGGGCCTGCAGGTCACCGAGGTCTCGGCATCCGATGACATCACCGCCGACATCGACACCTGGGATGATCTGCACGAGGCACGAAGGAGGAACCCGTGAGTGAGCACCTGCCACCGGAAGCACTGGACCAGTGGGCGGACGCCCTGCGCGAGCTGTTCGGCCTGGCCGCGGACGACGTGTCGATCCCGCTGATCCTGGATCTGGCGCGCGATGTCGCGGTCGGTGTCGCCCGCCCCGCCGCCCCGTTGAGCGCGTTCGTCGCAGGTCTCGTCGCCGGTCGGGCCGGCGGTTCGCCGGAGCAGGTGCGGGCGACCGTGGCCGAGATCACGTCGCTGGCGGGCGGCTGGCGCTCGGAAGTCTGATCAGGCTGCGGACGCCCTGCGCTCCAGCCGCACGATCACGGACTTCGACGTCGGGGTGCCGCTGACATCGGCCACCGAATCGAGGGGCACCAGCACGTTCGTCTCCGGGTAGTACGCCGCAGCGTTCCCCCGCGGGGTCGAGTACGCCACGATGCGGAACTCCTCCGCGCGGCGCTCCACCCCGTCGCGCCACTCCGAGACGATGTCCACCACGTCGTCCTCAACGAAGCCGAGCGCCTGGATGTCCTTCTCATTGACCATGATCACGCGTCGTCCACCGTGGATGCCGCGGTAGCGGTCATCCTTGCCGTAGATGGTGGTGTTGTACTGATCGTGCGAGCGCAGCGTCTGCAGCAGCAGCCGGCCGTGCGGGATGAACGGGTACTCCAGCGGATTGGCCGTGAACACCGCTTTGCCGCTGTCGGTGGCGAAGTGGCGCGCGTCACGCGGGGCGTTCGGCAGGTACAGGGTGCGGCCCTTGGCGATCTTCGACTCGAAGTCGTCGAACCCGGGCACCACTCGCGAGATGTGGTCGCGGATACGCGTGTAGTCCGCCTCCATCGCCGCCCAGTCCGCGACCGGAACGTTCGGCCGACCTTCGAAGACCATCGCGCACAGGCGCGCGACGATGGCGACTTCGCTGAGCATGTCGTTCGCCGGCGGGACCAGACGGCCCCGCGACGCGTGCACCGCGCTCATCGAGTCCTCGACGGTCACCCGCTGTTCGCCACCGCCTCGGATGTCACGGTCGGTGCGCCCCAGCGTCGGGAGGATGATCGCCCGGCGCCCGGTCACCGCGTGCGACCGGTTCAGCTTGGTGGAGACCTGCACCGTCAGATCGAGGTTCGCCAGCGCCGCTTCGACGACGTTCGTGTCCGGTGTGGCCGAGACGAAGTTGCCGCCCATCGCCACGAAGACACGGGCCTTGCCGTCGCGCATCGCGCGGATCGCCTCGACGGTGTCGTAGCCGTGCTTGCGAGGAGCGTGGAACGCGAACTCGTCGTCGAGCCACTGCAGGAAGTGCTCGGCGGGCTTCTCGTAGATTCCCATCGTGCGGTCGCCCTGCACGTTGGAGTGGCCGCGCACCGGGCAGACGCCGGCGCCTGGGCGGCCCATGTTGCCCTGCAGCAGCAGCACGTTCACGACATCGCGCAGCGTGGCGACCGAGTGCTTGTGCTGGGTCAGTCCCATCGCCCAGCAGACGATGGTGGCCTTGGAGGTTCGCACGAGCTCCGCCACGCGCCGCAACGCGGTCTCGGGGACCCCGGTCGCCGCGACCAGATCGCGCCACTCGACGTTTCGGACCTCTTCGGCGTATGCGTCGAACCCGGTGGTGTGCGCAGCGATGAACGGGTGATCCAGCACGCCGCCCTCGCGTTCCTCGACCTCGAGGAGGTGCTTGCCGATCGCCTGGAACAGGGCCTGATCGCCGCCGAGGCGGATCTGGACGAACTCGTCGGCGAGCTTCGTGCCGCCCAGCATGACGCCCCGGGGCGTCTGGGGGTTCTCGAAGCGCATCAACCCCGCCTCGGGCAGCGGGTTCACGGCGACGATGGTCGCGCCGCGTCCCTTGGCCTTTTCCAGGGCGCTGAGCATGCGGGGATGGTTCGTGCCCGGGTTCTGCCCGGCGATGATCAGGAGGTCGGCGTTGTGGATGTCGTCGATCGTGACGGTGCCCTTGCCGATGCCGAGTGTCTCCACGAGCGCGGAGCCGCTGGACTCGTGGCACATGTTGGAGCAGTCCGGCAGGTTGTTGGTCCCCAGTCCCCGCACCAGCAGCTGGTACAGGAAGGCGGCTTCGTTCGAGGTCCTCCCGGACGTGTAGAACACCGCCTCGTCGGGATCATCCAGCCCGCGCAGCGCGTCGGCCACCTGGCGCAGGGCGTCATCCCATGAGATCGGCACGTAGTGGCTGGCGCCCTCTTCGAGCACCATCGGGTGCGTCAGGCGCCCCTGCTGGCCGAGCCAGAAGTCGTCGTGGCCGCGCAGGTCCTCGATGGAGTGCTCGGCGAAGAACTCGGGGGTGACCCGGCGGACCGTGGCCTCCTCGGCGACGGCCTTGGCGCCGTTCTCGCAGAACTCCGCGATGTGGCGCTTCTCCTCCTCGGGCCATGCGCACCCGGGGCAGTCGAACCCGTCCTTCTGGTTGACCTGCAGCAGCGTCTCGACACTGCGCTTGATGCCCATCTGATCGTTCGCGATCTTGAGGGCGTGCAGCACCGCAGGGACGCCGACGGCGACCTTCTTGCGGCCGGAGACGTGGACCTGTGCCTCGTCGATGTCTGAGTGGGGGGGCTTCTTCGCCATGGTTCCATCCTACGTGAATACCTATCCCAATAGGTATTGAAATCGGTACGGGTCCAAGCGCCCGCCCGATGCCCGGCCTCAGCGCCTGCCGGTGCCGAACATCCCGCGGATCACCCCGCTGAGAATAGTCTGCGTCGATGTGGACCCGAGGATCTGCTCCAGCGGCGATTTCTGGCTGGTCCGCCGCGTCCGCGTCGTGCCCGACGTCTTCTTCAGCAGCCGCTCGTACTCGGCCTGAGCCCTCTTGTCAGCGGCGGCCTTCGCCTTGTCGATCGCCGCCTGCTGCGTGGCGAACTCCGCATCCGCCTTCGCCTTCGCCAGCTCCGCGTCCTGCGCTGCGGCCGCCTCATCGGCCGCGTTCATCCGTGCGGTGAGGATCTCGCGCGCCGACTCCCGGTCGATGGCCGTTCCATATTCGGCAAGCAGGGGGGATGCTTGCACGGCCGCCTCGATCGCGGCATCCGGTGTGGGTGTCATCATGCCCTGCGGCGCACGCAGGCGCGTCCACGCCACCGGAGTCGGTGCACCCCGGTCGCTCAAGACCGTGACGATCGCCTCACCGGTGGCCAGCTCCTGCAGGACGCGCTCCAGGTCGTACCCCGAGCGGGGGTAGGTGTTCACGGTCGCGCGCAGCGCTTTCGCGTCGTCCGGTGTGAAGGCGCGCAGCGCGTGCTGCACGCGCGAGCCGAGTTGTGCCAGGACGTCGGAGGGGACGTCCTTGGGGGTCTGCGTGACGAAGAAGACGCCCACGCCCTTGGAGCGGATCAGCCGGACGGTCTGCACGATGGCGGCGGTGAAATCCTTCGACGCGTCTGAGAAGAGCAGGTGCGCCTCGTCGAAGAAGAACACGAGCTTCGGCTTGTCCGCATCGCCGACCTCGGGCAGGATCTCGAAGAGTTCCGCCAGCAGGTACATCAGGAACGTCGAGTACAGCGCGGGCTTGTCGGCGACGCCCGGGACCTCGAGCAGGCTGATGATCCCGCTGCCATCCGGAGCCACGCGCAGGAATTCCCGCACGTCGAACTCCGGCTCGCCGAAGAACACGTCGGCGCCCCCGTCCGCGAACGTGATCAGCTCGCGCAGGATGACGCCGGCGGTCGCCGCGGACAACCCGCCCAGCTCCTTCAGCTCCACCTTGCCCTCGTCACCGGTCAGGTAGCTGAGCACCGCGCGCAGATCCGCCAGGTCCACCAGCGCCAGTCCGTGGCGATCGGCGTAGTGGAAGACCAGACCCAGGCTCGACTCCTGCGTCTGGTTCAGCCCCAGCACCTTGCTCATAAGAAGCGGCCCGAAGGCCGAGACGGTCGCGCGCACCGGCACGCCCTTGCCGATGCCGCCCAGCGCGAAATACTCGGTTGCGGATGCCGCGGGCTTCCAGTCCTGGCCGATCGCACGGGTCCGCTCCAGCAGCTTCGCGCTGGACTCCCCCGGCGTGGCGACGCCGGACAGATCCCCCTTGATGTCCGCGGCGAAGACCGGGACGCCCTTGGCCGCGAGCTGCTCGGCAAGTCCCTGGATCGTGCGGGTCTTGCCTGTGCCGGTGGCGCCCGCCACCAACCCGTGCCGGTTCATCATGGCCAGCGGTATGCGGATCTGCGCGTCCGAGACGGCGGTGCCGTTCATCAGCGCCCCCAGGTCCAGGGTCGGCGTCGTGAAGGTGTAGCCGGAGATGACCGCCTGTACCTCTGCGGCATCGAGCGGCCCCGCGGAGCGGGGCGACCCGGTGTCTGCGCCCGGGCCGGCCGCGGGCGCGGCCGGCCCGGCAGTGTCCGGAGCGATCCGCGCGTGTGCGGCGGCGGCCTCGGCTGCGGCCAGCGCGGCTCTGGCCTGCGCGGCCCTCAGTTGCGCCTCCGCAGCCTCCGCCTCCGCGCGCAGACGCGCGAGTTCGGCTTCCGCGGCGGCAACAGCAGGATCGGTCGAGTCCGCCGCGCTCATGGGATCAGCCTACTGACGCAGCGGGGCCGGGGACACGGATCTCTCCCGCGCGATCAGCGGCGCGAACAGGGCTCCGACGATCAGCACCACACCGACACCGATCAGTGCGCCACCGAGCGTGTCACTGAGCCAGTGCGCGTGCAGGGCGGTGCGGCTCAGCGCCATCAGCAGCACCCAGGCGATCCCGACCAGCAGCACCCAGAGGCGCGGGAAGAGCAGGACGGCGACGGTGGCCAGAGTCGCCGCGTTCGCCACGTGCCCGGAGGGGAAGGAGCCGTAGTCGCTGATGATGATGATGTCCTCCGGCCGAGCCCGACCGAACAGGTGCTTCAGCACCTGCACGGCACCCGCCGAGGCTGCCTCCGCGGTGAGGAAGAAGGCGGCCGACCACGCTCTGCGCAGCAGGATGAGGGCGATCGCGCAGCCGATCGGGACGACGAGGACGCCGAACCAGGTTCCGCCGAGGAAGTTCATCACGCGCGAGAACCCGTCCAGGAACATGGAGGAGTTCGCCACCAGGAGCGAGTTCCACCCCGTGTCCACGGCGAACGGGATCGGGCGCGCGAGGATGACGGCGCCCAGCCCGCATGCGGCGGCCACCAGCAGTACTCCCGCCACCAGCAGCCAGATCCGGGATCTCCTCGATGACGGGGGCGTTGTCGCAGCATCCATCGCCCCATTCTGCCCGCCGACCGCCGCGGCTGATCCCCCCGCGCGGATGGCGCGCCATGATGGGGGCATGGTCCGTGTCGTTGATATCGTCCGGGCGGCGATCGCGCCGCTCACCCGCACTCGCTGGTTCCGCCGGGTCGGTCCGATCGCGCTGCCACCGCTGGAACGCGTCGTCGGAGCGCTGTCCGGCGGGCGGGTGCAGCTCAGTGGCCTTCTGGTGCCCTCCCTGGTGCTGCATACCCGCGGCGCGAAATCCGGCGAGCCGCGCGACGCCGCGCTCATGTACACACCGGACGGGTCCGGTCGCGCGATCGTGGCGGGCACCAACTTCGCCGGGGGACGGCATCCCGCCTGGACGGCGAATCTGCTCGCCCACCCGGATGCCGCCATCACCGTACGCGGCACGCGCATGGCCGTGCACGCCACACCGATTCCGCCCGCGGAACGCGATGCCGCATGGGCGCGCATCGAGTCGCAGTGGCCGGGCTACCGCCAGTACGAGCGGGACTCGGGCAGGACGGTGCGACTGTTCCGGCTGCAGCCGGTGCGCGCGGCGGACTGACTCACGGCGTCAGCGGCGCAACGCTTCGCGGCCGGACGACGATCCACAGCGCCAGAGCGGCGATGATCGAGCAGCCCACCATGACCGAGGCCATCGTCGTCGCCGTGATGCCGGCGTCGTGCGAGATCCACCCGACGACGGGCGAGATGAAGCCCGCGACACCGAAGTTCACAGCGCCGACGACGGACGCCGCCGTCCCGGCAGCTTTCCCGTGCCGATCGAGGGCGAGGACCTGAACGCACGGGAAGGTGAACCCGCACGCCGTCATGAACACGAACAGGGGGATCAACGTGCCCCACAGGCCGAGGCCGAGCGCATCGCACACGATGATCGCGGTCGAGGCCAGGACCAGCACGCCCGTCGAGCACGCCAGGACCCACTGCGGCCCGAAGCGGGCGGCCAGCCGCGACGCGGTCTGCACGCCCACGACGACCCCGACGGAGTTGACTGCGAACAGCAGGCCGTAGGTCTGCGCGTCGAACCCGAAACTCTGCTGGAACAGGAAGGACGACGCGGACAGGTAGGAGAACAGGCCGCTGAAGGTCATTCCGCCGATGATGAGGACGCCGATGAAGACGCGGTCGCTGAACACGCTCTTGTAGCGCTGCAGCACGGTGGTGCTGCCCTTGTCGCTGCGTCGGGCCTTCGGCAGCGTTTCCGGCACGAACGCGATCGCGCACACCAGCATCAGCGCGCCGTAGATGGCGAGCACCACGAAGATCCCCCGCCACGGCATGACGGCCAGCAGTGCCGATCCGATGAGGGGGGCGGCCACGGGCGCCACCCCCGACACGAGGGCCAGGCGGGAGAGCATGACCACCAGCCGCCTGCCGCCGAACAGGTCGCGCACGATCGCCATGGCCACGACTCCGCCGGCGGCCGCGCCCATGCCCATGCCGACGCGGGCGACCATGAGAAGCTCGAGCGTCGGGGCGAACGCGGCTGCGACGCTGGCCACCACGTGCAGAGCGGTGACGGCGAGGAGCGGGATCCGGCGACCGACCTTGTCGCTGAGCGGACCGACGACGAGCTGACCGAGAGCGAAGCCGATCATGGTTCCGGTCAGGGTCAGCTGGATCGCCGCTGCCGTGGTCTGGAAGTCCGCTTCGAGCACCGGGAAGGCCGGCAGGTAGAGGTCGACCGTGAACGGGCCGAGCGCAGTGAGCGCGCCGAGCAGCACGATGTACAGCACGCGGCGCCGGGTGGGGATCGAGTCGCCGGGGTGCAGCATCACCGGCGCGGTCGCAGGGTTTCTGCCCAGGGCGCGGATCGCTCCCGTGGTCAGGGCGGGGGGACGCGGGGCGGAGGCGTCGGGGGCGCGGTCCGTCGTGGCGGCGGCGTCGGAGGCGGGCTTGCGAGCAGGCGTGGAGGCGGTATCGAGCACAGTTCTCTTCGTGGTCGGGGAGGGCGGGACGCGGCCGCGGAGGGATCGACTGGGGCGCGCAGATCAAGAACGAACCGTCCCGAATCGATTCGACCATCTATCGTACCGGATGCCCCCTGCGGGCACGCTGCGCCGCCGACGCCGCGCCCCGCAGCAGCCGGCGCACTGAGGCCTGTCGGCGCCTTCCCAGGCCGAGGCGCATGCGCTCGAATAGGATGGCCGTACCTTCCGCACCGCAGCCCACTCGTTCCGACGGGCGCCTGAGCCGAGATCACACACATGACCCCGACACCCCCGCGCCCGGCATCCAAGCAGACGAGCGGCAACCCCGCCACGCAGGCCCAGATCGCCTCGACCGTCAAGCAGCAGCGTGAGCAGAAGCGTCAGGAGAAGCTGGCGGAGTACCAGAGGCAGCTCGCGAAACGCCGACGCAGCAAGCTGGTGTGGTGGAGCGTCGGTTCGCTCGTCGCGATCGGCGTCATCGCCGCGATCATCGCTTCCATCGTGTTCGCCCCCACTCCTCCCCCGACCCTCAGCCCGGGCGATGGAGACGGCAGTTCCATCGAGGGTGTCGAGACGTTCCAGAACACCGCGAACCACGTCGAAGGTGACGTCCAGTACGCGCAGACGCCCCCGGCCGGCGGTGACCACAACGCGATCTGGCTCAACTGCGGCATCTACGACCAGCCCGTGCCGAACGTCAACGCCGTGCACTCCCTCGAGCACGGTGCTGTGTGGATCACCTACGACGCGGATGCCGTCGGCGACGAGGAGCTGACGGCGCTGCGCAGTCAGCTCCCCTCCAGCTACGTCGTGCTGTCGCCCTACGAGGGCTTGGACTCGCCAATCGTGCTGAGCGCGTGGAACGCACAGCTCAAGCTCGACTCGGCCGACGACCCCCGCTTCTCGGAGTTCCTCACAACGTACTGGCGCAACCAGAACGCGCCCGAGCCCAACGCAGCGTGCTCCGGCGCGCTCGACGCCCCCGGCAAGCAGTAGGTTGCCGTGACCGACGACGCGTCGACGGCCCGGGCGCCGCGGCGCTGGCTTCTCGTCGTGCTCGCCTGCCTGGCGATCGGCGGACTGGCCTTCGCGATCGGCCGCTTCTCAGCCTTCGGCACGTCCGCCACCACGCCGGCCACGGACTCCGCCGAGGCCGGCTTCGCCCGCGATATGCAGGTCCATCACGCCCAGGCGGTCGAGATGGCGATGCAGATCTACCGCACCACCGAAGACACCGAATTGCGCACACTCGCATACGACATCGCGACGGGGCAGTCCGCCCAGCGCGGCGAGATGTTCGACTGGCTCGTGCAGTGGGGTCTGCCGCAGGCCGGCGAGCCGCTCATGAGCTGGATGGCCGACGCCGACGGCGGGCATTCCGGACATGGCGGCACGGGATCCGAGCCCCTCAGCGAGGCCGAGCTGAGCGCCGGGATGGGCATGGCCACCGATGCTCAGCTCGCGCAGCTGCGCACCGCCAGCGGCACCGAGGCGGACTGCCTCTTTCTCGAGCTGATGATCCGGCACCACGAGGGCGCCATCCCGATGGCCGAAGCCATCCTCCAGCGAGGATCCGTGCCGCGCGTGCTGACCGTCGCGACGAGCATGAAGAACGGCCAGACGGCCGAGATCGACGCGATGCAGAGCATCCAGCGGCGCCTCGGCTGCACCGGCTGACACGCCACTCCCCCTGAGCCGGCTCTTGTACACCCCGGTCTCGCTACAGTGAACGGGTGACCGTCGCTCTCGCATCCGCCCGGCGCCGACCGCTCGTCGTCACGATCGCGGTCGTGATCATCTACATCAGCGGGATCACCAGCACCATCGGGGGCACCCTCGTCCTGCTGAGCCGATACCGGGTGGAGCCGGCGGACGTCCTGCCCGTCTCGCTCCTGGGCGCGGGTGTCATCCTGTTCGGTCTGTTCACGATCGCGGTGGCCTCGGGCGTCGCCCGTGGTCGCCGACTGGCCCGGCTGCTCCTGACCATCTACACGGTCGCGCAGACCGCCCTCCAGATCGTCACGATCGTGTCCTCGGACGCGTGGGACTGGTCCGCGTTCGCGGAGCTCGCCGCGGACGCGTTCATCCTCCTGGCCGTCTGGGCACCGCCGGGGTCTCGCTACTTCCGCGAGACGCCCTCGGCTCCGGAGACGGGCATCCCCTCCGCCTGAGCCCGGTCATCTTCGGGAATCCCTCGCGCCGCGTACGCCGCCAGCGACCGCGCCACAAACCTCCTGTGGATGAACCGCACCACCTCGATCGCCCCGATCGTGCAGGCCGCCACGAGGGCGATCAGGTACGCGCAGTCCTCCCCCGGATCGGTGAGCTGGAAGAACTCGGTCGACAGCGGAATGCTGAAGATCGCGACGAGCCCGATGAACATGGCCCCGATCACGAGCACCTTGTAGCGGTTCAGCGGTCGGGACAGCACGGTGAGCACCCAGATCCCGACGATCGCGAGGATGATCGTCGAGCCGGTGCGCAGTTGCGCTTCCTCCACGCCCAGCGACATCGCTCCGAGCGTGTACAGCGTCAGTGCGACGGCGATGATCAGTCCGGCGGGGATCGCGAAGCTCAGCGAACGCTTGAGGAATCCCGGCACGTAGCGCTGCGTGTTCGGCATCAGCGCGAGGAAGAACGCCGGGATGCCGATGGTCAGCCCATCGGTGATGGACAGCTGGCGCGGCAGAAACGGGAATTCCAGGACCAGGACGCCGAACAGGATCGCCAGCGCGGTCGCGTAGGCGGTCTTGGTGAGGAACAGCATCGAGACGCGTTCGATGTTCGCGATGACCTGCCGGCCTTCGGCGACGACGGCCGGCAGGTGCGAGAACTGGCCGTCCAGCAGGACCAGCCGCGCGACCGCCTTCGTCGCGGCCGCGCCGGAGTTCATCGCGATGCCGATGTCGGCGGTCTTGATCGCGAATGTGTCGTTGACTCCGTCGCCGGTCATGGCCACCACGTGTCCGCGGCTCTGCAGCGCGACCACCATGCGCCGCTTCTGCTCCGGTGTCACCCGGCCGAAGACCGTGTGACCGTCCAGGATCTCCCCGAGCTGCTCGTCATCCTCCGGGAGCTGGCGGGCGTCATAGCCCTCCGCGACGTCCAGCCCCACCTCGCGGGCGATGGCGGCGACCGTCCGCGGGTTGTCGCCCGAGATGATCCGGATGCCGACTCCCTGCGCCGTGAAGTAGGCGAGAGTGCGCGCTGCATCCGGTCGCACCTGCTCCCGGAACGTCAGCACGATCGCCGCGACCACCGCGGCCGGAAGCCGCTCCGCCTCCACGTCGGCGTCGGTCAGCGGCGCGGCGGAGTACGCGAGGACGAGCGTGCGGCGACCGGACGAGGCGAGATCGGTGACGGTGCGTCCGAGCTCGCCGCCCCGGTCGGACGCGGCATCCCCGAACACCATCTCGGGGGCGCCGAACACCCAGGTCCCCCCAGCCGCACCCGAGCCGAACGAGACGGCGCTCCACTTCCGGGCGGAGGAGAACGGGATGTATGCGGCGGCCTCCGTGGGTGCGCCGGTCACCGGGAAGGGTTCGCGCAGGCAGCGGGCGGTGGCGTTGGCGTCCGGTGCGGCTCCGTACCAGGCGAGCGCGGACTCCCATCCGGGCGCGGCATCGGCGAGAGGATGGGACCCGTCGAAGCGGATGTCCCCGCCGGTGAGCGTGCCGGTCTTGTCCAGGCAGATGACATCCACCCGGGCGAGGCCTTCCACCGCGGGCAGCTCGTTCACCAGCACCTGCCGGCCGGCGAGCTTGGCCGCCCCGACCGCGAAGGCGATCGAGGTCACCAGGACCAGCCCGAGCGGGATCATCGCGGTCAGGGACGCGATGGTGTTCACGACCGCCTGCACCCAGGTCCCGCTCTGCCAGGCATCGACCCAGCCGCCCGCGACCATCATCTGCGCGTTCAGCACCAGCAGTCCGATGGGGCCGACCCCCCAGCCCACCCAGGTCAGCACGCGGTCGATCGAGGTCCGCAGCTCCGAGGAGACCATCGAGAATCGCTTCGCCTCGTCGGCGAACTTGTTGGCGTAGGAGTCGGCGCCGACCCGGGTCGTGCGGGCCGCCCCCTCGCCGGCCACGACGACCGAGCCGGACAGCGCCTCGTCGCCGGGGCTCTTGTCCACCGGCTCGGATTCGCCGGTCAGCATGGACTCGTCGATCTGGAGCGCCCGACCAGAGACGACGAGCGCATCGGCGGGCACCTGATCGCCGGCGCGCAGGATCAGGATGTCGTCCAGCACGACCTCCGCGGGGGCGATCTCGCGCTCCTCCCCATCGCGACGCACCCGCGCGCGAGGGGCGTTCAGCAGCGCCAGTCGATCCAGCTTGGCCTTGGCCCGGAACTCCTGCACGCAGCCGATGATCGCGTTGGTGAAGGCGGCGAGTCCGAACAGCGCGTCCTGCCACCGACCCAGCACGAGCAGGACCAGGAAGCACCCGCCGACGATCGCATTGAAGAGCGTGAAGACGTTGGCGCGGACGATGTTCCAGACGCTGCGGCTGGAGTCCGCCGAGAACGCGTTGGTGCGGCCGGCCGCGATCCGCTCGTCCACCTCGGGCTGGGAGAGCCCGACGGCCGGATCGACCGGCGTGGGCTCTGCGGCGAGGTCGGGTGCGGCATCCATGGATCTCACCCTATTGCGGTGCGCGGGAGGACGCCGCGTGGCCGCCCTCCCGCAGAACTCACCCCTTGGTCGAGCCGGCCAGCAGACCGCGAACGAAGAACCGCTGCAGGGCGAAGAACACGATCAGCGGGACCAGGATCGACAGGAACGTCCCCGCGGCCTGCAGGAACCACTGGTTGCCCCACGTGCCCGACAGCGACGCGAGAGATTGCGTCATCGGCAACGATCGGGACGGCGCGAAGATGGTCGCCACCAGCAGGTCGTTCCACACCCAGATGAACTCCAGCACCGCGAAGGACGCCAGTGCCGGCGCGGCCAGCGGCAGGACGATGCGGAAGAACATCTGGCCGTGACCGGCGCCGTCCACCCGTGCCGCCTCGATGACCTCACTGGGGATCTGGGAGATGAAGTTGTGCAGCAGGAACACGGCCAGCGGCAGTGCGAAGATCGTGTGCGCGATCCAGACCGTCGCAAAGCTGTGGTCGGCGTCGCGCAGATCGAAGCCCGGGAAGATGGTGACGCCGTTGATCTCGAAGCCGCGGGAGAACAGGCTCAGAAGCGGAACCAGCGCCATCTGCAGCGGGACGATCTGCAGCGCGAACACGGCGATGAAGGCCAGGTTCTTCCCCTTGAAGTCGATCCACGCGAACGCGTAGGCCAACAGGGCAGCCACCACCAGCGAGAAGCACACCACCGGGATCGTGATCGCCAGCGAGTTGAAGAACGACTCTCCCAGCGTGAGGGTGGTGCCGCCGGCGGTGAGTGCCGCGGCGTAGTTGTCGAGCGTGAACTCGGGATTGGTGAACACCGTCCACCAGCCGCTGGTCTGCGTCGCCGCGGGCGGGCGGAACGAGGTCACCAGCAGGCCGAAGGTGGGGATCGTCCAGAAGAAGGCGATGATGATCGCCGCGATCGTGGCGCCTTTGGAGGTCAGGCGCTTCTGCGCCATCTTCTCGTGCTTGCGCGTGTCGCGGGCGACCTGGCGGGCCGTGCGTGGCTCCGGGTTGGGCTCGATTACCACAGTTGAGATGGTCATCGGATCTCCCTCTGCTTCCGGATCTGAATCACGTTGAACACGATCAGCGGTATCACGAAGATGAACAGCACCACCGCCAGCGCGGCGGCGTGCCCGTAGCTCTGGAAGCGCTGCTGCTGGTTGACCATCTCGAAGGCGAGCACCGAGGAGTTGGACCGGCCGCCGGTCATGACCGCGACCACGTCGTAGATCTTCAGCGAGCCGATGGCGATCGTGGTCACCACCACCACGATGGAGGGTCGGATGCCGGGCAGCGTGACGTTGCGGAATCGCTGCCACGCGTTCGCGCCGTCCAGCTCGGCCGCCTCCATCTGCTCCGCCGGCACCGCTTTGACGGCCGCGGAGAGGATCACCATGGCCAGGCCGGTCTGACTCCAGATGAAGACGATCATCAGGAAGAAGGTGTTGATCAGCGGCTGCACCGACAGCCAGGAGACCGGTTCGCCGCCGAAGGCGACCACGATCGCGTTCAGGATGCCGACCTGCTCACCCTGGCGGTAGTCGTACGTGAGCTTCCAGATGATGCCGGCACCCACGAACGAGATGGCGAAGGTCATGAAGATCAGGATCTTCAGGACCTTCTCCCAGCGCGCCCGGTCGATGAACACGGCGTAGGCGAGGCCGATCACGGTGGCGACGGCGGGGACCACGAGCACCCAGATGACGGTGTTGATCACCGACCAGAAGCCCTCGGGGTTGGTGAAGGTCCAGATGTAGTTCTCGAAGCCGACGAAGTTCTCGCCGGTCTTGTCGAAGAAGGACTGGACGATCGTCGCGATCGCGGGGTAGATCAGCCCGATCAGCAGCAGGACGGTCGCCGGGGCGGCGAAGATGACCAGCTGGAACAGGTAGCCGGCGCCGCGGCGGGACCGGTAATCGGCCCAGAACAGCACGGCGCCCAGGATGACGGCGATCCCGAGGACATAGATGACCGCGTTCTGGTAGGGACGCAGCAGCATGAACGCCAGGATCGGGATCGCGAAGCAGGCGACCAGGCGGAGCCAGAAGTAGCCGCGTCCTGACCGCGGCGCGTACTCGATCAGCAGGAGGATGATGCCCACGACGGCACCGAAGGCGACCAGCACGGCCGGGATCTGCACCAGCGGGCCCAGATCGCCCAGCCACCGGAAGAAGCTGTTCAGCGAGAAGCCCAGCGACACCGGCCGCGCATCCACCGGCGGTCGCGTGATCATGAACAGGAAGAGCGCGACGACGACGATCAGTCCGCCGGCCGCGACGAGGACGGTCGTTCGGTGTTTGCGCGAGAGCGCCTCTGCTTTGGCGAGGGCGTCGTCGTCCGCGCGGGGTGCCGAGGCCTTCCTCGTGTCAGGGACCTGCGTTGTTCCGGTCATGGGCACCTTCCGAGTGCGGCGGCGAACTCTGTTGTGAACGGCGGTCACGCGGTGAACGACCGTCGCGGACGCCGGTATTGCCTATCTTGCACCTCTTGCCGCAGTGGGGCCGCCCGCCTCGGCGAACGACCCCCCTGCAGCGCAGTTCCTGACTAGTTCTCGTAACCGGCCTGGATGTCGCTCAGAACGGTGGCGGTGTCCTTGCCATCGACCCAGTCGACCATGCCCTTCCAGAACGAGCCGGAGCCGACCGTGGACGGCATCAGGTCCGACGCGTCGAAACGGACGGTCGTGTTCGGGTCCTGCAGCAGCTGCATCGCCTCGGTGAGGAACTCGCTGGAGGCGAGGCTCGGGTCGGCGTTCAGGTTCGCGGAGATGACTCCACCGAGACCGACGCGCGCGTCGGCGAACTCGGGGCTGGCCATGAACTCCAGAACCGCCTGGGTGGCTGCGTCGTCGGAGAAGGCGACGACGAACTCGCCACCGACCTCGATCGCGGCTGCGTCCTCCTCGAAGCCGGGCAGCACGAACGCGTAGACGTCACCGTCGGGGGCGACGGTCGGAACCTGTCCCTCGGCGTTCTGCACGTCGAGGAAGTTGGCCGACAGGAAGGACGCCTGGTGGGTCAGTGCGCAGGTGCCGTTGGCGACCGGGGCGGCCACGTTGGCGAACGCGGTCGAGTTGATGCTGGCCACGTCACCGAAGCTGGCGTTGACGTACGCCGGGTTCAGCAGGATCTCGCCCACCGCGTCGAACGCGTCGGCGATCTCCGGGTCGGTGAACTTCACGTCGCCGGCGACCCACTGGTCGTAGACCTCGGGTCCGGACTGACGCAGGACGAGGTCCTCGATCCAGTCCGTTCCCGGCCAGCCGGAGGCCGCCTCGGATGCGAAGCCGGCGCACCACGGTGCGGCACCGGTCTTCTCCTGGATGGTCGCGGTCAGATCCAGCAGCTCATCCCACGTCGTGGGCACCTCGACGCCCCACTCTTCGAACGAGGCCGGCGAGTACCACACGTAGCCCTTGATGTTCGCGAGCATCGGAGCGGCGTAGAACACGTCATCGAACGTGCCGTAGGCCTTCCAGTCCGGCGACCAGTTCTCGTCGACCTCGGCCTCGACGGCTTCGGGTGCGGGCACCGCCTCGCCCGTCTCGACCAGGGTCTTGAGCAGACCCGGCTGAGGAACGATCGCGATGTCCGGTGCGTCGCCGCCCTTGACCTTGGTGACGATGTTGCCCTCGAACGCCTTGTCACCGGTGTACTCGACGATGATGCCCGTCTCTTCGGTGAACTCGTCGAAGGATGCCTGCAGGTCTTCGGCCTCGACGCCGGTGATGCCGCCCGAGATGGTGACGGTTTCGCCCTCGACCGATCCTGAGTCGCCGGCCTCGTCGCCGCCTTCGGCGCAGCCGGCCAACGTCAGCGCGGCGATCGCCACCACGCCGAATGCCACTGCTGTGCGGCGATGCGCGGGTGAACGCATTCCAGTCATTTACTGCCTCCTAGTTGAGTGCCGTGCGGATTGCGCACGCGAGTCCCGTTCGATTGGTGCGGTCGGGAACCGATTCCATAGACACCGTAGGCGAGAACGAGAGTGACGCACAATCACAGGTAGTCACAACTCGGTAACCCTCGCCGCACGGGTCTTCTCGTCGAGTGCGGCAGGCGCGCTAGGCTCGGCTTCGCGGGCGGGCGGATCGCGGTCGTCCGATGTGGAATCGGTTTCATGGCGTTCCACCCGAGGTTCCCCTCTCCGCCGATGAGAACGCAGCGCCCTGACGCGAAGGAGCACCGATGAGCGGCATCTCCGATGTGGCGCGCCTCGCCGGCGTCTCGAAATCGACGGCCAGCAGGGCGCTCAGCGGCGGCGGCTACGTCTCCGAGAAGACGCGGCTCAAGGTGGCTGCGGTCGCGGCATCCCTGGACTACGTCCCCTCCAGCAATGCGGCCAGCCTCGTCACCGGTCGCACCCGCAACGTGGGCGTGGTGATCCCGTACCTGCACCGGTGGTTCTTCGCCGAGGTGCTCGAAGGCATCCAGGCAGCGCTGCTGGAGCGCGGGCTGGACCTGACGCTCTACGACGCCAACCCGGGCACGGAGGGCAGGCGCCGCATCTTCGAGGACTTTCTGGCACGCAAGCGGTTCGACGGCCTCATCGCCGTCGGCCTGGAGCCCGAGGACCACGAGCTGGAGCGGCTGCTGAAGATCGGGCGGCCGGTGGTGAGCGTCGTGGGAACGGATGCCGGCACCACTGCCATCGGAATCGACGACAACGACGCGGCCCGCCGGGCCACGCACCACCTCACCAGCCTGGGCCACGAGCACATCGCGTTCATCGGCGGGGGAAGCAGCGCTCGGTGGGCCAGCGTGGACCGGCGCCGATTGGACGGATATCGCCACGCGATGGCCGAGGCGGGACTCGCCGCCCGCGCGAAGCACATCACATCCGAGGTGTCACTGCCGGGCGGGTACGGCGCGGCCGTCGATCTGCTCGCCGACCGGGCGCGGCCGACCGGGATCGTGGCGGTCTGCGACGAAGTCGCGATCGGCGCCATCATCGCGGCCCGCCGACTCGGGATCGGCGTCCCCAGCGATCTCAGCGTCGTCGGCATCGACGATCACAAGTACGCGGAGATGTTCGCGCTGACCACGTTCCAGCAGCGTCCGCGGGAGCAGGGCCGCGCGGCGGTCGAGCTGCTGGAGGCTCAGCTGGCGGACGCGGAGGCCGAGCCCGCGCATGTCGCCCTCACAGCGCGACTGATCGTGCGGGCATCGACGGGGCCGGTGGATGCGGACCACTCGGTGATGGTCTCTGACGCCCGGGGCGGCATGGACGCGATCTAGCCGTGCATGCGAGAAGGCCCCGGATGCATGCATCCGGGGCCTTCTCGTGAAGAAGTGACTACTTCAGGGTGACGGTCGCGCCGGCCTCTTCGAGAGCGGCCTTGCCCTTCTCGGCAGCCTCCTTCGAGACACCCTCGAGAACAGCCTTGGGTGCACCGTCGACGACGGCCTTGGCCTCGCCGAGGCCGAGCGAGGTGAGCTCGCGGACGACCTTGATGACCTGGATCTTCTTCTCGCCGGCAGCCTCGAGGACGACGTCGAATGCCGTCTGCTCCTCGACCTCTTCGGCGGGAGCGGCACCGGCGGCAGCCGGGCCGGCAACGGCGACCGGCGCCGCTGCGGTGACCTCGAAGGTCTCCTCGAACTTCTTGACGAACTCGCTGAGCTCGATGAGCGTGAGCTCCTTGAACGCGTCGAGAAGCTCGTCAGTGGTGAGCTTTGCCATGATGTTTCTCCTTGCTTGTGTTTCGTGTCTCGAGACGGCCGCTTCGCGACCTACTCGATAACCGTCACGAATTGGGTGTGTGCCGCGCCCTGATCAGGCGGCGGACTCCTGCTTCTCACGCAGCGCGTCGACCGTGCGAACGGCCTTCGACAGCGGAGCGTTGAACAGATATGCGGCGCCGAACAGCGAGGCCTTCATCGCACCGGCGAGCTTCGCCAGCAGGACTTCACGGCTCTCAAGGTCAGCGAGCTTGTTGACCTCATCAGCGGTGAGGGCGGCACCGTCGAAGTACCCGCCCTTGATCACCAGATGAGGGTGTGCCTTGGCGAAGGTACGCAGTCCCTTCGCGACGGCGACCGGGTCACCGTGCACGAATGCGATGGCAGAGGGGCCCTTGAGCTCCTCGTCCAGCGTGGAGATTCCCGCCTTGTTGGCGGCGATCTTGGTCAGCGTGTTCTTCACCACGGCGTATTCCGCATCCTGACGAATGCTGATGCGCAGCTCCTTGAGCTGGGCAACCGTCAGACCGCGGTACTCGGTCAGCAGAACGGCGGTCGAGTCCTCGAAATGCTTCGTGAGCTCGGCGACCGATGCATCCTTCTGCGCCATGGCCACTCCTTGTGTGTACGAGACGCTCCGCGATGGCGGGACGTCGGCCGGAGGCATCCGCTCATCGGATCTCACTCGACGAATGAAAAAGCTCCGGCGCAAGCGCACGGAGCTGAAAACTCGGAGGAGATTCGTTTCGTACACCTGCGCGGGCCCCTGCACTGCAGAGCTTCGATCGTCATGCACTCGCGTGCACATCGATGACCAGCGGTCTTCGGCTTCCCCCAGTCTACGTACTCCCCCGCACCTCGCCAAATCGGCGGCACGCGGCGTCCTGTCCAGGGACTCAAGCGCGTCCGGATGACGCGCCGTGCCGGCCGGCGAGGACGAACGCCGTGGCCTCGGCGCGGGATGCGACGCCGAGCTTGCGGAAGATCTTGGCGACGTGGAACTTCACGGTGTTCTCGCTGATGCCCAGGTTGACCGCGATCTCGCGATTGCGCTGCCCGGCGATCAGCAGGCTGAGCACCTCGGCCTCGCGCGGACCCAGGTCCCACGCGCGAGGCGCAGCGGCCAGCGCCGAGGGCGGGTCCAACGGCATCACGACCGACATCTCCGTTCCCCAGCCCGGCGTCGCCTCGAAGGAGAGCCGGCCGTTCAGCGCCAGCACCCGCTGCCGGACCAGTCGCAGCTGCACGCTCTCGCCGGACAGGTCGCCGGGCCCGTCGTCTCGCACGTTGATCAGCAGGTTCGTGCCGTCGCAGTCCCATTGCACGCGCACCCGGCTCACGTCGTGCCGGTCGACCAGGGCGAGGATCGAACCCCGCACGACCGCGCGCGCCCCATGGGCGATCTCGCTGGGCAGTGCCCGTCCGTCCACCGGCGGCTCGACGAACTGGACGTCGATGTCGCGGTAGCGCACCAGCGGACGCAGATCGTCGCGCAGGCGCTCGAAGGCGGTCGTGACGGGCTCCTCCGTGAACGTGCGCACCCGGTCGCTCGCAGTTCGCAGGTGGACCATGCCTTCCGCGGCGATCTGCGTGGCAGTTCTGCGGGCGCTGCGATCGTCCAGGCTCGAGGATCGCAAGGCGGCCAGCAGGGACTCCAGGGTGGTGGAGTATTCGTCGGCGAGTTCGGTCAGCGCCTCCATCCGCACGCCGGAGGTCGCGCGGGCCAGCTGCAGGTAGTCCGGGGACGCAGCATCCGCCAGCTCCTGCACGCGCAGCGCGACGATGTTCCACAGCTGGAGCACCGCCGCGTCGGTGTCCTGCCCGCCCGGATCGGCGAGGACCAGCAGCGCTCCGTTGTTCGAGAGCGCCTGGAACGTATCCACGTCACCGGCAGAGGTGGGGATCACCCCCCGCCTCGTGCGGCCGGGGCCGATCATGCGGCGCAGCTCGTCCAACGCGAGAAACGACACCCCGTCGACGAAGGATGCCGCCCCGGCGCCCTCGCGCTGTCCGCCGGCGGCGTCGGCGACGAGGAACACGAGAGCGGAGTGACCGAGCAACGGGCCGAGGAAGGCGGACAGTCGCTGCGGAATGAGGGCGGACGGCGCGGTGAGGACGTCGGCCAGCCCCCGAACGATCTCCGCCGCTTGAGCGACACCGCCGGGTTTCGCATCGCTCTGAACAGACGGCATCCCCCAACCCTAGGCATCGCGCCACCCGTTCGGGTAGTCACAACGACCCTGAGGAGGGATCGCGCTACCCGAACGGATCGGTCAGGATCGGAGAAGGGGCGGGGCAGACTCGCCCCGACGGAAGGACGAAAATGTCAGGTAACAGAGCGGTCGCCTATGAGGGGCCCGGAGTCGTGAAAGTGATCGACACCGACTACCCCGATTTCGAACTCCACGACGGCCCGGGCGTCAATCCGGCCAACGTCGGCAGGAAGATCCCGCACGGTGCGATTCTGCGCACCATCGCGACGAACATCTGCGGATCCGACCAGCACATGGTCCGGGGACGCACCACCGCCCCCGAGGGGCTGGTGCTCGGACACGAGATCACCGGCGAGGTCGTCGAGGTCGGTCCGGGTGTGGAGTTCATCAAGGTCGGCGACATCGTCTCCGTGCCCTTCAACATCTCCTGCGGCCGCTGCCGCAACTGCAAGGAGGGCAAGACCGGCATCTGCCTGAACGTCAATCCCGACCGCCCGGGCAGCGCGTACGGGTACGTCGACATGGGCGGCTGGGTCGGCGGTCAGGCCGAGTACGTCCTGGTCCCCTACGCGGACTGGAACCTGCTGAAGTTCCCCGACCGCGACCAGGCTCTGGAGAAGATCCTGGACCTCGCGATGCTCTCGGACATCTTCCCGACCGGATTCCACGGTGCCGTCACCGCCGGCGTCGGCGTCGGCTCCACCGTCTACATCGCCGGTGCCGGGCCGGTCGGGCTGGCCGCGGCCGCCGGCGCGCAGCTGCTCGGTGCCGCCGTCGTCATCGTGGGCGACCTGAACGAGGACCGTCTCGCCCAGGCGCGCAGCTTCGGCTGCGAGACGGTGAACGTCGGCGACGGGTCCATCCCCGACCAGCTGGAGCAGATCCTGGGCGTGCCCGAAGTGGATGCCGCGGTCGACGCGGTGGGATTCGAGGCACGCAGCGAAGGGCACGGCGCGAAGGCGAAAGAGGCCCCGGCGACGGTCCTGAACTCCCTCATGAGCGTGACCGCCGCCGGTGGCGCGATCGGCATCCCCGGCCTGTACGTCACCGGCGACCCCGGCGCAGTGGATGATGCCGCGAAGGTCGGATCGCTCTCGATCAGTCTCGGCACCGGCTGGGCGAAGTCGTTGTCGTTCACCACCGGGCAGTGCCCGGTGATGCGCTACAACCGGCAGCTGATGATGGCGATCCTGCACGACAAGGTGCACATCGCCGCTGCCGTGAACGCCAAGGCGATCACGCTGGACGAGGCCCCGCAGGGCTACGCCGAGTTCGATGCGGGTGCCGCCACGAAGTTCGTCCTCAACCCCAACGGCTACATCACCGCCTGACCTTCCACCTCACCCGACCACGCAGTTCCCGGCATCCCGGGCCGAACCAAGGAGACACCCATGACCAACGTCAACCTCGAAGACGCACGCCGCGTCATCGCCGCCGCAGAGCAGAAGGCCGACGAGATCGGCCAGCCCATGAACATCGCCGTCGTCGACTCGGGCGGCAACCTCGTCGCGCATGTGCGCCAGGACGGCGCCTGGATCGGGAGCGTCAACATCTCGATCAACAAGGCCTGGACCTCGAAGGCGTTCGACATCTCCACCAAGGACCTCGGAGACAACGCGCAGCCGAACCAGCAGTTCTACGGCATCCACGCCACCAACGGCGGCAAGGTCGCGATCTTCGCCGGCGGCATCCCGCTCGTGCGTGACGGCGTCGTCGTCGGCGCGGTGGGCGTCAGCGGCGGTTCCGGCGAACAGGACCACTCCGTCGCCGAAGCAGGCGTCGCCGCGTTCTGAGTCCCTCCCGACTCAACGTCGAGTGCACGGCTTAGCGTCGAGTGCACGGCTTTCCGGTGTCGGAAGGCCGTGCACTCGCGTGTAAGTCGTGCACTCGCGTGCGGACCGGTACCGGATCAGCCCGGCGCGCGGATGCCGAAAGACGCCAGGCGTGCGGCGAGCGCCTGCGGAGTCACGCTGTGCTCGTCCTCCCAGCGGGCGAATCGCCACTGCGTCGTTCCGCGGATCCAGTCCTCGCGGCGCTTCTCCTCGAGCAGGATCTTCTCGAGCGCGACGCCGCGGCGCATCGCGACGTCGAGGTACTTGTCCTTGCCGTCGAACTCGCCGAATGCGCGGACGTCGGTCAGCCCGAAATCCACGAAATACGTGTTCTCCGCCGGCCCGGCCACCGGAACCTGCAGCTGCGGCGCGTCGAAGCCGAGCCGCACCAGCTGGAGCCGGCTCACGCTCTCCCCCGGCAGCTGAGCCCGGCCGTCGGCGAACGCGGTCACCCACCGCGCCTGCCGGATCCCCCGTGCGCCTGACGCCGCGGTGACCCGTTCCCGCATGGATCGGCGCCAGCAGGCGACGGCATCCTCGTCCCACACCCGGCCGCGCAGCGCGAACTGCCGCTCAGCGGCGTCGGCAGCGGCCACCGATGCGTCCGGTCCGAGGGTGCGCACCATGTCGAAGACGGTCCGCTCGAGCGAAGTGCAGCGGATGCCGTGGCGCACGACGATGTCCGACGCCGGGAGCGGCGCGACATGCCTCATCACGTCCGCGCCACTGGAGATGCGGGACGGCGCCGGAGTGGTGACGTGCACGCGGAGCGGTCGATGGCGGTACAGCGGCAGCGACCATGCGACACCCGCGGACTCGTGCGAGATGACCCCGTCGCCGGTGGCCTCACGTGCGACGGCGATGACATGCGCCAGGTGCCACGCCTCCGGCCACAGCGTGGCGGCGTCCTGCGCGTCCATGAAGGCTCCCCGACGGATCACCCGGAGCCGGCCGCTGCCCACCGCAAGCCGGATGGACCGCTCCGTCCAGCCTCCGGCCAGAAGGGCCGTGCGGGAGCGGACGAGCAGACTCAGGTCGGGGATCGACGCAGCGCGGCGCATGCCTCAGCATCCGGCGTCCGTTGCCCCGCATCCGCGGTGCGCAGGCGAATCGGGATAGGCGGCACGCCCTGCACCCCTGGGGAGGAGCGCGCGCGCCGCCCTTCCGTTCCCGACTGCACGGCCTACCGTGCGCTCCTGGGGAGGAGCGCGCGCGCCGCCCTTCCGTTCCCGACTGCACGGCCTGCCGTCGGGTGCACGCCTTCTGACCGGCGGCAAGCCGTGCGCTCGGCGGCACCCCGTGCGCTCGGCGGCAAGCCGTGCGCTCGCGGGGCAGGAGAAGCGGGACTGCGGATCAGCGGGGCGTCGGCGCGAGGCCGAGGTCCCGCGCGGCGGCGGAGATCTGCCGCGCGAGGGCCACGTCCTTCGCGGTCAGGCCGCCCGCAGAGTGCGTGATGAGCGTCACGGTCACCCTCGGGTAGGTCACCGTGACATCGGGATGGTGATCGGCTGCCTCGGCGAGTTCGGCGATGGCGGCGAACAGCCGCGCCCCCGTGGCGAAGGTTCCGGTCTTGAACTCGGCGATCGCGCCGGCCTGCCCCGGGCGCCAGTCCTCGACGCCGGGCTCCGCCCGGAACTGGTCTGCGGTGATGGTGTCCATACACCGACCCTGCCACCGTCCGCAGCGCGCGCAAGGGGCGCGCTGCGGATGCGGTCCGGCCCGGCGCGGACCGGGCATGTCGGCCGGGCGGGGTCCGCCTGCGGGGTTACCCTCGAAGACGTGACCCCCGAACTCGCCGCCCGCATCGTCGCGGACTCCCGCGACCGGGTGGCCTGGGTCCGGGCTCGCTCACGCGGCATCACTGCGACGGATGTCGCGTCGCTCACCTCGGCGAAGGCCATCGCCAAGGCCGCCGACGCGAAGCTCATGGGCTCCGGATTCTCGGGCAACGCCTACACCGCCCACGGCCGGATCCGCGAGCCCGAGATCGCCCGCTGGGTCGCCGCGACCCACGGCATCCTGCCCTCCAGCGCGCTGTTCCACGCGGTCGTCGAGAAGCGTCACCTCGCCACCCCCGACGGGGTCGTCGTCGATGCCCAGGGCCGCGTCATCCTGTGTGAGATCAAGACGACCAACAAGTCCTGGCGCAGCATCCCCCGCCCGTACATGCGGCAGGTGTGGTGGCAGCAGCATGTCCTGGGCGCCGAGCGCACCCTGGTGGCGTGGGAGGAGCACAGCGATTTCGTCCCGGTCGGCGACGAGCCTCGCTGCGAGTGGGTCGACCGCGACGAGGTCGAGATCGCGAAACTGGTCGCCCTGGCGACGTCGCTCATCGACGAGCTGCACCGCCGGACCACCCTGCGGCCGCTCGCCGGCCCGCCGAGCGCACACCCCGACGGACGGATGCCGCGGCCACCGGCCCCGCGCGAGCCCTTCCGCGCCCTCGCCCTGACCGACTGAATTGGTTGACGCGAGTCAACGATCTGCGATATAGTTGACTACAGTCAACCATCGCGTCACCGTCGCCGCGCACGTCTCCACGCTCGAAAGGCCCCCCTCTTGGCGTCTGTCAATACCCCTGCCTCGGCGCTGACGACCGAACCGCCGCGCATGTCCCGACGGAAGGTCCTCGAAGCGCTGTCCGGCCTTCTGCTCGGAATGTTCGTCTCGATCCTCGCCGCGACGGTCGTCTCCACCTCGCTTCCGGTCATCATCCACGACATCGGCGGCGATCAGGCCGCCTTCACCTGGGTCATCACCGCCACCTTGCTGACCACCGCCATCTCGACCCCCATCTGGGGCAAGCTGGCGGACCTGTTCAACCGCAAGGTGCTCATCCAGATCGCACTGATCCTCTTCGTCCTGGCCACCGCGGCCGCGGGCTTCTCGCAGGACGCCGGCACGCTCATCGCGTTCCGCGCCGCGCAGGGCATCGGCGCCGGCGGTCTGGCCGCGCTGAGCCAGATCATCATGGCCGACATCATCAGCCCCCGGGAGCGCGGACGCTACATGGGCCTGTTCGGCGCCGTGATGGCTCTGGGCACGATCGGCGGACCGCTGCTCGGCGGGTTCATCACCGATGGCATCGGCTGGCGCTGGAACTTCTACGTCGCGATCCCCTTCGCGATCGCCGCCCTGATCATCCTGCAGCTGACCCTGCACATCCCCACGCGCCCCAAGAAGAAGGCGCGCATCGACTACCTCGGCATCGTGCTCCTGGCCGCATCGGTCTCGCTGCTGCTGGTCTGGATCACCAACGCCGGCGACACGTTCGACTGGTGGAGCATCGAGACGATCCTCATGGCAGGCGGCGCACTCGTCGGTGCGATCCTGTTCGTGATCGTGGAGTTCCGCTCGCGCGAGCCTCTCGTGCCGTTGTCGATGTTCCGCAACCGGACGTACACGCTCTCGGTGATCGCCTCCATCGCCACCGGTGTCGCCATGTTCGGCACGTCGGTGTTCCTCAGCCAGTACATGCAGATGGCCCGCGGCGCCACCCCGACCGAGGCCGGCCTGCTCACGCTGCCGATGATCGGCGGTCTGCTGCTCTCGTCGATCATCGTGGGTCAGCTGATCAGCCGCTTCGGCAAGTGGAAGATCTACCTGATCGTGGGCAGCGTGCTGCTGATCGCGGGTTCGGTGCTGCTGTCCACCCTGCGGTACGACACGAACTTCGTGCTGGTCTCGCTGTACATGTTCCTGCTCGGCGCGGGCGTGGGAATGACCATGCAGAACCTCGTGCTCATCGTCCAGAACACGGCCAAGCCCGAGGAGATGGGCGTGGCCAGCTCGGGTGTGGCGTTCTTCCGCAGCCTGGGGGGAACGATCGGCGTCTCGGTCATGGGTGCCGCACTGGCGACCTCGGTCACCGGCCTGTTCGCCTCCAGCAAGGACGCGCTGACCGCGGCGATCGTGAATCTGGGTGCGGACGGCGCGGCTGTGGCCGAACAGCTCCAGTCCGGCACGCTCCCCCAGGTCAGCCTGCTGCCGACCGCGGTGCGGGTCATCGTCGAGGACATCTACGCGCAGGGCATCGCGCAGTCGTTCCTGATCGCCGTGCCGCTGGCGATCATCAGCCTGATCGCGATCGTCTTCCTGCCCAACGTGCCGCTGACCCGTATGACGACGGCGGAGCGGATCGCCGCCGGTGAGGCGGACCTCGCCACGATCACGACCGCCGAGGGGATGTCGGCCCTGGCTGCGACCGGCTCCATCCCTGCGACCGCGGAGGACGCGCCGGCCGGATCGGTCGGCGGCAGGCCCGCGACCCGCCGCGGCTGATGTCGACGGCCATGGTGGACCCGGAGTCCCGAGAGGCGCGCACCGAAGCGGTGCGCGCCCTCGAGGCGGAGTTCGGCGAACTGCTCACGCGGATCCGCCGCCTGATCGCCGAGAACGCCGAGCGGGTGAGCCCGGGCATGCTGCCCGGCGCCTACAAGGTGTTCACCACGATCGCGCGCCGCGAGAGCATCACCCTCTCCTGCCTGGCCGAATCGCTGACGGCCGACAAGGGGCAGGTGAGTCGCACGGTGCGCGAGCTCGAAGAGCTCGGGCTCGTCACCCGCACCCCCGACCCCGCCGACGGTCGATCCAGCCTCCTCTCCCCCACCCCGGAAGGGATCGAGCGCCTGGCCGCGGCCCGCGCGCCGCACGACAGCGCGCTGCTGGACAGCCTGCAGGAGTGGTCCGTCGAAGACATCCGCCACCTCGCGCGGCTCCTGCACTCGTTGACGACCGGCGAGAACCCCTGATGCTGCGCGGCGGCCGGCTCGGCTTAGCCGGCCGGTAGCACCCGCGTAACACGGACGAGACATAGTCAGGGTTGACTGTGGGGACCAGGCAACGAGTGCTGCCGACGACGACGCGCACTCCTAAGGAGCGTGCGATGAGATTCCGGCCGTTGCAATCCGCATCCGCCCCCGCGCCCACCGCGGTGGCGGTGGCAGACCCGCCCGAGACCATGCGCGCCACGGTGATGGAGACCACCGGCGACCCCACCGTGCTGCGCGCGGCGTCCGTCGCCGTCCCCACACCGGTGATGGACGAGCTGCTCGTGCGGGTCGTGGCTGCGGGGGTCAATCCGATCGACGCGAAGACCCGTGCCGGTGCGGGACTGTCCGCCGCGATCAGCGACTACCCGGCCACGCCGGGCTTCGATTTCAGCGGCATCGTGGTCACCTCGCCGTACGACTCCCATCCCCTCGCCGCCGGGACGCCGGTCTACGGCATGGTGGCCTTCCCCCGCTCGGGCGGCACCTATGCAGAGTACGCAGTCGTGCCGTCGCAGTCGGTGGCGCGCAAGCCGGCGGCGCTGTCGCATGTGGAGGCCGCCGGCGTTCCCCTCGCTGCCCTGACCGCATGGGGTCTGGTCGTCGAGACCGCCCACGCGCACGAAGGGCAGCGGGTGCTCATCCATGCCGGCGGCGGCGGTGTGGGCCACTTGGCCGTGCAGTTCGCCGCGTACTTCGGCGCGCACGTCACCGCGACCGGCTCGGCGCGGAACGCCGCGTGGCTGAGGGAGCTGGGGGCATCAGTGGTGATCGACCACACCACGACCCGCTTCGAGGATGTCGTCGCCGACGTCGACGTCGTGATCGACCTGGTCGGTAACGCGAAGGCGAACACCGGCGAGAGATCGCTGGCCGTGCTGCGACCGGGTGGACTGTACATCGTCGTGCCGACCGGCTCCTGGCCGGGCTATGCCGCCGCCGCGGCCGCGGCCGGCGTCAGGGCGACGAGCTTCAAAGTCACTCCCGACGGCAGCGCGCTGGCGACGATCGGACGCCTGCTGGA
The DNA here is from genome assembly GCF_030246885.1 of Microbacterium sp. zg-B185. NCBI lineage: Bacteria > Bacillati > Actinomycetota > Actinomycetes > Micrococcales > Microbacteriaceae > Microbacterium > Microbacterium sp. zg-B185. Next base: position 2,605,229 of record NZ_CP126739.1, read on the forward strand.
CTCCGGCGCCGTCCAGGTCTACATCGACCGCGTCTTCGACCTCAAGGATGCGGCGGCCGCGCACGCCGAGCTGGAGCAGGGCCACACGCGCGGCAAGATCGTCCTGCGCGTCAGCGACGACTGAACCTGCGCGTCAGCGACGACTGAGTCAGCCGGCGGCCTGCGCGCGGATCGGGCGCAGCACCCGGCGACCCTCGGCGACGACCTCGTCCGCGATGGCACCCAGCAGCGCGGAACGCAGATTCCACTGCTGCCAGTACAGGGGCACGTCGATGGGCGGGCCGCCGAGCCGGACGAGGTCGCCGCGCGCCAGGCCCGCCTGCGATTGGAACGTCGGCAGCAGCGCCCACCCCAGGCCCAGGCGCACGGCAGCAGCGAAATCGTTCGAAGCGGGGACGTAGTGCCGCGCGGGCAGGGACTCGTCGATACCGCACTCCCGCATCCACAGCGTCTGCAGGTCGTCGCGACGGTCGAAGTCCACCACCGGCGCGTCGACCAGCGTCGCCGGGGACGCGGGATCCGGCATCCATCGTCGTGCGAACGCCGGTGTGGCGACGGCTTCGTACCGCATCGCACCGAGCGTGCTCACGCGGCATCCGGCGACCGGCGTCGCGCGCGAGGTCACCGCACCCATCACGGTGCCCGACTCCAGGAGCGCGGCGGTGAAGTCCTGATCGTCGCGGTGCAGCTCGAAGACGATCGGATGCCGCTCGGCCAGCCGCGCGAGCGGCTCGAGGAACCAGGTCGCCAACGAGTCGGCGTTCACGGCGAGCGGGACGGACGTGCGAGAACCCTCGTCGCCGCCCGCGCCGAGCTCGGTGAGAGTGTCGTGCTCCAGCAGTGCCACCTGTCGGGCCATCCGCACCACGGCCGCACCGGCTTCGGTGAGCCGGGCCGGCTTGGACCGCACCAGGACCACGCGGCCGAGCTGCTCCTCGAGTGCCTTGATGCGCTGGCTGACCGCCGACGGGGTCAGCCGCAGTCGGCGGGCCGCGGCGTCCAGCGTGCCCTCGTCGGCCACTGCCGCCACGGTCTCAGCCAGGTCGAGCGGAATACGCATGATAAGCGATGCTAATGCATCTGTAGAATCTTCAGTTGGACTCATCAGGGGGAGGACCGTAGCGTCGGAGTATGTTCTCGTCAGCACTCGCCGGCCTCGGGCTGGGCTTCTCGCTGATCATCGCGATCGGCGCACAGAACCTCTTCGTGCTGCGTCAGGGCCTGCGTCGGGAGCACGTCGTCCTCGTGGCCGCGATCTGCGCGATCTCGGATGCCGTCCTCATCGCCCTCGGCGTCTCGGGGGTGGGCTTGGTGCTGACCGCGGTGCCGTGGCTGATCGACGTCGTGCGGTGGGCGGGCGCGGCCTTCCTGTTCGCCTACGGGCTGCTCGCCGCGCGTCGCGCCTGGCGCCCGTCCGGCGGGGCGCTCGCGCCCACCGAGACCCCCTCGGATCCCCTCGACCGGTCTCCGCGGGCGACCACGGTCGCCCCGCAGACACCACAGGCGTCGGTGCTCATCGCCCGCGCCGCCCCGCGCGCCCTGCCGGTGGCCCTGACGTGCCTGGCGCTGACGTGGCTGAACCCGCATGTGTACCTGGACACCGTCTTCCTGCTGGGTTCGATCGCCAGCACGCACGGCCACGCGCGCTGGCTCTTCGCGGCCGGCGCGATGTCGGCGAGCGTGATCTGGTTCTTCGCGCTCGCCTTCGGCGCCCGCTACCTCAGCCGGTGGCTCGGCACACCGCGCGCGTGGCGGATCCTGGACGCGGTCATCGCCCTGGTCATGGTCGGCATCGGGGTCAGCCTGATCCTCCCCCACTGAGCCCGATGGGCGGGGTTTCAGCCGTCGATCTGGTCGCGGCGCCGGCGCACCAGCTCGCGGACCACCTCGTCCGGGAGCGGGTGGTCGGGCTGGAAGCGAATGGTGCCCTTGTCCAGCCCCGACTCCTCCACCTGTTCGACCGCCCCGGCGACTCCGGTCACGGCCTCCGGGCTGAACGGGTAGACGCCGATGTGCCTGCGGGCACGCATCACCGAGATCAGCGGTTTGCCGCGGTACACGAGCGCCGGCATCCCATAGCCCTTGCCCTGCTCCGCGTCCGGGACCACCTCGCGCGCGATGGCGTAGACGTGCGCGATCGCGTCGCGGTCGGCGTCGTCGAGTCCGCTGAGGTAGTCATCGACGGTTCCCATGACTGCATCCTCGCACCCGCCACTGGCCGGCACACCCCCACGGGCACCACGATGGAGGAATGAAACGTGTGCACGTGATCGTGAGCGGGGACGTCCAAGGCGTGGGCTATCGCTACACGATGCGCATGATCGCGGTCGACGCCGGCGTCGCCGGGTGGGTGCGCAACCGCCCGGACGGCACGGTCGAAGCGGAGATCGAGGGGACTCCGGCGCAGGTCGACGAGGTCCTCGCCTGGATGGCGCACGGCCCGCCCGGCTCGCGCGTCGACCAGGCGCGAGTGACGGATGCCGTCCCGACCGGCGAACGCGCATTCGACGTGCGGTAGCAGGACGGCACGCCCGCGCGGAGCCGGCAGGCGCGTCACTCCTGCGGCAGGCCCATCGCGTGTCGTCCGGCCGCGAGCAACGTCGCCTCGGGGGTGAGCGGATGAAAGGCCGCCGCGCGGATGTCGCGATAGCAGCGCTCGACGATCGAACCCGTGAAGTAGCCCGCGCCCCCGACCACCTGCATCGCCAGATCGCACACTTCCGCGCCAGCGCGCGCGATCTCGGCCTTGGCCGCCATCACAGCGAGGAAGGCGTCGTATGAGGGCGTCGGATCGTCGCCGAGTTCGGTCAGGGCGCCTGCGAGCGCCCAGGAGGCGACCTGCAGCCGGTGGCGCATGAGCCCCAGCGACCGCTGGACGGTCAGGTCATCGGGATGGCGTGCACCCGCCGCGACGGCCTCAGCGAACGCCGCCTCGGCGACACCGAGGTAGGCACCGGAGATGATCGCGAACCCGATGCCCGCGATCACCTGAAGCGGAGGATCGATGACTCCGTACGGGCGGTCGGCGAGCACGCGCTCATGCGGGACGAACACGTCGGTCAGCACGACGTCGTCGCTCGCGGTGCCCCGCATGCCGAGCACGTCCCAGTTCTCCGCCCGGACGATGCCGTCCGCGGCGAACGGGATGGCCATGTTCAGCACGCGCATGCCGCGCTCCGGGTCAGCGACGGGGACCATCGTGGACATCACGGTGCCGACCGCGCCCTGGCTCACGAAGCGCTTTCGTCCGCTCACGCGATAACCTCCGGCCACGGGGGTGGCCTGGCCGGTCGGGTGGGTGAAGTCGCCCCCGCCGGTGGAGACGAGCACGATCTGCTCGTCGGCGATGCGGCGCAGGGTCGCTTCGGCCCCCGGCAGACCTCGCCGGTATCGCCAGGTCGTGAAGCGTGTCACGTGCTGATGCATCGCGCTGGCCAGCGCGGTCGCCCCGCAGTAGTGCCCGAGAGTGCGCTGCAGGTCCGCCAGCTCGCGGATGCTCGCCCCGTCGCCGCCGAGCTCCCTGGGGACAGCGGCCTTGAGCAGGCCTGCCTCCCTGAGGGCGTCGTACGCCTCGACGACGAACGTGCCCTCCCGATCGTGGCGCGCCGCGTTCGCCGCGAGGATCGGACCGATGCCGTTCGCACGGTCGGTCAGGGAAGCCGAAGCGCTCCCTGCTGCGCTGTCTTGGATGCTCTCGATGGTGCTCATGGGGACAGCATCCGCCGGGGAGCGGCCCGCGCTCCAGTGCACGATCGGGACTCCGCCGGTCCAGATTCCGGACTACCGCAGCGGCATGGGCGGCGGGACCATGGAGCCATGGCTGATTACGGACGGTACTGTCCCATCGCGATGGCCAGCGAGGTCATGGCCGACCGCTGGACGCCCCTGGTCGTGCGCGAGCTGGTGCTGGGCAACACGCGCTTCAACGACATCGCGCGAGCCCTGCCCGGGATCTCGCGCTCCCTGCTCGTGCAGCGCCTGCGGCACCTGGAGCGCAGCGGCGTGCTGGAGACATGGCCGTCGCCGACGGGTCATGGCAGCGAGTACCACCTCACGCCCGCAGGGCGCGACCTCGAGCGGGTTCTGGACAGTCTAGGCCGCTGGGCGATCGAGTGGCTGTTCGAGGACATGGAGCCGCACGACGTGGAGCCGACGACGCTCATGTGGTGGATGCATCGCAGGGTGGACACCGCGCGATTCCCGCCCCGGCGGACGGTCATCGAGTGGCGCCACACCGCACCCGATCCGGACACGATCTGGTTCGTGCTCGAGCACGCCGCGGTGTCGGTGTGCACGCAGCATCCCGGCTTCAGCGTCGACCTGGTGGTGACCATGGCCACCGGCGATCTCGCCGACGTCTTCCAGGGATACCGTCGCTGGCAGGATGCGGTCCGGTCCGGGGCGATCTCGGTGAGCGGTTCGCCGCGGCTGGTCGCGGCACTGCCGACGTGGTTCGTGTGGAGCCCGTGGGCGGACGCGACGCACGCGCGCGCTCATCGGGCGGTGACGGCCTGAGTCTGCCGTACGGCTCCCGACGCGGCGGCGCGGGGCCGGATCAGTCCTCGAACGGACGCAGGATCCGGTCCAGGAAACGCCTCGTCCGCTCGTGCGTCGGGTTGGCCAGCAGCGCCTTGGGCGCACCGCGCTCCAGGATGACGCCGTCGTCGAAGAACAGCACCTCGTCCGCGACCTCACGGGCGAAGGCGAGTTCGTGGGTCACGATCACCATGGTCCAGCCCTCGTCCGCGAGCTCCTTCAGCACCACGAGGACCTCGCCGACCAGTTCGGGGTCCAGCGCGCTGGTGGGCTCGTCGAACAGCAGCAGGTCGGGCTGCAGAGCCAGGGCGCGGACGATCCCGACGCGCTGCTGCTGTCCGCCGGACAGCTGGAACGGATACGCGTCGCGCTTGTCGGCGAGACCGACCCGGTCCAGAAGCCGCTCGGCCCGCTGCACCGCCACCGCCTTGGGCACGCCGTGCGCGTGGACCGGACCCTCGATGACGTTCTCGATCACCGTCAGGTGCGGGAAGAGGTTGTGGTGCTGGAAAACCATCGCGGAGCGATCGCGCAGCGCCATCCGCTGTGCTTTGGACGGACGGCGCGAGAAGTCCGTCACCTCGGCGTCGGCGAATTCGATCACACCGCCGTCGGGCGTCTCCAGCCCGTTCAACGTGCGCAGCACGGTCGTCTTGCCCGACCCGCTCGGACCGATCAAGCAGACCACGTCGCCGCGCTGCACCTCGAAGTCCACACCCTTCAGCACCCGATTGGCGCCGAAGCTCTTCTGCAGTCCGCGCACGCGCAGCAGGGGTCCGGCCAGGGCGGCCGCCGGTGGAGCGAGCGGATCGGAGCCGGGGACGTCAGTGGGCGACATAGCGGTCCAGCCTCTTCTCCAGGGCACCCTGTCCGGCCGAGAGCACCAGACAGAACAGCCAGTAGATCAGCGCCGCCTCGAGGTAGATGATCATGAACTCGTAGGTGAAGGCGGCGATGGTCTGGGCCTGACGGAACAGTTCGGTGACCAGGATCAGCGACGCAAGCGAGGTGTCCTTCACCAGCGAGATGAACGTGTTGGACAGCGGCGGCACGGACACTCGCGCAGCCTGCGGGAGGATGATCCGTGTGAGCTGCTTGCCGTGCGAGAGTCCGACGGTGTAACCGGCCTCCCATTGTCCCTTCGGGACGGACAGGATGGCGGCGCGGATGATCTCGGCGGCGTAACCGCCGACGTTCAGCGAGAAGGCGAGGATCGCCGCCGGCCAGGGGTCGACCACGATGCCGAGCGAGGGCAGCCCGTAGAAGATCACGAAGAGCTGGACCAGCAGCGGCGTGCCCCGGATGACGGAGATGTAGAAACGGGCGACGGCCGACAGCACGCGACTTCCCGAGATCCGCATGAGGGCGACGCCGAGGGCGAGCACCAATCCGATCGCGAACGAGGCCAGCGCCAGCGGGATGGTCCCCCGCAGTCCCGCCCACAGCAGGGGCCAGAACGAGTCGACGACCAGGGTCCACGTCTCGTTCATCACCCCTCCTCACCAATCACGGCCGCGCGAGGAGGCGGGCCGTGTCACCGCGACTACGACGTGACGTCGGCGCCGAAGTACTTCTCGCTGATCTCGGCGAGCACGCCCTCCTCGCGCAGTTCACCCAGCGCCTGGTCGATCGCGTCGACCAGCGCCTGCTTGTCCTTCGTGAAGGTGAACGCGCTGCTGGCCGGATCGTCGGTCTCGGCGGCGATCTTCAGGCCGGTGGGGCCGTCTGTGGTCTCGTAGTCCAGGAAGGTGAGCTTGTCGTTGATGGTCGCATCCACCCGTCCCTGCGTGAGCAGGGCCACGGCCTGAGCCCAGCCCTCGACAGCTTCGACGGTGGCACCGCTCTCCTGGGCGAGTTCGTACCAGTTGCTGGTGAGCGACTGCGCCGTCGTCTTTCCGGCGAGGTCCGCGAAGCTCGAGATCGACTCGTCGTCCTCGGGGACGACGATCACGCCCGGCGAGACGGAGTACGGCTCGCTGAAGAGGTACTTCTCCTCGCGCTCCGGGTTGATCGAGACCTGGTTGCCGATGACGTCGAAACGGCCCGCCTCCAGACCGGCGAAGATCGCGTCCCATTGCGTCTCCTGGAACGAGATCTCGAGTCCGAGCTTCTCGGCGACGGCCTCGGCGATCTCCACGTCGAAGCCGACGAGCTCGCCGGATGCGTCGTGGAAGCTGAAGGGTCGGTAGGTGCCCTCGGTCGCCACCGTGAGGGTTCCGGCCCGGACCAGATCCAACTCGTCGGCCGGCGCGGAGGAGGCAGGATCTGAGCCGGCGCCGCACGCGGAGAGGGTGAGAGCGGCCGAAGCGGCGAGGACGATGGCGGCGAAAACGGTACGACGTGACATGCGCTGTGGTGCTCCTGAGATATCGGCTCTGCTGGGGGCAGGACGAACCAGTACATCACGCGACCCGGCGGGCGAGCGCTTATCGTTACGCTGCGTTTCGCCGCCGCCTCAGCCGGGCACTCCGGCACGCAGCTCGGCGAACACGTCAGCGGCGTCGTCGTGGCGGGTCAGCGCGGCGGACTGACCCGCCCACAAGGACAGCAACTCCCCGCGGTCCTGCGCGGCCGCCTCGGCGCGGAAGGCTCCGGTCAACCAGTTCTGTGCCGGGAACGGGGCGATCAGGCCGCCGGTCTCGATCTCGCGCATCGCGTGATTCGGGATGCCGCGGGCCAGGCGGCCGCTCATCGCCCGGGTCAGCACCGTAGCGGTGTCGTCCGCGGCGGCGATGGCGGTGCGGTGTGCATCCGGAACGGCCGACTGGCGGGTGCGCAGGAATGCCGTGCCCACCTGAACGCCGACGGCGCCGAGCGCGAACGCCGCCGCGACGCCGCGCCGGTCGGCGATGCCGCCGGCCGCGATCACCGGCACGCCGACGGCGTCGGCGACCTGAGGCAGGAGTGAGAACAGCCCGACCAGCGACTGCTCGGCGGGGCGCAGGAACGACACCCGGTGCCCGGCCGCCTCCATCCCGCTGGCGACGATGGCGTCCACGCCCGCCTCGTGCAGTGCCCTGGCTTCGGCGACGGTGGTCGCGGTGGCCAGCACGACCATTCCGCGCCGATGCGCACGGGCGATCACCTCGGCAGCGGGCACGCCGAAGACGAAGCTGACGACGGCAGGTGCGGCATCCAGCACGGCGTCGAACTGGTCATCGAAGGAAGGCAGGAAGGCCGCCGGCGGTGTCGGAGCGGGCATCCCCACGTCGGCGTACAGCGGCGCCAGGACATCCAGGAACCGCTGCAGGTCCAGGTCCGCCGGTGTCACTTCGTCGCCGGTCGGCACCCACAAGTTGACGGCGAACGGCCGGTCGGTGGCGGCGCGCAGTCCGGTGATGACGGCGTGGATGCGCTCGGGTGGGTACCCGTACAGCCCGAACGAGCCGAGACCGCCGCTGTCGCTCACCAGCGCGGTCAGCTCGACCGACGACGCCCCGCCGAAGGGCCCGAGCACGATCGGCTCGTCGATCCCCAGCAGGTCTTGCAGTGTGGCGGGCATGGCGGCCGTCCTCTCGCGGTGCGGATCCTCCGACGGTACGCCGCAGCCGCGCGCCGCGCGCGGTTGCGACGGGCCGCCGCACCGGCGGGGGCACACCCGTGGCGGACGACGAAGGGGTCCCGCCGAATCGGCGGGACCCCTTCGTGCAGTCGCACGCGGAGCCTGGGCTGCGCGTGCGAGAGCGGGTGTCTACAGCGAGTTGACATCCAGCGGGATGCCGGGGCCGAACGTGGTCGACACGGCGCCCTTCTGGATGTAGCGGCCCTTCGAGCTGGACGGCTTGAGGCGGATGATCTCCTCGAGCGCAGCCTTGATGTTCTCGTCGAGCTGGTCGGCCGAGAACGAGGCCTTGCCCACCACGAAGTGCACGTTGGCGTGCTTGTCGACGCGGAACTCGATCTTTCCGCCCTTGATCTCCTCGACGGCCTTGGCCGGGTTGGGGGTCACGGTGCCGGTCTTCGGGTTCGGCATCAGGCCGCGGGGACCCAGGACCTTGCCGAGACGACCGACCTGGCCCATGAGCTCAGGGGTGGCCACGGCGGCATCGAAGTTGGTCCAGCCGTCGGCGACGCGCTGGATGAGCTCGGCGCCGCCGACCTCATCGGCACCTGCGGCGATCGCGGCTTCAGCGGCCGGGCCGGTCGCGAAGACGATCACTCGGGCGGTCTTGCCGGTTCCGTGCGGCAGGATGACGGTGCCGCGCACCATCTGGTCCGCCTTGCGGGGGTCGACGGCGAGCTTCAGCGCGACCTCGACGGTCGAGTCGAACTTCGCCGAACCGGTCTCCTTCGCCAGGGCGACGGCCTCGGTGGGCGTGTAGAACTTGTCAGCCGCGATCTTCGCGGCGGCGGCCTGGTAGGCCTTGGACTTGGTAGCCATGGTCGTTATCTCCCTCAGTCCTCAACCGTGATGCCCATGGAACGGGCGGTACCGGCGATGATCTTCGAGGCGGCCTCGAGGTCATTCGCGTTCAGGTCGGGCTGCTTGACCTCGGCGATCTCGCGCACCTGAGCCTTGGTGAGCTTTGCCACCTTGGTCGTGTGCGGGGTCGGCGAGCCCTTGGCCACGCCTGCGGCCTTCTTGATCAGCTCGGCCGCCGGCGGCGTCTTGAGGATGAACGTGAAGCTGCGGTCCTCGTAGACGGTGATCTCGACGGGGATGACGTTGCCACGCTGCGCCTCGGTGGCGGCGTTGTAGGCCTTGCAGAACTCCATGATGTTGACGCCGTGCTGACCGAGCGCGGGCCCGATCGGCGGCGCCGGGTTGGCGGCGCCGGCTTTGATCTGGAGTTTGATCAGGCCGGTCACCTTCTTCTTGGGTGCCATTTCCTTTTCCTTTCATCGAGCGGATGCCGCGGCATCCGTTCTCCCGCACACTCGGCGTCTCCGAGCCGCGGTTCTCCCCGGTGAACCGGGGAAGTCTCTATTGGGTTTCGATACGCGCGCTTCGCGCGCTACTCAACCTTGACCCGATCGCGCATCAACCCTGCTTCGCAGAATTGATCCGCGCCGCGTCAAAGCTTCGTGACCTGATCGAACGACAGCTCGACCGGCGTCTCGCGCTCGAAAAGGGAGACCAGGACCGTGAGCTTTCCGCTCTCGGGCTTGATCTCGCTGATCGTGCCGGGCAGACCCGCGAACGAGCCTTCCTTGATCGTGATGGTCTCGCCGACCTCGAAGTCGACCTCGGCGGGGATGCTGCGTGCGACGGCGTGGCCGCCCTTGGCAGCGGCGCCCTTGGCGGGTGCGACTTCCTTGATCTCGACGAGGCTCTTGAGCATGTTGAAGGACTCTTCGAACCGCAGCGGCGTCGGGTTGTGCGCGTTGCCGACGAAGCCGGTCACGCCCGGCGTGTGCCGCACGACAGACCAGGTGTCCTCGTTCAGCTCCATGCGCACGAGCACATAGCCGGGGATCCGGACGCGCGTGACCATCTTGCGCTGTCCGTTCTTGATCTCGACGACGTCCTCCATCGGGACCTCGACCTGGTAGATGTCGTCTTCGACCTCGAGCGTGGACTTGCGCTGCTCGATGTTCGCCTTCACCTTGCGCTCGAATCCGGCGTACGAGTGGATGACGTACCACTTGCCCGGGAGGCTGCGCAGCTCGGCGCGGAACGCCTCGTACGGGTCTTCCTCGCCGTCCTCGGTGTCGCCGTCCTCGGTGTCGCCGTCCTCGGCGACCGCGCCGGCGGTGTCCACCGCGTCCGCATCGTCAGCGTCTTCGGCGTCTGCCGCGTCGAGGTCGGGCTCGACGGTGGCGGCATCGGCCGGGCTGACGGATGCTTCGACCTCGTCGACGACCTCTGCTGCGGCATCCACCTCGGCGACGAACTCCGCGTCCAGCACGGGCTCATCCTCGTCGCCGTTGATGTCGGGACCGTCGTACGGGGTCACGTCATCGGCGTGGTCGGCCGCGTACTCGGCGACCTCGTCGGCGAGCGAATCGGTCAGCACCTCAGCGGCCGCTTCGGCCTCGTCGGCCTTGTCGATGTGCAGAGCGTCGTTCACGATTGCGTCCGCCTCCGGATCGTCGATGTCGATGTCGTCCAGATCCGAGAGGTCTTCTTCCTCGTCGTCGACGATGTGCACGGCCAGGTGTTCGGCCGGCGTGTTGGCACGGTCCTCCTGGGCGAGGATGCTGCCCTCCTGGGCTTCGTCGTCCTCGGACGACTGCTCAGCGGCGGTCGCCCAGTCGGCGTCGTCTACATATCTTTCAGACAATTGCGTTCTCTTCCGTTTCGTGGGCGTCGGATTCAGCGATCCGCCCCGCGGTGCAACTCAAGTGGTCAGGCGGGAACGCCGAAGACGACGGTCGTCACCCAGACGAACAGCAGGTCCAGGCCGTAGACCAGCGCCATCATCACGACCACGAACCCGAGCACGACGCCCGTGTACTTGATCAGCTCTTGGCGCGTCGGCGTGACGACCTTGCGGAGTTCGGCGAACACCTGACGGACGAACAGCGCGATGCGAGCGAAGACGTTCGGCTTCTTCGTGCGGGGCGCGCCGCCCGAAGCGACGACCTCGCCCTTCGGCTCGTCTTGGATCATCGAACCCACCTGATTACCTTCCGTGTGTCAGCTTCGGCTGACGCGCAGGGCGGACAGGAATCGAACCTGCAACCTGCGGTTTTGGAGACCGCTGCTCTGCCAATTGAGCTACCGCCCTAGAGGCCTGCGGCCTCAGGATGCCTGCACACTCGCACCGCGACCTGTATGAAAGGGAGCAGGCCCGGACAGCGGGCACGGCGAAAGAATGCAGACTTCAACTGCTCATTCCAGTGTACGGCATGGGCTGGATGCGGGCGAACCGCGGGCCGGGTCCGCGCGGACCCGGCCGGGCGCTCACGCGCCGACGCGGACCAGCTTCTTGTTCACGAACTCGTCCGCCGCGAGCAGCCCCATCTCCCGGCCGGTGCCGCTGCGCTTGACACCGCCGAACGGCAGCTCCGGCGAGTCCGCGAGCACGAGGTTCACGTAGACCATGCCGGCCTCGATGCGGTCCGCGACCCGCTGCGCCTGATCCTGGTCGGTGGTGAACACGTAGGAGCCGAGCCCGAACGGGGTGTCGTTGGCGATCCGGACGGCATCCTCCTCGTCGGCCGCGCGGTACACGATGCCCACGGGTCCGAAGAACTCTTCGCGGTACGCGTCCATCTCGGGTGTCACATCGGTGAGCACCGTCGCGGGATAGAACGCGCCGTCACGCGAGCCTCCGGCCACCAGCGTCGCGCCCTGCGCGACCGCCTTCTCGACCTGCTCTTCGAGGCGCTCCGCGGCCGCCAGGGACGACAGCGGACCCAGCACGGTGTCCTCGGCGAACGGATCGCCTAGCTTGGACCCGGTCATGACGGCGGTGAACTTCTCCAGGAACGGCTGGTACAGCTCGTCGGCGACGATGAAGCGTTTGGCCGCGTTGCAGGACTGGCCGGTGTTGTCCAGACGCGCGTCCGCGGCGGCCTGGACGGCGGCATCCAGATCATCGGTGGAGAGCAGGATGAACGGGTCCGATCCGCCGAGTTCCAGGACGACCTTCTTGAGGTTGCGTCCGGCGACCTCCGCGACGGCCGCACCGGCACGCTCCGACCCGGTGACCGACACGCCGTGCACGCGGGGGTCGGCGATCACCTCGGCGGCCTGCTCGTTGGTCAGGTACAGGTTGGTGTACGCGCCCTCGGGGAAGCCGGCATCGTGGTACATCGTCTCGATCGCGGCGGAGGACTCCGGGCACTGGCCGGCATGCTTGAGCAGGATCGGGTTGCCGATCAGCAGGTTGGGTGCGGCGAACCGGGCCACCTGGTAGTACGGGAAGTTCCACGGCATGATCCCCAGCAGCACGCCCAGCGGCGAGCGGCGGATCACCGCGGTCCCCTCTCCGAGGATGTCGATCGGCTGATCCGCCATGATCCGCTCGGCATTGTCCGCGTAGAACTCGGTGATGTCGGCGGCGAAGTCCACCTCGGCGACGGCCGCGGCGAGGGGCTTGCCCATCTCGCGCACGATGATCGCGCCGAGGTCGTCGCGCCGCTCGCGGTGAAGCTCGGCGACCCGCCGCAGCAGCGCGGCGCGTTCGGCGACGGTGGAGGTGCGCGCCCAGCCTCGGGATGCCGCGTCCGCGGCCGCCAGCGCCTGCTCGAGTTCCGCGTCCGTCGCGACGGGGTAGGTGGCCAGGGTCTCGCCGGTGGCCGGGTTGACGACTGCGTAGTCGCTCATGGTTTCTCCTTCGCTGATGTGTCGGGTCTTCGGGGGCCGGCTAGCGGCGGCGGCGGCGCAGGCTCGCGGGGGCGTCCATCGAGAGCGTCTCGCCTCGGAAATAGGCCGGCCGCCTGATCGCCTGCCAGATCATGATGATGATCCCCAGACCGATGATGGCCACGCCGAGCACGAACACGCTGCCCAGCCCGAACCATTCCGTCCCGCTGCCGTAATCGGGGTCCATGCTCTCGACGAGCGTGATCCCGAACAGGATCAGCAGGATGACTCCGCCCACCAGCGGGAACAGCAGGGTGAAGAACGCGTTGCGGACCGAGTCGAACCACTGCTTGCGGAAATACCAGACGCACGCGAACGCGGTGATGCCGTAGTAGAAGCAGATCATCAAGCCGAGGGTCGTGATCGTGTCCCACAGGACGTTCTCGTTGACGAATCGCATGATCGTGTAGAACACCGACGCCACGATGGCAGAGACGATCGTCGCGAACCCCGGGGTGAAGAAGCGCGGGCTGACTTCGGCGAACCGTCGCGGCAGCGCCCCGTAGTGGCCCATCGCCAGCAGCGTGCGCGCGGGTGAGACGAAGGTCGACTGCAGCGAGGACGCGGAGCTGGTCAGCACCGCCAGCGAGACGAGGAAGGCGAGCGGGCCGAGAATCGGGCCGGACAGGAAGAAGAACACGTTCGCCTGGATGTCCTCGTTGCCCAGCCCCAGTCCTTCCGCGCCGGTCCCGGCGAACGCGAGCAGCGAGACCGAGATCAGCAGATACAGCACCACGATGGTGATGACCGTCAGCGTCGCCGCGCGGCCCGGGGTCTTCTCCGGGTCCCTGGTCTCCTCGTTCATGGTGAGGGTCACATCCCAGCCCCAGAAGATGAAGATCGACAGCGACAGACCGGCCACCACTGCCGTGAACGAGCCGACCGCGAAGGGGTTGAACCAGGACAGCTCGACGGGGCTCGCGTCGAACGCGTTGCCCTGAGCGACGTGGACGAACGCCGCGACCGAGAAGATCACGAGCACGACCACCTGGAAGCTGACCAGCACGTACTGCAGCTTCTGCGTGGTCTGCATGTCGCGGTAGGAGATCGTCGTGGCGCCGAGCATGAACAGCAGGCAGACCACGACGTTGATGAACGGGTTGAACGCCAGCTCGGCGATCGAGCCGGGACTGCCGGCGATCTGGTCGATGAGCAGGAAGAGGAACTCGACGGCGATGCCGGCGAGGTTGGACAGCACCAGGATGGTCGCGGCGATCAGTCCCCATCCGGCCATCCAGCCCACCCATGGGCCGAAGGCGCGGGCAGCCCAGGTGAAGGACGTGCCGGCGTCCGGCATCCGTCGATTCAGCTCGCGATAGCCGAACGCCACCAGCAGCATCGGGATGAAACCGACCAGGATGATCGCCGGCACCTGGAACCCGACCTCCGACACGGTCGGGCCCAGTGCCGCGGTGAGCGTGTACGCCGGCGCGATGCACGAGATGCCGATGACGACGGCGCCGATCAGACCGACGGTGCCGGCGCTCAGACCTTTCGAGGAGAGCCCGCCATCGCTCTGGGCGGCCGGCGCGGCAAGCGGCGGCGCAGCATCCGTGTCTTCGGTCATCGCGACGCTCCTTCCGCGGTCCGCGTGCGCGGCACCACGATCATGGGGACGGGCAGTTCGTGCAGCATCTTGGCGGCCGTGGAGCCGAGGAACAGCCGGCGCGGCTGCGCCAGGCGGCTCGAGGCGACGATGGCCAGCTCGCCGGGCTCCCAGCTGAGGTTCTGCACGGCGTCCTCGATGCTGTCCCCGCGGGCCACCACCGCCTCGGCCGCGCCGCCGTTGGCAAGCGCGGCCCGAGCCCGCGCGAGCACCTCATCCGCGTGCGCGGCACCGGCGATGCGGATGACACCGGTATCGACACTCGCCGGGAGGTCGACCGTCACCAGGGAGAGCAGCCGCAGCTCCGCTCCGGTGGCCTCGGCGAGCGAGGTCGCCTCATGCAGCAGCGCGTCCGCGCCCGGGCGGGTCCCGATCGCGGCGGTGACGCGGGTGACGCCGATGGCCGGATCGACCCGGCGGGACCCCTCCGGTGCGAGGACGACCGGAACGCTCGAGGAGTGCAGCAGTTCGGTGGCCACCGACCCCAGGCGATGCCGTCCGCGGCGGCCGCCGTTGGCGGCGCCGACGACGATGTGCGTGGCACCGAACTCCTGCGCGGCCGCCTCCAGCCCCTCCGCGAAGGAGTCGGCGTAGCGGACGTTCGTGGTGACCGCAGTGCCTTCCGGGACGCCGGAGGCCGCGGCATCCAGCCAGGCGGCGGCCTTGTCCCTGAGGTAGCGGTCGTAGCTCGCATCGGGAGGCGTGATCACGCTGCGACCGTCGCTGGGCAGCACCACGACGACATCCAGCCCGGATCCGGATGCCGCGGCCAGGCGCGCACCGAGCGCGACGGCATCCTCACCGGCGTCCGTGGCGGTGTATCCGACGACGATGCGACCGCTCATGCGCGAGCCTCCTGGATCAGCTGCGCCGCGGCGAGGCGACCCATGCGGATCGCGCCGTCCACGTGCTGATAGCCGGCGCCGGCGAGGTCGCTGCACGCGAAGCGGATGGGGCCGACGGGTGCTCTCAGGTCGGCGCCGTAGCGGTGCAGCCCGCCGAGGTCGAAGCTCGCCGCGTACGCGCCGCGGGTCCATTCCTCCGAGCCCCAGTCGCTTTCGTAGTAGACGACGGGGTTCTTCGCCTCCGGGCCGTAGTAGTGCGAGAGCGACTCGAGGATGCGCTCTTTGCGCTCCTCCGCGGAGAGGCGGAACACGTCATCGGCGTGCTGGTCCGAGACGAATCCGACCAGGGTGCCGCGCGGGTCGTCGTGGTTGGTGTTGTCGTACGCCTCGTGGACCAGCTGGTAGGGGCTGAAGGCTGTGCCGGACAGGCCCTGCTCCCGCCAGAACGGGCGGTCGTAGACGGCATGCACCTTGATCACGAAGCCCATCGAGAGGTGCTGGTGCATCTGATGCTGCAGCCGCGGCAGAGCGGGCACGAACGAGATCCGCGGATAGAGGTTGGGCGCGAGGGCGAGGATCGCGAACCGGGCGCGCACGGTCATGCCGTCCGCGACCGCGGTGACCCTGGGACTGCCCGCACCGGTCGAGGTGCCCCATTCCAGGGTGCGCACCGCCTGGCCGAGGAACACATCGTCACCGAGACGCTCCGCCAGCAGCAGCGGCACCTGCTGCAGCCCGCCCACCACGCGCTTGTCGAGAATGAAGTCCGCATCCACGAGGTGCGAGAAGCTGCCCGCGCTGGCGGCCATCAGCACCGCCTGCAGGGTGGAGAACGTGTGCGCGGGCTTGGTCAGCATCGCGCCGGCGATGAACAGCGCGATGTTGTCCCGCGCTTCCTCGTCATCGGTGTGCTCCGCCAGCCACGCCTCGAACGAGACGCGATCGAGGGCCTCGGCGTCGGGGTGCGCCCACGGCCGGTCCGGGTCCATCTGGGCGGCGAGGGAATCGAGCAGCTCGATGAGCTCGACCATGGCCTTCTCGGTCGCGGGCGGGACCGGGAAGATCTCGCCGGTGAACCGCGTCAGCTGTGCATGCTGATCGACGTACACCGAGTCGCCCGCGCGATACCGGTCGTAGGTCTCCAGGCCCAGGTCCGCGAGGGTCTCGATCAGCGCACCCTGGTCAGGCGAGACCCACTGGCCGCCGATCTCGAGCATCGCCCCGTCGATCACGTCGGTCCACAGCCGGCCGCCGACCCGGTCGCGTGCTTCCAGCACCGCCACGGACAGCCCGGCCTTCTTCAGCTGGTTCGCGGCCGTGAGCCCGGCGGCCCCCGCCCCGACGATCACGACGTCACGGTTCAGCTCGACCATGTCGGCTCCTTTGCTCGGTGAATGGGGAGAGTGCTGACCCTGCCGGACCCGGCGCCGTGCCCGGTCCGGTGCGGAGGCTTCACAGGTCGCGCAGCGCGGATGCCACCACGTCCATCCCTTCGCCGAGCAGCTCGTCGGAGATGGACAGCGGAGGAAGGAAGCGGATGACGTTCCCGTAGGTCCCGCAGGTGAGCACGATGACCCCGTTCGCGATGCAGTGCTTCGCGATCGCCGCGGTCAGAGCGGCATCCGGATCCCCCGTGGCCGGGTCGACGAACTCCGCGGCGATCATCGCTCCGTGTCCGCGCACATCGCCCAGTCGGGGGTCCGAGGCGCGCAGCGCGGCGAGGCGCTCGATGAGGATGGCGCCCAGCTCGTTCGCCCGGGCGATGAGCCCGTCGTTCTCGTACGCGTCGATCGCGGCCACGGCTGCGGCGCAGGCGAGCGGGTTGCCGCCGTACGTGCCCCCCAGACCGCCGGCGTGCGAGGCATCCATGATCTCGGCCCGGCCGGTCACCGCCGCCAGCGGAAGCCCGCCGGCGATCCCCTTCGCGGTGGTGATCAGGTCGGGCACGATGCCGAAGTGCTCGCTCGCGAACATCGCACCGGTGCGCGCGAATCCGGTCTGCACCTCGTCGGCGATGAACACCACGTCATTCTCGCGGCACCAGTCCACCAGCGCCGGCAGGAAGCCCTCCGCCGGGACGATGAAGCCGCCCTCGCCCTGGATCGGCTCCAGCACGATCGCCGCCACGTTGTCGGCTCCGACCTGCTTCTCGATGATCGAGATGGCCCGCCGAGCGGCATCCGGCCCGCTCAACCCGTCCCGGAACGGGTAGGACATGGGAGCGCGGTAGACCTCGCCGGCGAACGGGCCGAACCCGCTCTTGTAGGGCATGCTCTTGGCCGTCAGCGCCATCGTAAGGTTGGTGCGGCCGTGGTAACCGTGGTCGAACGCGACGACGGCCTGCTTCTTGGTGTATTTGCGGGCGATCTTGACCGCGTTCTCGACGGCCTCGGCGCCGGAGTTGAACAGCGCGCTCTTCTTCTCGTGGTCGCCGGGCGTGATACGGTTCAACGCTTCGGCGACCGCGACGTAGGACTCGTAAGGCGAGACCATGAAGCACGTGTGGGTGAACTGCGCGACCTGGGCCTGAACGGCCGCGACCACCCGAGGGTGCGCGTTGCCCAGCGTGGTCACGGCGATGCCGGCGCCGAGGTCGATCAGCGAGTTGCCGTCGGCGTCCACGATCACTCCCCCGCCGGCCGCGACGGCCTGGATCGGCACCGTGTGCCCGACCCCGGCTGCCACCGCGGCGGCTTTGCGGGCGATCAGCTCCTGGGAGCGCGGTCCGGGGATGCTGGTCACGACCCGCCGCTCCTGCGGGAGGCTCGGTCCACCGAGGGGGGTGGGGACGGTCAGGGTATCGGTGGCGGGCGCGCTCATGGTCGCGAGCGTATGCGGTGGGATGCCGCGCACGCATGCTCCGCGCTGTACATTCTGGAGGTAACCACCGTACGTCCCGTACACCGATCGGAGCCCTGTGCAGACGACCGACACTCCTACGCTGGGTGCGCTGCTGGCGCGCGGGGATCTGCGGCTCCGACTGGAGGGGGACGGCGCTGCGCTCGCCGAGGGCGCGTTGGATCGGCCGCTGCGCTGGGTGCACAGCTCGGACCTCGCCGATCCCACGCCGTTCCTGTCCGAGGGGCTCGCGCTGCTGACCACCGGGACGCAGTTCCAGGATGCTGCGGACGACCCCGCCGTGTACCGCGAGTACGTGAGCCGGCTGTCCGCGCGCGGAGTGATCGGTCTCGGCTTCGGCACGGAAGTGGTGCGCGACGGGATTCCGCCGCTGCTGGTGGAGGCGTGCCGCGCGCTGCGGATGCCGCTGTTCGAGGTGCCGTACCGCACGCCGTTCATCGCGGTCGCCCGGGCCGGGGCGGAGGCGATCGCCGCGCAGTCCTACGCGCGACGAAGCTGGGCACTCGCTGCGCAGCGCGCGATCTCGCTCGCTGCGCTGCGGCCGGACGGGCTGGGAGCGACCCTGGCCGAGCTCGCGCGGCAGCTGGATGCGTGGGTCGGGCTGTTCGACGGCGCCGGCTCGCTGACCCGCGAGCACCCCGGCGCGCTGGAGCCCGCCGTGGCGGAGGAGCTGCGCTCCGAGGTCGGTGCGGTGCTGCGCCGCGGCGCGCGGGCCGGATCGTCGCTGCGCATCCGCGGCACCGCTTTCACGTTGCAGACGCTCGGACGCGGCGGGCACCTGCGCGGAGTGATCGCGATGTCCGCAGCCGATCTGGATCAGGAGGGGCGCGGTGTGGTCACCGCCGTCGTGGCGATGGCGGGGCTCGCACTCGAGCAGCAGCAGGGAATGGATCGCGCCCGCACGCTCCTGCGCGCCGGTCTCGTGCACGCGCTGCGCAGCGACGATCCGACCCTTGCCCGGCGCATTGCCCGCGATCTGTGGGGCGGGCTGCCCGCACCGCCGGTGCTGGTGGCGATGACGGACGCCGCGGCCGCCCGGCGGGACGCCGTGCGGGAGTGGCTGGAGCTGCGTGCGGATCAGCGGCGCGGGCGACTGTTCTTCGGTCGCAGCGAGGACGGCCTGGTGCTGGTGGTCAACGCCGCCGACGCCGACCTGCTGGAGGAGCTCGCGGAGCGATTCGAGGTCCACATCGGCGTCTCGGACCCGGCCGCGTACGACGCGTTCTCCGGCGGTGTGGATCAGGCCCGTCTCGCCCGCGATCGCGGCGACGGGCGCGTTTCGCGCTTCCGCGACGCCGTCGGCACCGGCGTATTGTCCGTCCCGCCCTCGCCCGAGGCCCGCACCGTCGCCGACGCGGCCCTCGCGCCGCTGGTGCGGCACGACCTCGAGCACAACACCGCCCTGCGCGAGACCGTGCGCGCGTGGCTGGCGAACGACTGCTCGCACGAGGCTTCCGCTCGCGCCCTCGGCGTGCACCGGCACACCGTCCGCGCACGGATCGCGGCGGCCGAGCGCGTGCTGGGTCTGGACCTCGGCTCGTTCCCCGTTCGCGCCGAACTGTGGGCTGCGCTGCGGCTGAGTTCCTGAGGCCGCGGGCGCGGCATCCGACCCGCCCCTCCGCCCGCGCCCCCTTTCGCTCCCCCTGTCACGACACGCCGCGCAGACTCGCAGAACGCGACAGGCGAGCAGGCGTCACCCCCGGCCCCTCCGCTCCCCTGTCACGACACGCCGCGCACACCCGCAGAATGCGACAGGCGAGCAGGCGTCACCCCCGGCCCCTCCGCTCCCCCGTCACGACACGCCAAGCACACCCGCAGAACGCGACAGGCGAGCAGGCGCCACCCGCGACCCCTCCGCTCCCCCGTCACGACACGCCAAGCACACCCGCAGAACGCGACAGGCGAGCAGGCGCCACCCGCGACCCCTCCGCTCCCCCGTCACGACACGCCGAGCACACCGCAGAACGCGACAGGCGAGCGGGCCGTCACCCGTCGATGACGGCGACGAGCTCGTCCAGGAAGCCCGCGAAGGTCGTGCTGCGACGCACGATCCGGTGGACGCTGTCCCGCTCGGAGAACACCTCCACGAACTGCTCGAAGACCGTCTGGAACGCTTCGCGATCGGTCTCCGAGAACGCCACGACCGCGACCACCTGCACGCGGCCCTCGCCCCAGGGGATCGACGGGTCGGCGATGCCCACCGCGATGGCCGTTCGGGTCGCGGTCATGCCCAGCGCATGCGGGACGGCCAGGGCGTCGGTGAAGGCGGTGGAGGACAGTCGTTCGCGCTCGATCGTCCGTTCGATGTAGTCCTCATCGATGATGCCCTCGGCTACGAGGGGTGCGCCCAGCCGCCGGATCACACCCTCCTCGCCGGCCTCGGCATCCAGCCCGTGCACGAACGCCGACGGAACGAAATAGCGCTCCAGCTCCTTGCGCAGCCGCGCCAGCCGCCGCGACCGACGGATCCGCGCCGCCGCGGTCTGGACCCGGTCCACGTCGGCGTCGGTCAGGAAGGGCTGGATCCGGACGAACCGGTCCCCGACGACGGCCGGTTCGATGGTCGTCAGCACCAGGTCGGTGTCGATCGTGTCCCAGTCCGGATCCACGCGGGTCTCCACGCCGACCACCTCGATCGACTGCCCGAGCGAACGGTCCACGCTCGAGCGCAGGAGCTCGTGCAGTTCGTAGTACCCCGGGCACACGATGGTGGCGGTCAGCAGCTGGTCCGCGCGCCGGCTGCGCTCGAGCCGGCCGCCGACGTGCATGGCGATGTACGCGATCTCGTCGTCCAGGAGAGGGATGCCGAGCCGCTGCTGCAGGCCGCTCGCGATGAAGACGGCCACCTCGAAGATCATCGGGTACGTCGACTTCAGCGACTTCGTGAGCGGATTGCGCGACCACGCCTGCTCCCGGGCGCGATGCTGCAGATTCTGCACGTGCAGAGCGAGGCGCAGGATGAAGTCCTCGTGCGCTATGTCGACGAGGAACTCGGCCGCGGCCGTCTCGACCACCTCGCGCACGGCCGCTTCCACGTCCGGATCCAGGCGCGAGCGCGCGTGATCGGACGGCACGGACGCGCCGGGCGCGACCACCCGGGTCAGCACGAGGGTCGACAGATGCTGCAGATCCCCGGCTCCGAGACTGACGCCCAGGTGCTGCTCGACGAGCCGCCCGAGGATCGCCGCGACCTCCTGCTGCGCGGGACGCACCTCGCCCGCGGTGCCTTCCAGCGCGCGGTCCCGCCCCACCCGGTCCGCCGCGATCGCGATGTGCATCACGACATCGGAGATGCCGAACTCGTTGACGAAGTATCCGAGGGCACCCAGTTCGGCGAC
Source organism: Microbacterium sp. zg-B185 (assembly GCF_030246885.1). Lineage (NCBI taxonomy): Bacteria > Bacillati > Actinomycetota > Actinomycetes > Micrococcales > Microbacteriaceae > Microbacterium > Microbacterium sp. zg-B185. Next base: position 2,626,667 of record NZ_CP126739.1, read on the forward strand.
CAGCTCGGTCTTGAACGGACCGAAGGCGTGCGCGCCCACGGAGCCCTCACCCAGCGTGCGCCGCAGGGCATCCAGGTCGAACGATCCGGCATCCATCTCGTCGTGCGCCAGCCTGCTGAGCAGGCGCCGCTGCGCCATCTCGGTGCCGCGCAGCCGCGCCTGAGACGCCGACCGCTCCAGGGTCAGCTCGGTGCCTCCGAGCAGACCGCGCACGCGGGCGAGGTCGGCCTCCAGCGTCGCCGGGCTGACGTGGAGTCCCGCTGCGGTCTCGAACACGTCCACGCCGTCCTCCGCGTCGAGCAGCGCGCGAACGAGGGTGTGCAGCCGGTCGCGGGGCGTTCCGCCCTCTGCGGTGCCGGGCACGCGCAGGGCGACGGCGGCCTCCGGTCCGGCCCGGTATCCCTGCGGACCCGATTCGACGGCCAGTCCATCAGGAACACGCGCATTGATGGCCGTCACGTAGGAGCGGATGCTGCGGGGTGTGACTCCGAGGGCGTCCGCGAGCGCGGCGGCCGTGACCCAGTCCCCGTCCCGCGAGAGAAGTCCCAGAAGACGATCCTGTCTCGCTCTGGTCACGTCGTCCCCTTGCGCATCGATGCGATGGTTCGCGGCCAGTCAACCACGCGGCGGCGGCCCTCGGCCCAGCGAGGATGCCGATCCCTCCTTTCCGCCCCTCCGGAAAGTTGCGTGGTTGTCGGCTCACAGCGTTTTCACAAGAATGGACGCAGGAGGCCGGTCGATGCGGATCTTGGTTGTCTGCGGTGCAGGTGCGTCCAGCACCTTCGTCGCTCAGCGCGTTCGCCACGCCGCGCAGGACCGCGGCCTCCCCTACGCGGCTTTCGCGGGAACCGAGAAGTCGCTGCCGATCGACCTGGATGCGGCCGATGTGGTCCTGGTCGGGCCGCACCTGAGCCACGCCATCGCCGGCATCGAGCGCGACGCCGCCAGCCGCGGCACCACGGTGGTGCTGCTGCCGCCGGACATCTTCACTGACCTGGACGGCACGCGCACGCTCGCCCTCGTGCACGCGGCGATCGGACTGGGCGAGGACGCCGCTCCGGCGAGCACGATGCCGCTCGCTGCCACGGCACCCGCGCCGGCCACCACCACCGCCGTTCGACAGGAAGAGGACTGAGATGCCCCCGACGACCCGGACCGTCCGAATCGGATCCGCGCACGGCCTGCACGCGCGGCCGGCGAAGCTGTTCGCCCAGGCGGCCAAGGATTCCGGCATCCCGGTCACGATCTCGAAGGATGCCGGCAGCCCGGTGAACGCGGCGAGCATCCTCGGTGTGATCGCGCTCGGGATCGAACAGGGCGACTACGTGACCCTGACCGCCGAGGGCGAGGGCGCGGAGTCCACGCTGGACCGGCTGAGCGATCTGCTCTCCACCGATCACGATGCCCAGTAGCCGATGAGCGAGCCGAGAGAGGGACGATCATGACGGAGTTGCGGGGCGTGGGAATCGGGCTGGGCGTGGCGCAAGGACCCGTCGCCCGGATGGCCGAGCCGCTGCCGGCACCGGCCGACACCCCGAGCACGCTGAGCCCGGATGAGGAGACCACGCGGGTCCGGGATGCCGTCACCGGCGTCGCACGGGAGCTCGAGCAGCGCGGCGCGCAGGCCGGCGGTGCCGCGCGGGACGTGCTGGAGGCGCAGGCCATGATGGCCGAGGACCCCAGCCTCGAGGCGGAGATCGACACCCGAATCGCCGCCGGGATGACCGCCGAGTTCGCCGTCCACGACGCATTCGCGTCATTCCGGGACACGCTGACGGCGATGGGCGGATACCTCGGCGAGCGCGCCGCGGACCTGGACGACGTCGCACAGCGCGTCATCGCCCGGCTGCGCGGCCTTCCCGCTCCCGGCGTGCCCGACCCGGGGCACGCGTTCGTGCTCGTCGCGAAAGACCTCGCGCCGGCCGATACCGCGCTGCTGGACCTGGACAAGGTGCTCGCCCTGATCACCACCGAGGGTGGACCCACCTCGCACACCGCGATCCTGGCCAGGGAGAAATCCATCGTCGCGGTCGTCGGCGCGGTCGGGGCGACCGGCCTGGTCGACGGGGAGACGGTGATCGTGGATGCCGCGGCCGGCGTCGTCACGACGCAGCCCAGCGCGGAGGAGCTGGAGCGGGCGCAGAATCGCGCGGCCGCCCGCGCCTCCGCCGCATCCGCCCCGATCACCCCCGGAGCCCTCGCCGACGGCACACCCATCCCGTTGCTGGCGAACCTGGGCAATCCCGCCGGGGCGGCGGAGGCCGTCGCGCTGGGCGCCGAGGGCGTCGGCCTGTTCCGCACCGAGTTCCTCTTCCTCAGTTCCAACAGCGCTCCCACGATCGAGCAGCAGCGGGTGTCGTACGAGGCGCTGCTGTCGGCTTTCCCGGGCAAGAAGGTGGTGGTGCGGGTACTGGATGCCGGAGCCGACAAGCCGCTGCCCTTCCTCAACGATGCGCACGAGGAGAACCCGGCGCTGGGTCTGCGCGGGCTGCGGGCACTGCGCGCCAGCGAGGACATCCTGCGCGAGCAGCTCACTGCGCTCGCCGAAGCGGATGCCGCGACCCGGGCTGCCCCGGGCGGGGGAGCCGATCTCTGGGTGATGGCGCCGATGGTCGCCACCGTCGAGGAGGCCCGCTACTTCACCGCGATCGCCCGCGACTACGGCATCCGCACAGCCGGAGTGATGGTCGAGGTGCCCTCCTCGGCGCTGCTGGCCGACCGCATCCTCGTGGACGCTGACTTCGCCTCGATCGGCACGAACGATCTGACGCAGTACACGCTCGCCGCAGACCGGCTGCTCGGCTCGGTGGCGGCATTTCAGGATCCGTGGAACCCCGCCGTGCTGCGGCTGATCCGTGAAGTGGGCGATGCCGGCCGCATCCACGGCAAGCCCGTCGGCATCTGCGGCGAAGCCGCCGCCGACCCGCTCCTTGCGGTGGTCCTGGTCGGACTCGGCGCGACCAGCCTGTCGATGGCCCCCACCGCGATCGCCGACGTGCGCGCCGCGCTCCTGGAACACTCGCTCGACCATGCCAGAGCCATCGCCGAGGCAGCCCTCGCCGCGGACGACGCGGCGACCGCCCGAACCGCAGCGCAAGACGCCGCGGCCACTCCCACCGAGAAAGAGAAAGAGACACAGCTATGACAACGACGTCTACGCCCGTATCGGGCGGAAACCGGGCGAGGATCGGAGTCCAGCGCTTCGGCACCTTCCTGTCCGGCATGATCATGCCGAACATCGCCGCATTCATCGCATGGGGCTTCGTCACCATGCTCTTCATCTCGGTCGGCTGGCTGGGACAGTGGTATCCGGTCGCCAACATGCTCGGCGGCTTCGGCAACGCCGCGGACATCGGCTGGGAAGGCGCCATGACGGCACTGGCCGAAGCCGACGGCGCCACGTTCCCGCAGTACGTCGGCTTGGTCGGCCCGATGGTCACCTACCTCCTCCCGCTCCTCATCGCGAACACCGCCGGCCGCATGGTCTACGGCGAGCGCGGCGGCGTGGTGGCCTCGATCGCCGTGATGGGCGTGATCGTCGGCACCAACATCCCGATGTTCCTCGGTGCGATGATCATGGGTCCGCTGGCGGCCTGGATCACCAAGCAGATGGACAGGCTGTGGGACGGGAAGATCCGGCCCGGCTTCGAGATGCTGGTGAACAACTTCTCAGCCGGCATCCTGGGCATGCTGCTGGCGATCGTCGGCTTCTTCGTCTTCGGCCCCGCAGTGCTCGGCATCAGCACGGCCCTGGGTGGGGCTGTGGCCTGGCTGGTGTCACTGAACCTGCTGCCGCTGCTGTCGATCATCGTGGAGCCGGCCAAGGTGCTGTTCCTGAACAACGCCATCAACCACGGGGTCTTCACGCCGCTGGGCATCGAGCAGGCCGCCGAGACCGGCAAGTCGATCCTGTTCCTGATCGAGGCCAACCCCGGCCCCGGTGTGGGGCTGCTGCTGGCCTTCTCGTTCTTCGGCGTAGGAATGGCCAAGGCCTCGGCACCCGGGGCGATCATCATCCAGTTCTTCGGCGGCATCCACGAGATCTACTTCCCATACGCCCTGAGCAAGCCGATGACGATCCTGGCCTTGATCGCCGGTGGCGCCACCGGCGTGGCCACGAACATGGTGCTCGGCGGCGGGCTGGCCTTCCCGGCCGCCCCGGGCAGCATCATCGCCGTGACCGCCGCCGCAGCCGGACCCGCCGCCGGCGGGATCGGCAACCTGCTGGTGGTCTACCTCTCGGTGGTGCTCGCCGCGGCGGTGACCTTCCTGATCACCGCGGTCATCCTCCGCTCCACGCGCAAGCGCGACCTGGAGGCCGGCTTGGACGGTGACCTCAGCGCAGCCATCGCGCAGACCGAGGCGAACAAGGGCAAGGAGTCGGCTGCACTGGCCGGACTCCGCGCCAGCGCCGGAAAGGACGCCCGGGCCGAGCGCGACGCCGAGGCCGCCTACGACGAGGCCGAGACGGCCCGCTCGACCGACGGTGCGCTCAGCGGCGGCATCCTGACCACCAAGCAGGTCAAGAACATCGTGTTCGCCTGCGACGCCGGCATGGGTTCGTCGGCGATGGGGGCGAGCGTGCTGCGCAACAAGATCAAGAAGGCGGGCATCGAGGGGGTCACGGTCGTGAACAAGGCGATCGCGAATCTGGACTCCTCGGCCGATCTGGTGATCACGCAGAACCAGCTCACGGACCGAGCACGGCAGAAGACGCCGGATGCGATCCACATCTCCGTCGACAACTTCATGAACTCGCCGAAGTACGAGGAGGTCGTAGACCTGGTGCAGGACCAGCACAAGGATGGACAGTAGGCGCTGAGACCGCTGCGGAGTCGGGCGGCGTGACGCCCCCGGCTCCGCGGCCTTCGTACGCCAGCACCCCGACGAAAGGCGAACACCAATGGCACGTGATGTCCTGAGCCTCGGCCAGGTCCGGATCCACTCCGGCAGCGCGACCCGCGAAGAGGCGATGAAGGAGGCAGCGGACATCCTCCAGGCGGCCGGTGCGGTCACCAGCGCGTACTTCGACGCGATGCAGCAGCGGGAGGAGACGGTCTCGACCTACATGGGCAACGAACTGGCGATCCCGCACGGCACCAACGAGACCAAGCACACCATCCTGGGCTCGGCGCTCTCGGTGGTGCGCTACGACGGGGGTGTGGACTGGGGTGGCGAACCGGTGACCTTCGTCGTCGGCATCGCAGGCAAGGGCGACGAGCATCTGGAGATCCTCTCCCAGATCGCGATCCTGTTCTCCGACGAGGACGAGGTGGAGAAGCTGAAACGGGCGGAGGACCCCGAGGAGCTGTACTCGCTCGTCGCCGCGGCGGGCGTGTGATGAAGGCCGTGCACTTCGGGGCCGGCAACATCGGACGCGGCTTCGTCGGGCTCCTGCTGCACGAGGGCGGCTACGAGGTGGTGTTCTCGGACGTCGCCGCGCCGCTCGTCCAGGCGATCAACGCGGTCTCGGAGTACACCGTCCACGAGGTCGGCGAGGGCGGGCGCGACACGGTGGTCACCGGCTTCCGGGCCGTCAACAGCGCGACCCACCCTGACGAGGTGATCGAAGAGGTCGCGGGCGCGAACGTGGTCACCACGGCCGTCGGGCCCACCATCCTGAAGTTCATCGCACCGCATATCGTGGCCGGCCTCGCCCTGCGCGACCCGTCCTCTCCCCCGCTGCAGATCATGGCGTGCGAGAACGCCATCAACGCCACGGATCTCCTCCGCGACGAGATCGCCGACTTGGCCGGGGACGCGTGGGACGCGCTGGCCGGCCGGGCCGTCTTCGCGAACACCGCCGTGGACCGGATCGTGCCCGGCCAGCCCGCCGGGGCCGGCGTGGACGTGACGGTGGAGCCCTTCTTCGAGTGGGCCATCGAACGGGCGCCGTTCGGCGACGATCCGCCCACCATCCCCGGTGCGCATTTCGTCGATGACCTGGCGCCGTACATCGAGCGCAAGCTCTTCACGGTGAACACCGGGCACGCCGCGGCGGCGTACTTCGGCGCCCGCGCGGGGGTGGAGACCATCTCGGCGGCGCTGTCCGACGAGAGCATCGCCGCGCGGGTGTCCGCGGCGCTGGAGGAGACTTCAGCGCTGCTGGTGGCGAAGCACGAGTTCGAGCCCGAGGATCTCGCGACCTACCGGGCCACGATCCTGCACCGCTTCCGCAATCCGGCGCTTCCGGACACGGTGTGGCGCGTCGGACGGCAGCCGCTGCGCAAGCTGTCGCGTCACGAACGCTTCGTAGGGCCGGCGGCCGAATCGGCCGAGCGCGGTCTGCCGGTGGACGGCCTGCTCGACGCGATGGCCGCCGCGCTGTCGTTCGAGGACCCCGAGGATGCGCAATCCGTCGACCTGCAGCGGATGCTGCGGGAGCAGGATGCGGCATCCGTCACCGGTTCGGTGACCGGTCTGGAGCCGGAGCACCCGCTGTTCCCGCGGGTGGAGGCGATCGTGGCGGCGCGGCAGGCGGAGCTGGTCTAGCATCGAGAGGCTGCGCGGGCATCGGAGCCCGCGCGACTGGGGGTGCGATGCAGGACCTGCGGTATGCCGTCATCGGGGCCGGCCCGTCCGGATTGGCAGCGGCGCGCGCACTGAGCAAGGCGGGCATCGCCTTCGACGGCTTCGAGGCCGGGCGGGGCGTCGGGGGGCTGTGGGATATCCAGAACCCGCGGTCGACGATGTACGAGTCTGCGCATCTGATCTCCTCGCGCACCACGACCGAGTTCAGCGAGTTCCCGATGGACTCCACGGCCGACTACCCCGGCCACCGCGCGCTGCTGCGCTACTTCCGCGACTTCGCGGACCGCTTCGGTCTGACCGGGCACTTCCGCTTCGACACGCGCGTGGTCGGGCTGGACCGGGACGAGCACGGGCGCTGGATGCTTCGGGCCGAAGGCCCCTCGGGTCAGCTCGAGCAGCACTACGACGGCGTGATCCTCGCCAACGGCACGCTCGCCGAGCCGAACATCCCGTCCTTCCGCGGTGAGTTCACCGGTGAGCTGCTGCATACCAGCGCGTACAAGGATGCGAAGCAGCTCGCCGGCAAGCGGGTGCTCATCATCGGCGCGGGCAATTCCGGCTGCGACATCGCGGTGGACGCGGTCCACCACGCGGCATCCGTGGATATGAGCGTTCGCCGCGGCTACTACTTCGTGCCCCGCTACCTGTTCGGCCGCCCGTCGGACACCCTCAATCAGGGCCGACCGCTGCCGGCGCGGATCAAGCAGTTCGTGGACACCCGCGTCCTGCGCGCGTTCACCGGCGATCCGGTGCGCTTCGGCTTCCCGCGACCGGACTACCGGCTGTACGAGTCGCATCCGATCGTCAACACGCTGATCCTCAACCACCTGGGACAGGGCGATCTGGACGTGCGAGCGGACATCGATCGATTCGACGGATCCACGGTCCACTTCCGGGACGGGTCCAGCGGGGACTATGACGTGGTCCTCCTGGCGACCGGATACACGCTGGATTACCCGTTCGTGGATCGCACGCACCTGAACTGGCACGGCTTCGCGCCCGAGCTGTACCTGCATGTCTTCCCGCCCGCCTTCAACGGGCTGTACGTGATGGGGATGATCGAGGCTTCCGGGATCGGCTGGCAGGGCCGCTACGAACAGGCCGAGCTGATCGCGGAATACCTGACCGCGGTCGCGCGGCGCCCCGATCGCGCTGCCGAATTCCGCCGACGGGTCGCCGAGCGGCCGTGGCCGGACCTGAGCGGGGGCTACCACTACCTGGCCCTGGCGCGGATGTCCTATTACGTCAACAAGGACGCCTACCGTCGCGCCGTCCGCTCCGCCCGGGACTTCCTGGGCGGCCCGGCTGCGACGCCGTCCCGGCGGGACGGTCCGGTCAGCCGGCGGACGCCCGCGCCGCGCCGCTCGAGGAAGAGGACCTCCGCATGAACATCGACGATGTCGTCCTGAACTTCACCCCCGGCACGCTGGTCATCCTGAACGTCGTGCTCGGGCTCATCATGTTCGGGATCGCGCTGGACACCTCCGTCGAGGACTTCAGGGTCGTGGCCCGCAAGCCGAAGCCCTTCGTCATCGCGATCCTCGCCCAGTTGGTGGTGCTTCCGGCGGTCACCTTCGGGCTGACCCTGATCCTCCCGGTGACCGCGTCGATGGCGCTCGGGATGATCCTCGTGGCCTGCTGCCCACCCGGGAACATCTCGCAGGTGCTCACGCACCGCTCCGGCGGCAACGTCGCGCTGTCGGTGTCGATGACCGCGGTCGGCAACCTGCTCTACATCGTCGCGCTCCCGCTCAGCGTCGCGTTCTGGGGTTCGCTGCATCCGACCGCCCGGACTCTGCTCACGGCGGTCGAGCTCAACCCGTGGCAGATGCTGCTGGATGTCTTCTTGATCATCGGGCTGCCGTTCCTGCTGGGCCTCGCGATCCGGGCCCGCTTCGCCGTGTTCGCCGCGAAGGTGCAGCCGTTCGTCAAGTGGTTCTCGCTGCTGGCGCTGGTCGGCTTCATCGTGGCCGCTCTCGCCGGCAACTGGGCGTACTTCATCGCGTTCCTCGGCGTGATCCTGGCAGTCGTCGCCGTCCACGACGCTGTCGCCCTCGCCATCGGGTACGGCACGGCGGTGGTCGGTGGCCTCGGAACCCGCGAGCGCAAGGCGATGACTTTCGAGGTCGGCATTCGCAACGCCGGACTCGGGCTGGGACTGGTGTTCACGTTCTTCGGCGGGCTCGGCGGCATGGCCATCGTTGCCGGCTGGTGGGGCATCTGGGACATCATCGCCGGACTGCTCGTGGCCTCGCTGTGGGCGATCCACACCAAGCGGCGCACCGGCTCGACGAAGGGCGATGCGACCCGGCACGGCCACAGCGCACGATCGGGTGCCGGGGCGCCCGATCCGGCATCCGAGGCGACACCGTGAGCGTGCGCGCACTGGTCACCGGCGGCGCGGGGTTCCTCGGCTCGCACGTGGCCGCGGCTCTGGTCACTCACCCCGACGTCGAGCTCGTCGTCGCCGGGGACGTCCGGCGCCCCGAGCATCCGCTGGAGGGCGTGGTGTACGACGACTGCGACGTGACCCGATCGGCCGGACTGGCTCTGCTGATGCAACGGCACGCCATCAACGTCGTCGTGCATCTGGCGGCGATCGTCAGCCCCGGCCGGGACGTGGAGATGGAGTACCGCGTCGACGTCGACGGCTCGCGTCACGTCCTGGACGCGTGCGTCGCGACCGGGGTGCGGCGGATCGTGGTCTCATCGTCCGGAGCGGCCTACGGGTACCATGCGGACAGCCCGGAGTGGCTGCGGGAGTCCGACCCGGTCCGCGGCAGCGAGGAGTTCCCCTACTCCCGGCACAAGCGGCTGGTGGAGGAGATGCTCGCCGAGGCGCGGGTGTCCCACCCCGGCCTCGAGCAGGTGGTCTTCCGCATCGGGACCATCCTCGGCCCCACTGTCCGCAACCAGATCACCGCGCTCTGGGACGGACCGCGCGTGCTGGCCGTCCGCGGATCGCAGTCTCCGTTCGTGTTCGTCTGGGTGGACGATGTCGCGGCGGCGATGGCGCGGGCGGCCACCGACGGGCCCCCGGGGATCTACAACGTCGCCGGCGACGGCAGGGTCACCGTGCGCGAGATCGCCGCGCGACTGGGCAAGCCGGTGCTGACCGTCCCGGCCGGGGTGCTCGGCTTCGCCCTGCGCGTGGGCCGGATGCTGCATCTCACGGTCCACGGACCCGAGCAGGTCGGCTTCCTCCGGTACCGCCCGGTGCTCGCGAACGATGCGCTCAAGCGCGACTTCGGCTTCACGCCCACGCGGACCAGCCGCGAGGCGTTCGAGGAGTACCTCGCCACTCATCCCGGCGTCGCCCGCGCCTGACCGCCGCCCCGGTCGCGGCATCCCCGGTCCCGCGCCGAGTGGCCTGACTGTCCGCCGCCCCGGCGTCCTCGCTGTCCCGTGTCCCGTGTCCCGTGTCCCGTGTCCCACTTCGGCAGGCGACACGCCGGGCGTCGGATGCGCAAGTGGGACACCGGGGCGAGGGCGTGGGGCTGGGGCGAGGGATGCCGGGTCAGGGGCGCCAGCCTGCCTCGTGCAGCGCCTCCCGCACGAGCGCGACGGCGGTCGGCCGATCGCCGCGCATGTGATGCCGCAGGATGCGAACGTGCCGCCACCCCGCACGGCGGATGGCGCTCCACCGATCGGCGTCGCGCTCGAACTGCCGGACATCCTCCGCGTGGACGCGCCCGTCGTACTCGACCGCGACGCGCCAGCGCCGGTAGGCCAGGTCCAGGCGCGCGATCGCCCGGCCGTACGCGTCCCGGAGGACCCAGTTCACCTCGGGCTCGGGCAGGCCGGTGCGTACGATCAGCAAGCGCAGGCGGGTCTCCTCCGGGGACTCGACACCGGCTCGGACGTGGTTCAGGGCTGAACGCATCGTCGTCGCGGACCGGCCGCGGAGCATGCGGACCTCGTCCCTGAGCTCCTCGACGGTGCCCCAGCCCTGATGGACGATGGCGTCCGCAGCGACGACCAGGTCGTCGTGGCGCCAGAGGCTGCCGGCCTGCCGCCACGCCCGGACGGGATGCTCCAACGGCATGCCGGCATGCACCACGATCGCCGGCTCGCGCACCTGGAGTCGGTGACCGATCACCCCCTGCGTGCGCGGTTCGCGAGCCGGCCGGTGCGCCGCGACGTGCAGCCCCACTCGGTGCGGCCACCGCGGGGTGGGCAGTCCGACGAGCGCGAGCGCGGTCTCGCCCCAGAAGAACTGCCAGGGCGCCAGCCTCGGCGCGTACTGGAGGCACATCAGCACAAGCGGATCGTCGCTGTCGGCGAAGAACGCGTCCGGGGTGCGCACGCCGTGGAAAGGGCGGCCCAGATCGGAACCGGCGAGTCGCCCCCGGCCGACGCCGAGCTCACGCGCGACACCCACCGTGAACGGCTGCCCGGACAGTTCGACGGGGAGGGGGCTCGGTCGCAGCATCCCCCGATCTCAGCCGATCATGCCGCCCGACCGGGCGCGCGCCGGCATCCTGTGGACACCGGCGGCACCTCGCCGCGCTGGGGAGGACACCCCTCGGGTACCGATGTCCCGCTTCGGCATGCGACACGCCGGCTATCCCCTGCACAAGTGGGACACGGATGCCTGGACGGGGATGCCGAGACACAGATGCCGGGGACAGGAGTCGCCGGGACAGAGGGACGCACCCGGGCGCGGCCTACCGCTCGAAGCCCTCCGCGATCAGCTCGATGAGCTCCTCCCGCTCCTCGATCGGGAGGAAGGCGCCGGCCGCGGCGTTCAGCTGGAACGTCTCGAGGTCATCCAGGTCGTAATCGAACGTCTCGGCCAGCAGCGCCAGCTCGCGGGTCAGCGAGGTCCGGCTCATCGTGCGGTTGTCGACGTTCACGGTCACCGAGAAGCCGAGCTGGTACAGCAGGTCGAACGGGTGGTCAGCCAGTTCTTCGCCCCACTGCCCGACCGCGCCGGTCTGCAGGTTCGAAGTCGGCGAGAGCTCCAGCGTGATCTCCCGGTCCCGCACCCAGCGCGCCAGGTCGCCGAAGTGCACGAGCACCTCGTCGCCCTCGCGCGAGACCACATCGAGATCCTCGGCGATCCGCACCCCGTGCCCGAGGCGCACCGCGCGGCCGTCGATGATGGCGGAGCGGATCGAGTCCAGCCCCGCGGCTTCGCCGGCATGCACCGTCGTCGGAAAGAACTGCGACGCCAGGTAGTCGAACGCGACCCGGTGCCGGAAGGGCAGGAAGCCCTCTTCGGGACCGGCGATGTCGAACCCCACGGCGCCCCGGCCGCGCCAGGACACGGCCAGCTCCGCGATCTCCAGCGAACGATCGGTCTGGCGCATCGCGGTGATGAGCTGACCGACCCGGATGTCGTGGCCGTCCCGCTCGGCGGCCTCCTCGCCCTCCTCGATGCCGGTCTGCACCGCCTCGACGGCCTCTTCGAGCGAGAGCCCGCGGGTCAGATGCTGCTCCGGAGCCCACCGCACCTCGCCGTAGATCACCCCGTCCGCGGCGAGGTCCTCGACGAACTCGCGCGCAACCCGGGTCAGTCCCTCTGCGGTCTGCATCACCGCGGTGGTCAGATCGAACGTCTTCAGATACTCCACGAGGGAGCCAGAGTCGCTCTTGTCGGCGAACCAGCCGGCGAGCGCTTCGCCCTCGGTCTCGGGCAGCGCGAGGCCGATGGCGTCGCCGAGCTCGAGGATGGTCTGCGGGCGCACGCCGCCGTCCAGGTGGTCGTGCAGCGAGATCTTGGGCAGGCGCCGGATCGAGGCGCCCTGCAGGTTGGTGTCGCCGTGCTGATCGATCGACATGTGAGTCTCCTAGCGCCGGAGATCCGGCGCGCTTCCGGTGGTGGACGGGCGGGTGATGGGGGTGGTCTGGGTCGGACTCATGAGTGGATGCCGCGCCTCACGCGGTGATCCTCTCGAGCACGAGCGGGCGGGGGTCCGGGGCGTCGGCCCCGATCTCCCACGACCCTTCGAGGGCGGCCAGGGCACGCTCGAAGCGCCCGGCGTCGTGTCCCAGCAGCGTGAACAGCGGCTGGCCGGGGGCGACCCGGTCGCCGGGTTTGACGTGCAGGTCGATGCCCGCGGCGTGCATCACGGGGTCTTCGGCCCGGGCACGGCCGGCACCGAGCCGCCACGCGGCGATGCCGAAGGGCAGGGCATCCATGCGGGTGACGAATCCGGCCTGCGTCGCGGTGACGGTGGAGGTCTCCCGCGGACGCGGGAGCGCGGCATCCGGATCGCCGTCCTGCGCGCGGATCATCGCACGCCACGTGTCCATCGCGCGCCCGTCCGCCAGCGCCGCCTCGACATCGGCGTCCGGCTGCCCGGCGAGGGCGAGCATCTCACGGGCGAGTGCCACGGTGAGCTCGACCACATCGGCGGGTCCGCCGCCGGCGAGCACCTCGACCGACTCGCGCACTTCGTTCGCGTTGCCGATGGCCAGGCCGAGCGGCGTGTTCATATCGGTCAGCAGCGCGGTGGTCGACACTCCCGAGTCGGTCCCGAGCGCGACCATCGTGCGCGCCAGCTCGCGCGCCCTCTCGATGTCCTGCATGAACGCACCGGAGCCGAACTTCACATCCAGGACGAGCGCGTCGGTGCCCTCGGCGATCTTCTTGGACATGATGCTGGAGGCGATCAGCGGTATCGCCTCCACCGTCCCGGTGACATCGCGCAGCGCCTAGAGCTTCTTGTCCGCCGGGGCCAGTCCGGACCCCGCCGCGCAGATGACGGCGCCCACCTCGCGCAGCTGGTCGAACAGCTCGTCGTTGGTGAGCGCGGCGGTCCAGCCCGAGATCGACTCGAGCTTGTCCAGCGTGCCGCCGGTGTGCCCCAGCCCGCGGCCGGACAGCTGTGGCACTGCGACGCCGAACGAGGCCACCAGCGGCGCCAGGGGCAGGGTGATCTTGTCGCCCACGCCGCCGGTGGAGTGCTTGTCGACGGTCGGCTTGCCCAGGCCGGCGAAGCTCATCCGCTCCCCCGAGGCGATCATCGCGTCCGTGAGCACGCTGATCTCGCCGCGGCTCATGCCGTTCAGGAGCACGGCCATCGCGAAGGCGGCCATCTGCGCGTCCGCGACGTAGCCGCGCGTGTAGGCGTCCACCATCCACCGCAGCGCGTCGTCGGGAACATCCCCGCCGTCGCGCTTGATCCGGATGACGTCGACCGCGTCGAACGGCTCGACCCCGCCTGCAGGCGAGGTGCTGCTCATCGTGAGGCCTCTTCGAGGTCCCGCGGGCCGAACGCGTCGGGCAGGACCTCGTCGATCGTGCGGATGCCGGACACCGTCTCCAGCAGCATCCCCGGGATGGCGTGTTCGTACAGCAGCTGACGGCAGCGCCCGCACGGCATCAGAGTGCGCCCCTGCCCGTCGACGCAGACGAAGGCGACGAGTTTGCCGCCGCCGGACATGAACAGGTCGCTGACCAGCGAGCACTCTGCGCACAGCGTCACGCCATACGAGGCGTTCTCGATGTTGCACCCCGAGACGATCCGGCCGTCCGAGACCAGGGCGGCCGCGCCGACCTTGAACCGCGAATAGGGCACGTAGGCGAGCTCTTTGGCGGCGGTCGCCGCCGCACGCAGTTCGTCCCAGTCGATGTCGGTCACAGCGCGTCCTCCGGAAGGTCGGTGCAGGTTGGGAACGGATGCCTCATCCAGCGAGGCGGAAGAGCGGAGCTCATCCCTTGATGTAGGGGACGCCGTCGGCTGCGGGTGCCCGTGATCGGCCGACGACTCCGGCGACGACGAAGATCGTGACCAGGTAGGGCAGCATCAGCATGAACTCGCTCGGCACGGGCGAGCCGATCACGCTGAGGGTGTTCTGCAGGCTGGAGGCGAACCCGAACAGCAGCGCGGCCAACGTCGCCTTGAACGGATCCCACTGCCCGAAGATCACCGCGGCCAGGGCGATGAATCCGGCGCCGGCGGTCATCTCCTTGTTGAAGGCGATGCCGTTGCCGATCGTGAACACAGTGCCGCCGAGGCCTGCGATCGCGCCGGCCAGCAACACGTTCCAGAACCGCGTCGCGTTGACCTTGATGCCGACGGTGTCCGCAGCCTGCGGGTGCTCGCCGACCGCCCGCAGCCGCAGTCCCCAGCGGGTGCGGAACATCGCGAACCAGACCACCGCGACCGCGATGTACATCAGATACACGATGATCGTCTGACGGAACAGCACGGGTCCGAGGACCGGGATCTCGCTCAGGATCGGTATCGGGATCCGCGGGAATCGCGGGGGCGAGTTGAGCAGCGCGGCATTCGGCTGCAGCACTTGCGAGTAGAAGAAGCTGGTCAGCCCGACCACCAGGACGTTGAGCACCACGCCGACGATCACCTGATCGACGAGGTACGTGATCGCGAACGCGGCCAGCACCGCGGCGACCAGCGCGCCGGCGAACATGGCGGCCACCAGACCGAGGAGCGGCTGGCCGGTGAGGGTCGAGATGACGGCGGCGCTGAACGCTCCGGCCAGCAGCTGGCCCTCGATCGCGATGTTGACCACACCGGCGCGCTCGCCGATGACGCCCGCCAGCGCTCCGTAGATGAGCGGGATCGCCAGCGCGACCGCACCGGCCAGGAGCCCGGCGACCGGGATCGCTTCGCCGGCGGCCGCCCACGTCAGGAATCCGACGATCGCGACGATGATGTACGCAACGATGACCCAGAGCGGTGCCCGCCGGTAGCCGCGCACCAGCAGGGCGGCGCCGGCCGTCAGCAGAACGAGGAGTCCGAACACCACCCAGGTGGTGAGGATCACCGGCAGCACGATCTCCGGCAGCTGCAGCGCATCGGCCTGCGTGGAGATGCGGAACGTGGTCTCGCCTTCCCGCGGCGCGGCGAGGATCAGCAGCGCGTACAGGACCGTGAAGATCGCCAGCGCGATCGGCGCCTTCCAGCTGCGCACCTCCGCCTTCGGCGGAGTCGACGCGATCAGCGCACCATCGACGGCGACGGTCATTTCATCACCGCCCCGGCCTCGGCCTTGAGCTGCTTCTCCCGCGCCTTCTCGCGTCGGCGCTGGTCGCGCTCCGGAGAGGGCAGGAAGAAGATCGTGCGCACCAGCGGCGGGGCGGCGATGAACAGCACGATGAGAGCCTGCACGACCGTGACGATCTCGATGGGGACGCCCTCGGCGGCCTGCATCGCGAAGCCGCCTGCCTTGAAGGCACCGAACAGGATGCCGGCGGCGAAGGTCCCCCACGGGGTGGAACGACCCAACAGCGCCACCGTGATCGCGTCGAACCCGATGCCTGCGTCGATGTCGGCGGAGAATCCGGTGGTGATCGTACCGAGGACCTGATTGACGCCGGCCAATCCGACCAGCGCGCCGGCGATGAGCATGCCGATGATGTACATGCTCTTGACGTTGATGCCGGCCACCCGGGCGGCGTGCGGGTTCTCGCCGACGGCACGGAACTTGAAGCCCAGGCTCGATCGGCTGAGGATCCACCACACCACGACGGTGGCGAGGATGACCAGGATGAACCCGAAGTGCAAGTTGTACTGCGGCCCGAACAGCTCGGGGAAGACCGCGGTGGGTTTCATCGGCGGGGTCTTCGGGTTGCTGGAGCCGGGTGCCTGCAGCAGACCCGGAGTCCGCAGCATCCACGAGATGAGGTAGAACGCCACGTAGTTGAGCATGATCGTGACGATCACCTCGTGCGCACCCGTCCACGCCTTGAGGGCTCCCGCGATCCCGGCCCACAGCGCGCCGGCGGCCAGACCGGCGATCAGCGCGACGATCATGTGGATGCCCCAGGGCAGGTCGAGCGAGAACGCGACCCAGCCGGCGCCCGCCGACGCCATCAGCATCTGTCCGCGTCCGCCGATGTTGAACATGCCGATGCGGAAGGCCAGCGCCACGCCCAGACCCGCCGCGATCAGGGGCGTGGCGAAGGTCAGCGTCTCGGTCAGAGGACGGATGCCGCGGGCGAACGTGGGTGCGCCGAAGTTGTAGATCGAGCCCTGGAAGAGGGCGATGTACGCCCCGGAGACCGCTTGCCAGATCGCCGCGATCGTATCCAGCGGACGGGCGAAGAAGTAGCCGGACGCCTCCTGCACGGTCTCGTCGGTGAAGGCGATCATGATGCCGCCGACGATGAGTGCCAGCAGAACGGCCAGCACCGAGATCAGGGCGTTCCCCTGGGTGATCTGCAGGAAGGTCGTATGCCACCTCGACGCCTCGGGCGGTGTGGTGTGCTGCAGCGGCGGCATCCCCGGAGGGACGATGACGGCGCCGTGCGTCAGGTCCTCGCTCACGCGGCGACTCCCTCGCCGGTCGGGACCTCGCCGGCCATCATCAGACCCAGCACACCGCGCGGCGTGTCTCCCGGGACGATGCCGATGATCCGGCCGCGATACATCACGATGATGCGATCCGCCAGCGCGGTGACCTCGTCCAACTCGGTGGAGACGACCACCACGGGGATGCCGGCATCCCGGGTTTCGACGATGCGCTTGTGGATGAATTCGATCGATCCCACATCGACGCCGCGCGTGGGCTGGGCCGCGACGAGGAGGGAGAGATCGCGGCTCAGCTCGCGGGCGAGCACCACCTTCTGCTGGTTGCCACCGGAGAGGGTGCCGACCGCAACCTCGATGCCGGGTGCGCGCACGTCGAACTCCCGGTACTTCTCGGCGGCGAACTCGGCGATGTAGCCCAGGCGCAGGCTGCCTGCGCGGACGAACGGCGGCCCGGTGGTGCGATCGAGCACGAGGTTCTCGGCGATCGACATGCCGGCCACCAGACCGTGCTCCTGGCGGTCCTCGGGAACGAAGCCGACGCCTTCGTCCAGGATCCGCCGGACGCTGGCGCCGAGCAACTGCTCGCCGTTGAGGGTCACGGATCCGCGGGCGCGGTGCTCGAGGCCGACCAGAGCCGCGGTGAGCTCGGTCTGCCCGTTGCCCTGCACGCCCGCGATCGCGACGATCTCGCCGGCGCGGACGTCGAAGCTCACATCGTCGACGACGATCTGGTCCTTGGCGTCGATGACGGTCAGCCCATCCACAATGAGCGAGCGTTCGCCGAGCGTGGGCACGTCCTTGCGCACCGTCAGCTCGACGGAGCGACCGACCATGAGCTCGGCCAGCTCTGCGTTCGTCGCGCCCGGAGACGCTTCGCCGACGACCTTGCCGAGGCGGATGACGGTGATCCGGTCGGCGGCTTCACGGACCTCGCGCAGCTTGTGGGTGATGAACACGATCGAGGTGCCGGACTCCTTCAGCTGGCGCATGATGCCCATCAGCTCGTCGGTCTCCTGCGGTGTCAGGACCGCGGTCGGCTCGTCGAAGACGAGGACCCGGGCGTCCCGGGAGAGGGCCTTGATGATCTCCACCCGCTGCTGCACGCCGACCGGCAGATCCTCCACGAGCGCGTCGGGATCGACGTCGAACCCGAACCGTGCGGAGATCTCCCGGACGCGTTCGCGCGCGGTGGACAGGTCCAGGATGCCGCCGGCCTTGGTCGCCTCGTGACCGAGCATGACGTTCTCGGCGACGGTGAAGACCGGGATGAGCATGAAGTGCTGGTGGACCATGCCGATACCGGCGCGCATCGCGTCGCCGGGGCCCTGGAAGTTCTGCACGACATCGTCCAGCAGGATGAGGCCGTCGTCAGCCCGGTACAGCCCGTAGAGGACGTTCATCAGGGTCGACTTGCCGGCGCCGTTCTCGCCCAGGAGACAGTGGATCTCTCCGGGCTCCACAACGAGGTCGATGTGGTCGTTCGCGACGAGGGTGCCGAACCGCTTGGTGATCCCGCGGAGTTCGAGCTTCATGCTCCAGATCCTAGTAAGAGGCGCCTTCAGGTGCATTGGGGGGAACGGGAACGGGGAGGCTGGTTGCCCAGCCTCCCCGTTCCGGTGCGGCAGATCAGCCGGCGAGGTAGGACTCGACGGGGATCGAACCGTCGATGATGCCGGCCGCGATGGCGTCCAGCTCCGCCTGCAGGTCCGGCGAGACCTTCGACTCGAAGTCGTGGAAGGGCGCCAGGCTGACGCCCCCGTTCTCGAGCGTTCCGATGAACGGCTCGGCGTCGAACTCACCGGCACCGGCGGCGAGGACGGCCTCGTTGACACCGACGTCGATCGTCTTGCGGATCGAGGTGAGCAGCAGATCGGCCACCGTCGGGTCGGTCTCGAACACGTCCGCGTCCACGCCGATCAGGGCGATGTCGCGGCCGGAGTCGCGGATCACCGATGCGGCGCTCTGGTAGATCGGGCCACCGACGGGCAGGAGCACGTCCACGCCCTGGTCGACCAGACCCTGGGCCGCGTTGATCGCGTCCTGGTTGGCGGTGAAGCCACCGGTGAACACGCCGTCCTGTGCGGCGCGATCCCAGCCGAGCACCTGGACGCTGTCGCCCTTCTCGGCGTTCCAGTACTCGACGCCCTGAGCGAAGCCGTCCATGAAGATCGAAACGGTGGGGAAGTTCATCCCGCCGAAGGTGCCGACCTTCTTGGCCTCGGAGATCGACGCTGCCGCGTAGCCGGCCAGGAAGGCGGCCTGCGACGTGTCGAAGATGATCGGCTTGATGTTCTCGGCATCCGTCTCACCGTCGAAGTCGTTGTCGACGACGTCGTCGATCGAGACGAAGTCGATGTCGGGGTTGGCGACGGCGGCCTCGCCTGCTGCCGACGCGAGGGCGAAGCCCACCGTGACGATGAGCGTGCAGTTCTGGTCGATCAGGCTGGTGAGGTTGGGTGCGTAGTCGGACTCGGAGTCGGACTGCACGGTGACGAACTCGACGCCGAGCTCATCGGACGCGGCCTCGAGGCCCTCGAATCCGAGCTGGTTGAAGGACTTGTCGTCGAATCCGCCCGCGTCGGAGACCATGCAGGGCTTGAAGCCGTCCACGGCCCCGCCTGCGGCTGCATCCTCGCTGGCGGTCGGCTCGGGAGCCGATCCGCAACCGGCAAGGGCAACGAGCAGTCCGGCGGCGGCAACTACCCCGACGAACTTCTTGGTGGTAGAGATTGTCAACTCACGCCTCCATCAAAGGTGCCCCCGCGGACTTCGCGGGCGACAGCCCAAGTTACCCAGTGTGACGACGCGCTCACCTATCAGAACGCCGTCCGGGACGGAATGGTTACAAAGACGCAATGTGCTGAACACGTGCGGGCACCGGGGGCGAGATCGGCCCCGGTCGGCGAGGGTCGCTGGTCCGCTCAGAGGACGTCGCCCCGACCGGTGAGCTTCAGCGCATCCACGACGCCCTTGACGCGCTGCGCGTGCTCGCTGGTGGTCACCAGCAGCGCATCCTCGGTATCGACGATCACGATGTCCTTCACGCCGATGACGCTGATGATCCGCTGCGTCTGCGTCACCACGATGCCGCTGGAGGCATCCGCGAGGATCCTGGCGTTCTCGCCCAGGATGGCCAGATCGTTGCCGCGGCCGTGCGAGTTGAGCTTCGCGAGGCTCGCGAAATCCCCCACGTCGTCCCAGTCGAAGTGGCCGGGGATCACGGCCAGCCGTCCCTTGGCCGCCGCCGGCTCCGCGACGGCGTAGTCGATCGCGATCTTGGTGATCGTCGGCCACACCCGGTCCACGACCGGCCCGCGGGCATCGCGGTCATCCCACACCGCGGCCAGCTCCATCAGACCCGCGTGCAGCTCCGGCTGGTTCGCGGCGATCTCGTCGAGCAGCACGTCGGCGCGCGAGATGAACATGCCCGCGTTCCAGAGGTAGGAGCGGTCGGCGAGATACTCGCGGGCCGTCTCCAGGTCGGGCTTCTCCACGAACTTCTCGACCAGCGTCGCTTCGGGAGCGCCGGCCACCACCAGTTCACCTGCCTTGCGCATGTAGCCGAACCCGACCGCCGCTTCCGTGGGCTGGATGCCGATCGTGCAGATGTAGCCCTCGCGCGCGACTGCCACCGCCTGCTGCACCGCCCACTCGAACACCTGCGTGCCGCGGATCACGTGATCGGCGGCGAACGCGCCGATGATGACGTCGGGCTCCCGCCGCGACAGGATCGCCGCGGCCAGACCGATCGCGGCCGCCGAGTCGCGGGGCTCCGACTCGAGGACGACGTTCCGGTCGGGGATGGCCGGCAGCTCCCGCTCCACCGCCGCGCGGTGCGCGCGCCCGGTGACGACCGCGATGCGGTCCGGGCCCGACAGCGGCTCCAGTCGGTCCCAGGTGTCGCGCAGCAGGGAGTTGCCCGAGCCGGTCAGGTCGTGCAGGAACTTGGGCGCGTCAGCGCGGGAGAGCGGCCACAGCCTGCTCCCGATCCCCCCGGCGGGGATGACGGCGTAGAAGTCGGGAATCGGCTGGTGCATGCCGCCAGCGTAGTGGCGGCGCCTGAGGGCATCGGATCCGTGCCGTCCCGGCCGGGTT
The DNA here is from genome assembly GCF_030246885.1 of Microbacterium sp. zg-B185. Lineage (NCBI taxonomy): Bacteria > Bacillati > Actinomycetota > Actinomycetes > Micrococcales > Microbacteriaceae > Microbacterium > Microbacterium sp. zg-B185. Next base: position 2,647,519 of record NZ_CP126739.1, read on the forward strand.
CGGCGATTTGTCTCGACATCGAGACACCTGGGGCTCGGCCTCCGTCGCCTCGCCTGCGTGAGCGGTCCTAGGATGGAGAAGAGCCGGCGCATGGTCCGCACCGGGCTGAAACGATCCCGCACCCTTCAGGGAGGACGACCGTGTCCGCAGGCACACGCTTGACACCGTCGGTATCCGAGACCACCTCGAAAGTCCCGCGCGGAACGCTGTACCGCGGGCGCGAGGGCATGTGGTCCTGGGTACTGCACCGCATCACGGGGGTTGCGATCTTCTTCTTCCTCCTCGTCCACGTCCTGGACACCGCGCTGATCCGCGTCTCCCCCGAGGCGTACAACGCCGTCATCGGCACGTACAAGAACCCGATCATGGGCCTCGGTGAGGTCGTGCTGGTCGGCGCGATCGCGTACCACGCCTACAACGGTCTGCGCATCATCGTGGTGGACTTCTGGGCGAAGGGTGCCCGTCTGCAGCGTCAGCTCTGGTGGGGAGTCATCGGACTGTGGCTGGTGACGATGCTCGCATTCACGCCCCGTCATCTCATGAACGTCTTCGCCACGATGGGAGGCGGCCACTGATGACTGCTGACACCATCGCCGCACCGCGCACTCCGCACACCGCACCGCGTCGCTCCGGACCCAACCTGGAGAAGTGGGGCTGGATCTACATGCGCGTCTCGGGCGTGCTGCTGGTCGTGCTCATCTTCGGCCATCTGTTCGTCAACCTGATGCTCGGCGAGGGCATCCACGGTCTGGACTTCGCGTTCGTCGTCGGCAAGTTCGCCAGCCCGTTCTGGCAGTGGTGGGACGTCCTCATGCTGTGGCTGGCGCTGATCCACGGCGCCAACGGCATGCGCACTGTCACCAACGACTACATCACCCATCCCAAGGTGCGCCGCGTCCTGGTGTGGGCGATCTGGCTGGCCGCCGGATTCCTCATCCTTCTGGGCACGCTGGTCGTCTTCACCTTCGACCCGTGCCTGGGCGTCACCGCGGACAGTTCCCTGTGGGACATGTGCCAGGCCTGACCTACGCCCCGACGACACACCAGACAGACATAGAGGCATCCTTCACGTGAGCACCCAGAGCCCCCAGAGTCCCGACAGCATCGTCCGAGACGGCGTCCACTACCACCAGTTCGACATCGTCATCGTCGGAGCCGGCGGCGCCGGCATGCGCGCGGCGATCGAAGCCGGGCCGGGCGCACGGACCGCCGTCATCTCGAAGCTGTACCCGACGCGCTCGCACACCGGCGCGGCGCAGGGCGGCATGGCTGCGGCGCTCGCCAACGTCGAAGAGGACTCCTGGGAGTGGCACACGTTCGACACGGTCAAGGGCGGCGACTACCTCGTCGACCAGGATGCCGCCGAGATCCTCGCCAAGGAGGCGATCGACGCCGTCATCGATCTGGAGAACATGGGGCTGCCGTTCAACCGCACCCCCGAGGGCAAGATCGACCAGCGCCGATTCGGCGGACACACCGCCGATCACGGCAAGACGCCCGTGCGCCGGGCATGCTACGCCGCCGACCGCACCGGCCACATGATCCTGCAGACGCTCTTCCAGAACTGCGTCCGCCTGGGCATCAACTTCTTCAACGAGTACTACGTGCTCGACCTGATCACCGTCATCGATGACGACGGGGCCACGCAGGTGGCCGGAGTCGTCGCTTACGAGCTGGCGACCGGCGACCTGCACGTGTTCCACTCCAAGGCGGTCATCTTCGCCACGGGTGGCTTCGGGAAGATCTACAAGACCACCTCCAACGCGCACACCCTCACCGGCGACGGCGTCGGCATCCTCTGGCGCAAAGGCCTGCCGCTGGAGGACATGGAGTTCTTCCAGTTCCACCCGACCGGCCTGGCCGGTCTCGGTATCCTGCTCACCGAGGGCGCCCGAGGCGAGGGCGCGATCCTGCGCAACGCATCCGGCGAGCGGTTCATGGAGCGCTACGCGCCCACCATCAAGGACCTCGCTCCCCGCGACATCGTGAGCCGCTGCATGCAGCAGGAGGTCGCCGAGGGGCGCGGCGCCGGTCCGCACAAGGACTACGTGCTGCTGGACTGCACACACCTCGGCGCCGAAGTGCTCGAGACCAAGCTGCCCGATATCACCGAGTTCGCCCGCACCTACCTCGGCGTCGATCCGGTGGTCGAGCCTGTGCCCGTCATGCCCACCGCGCACTATGCGATGGGCGGCATCCCCACCAACAACAACGCCGAGGTCCTCTCGACCAACACCAACGTGGTGCCCGGCTTGTACGCCGCCGGTGAGTGCGCCTGCGTCTCGGTGCACGGCTCCAACCGCCTGGGCACCAACTCGCTGCTGGACATCAACGTCTTCGGCAAGCGCGCCGGCCGCAACGCCGTCGAGTACGTCAAGACGGCCGAGTTCGTGCCGCTCCCGGAGGATCCCGCCGCCGAGGTGCGCGGCCTCATCGAGGGCCTGCGAGCCGGCACCGGCACCGAGCGCATCGCCGTCCTGCGCAAGAAGCTCCAGGAAGAGATGGACAAGAACGCGCAGGTCTTCCGGACCGACGAGTCGCTGACCTACGTGCTGGATGTCATCGAGGAACTGCGCGGCCGGTTCAAGAACATCCACGTCGACGACAAGGGCAAGCGGTACAACACCGACCTGCTCGAAGCGGTCGAGCTGGGCTTCCTGCTCGACATCGCCGAGGTCGTGGTGGTCGCCGCCCGCAACCGCAAGGAGAGCCGCGGCGGGCACATGCGCGACGACTACCCCAAGCGCGACGACGAGACCTACATGAAGCACACCATGGCCTACCTGTCCGGGGATGCCGGATCCTCGCATTCCGATGACCACATCCGCCTGGACTGGAAGCCCGTCGTGATCACGCGCTACCAGCCGATGGAGAGGAAGTACTAGAGATGGCGTCCACGCTCGTAGAGACCGCTGATTCCTCGACCGCGCTCGGCGTGGACTCCGCCACCGGCCAGGCAGGCAGTTCGCCCGCGGCCGAGTCCGGCATCCAGTCGTTCCTGGTCACGTTCATCATCCGGCGCTTCAACCCCGAGGTGGATGAGGAGCCGCGCTGGGTGGACTACGACGTCGAGCTGTATTCCACCGACCGCGTCCTGGATGCCCTCCACAAGATCAAGTGGGAGGTCGACGGATCGCTGACGTTCCGGCGCTCCTGCGCCCACGGCATCTGCGGCTCCGACGCGATGCGCATCAACGGCCGCAACCGGCTCGCCTGCAAGACCCTCATCAAGGATCTGGACATCTCGCAGCCGATCTACGTCGAGGCGATCAAGGGCCTGCCGCTGGAGAAGGACCTCATCGTCGACATGGAGCCGTTCTTCGCGTCGTTCCGCGACGTGCAGCCGTTCCTGATCGCAAACTCCACGCCCGAGCCGGGCAAGGAGCGCATCCAGTCGATCGTGGACCGCGAGGTCTTCGACGACACCACCAAGTGCATTCTCTGCGCGGCATGCACCTCCTCGTGCCCCGTCTTCTGGACCGATGGACAGTACTTCGGTCCCGCTGCGATCGTCAACGCGCACCGGTTCATCTTCGACTCGCGCGACGACGCGGGCGATGTCCGCCTGGACATCCTCAACGACAAGGAGGGCGTGTGGCGCTGCCGCACCACCTTCAACTGCACTGAGGCATGCCCCCGCGGCATCGAGGTGACCAAGGCGATCGCCGAAGTGAAGCAGGCCATCCTCCGCGGACGCTGACCGCCGGTATGCTCCGAGCGTGAGCACCCCTCCGGTTTCCGCCTTACGCTCGCGAGCTGCCGTCAGCGCCGCGTACGCCGCGCAAGGGTTCGGCTACGCGGTGGTGGTGACCTCGCTGCCGGTGTTCAAGGACCGTCAGGGGATCGACGACGTCGGGGTCTCGCTGATCGTCCTGCTGGTATGCGTGACGGCGGCGGTCGGCTCGATCATCGCGGATGTGCTGGCCAAGTGGCGGGGCAGCCGAGTCGCTCTGAGCGTTGCGCTGGCGTTCGAGGTCCTCGCCCTCGTCGCGATCGTGCTGACTGCCCTGGTGCCGGGGCTTGCGCTCTGGGTGTTCGTGGCCGCGTTCGGCATCTACGGGATCGGTCTGGGCGGCGTGGACGCCGCGGGCGCCATGCAGGGCGTGCTCGTGCAACGGCGATACGGACGCGACATCATGGGCGGATACTTCGCCGCCTACACCGCCGCCGCCATCGTCGGGGCCCTCGCCGTGGCCGGCTCGACGGCGGTCGGGCTTGCCGTGGTCATGCCGCTCACGCTCGCCGCGATCGTGGCGAGCGCGGTGGCGCTGCTCGGTGCAGGCGCGTTCGACCCGGCGCGGGCTGCGGCGCCGGTGGGCCGGCACGGCAAGGCACCGCTCCCCCGACGCGGGATCTGGCTCTTCGGCTTCGTGCTGCTCGCGGCGTTCACCGTGGATTCGGCGGTGAGCACCTGGAGCACCGTGTACCTGCAGGATCAGCTGCTGACCGCTGGCGCCCTGGCGCCGCTGGGCTACGCCGCCTATCAGGCGGCGATCCTGGTCACGCGGCTGCTCACCGATCCCGCCGTCGGGCGGTTCGGCCGCACCCGGGTCGTCCTCGCCGCCGCGGTCATCTCCCTCCTGGGATGCGGGCTGGTCGCGCTCCTGCCGTTCCCGGTCGCCGCCATCGGGGGGTTCGCTCTGGCCGGCGTGGCCGTAGGCGCGCTCGTGCCGCTGACCTTCACCTCCGCCGGTGCGCTGGCCCCGGCGCGCAGCGACGAGATCATCGCCCGCGTGAACCTGTTCAACTACGTCGGCGCGGTGCTGGGAGCGGTCATGCTCGGCCTCCTCGCCGACTCTCCCGGCCTGGGAGTCGCCTTCCTGCTTCCGGCGGCCCTCCTGGTGCCGGTGCTGCTGACCGCGCGGCGGTTCCGTGCACCCGTGGCCCTCACCTCCTCAGCGCCGCTGACCGCCGTCTCCGCGGGCGGCGAAGCCGCGGCATCCGTCGATGACTAACCTGTCACCGTGAGCCACAAGAGCGCATCCGAGGCGCGCACCGCCGCAGCGGAGGCCGCCCGCACGGAGCAGACGCTCCGGCAGAGGTGGGAGGGGACGCAGGGTTCCATCCGCGAGCGCATCGACGAGCCCATCCAGGCCGCCACCCGGCTCACGCAGCGGACGCTGGCGTGGTTCCCGGTACGCGTGTGGCGCCACTTCCTCCAGAACAACGGCTTCCTGCTCGGGGCGGGCATCAGCTACCAGGGGCTGTTCGCGATCTTCGCCGCCATCTACGTCACCTTCGCCGTCACCGGACTCTGGCTCGGCGGCAACACCGAGGCCGTCAACGCGGTGATCACGCTGATCAACAGCTACATCCCCGGGCTGATCGGCCCGCAGGGAGTCATCACCACAGCGGAGGTTCAGGAGATCGCCTCAAACGCGACCGGGGCGCTGAGCATCACCGGGCTGATCGCATTCGGTGCCGTGATCTGGACCGCGATCGGCTGGGTGACCTATTCGCGGCGCGGCGTGCGGGACATGTTCGGAATCCCCCCGGACCGGCGCAGCTACGTGCTGCTGAAGGCGCGCGACCTGGCCGCGGCTCTCATCTTCGGCGCAGCGCTGATCGTCGGCGCGGCGCTGACCTGGGTCAGCTCGTGGGCGCTGTCCTGGCTGCTCTCGCTGTTCGGGATCGACCTGGGCCCGGGCATGGTCGATGTCAGCATTCGCATCGGGTCGGTGATCGTGTCGTTCGCGATCAACGCGGCCGCCCTCGCGGCCCTGTTCCGATTCCTCACCGACACGTCGCTGCAGTGGCGCATGATCTGGCCCGGCGCACTGCTGGGCGGGGCGGCGCTGACGGTGCTCCAGTTCAGCGCCGGTGTGCTGGTCAGCTACACCCCGTCCAACCCGCTGCTGGCCACGTTCGCGATCTTCGTCGGCCTGCTGCTGTGGTTCAAGATCAGCGGGATCATCATGCTGGTGGCTGCCGCCTGGATCGCGGTGGCGTCCCAGGACAAGCACATCCCGATCTTCGCCCCGAGCGAGGCCGAGCAGATCGCTGCGGAGCACCGCGCACTCCTCCTGGCCGCGCAGGTGCGCCTGCGCGCGGCGCGGGAAGCCCGCGCGACCGCCCCCTGGTATCGCGCGTGGCGCGCCGACTTCGCCGTCCGGGAGGCCGAGGACGAGCTGCGAGAGGTGGAGGCGTCCGCACCCCCGCCGCGCCCGGCCGCCTCCGCGCACGCGGCGCGCGCGGCGGCACGCAAGGCCACCGCCGTGACGCCCGCTCCCGATCCGGCCGCGCCGGTGCACACGCCGCATGTCCGGCGTGGTCATTAAGCTGAGACGCGTGCCACATCGCGTCCGCATCGCCTCGATCAATGTCAACGGGATCCGGGCGGCGACCCGCAAGGGCATGCTCGAATGGCTGGATGCCGCGGACGTGGACATCATGGCACTGCAGGAGGTCCGCGCCAGCGCCGACGAGCTGAGGCTTGCGCTGCCGGGGTGGGAGCTGGTCAACGACGAGGCCCTCGCCAAGGGCCGCGCCGGCGTCGCGATCGCAAGTCGGATCGTGCCGGTGCAGGTGCGCACCGTGCTCGGCCAGGAGGGCCTGGACAGCGCGGGCAGATGGCTCGAGGCCGACATCGAGATCGACGGCGAACGCCTCACCGTGGTCAGCGCGTACGTGCACACCGGCGAGGCCGATACGCCCCGCCAGGATGCGAAGTGGGCGTTCCTGGACGCGATGGAGGCTCGCCTGCCGCTCCTGGCCGCGGCATCCCCGCTGTCCCTGGTCATGGGCGATCTGAACGTCGGGCACCGCGAACTGGACATCCGCAACTGGAAGGGCAACGTCAAGAAGGCGGGCTTCCTGCCCCGCGAGCGCGCCTACTTCGACCGCTTCCTCGGCCCCGCCGGCGCACAGGTCACGGGGGTCGACGGGTCCACCGGCACGGGGCTGGGCTGGGTGGATGTCGGGCGCGCACACGCCGGCGAGATCGACGGCCCGTACACGTGGTGGTCGATGCGGGGGCGGGCGTTCGACAACGACTCCGGCTGGCGCATCGATTACCACCTCGCCACCCCGCAGCTGGCCGCGCGGGTCACCGATTACCGCGTCGTTCGCGCCCCGTCCTGGGACACCCGCTGGAGCGATCACGCGCCCGTGGTCGCGGACTACCGGCTCGGCAGCTGACGCGCGGGCGTGCGCCTGCGATGCTCGGGAATCCCCTGCACCGGAGGTCGCGGCATCCGTCGCCCCTAGAATCAGGAGGTGACGAAACCTCGCTTGTACTCCGGCATGCAGCCCTCCGCCGACTCGCTCCAGATCGGCAACTACATCGGAGCGCTGCTGCAGTGGCGCGACCTGCAGGAGGCTTACGACGCGTTCTTCTCGGTCGTGGACCTGCACGCCCTGACGCAGCCGAACGATCCGGCCGAGCTGCGCGAGAAGACGCGTCGCACCGCCGCGCAGTACATCGCGGCCGGCATCGAGCCGTCCAAATCCACCCTCTACGTGCAGTCGCACGTCCCCGCGCACCCCGAGCTCGCGTGGATCCTCTCCACCATCACCGGCTTCGGCGAGGCCGGACGGATGACCCAGTTCAAGGACAAGTCCCAGCGCTACGGCACCGACGCGACATCGGTCGGCCTGTTCACCTATCCGGTGCTGATGGCTGCGGACATCCTGCTGTATCAGACCGACATCGTGCCGGTCGGGGACGATCAGAAGCAGCACGTCGAGCTGACCCGCGATCTGGCGGAGCGGTTCAACTCCCGGTACGGCGAGACATTTCGGGTGCCGATGCCGGTGATCCAGAAGGACACCGCGCGCATCTACGACCTGCAGAACCCGACCGCGAAGATGTCCAAGTCGGCGGAGTCCGATGCCGGGACCCTGTGGCTGCTGGATGACCCGTCGCTGAGCGCCAAGAAGATCATGCGCGCGGTCACCGACAGCGAGGGTTCGGTGCGGTACGACCGCGAGGCCAAGCCCGGCGTGTCGAACCTGCTCGTCATCTACGCGGCCCTGACCGGGCGGCAGATCCCCGCGATCGAGGACGAGTACGCCGGTCGCGGATACGGCGACTTCAAGAAGGGGCTGGCCGAGGTCGTGGTGGGCGAGTTCGGTCCGGTCCGCGCCCGCGCCCTCGAGCTGCTGGACGACAAGGCCGAGCTGGACCGCGTGCTGGCCGTCAACGCCGGGCGCGCCTCCGAGGTCGCCGACCGCACCGTCGCCGACGTCTACGACAAGGTCGGCCTGCTGCGCCGGGCCTGAGGCCCGCCCCGCTCTGCTATCGCGCTCGGCAGCCCCGCTCGCCTGTCACGCTCGGCTGCCCCGCTCGCCTGTCACGATCGGCGCGCCCCGCCGGCGTGTTGTGACAGGCGAGCCGGAGGCCGACCGACGCCTGTGCCGCGCCACGCACCGACAGCCCCGCTCCCCTGTCACGATCCGCGCGCCCCAGCGGCGTGTTGTGACAGGCGAGCAATGGGGGAGCGAGTTCTTCTCGCGGGGCTGTGCGCGCGGGCGGCTAACCTGGCCGGGTGGAACCCTGTCACCCTGGTCACGGAACGGCTGACCCTCTCCGCGCCGACGGACGCGGACGTCGACGCGATCTACGCCGCGTGCCAGGACCCGGACATCCAGCGGTACACCACGCTCCCCTCGCCCTACGAACGGCGTCACGCGAACGGCTTCATCCCCTTCGCGCGCACCCGCCGGGCCCAGGACGCGGAGGCCACGTGGGCGATCCGTGAGGACGGCCCGGCTGGCCGGCATGATCAGCATCAACGGCATCAGCGCGGGCGGCACCGGAGAGATCGGCTACTGGGTGGCGCCGACGGCCCGTCGCCGCGCCGTGCTCACCGAGGCGGCCCGCGCCGTGATCGATTGGGGCTTCAGCGGCGCCGGTCCGGCACTGCAGCGGCTCCAGTGGCGCGCCGTGGCGGGCAACGTCGCCTCCGCGCGGTCCGCGCGCGCCCTCGGGTTCCGGTACGAAGGGCTCCTGCGCGGCGCCCTGGCCAACTCGTTCGGGCGGGACGACGGCTGGATCGCCGGGCTGCTGCCGCAGGACGACCGGATGCCGCAGCCCTGGCCGGTGCTCCCCGACTGAGCCGGGCCCTCCCAGACCACCACGTGGAAGGATGGAACCATGCCGGAGATGCCCGAAGTCCAGGGGCTCGTCGACTTCCTGGGTGGACGCACGACGGGCCTGACGATCACGCGGGTCACCGTCGCGGCGTTCGCGGCGCTGAAGACCTACGACCCTCCGGTGGACGCCCTGGTCGGCGCCGAGATCACCGGCGCAACGCGGCACGGCAAGTTCATCGACCTGGCCACCACCACGACGGATGCCGCACCCCATCTGATCTTCCATCTCGCCAAGGCCGGGTGGCTGAGGTGGTACGACGAGCTTCCTGCGACCATCATCCGCCCGGGCAAGACCCCCATCGCCCTGCGGGTGGCGTTCTCGGACGGGTCCGGATTCGATCTGACCGAAGCGGGCACCAAGAAATCCCTCGCCGTGTACGTGGTCACCGATCCGCAGGACGTGCCCGGAATCGCGCGGCTGGGACCCGATCCGCTCGATCCGGCCTTCACGCGCGACACGCTCGCCGGGCTGGTGCAGGGTCGGCGCACGCAGATCAAGGGCGTGCTGCGCGATCAGTCGATCCTGGCCGGGGTGGGCAACGCCTATTCGGATGAGATCCTGCACGACGCCCGGATGTCGCCGTATGCCCTCGCAGCGACCCTCACCGACGAGGACATCGACGGACTGCACGCCGCGATGACCCGCACACTGGCCGAGGCGGTCGCCACGGCATCCGGCAAGCCGCCCGCCGAGCTGAAGGATGCCAAGCGTCGCGGTATGCAGGTGCACGGCCGCCGCGGCGAGACCTGCCCGGTGTGCGGCGATGTCGTGCGCAGCGTCTTCTTCGCCGACAACTCGCTGGAGTACTGCGCCACCTGCCAGACCGGCGGCAAGATCCTCGCCGATCGCCGGCTCTCGCGACTGCTCAAGTAGACCTCGCCGGAGGCGTCAGGACAGCGCCGTGACGTCCTCGTCGACCCAGTCCAGCGACTTCGTCACGGCCTTGCGCCACAGCCGCATCCGCCGGTCGGCCTCCTCCGCCGGCATCGTCGGCTCCCACCGCCTGCCCTCGCGCCACTGGCCCCGCAGCGCGTCGCGGCCCGACCACACCCCGGTGGCCAGCCCGGCCGCGTACGCGGCGCCGAGCGCCGTCGTCTCGATGATCGCCGGCCGCACCACGGGGATCCCGAGGATGTCGGCCTGGAACTGCATCATCAGGTCATCCCGCGACCCGCCGCCGTCCACGCGCAGCTCGGTCAGCTCGCGGCCGGTGTCGGCCACGATGGCGTCGATGACATCACGCGACTGAAAAGCGGCCGCCTCGATCGCGGCCCGGGCGATATGCGCCTTGTTCACGTACCGGGTCAGCCCGACCAGCGCGCCGCGCGCGTCCGGGCGCCAGTAGGGGGCGAACAGGCCGGAGAACGCCGGTACGAAGTACGCCCCGCCGCTGTCGTCCACGGTCGAGGCGAGCCGGGCCACCTCGGGAGCCGAGCTGATGATGCCGAGGTTGTCCCGCAGCCACTGCACGAGGGATCCGGTCACGGCAATGGATCCCTCCAGCGCATACGAGGTCGGCTCGTCTCCGCAGCGGTAGGCCACGGTGGTGACCAGCCCGTGCGTGGAGCGGACGATGTCCGTGCCGGTGTTGACCAGCAGGAAGTTGCCGGTGCCGTACGTGTTCTTGGACTGCCCCGGGTCGAATGCCGCTTGGCCGAAGGTGGCCGCCTGCTGGTCGCCGAGGATCCCGGCGATCCGGATGCCCCGTGCCGCGGCAGGTTCGAGCACCTCGCCGATCACCCCCGACGAGGGCACGATCTCGGGCAGCATCGCACGCGGGATGCCGAACACCGCGAGCAGGTCGTCCGACCAGTCCAGCGTGCTCAGGTCCATCAGCAGCGTGCGGCTGGCATTGGTGACGTCGGTGACGTGGATCCCGCTGCGCGTGTCCCCGGTCAGGTTCCAGATCACCCACGTGTCGGGTGTGCCGAACAGCAGATGCCCCGCCTCGGCATCGGCTCGCGCACCGGGCACGGAATCGAGGATCCATGCGATCTTCGACGCCGAGAAGTACGTCGCCAGCGGCAGGCCGGTGCGCTCGGCGAACCGGTCGGTGCCGCCGTCCGCGGCGAGCCGATCGATGAGAGACTGCGTGCGGGTGTCCTGCCAGACGATCGCGTTCGTCACCGGTCGGCCGGTGCGGCGGTCCCAGACGATCGCGGTCTCGCGCTGGTTGGTGATCCCCAGGCCCGCGACATCCTGCGGCGCCAGGCCGGCATCGTCCAGAACCGTGGCGATCACCCACTGCGTGTTCGTCCAGATCTCGATCGGGTCGTGTTCGACCCAGCCCGCCCGGGGGAAGATCTGCTCGTGTTCGCGCTGAGCGACGGCGACGATTCCGCCGTGGCCGTCGAACACGATGGCGCGCGTCGAGGTGGTCCCCTGGTCCAGCGCCAGCACATGATCCGACACGAGCTCTCCTTCGGGTCCCTGCGCGGCTCGAGTCGCCGCGCCGGCGCGCGCGGCCGGCTCCGGTCAGGCTATCGCGATGCGGAGGACCCTGCGGATGCCGCGTCCGACCAGGTCGGATCCGCCGCGTGCACCTGCGTCAACGCCCGGGTGGTCTGTGCGCGTCGCTGCGCGAGGTCCCACCCCCGCACCGGTGCGATCGCCTCCGCGACCTCGGCGGCCGACTCCGCGGTGACGGCGCCGATGAAGGCCAGGCTGGTGCGGCGCAGCAGGATGTCATCGAGGTGCACGACGCATTCCGCGCGGGCGAGGTGGCGCAATTCCGCGGTGCTGAAGTCCGGCAGCGTCCGCAGCGGCCGGTCGTCCGGGTCCGCCGTGATCGCCGCGATGACCTCGGCGGCGGTCGTGCCGTAGCGATCGAGCAGGGTCGCGACCCGGGCGAGGGGCAGCGCATCGCGGTGCGCGTCCATCCACCGTCGGCGCGCGCGCTCGGTGGTCGGGTAGCCGCGGCCGCCGCCGATCGGCACTCCCCTGGTCGAGCTGCGCCGCGGACGCGCGAGCAGCCCGAGGACGTGATCGGCGAGGTTCTCCGCCGACGCGCGGAAGGTCGTCCACTTGCCGCCCACCAGGCTGAGCACCGTGGCGCTGGCCTGATCCTCCCCCGGCTCAGCCCCGGCCTCCCGGCCGGCCGACGAGCGGACCAGTGGCGCGGACTCGATGCGGTAGTCCCGCGAGACGAAGCCGGGCGCCAGCTCACCGTGTCCGGGCAGCGGCCGTACGCCCGCGAAGCGGTACACGATGCTGCTGCGATCCACCGCGATGTCGGGCAGGACGTAGCCGACCAGATCGAGGAAGTAGTCGACCTCCGCCTCGGTGCACACGATCGGGTCGCGCATGTCGTGCTCGAGGTCGGTGGTGCCGACCAGGACGCGGCCCTTCAGCGGGTAGATGAGCACGATCCGGCCGTCCCTGTGCTCGAAGAACAGCTCGCGCCCGCCCGTGGCGGCCAGCAGCGCGGGGTGGTCCAGCACGATGTGCGAGCCCTTCGTGCCGCCCATGTACTGCGTCGGATCGCCGAGTGCGAGGTTGGTGACATCGGTCCACGGCCCGGACGCGTTGACGATCACGGATGCGACGAACCGCACCTGCGCACCGCTGTCCTGGTCGCGCAGGACGATTCCGCCGTCGTCCACCCCGACAGCGGCGGTGTAGTTGGCCGCACGCGCCGAGTTGCCCCCGGCCGTGAGACCGTCGCGCAGCACGTCGATGGCCAAGCGCTCCGGATCGTGCAGCGACGCGTCCCAGTACGTCGCGGTGTACTTGACCCCCGCGTTCAGGTGCGGCAGCTGTTGCAGTGACCTGCGCCGTCCGTGGAACTCGTGGCGAGGCACCCGGCCGCCGCCGCGCGAGAAGGAGTCGTAGATGACCAGGCCGATCTTGATCAGAGCGGCCCCGCGTTCGCGGTGCGTGCCGCCCCCGTGCCGCAGGAAGCGCAGTGGGGCGGTCAGCACGCCGGAGAAGGTGGAGAAGATGGGAATCGTCGTCTGCAGCGGCCGCACGTAGTGCGGCGCGATCTTCAGCAGGCCGTTGCGTTCGGTCACCGCCTCGTGCACGAGCCGGAATTCCCCGTTCTCGAGGTATCGGATGCCGCCATGGATCATGTGCGAGGAGCCCGCGGAAGCACCGCTGACGAAGTCGGCGCGCTCCACCAGCGCGACATCCACGCCCTGCATCGCCAGATCCCGGAACGTCGCCAGACCGTTGATGCCGCCCCCGACCACCAGCACGTCGGCGTACGGGCGCGCGGCGAGCGCTTCGAAGCCCGTCTGTGCGTGTGTCATCCGCTCCCTGTGCTCTCAGCCCCGCCTCGGTGCGCAGCGCCGGGGTGCGCACCCCGTCGTCGCTGTCGCTCGGCCCTTCCAGGCTACGGGGCGGCAGGGGCTCGGGCGCCGCGCACACGAGCGCGCACAGGGTTCGTTCAGTCGCCGTTCCCGCCGCACGCCCACGCCGGCCGGAATGAATTCCCCCTCGGTGCGTTGACTACACTGAAGTGCAATACGTGCTCCGGGGTCGGTGGGAATCCGAACCGGCGGTGACAGTCCGCGAGCCGAGGTGACAGCATCCGATTCGGGTGCGCCGAGGCTGATCCGGTGGAAATCCGGGACCGACGGTGATGCAGCAGAAATGCTGCGAGTCCGGATGGGAGGCAGCACGGGCGGTGCCTGCGCGCCGCCGATCGCCAATCCCGGAGCCTGAAGAAGAAGGATTCGGATGCCGGTGAACGGTGCGGAGCGGGATGCGATGATCCGTGCGCTGGAGCTGGCGCGCAACGGCCCGCGCGGCGTCAACCCGCAGGTCGGCGCGGTCATCCTCTCCCCCGACGGCGACGTGCTCGCCGAGGGGTGGCACCGTGGTGCCGGCACCGTGCACGCCGAGGTGGACGCGCTGTCCCAGCTGGCCGACGGCGCCGCGCGCGGCACCACCGCGGTGGTCACCCTCGAGCCGTGCAACCACACCGGCCGGACCGGTCCCTGCGCCGTCGCGCTGATCGAGGCGGGCGTGTCCCGCGTGATCTTCGCGGTGGACGACCCGAACCCCGAATCGACCGGTGGTGCGCAACGGCTGCGCGAGGCCGGGGTCTCCGTCGAATCCGGCGTGATGGCGGAGGAAGGCACCGAGCTGCTGGCCTCCTGGCTCACCGTGCAACGGCTGGGCCGGCCGCACGTCACCGTCAAGTGGGCGCAGAGCCTGGACGGACGCGCCGCAGCATCCGACGGCACCAGCCAGTGGATCACCGGAGCGGACGCGCGGGCGGACGTGCACCGTCGCCGCGCGGAGGCCGACGCGATCGTGGTGGGCATCGGCACGGTCCTGGCCGACGACCCGGCGCTGACCGCCCGCCGTCCGGACGGGACGTTGTACGACAGCCAGCCGGTGCCGGTCGTGCTCGGCGACCGCCGGCTGCCGGAGGATGCCGCCCTGCGCAGGCACCCACGGCAGCTGCTGCACCGCTCGGGCAGCGACCTGCCCGCGGTCCTGTCCGAACTGCGCGCGCTGGGCGCCCAGCGGGTGTTCGTCGAAGGCGGCCCGACCATCGCCAGCGCATTCCTGCGCGAGCACCTCGTCGACGAGGTGCTCGCCTACGTCGCCCCGACCCTGATCGGTTACGGCGCCGACGGCACCGACCACCCCGCGCTCGGCCGCCTCGGCGTCGACACCATCTCTCAGCAGCGGCGCCTGGCCGTGTCATCCGTGCAGATGCTCGGCCGGGACCTGCTGCTGACCGCACACCCCGCCACGCAAGGAGACCTCTGATGTTCACCGGAATCGTCGAAGAGATCGGGGCCGTCACGGCCGTCGACCCGTCCGGAGACGGCGTGCGGCTGCGAGTGCATGCGCCCAAGGCGGTATCGGACGCCGCCCACGGCGACTCCATCTCGGTCAGCGGCGTCTGCCTCACCGTGGTCGATCGCGGCGATGACTGGTTCACGGCAGATGTGATGAAGCAGACCCTCGACATGTCCACCCTGGCCGGGGTCGCGGCCGGTCGACCGGTCAACCTGGAGCGGGCAACCGCCGCACACGGGCGCCTCGGCGGGCACATCGTGCAGGGCCACATCGACGGCACCGGTGAGCTTCTGCAGGTCCGCCCCGGAGCGCAGTGGCGCGTTCTGCGCGTCGGCCTGCCCGCCGCGCTCGCTCCGCTGGTGGTCGACAAGGGCTCCATCTCGGTCGACGGCGTCTCACTGACGGTCAGCGCGGTCAGCCCCGCCGATTCCGACGCCCCCTGGTTCGAGGTCTCGCTCATCCCCGAGACGCTCGCGGCCACGACGCTCGGCTCCCGCGCGGTCGGCGACCTGGTCAACCTCGAGACCGACATCCTGGCGCGTCACGTGCAGCGCCTGCTCGCGTTCACCCCTTCCGCGGTCACCACCGCGACGGTCGATACCCCCGCGGCCCCCGCCGCCCAGACAGAAGGAGGCTCCCGATGAGCCTTTCCCCCATCTCCGCCGCCCTCGACGCGCTCCGCGCGGGCCGCCCCGTGATCGTCGCGGACGACGAGAACCGCGAGAACGAAGGGGATGTCGTGCTCTCCGCCGAGCTGGCCACCCCGGAATGGATCGCGTGGACCGTCCGCTGGTCCAGCGGCTTCATCTGCGCGCCGATGCCCGGCGAGTGGGCCGACCGCCTCGACCTGCCCCCGATGGTCGAGGTGAACGAGGACGCGCGCGGCACCGCCTACACGGTCAGCGTGGATGCCGCGGACCGGGTCTCGACGGGCATCTCCGCCTCCGACCGCGCCCACACCCTCAACGTCCTGGCCGACCCGCAGTCCACGCCCACCAGCGTGATCCGACCCGGCCATGTGCTGCCGCTTCGTGCGGTCGACGGCGGCGTGCGCGAGCGCGGCGGGCACACCGAGGCCGCGGTCGAGCTGATGCGCCTGGCCGGCCTGAAGCCGGTCGGCGCGATCGCGGAGGTCGTGGCCGAGGACGGCTCGATGATGCGACTGCCGGGACTGCTCGAGCTCGGCGAGCGCGACGGCGTGCCGGTGATCACGATCGAGCAGCTGATCGCCCACCTGAACGAGCACCAGCCGATCGCGGCGACCACCCACTCACCGCACCGCCGGCGGGTGAGCCTGCGCGCCGAGGCCAATGTGCCCACCGCGCACGGCGGCTTCCGGTTCCTGGCCTACAAGGACCGCATCACCGGCACGGACCACCTCGCGGTCGTCTCGGGCGACCTGTCCGAGGATGCCCCCCTCGTCCGGGTGCACTCGGAATGCCTGACCGGGGAGGCGTTCGGCTCGCTGAAGTGCGAATGCGGTCCGCAGCTGGACGCGGCGCTGGACGCGATCGAGCAGGACGGCGGCATCGTCATCTACATGCGCGGTCACGAGGGGCGCGGCATCGGGCTGATCAACAAGCTGCGCGCGTACAGCCTGCAGGAGCGCGGGCTGGACACCGTCGACGCGAACCTGGCCCTCGGGCTGCCCGCCGACGCGCGCGACTATGCCGCGGCGGCCGGCATCCTGGCCGACCTGGGTGTGGAGAAGGTGCGCCTGCTGACCAACAACACCGACAAGGTGACGCAGCTGCGCGAGCTCGGGCTCGAGATCGTCGAGCAGGTTCCACTGCTGGTCGGCGTGGGGCCGAACAACCACCAGTACCTGTCCACCAAGCGCGACCGCATGGGCCACCTGATCGCCGAGGAGGACCTGACCGACGCCCTCGCACAGATGCACGAGGTCACCGCACCCGCCCGGGGGGCCGGCGCATGAGCGGGAAGGGTGCGCCGATCGTCGGCGGCAGCGACGCGTCGTCCCTGAACGTGGTGGTCGTGGCCGGGACCTGGCACCAGGTCATCACCGACGGTCTGATCGCCGGCGCAGAGCGCACCCTGGAGGCGGCGGGCGCGACGTGGCAGCTCGTGCGCGTCCCCGGCTCGTTCGAGCTGGCGCTCGCGGCGCAGGCGGCGTTCGCCGCCGGCGCCGACGCGGTCGTCGCGCTCGGCGTCATCATCCGGGGCGGAACACCGCACTTCGACTACGTCTCGGCGGCCGCGACCGACGGCTTGACCCGGGTGGCGCTGGACGCCGGCAGGCCGGTCGGCTTCGGCCTGCTCACCCTCGACGACGAGCAGCAGGGACTGGACCGGGCTGGCCTGCCGGGCTCTCACGAGGACAAGGGCGCCGAAGCGGCGGATGCCGCCGTCCGCACCGCCCTGGTGCTCGCACAGCTGCGCGCCTGACCCGGAGCGGGCACGCGGCGCGGGCGTCTGCGCCGCCCCCTGCTGGTGGACCGCCGCGTCCGGGACTAGCGTGCCGACCATGGACGCTCTCGAAGTGCTTCGTCAGATCGTCGTACTCATCCACCTCAGCGGCTTCGCGGTCCTGTTCGGCGCCTGGGCGGTGGAGGTCTACAACCGTCGCGTGCAGACCACTTCGCTGATGAGCATCGGCCTGACCATCTCATTCGTCGCGGGGCTGATTCTGGCGGCGCCATGGGGGATCTCCTACGACCTGAATTACGTCAAGATCGGCGTGAAGCTGGTGGTGCTGATCATCATCGGCGCACTGCTGGGCATCGGATCCGCGCGGGAGCGCAAGGGCGGGAGCATCCCTCCGGCGGCGTTCTGGCTGGTCGGCATCCTGACCCTGCTCAACGCAGGCATCGCGCTGCTCTGGCGCTGACCGCGCCGTCCGGGTCGGCCGCGTCAGTCCAGGAACAGTGCGCGCAGCCGCTTGGTCGTGAACACCAGGCCGACCGCGATCATCACGACGTAGTACAGCACGTGCCACAGCATGCCCCAGGACAGGGCACCGGTGGTCAGCCCGCGGACCAGCTCGACCCCGTGCCAGAGCGGGAAGATCTTCACCAGCACCTGGATGAACTCCGGGTACACAGTGATCGGGTACAGCGTCGCCGAGAACAGGAACATCGGCAGCAGCACGAAATTGATCCACTCCATGTGCTGGAACGCCTTCATATAGCTGGTGATCGCCATGCCGAGACTCGCGAAGCCGAACGCGATCAGCAGGACGGCGGGCAGTGCCAGGATCGCCGTCCACGAGAGGTTCAGCGAGAACAGCTGCATGATGATCATGAACCCGGTGGCGTACAGCAGCCCGCGCAGCAGCGCGTAGAGGATCTCGCCGAGCGCCACATCCAGCGGACCGAGCGAGGTGGACAGCATCCCCTCGTACAGCTTTCCGTAGTTGAGCTTGAAGAAGACGTTCCAGGTGGAGTCGTAGATCGCGCCGTTCATGGCCGAGACCGCCAGCAGGGCGGGCGCGATGAACTGCGCGTAGCTGACCTCCAGGCCGGTGGAGGTCTGGACAGTGCCGACCAATGCGCCCAGCCCGATCCCCATCGAGGCGAGATAGAACACCGGCTCGAAGAAGCCGGAGAGGACCACGACCCAGCTGGAGGAGCGCGCAGCCAGAAGGCCGCGCTGCACCACCGCGCCGGGGTTGCCCGACCACAGTGCGCGCACTCCCCCGGCGCGCCGCTGCGGTGCGCCGGTGCCGGTCATGGTGCCCGCGGCGCTCATGCGGCCAGCCTCCGCTGGAAGACGCGCCGGGCCAGCAGGTACCCGCCGATGGTGAGCACCAGCAGATAACCGATGTGCACGGCCAGCATCGCCGGCGCGATGGGCCGACCGTAGCTGAGCCAGCGCCCCAGTTCGGACGCGTGCCAGAGCGGGGAGATCCAGCCGATCCACTGCAGCCACAGCGGCAGGGTGGCCAGCGGGAAGAAGGTGCCCGAGAACAGGAACATCGGCATGAAGAGGAACCGCTGGACCAGCGCGAACTGGCCCTTGTCCTCCTGGACGGATGCCGCGTAGGCCATCAGCGGGACCCCGAAGGCGAGCCCGGCCAGGATCGCCACGAACACCGACAGCCACCCGGTCGCGGCATCCGGAATCGCCTGGAACAGATACAGGAAAGCCGTGTACGCGACAGCGACCACGACCATCCGCGCCGTCGCACCGAGCACGACGCCGGTCGCGATCTGCGCGGAGGACAGCGGCGAAGCGCTGAACCCGAAGAAGTAGCGACGCCACTTGAACCCGGCCATCACCGGATAGGTGAACTCCTCGGTGGCCACCGAGATGGTCGCCGTCATCAGCAGCGCCGGGGCGACGAAGACGAGGTAGGACACCTCCACGCCGCCGTCCTGGATGTTCGCCTGGATGAGCGCCGCCAGCCCCACCGCCAGTCCGAGCAGGTACAGGATCGGCTGCCCCAGCGCGCCCACGATGATCGTCCAGCCGTAGGCGCGCATCGCCCGGACCATGTGCTCGGTCACGTACCACGCGCCGAAGGCACGCGGCTTGCGGCCCCACTGCATGGCCTCCGCGCGCAGCTCCTCGAGCGACGGCTGCGCCAGCACCGCGGGCTCCGAGGTTCGGGACGAGCGGACCGGCTCGGGCAGCTCGTCGGACGGCCGGGTCATTCGATCAGCGACCTTCCGGTGAGCCGGAGGAACACGTCCTCGAGGCTGGACCTGCGCACCAGCGACGTGACCGGCTGCAGCCCGCGCTCGGTGACGCGCTCCAGGGCGGCCTCGCCGTTGTCGGTGTAGATCAGCACGCGGTCGGGCAGGACCTCCACCCGCTCGCCGATCCCCTGCAGCTGCGGCTCGACCTGCTGGTTGCGCTCCGAGCCGAACCGCACCTCCAGCACCTCACGGCTGGAGTGTCGGCGGATCAGTGCGGATGGCGTCCCCTCCGCCATGATCCTGCCCTTGTCGACCACGACCAGGCGGTCGCAGAGCTGCTCCGCCTCGTCCATGTAGTGCGTGGTCAGCACGAGCGTGGTGCCGCGCTCCTTCAGCCGGAACAGACGGTCCCACAGCACGTGCCGCGCCTGCGGGTCAAGGCCCGTGGTGGGCTCGTCAAGCAGCAGGATGCGGGGGTCGTTGATCAGGCCGCGAGCGATCGTGAGACGCCGCTTCATCCCCCCGGAGAGCTGATCCACCTTGCTCTTGGCCTTGTCCTCCAGGGCCGCGAAGGCGAGCAGCTCATCGGCCTTCTGGGCGCACACGGCACCGGGCAGGCCGAAGTAGCGTCCATAGATGTACAGGTTCTCGCGCGCGTTCAGCTCCGCGTCCAGGTTGTCCTGCTGCGGCACCACCCCCAGGCGCGAGCGGATCTCGGGACCGTACTGGTCCGGGTCCAGGCCGAGGATGCTCAGCCGGCCGCTGGTGCGGGTGGAGACGGCCCCGATCATCTTCATCGTGGTGGACTTGCCGGCTCCGTTGGGTCCGAGCAGCCCGAACGACTCCCCCGCTGCGACCTCGAACGAGAGCCCGTCCACCGCGAGGAAGTCGGGCTTGCCCTTCAGCTTGTAGGACTTGACGAGCTCGGACGCGGCGATGACGGGCGCTGGCACCGCACCACCCTAACGCCCGCGTCGGACGTTCTGCGCGACCGCCCGCGTGGCACGTTCGGCCGATCAGGTCGTGACAGGGGGCGGCACGCGATGCCCGGCCTGACCCAGCGCGTTGCGGCACCGGCGCAGGTAGTCGGCGAACTGCACGCGCTCCTGCTCGGACAGGTCCGACACCAGCAGTTCCTCGAGCTCGTCCACCTGAGGCGCGAGCCCGGCGACCGCATCGGCTCCACTTTCGGTGAGATACAGCAGGATCCGCCGGCCGTGCTGGGGGTCGTGCTCCCTGCGCACCAGACCCGCTTCCAGCAGGGGGTCCACCGTCGCCGCCATCGTCTGAGCGCGCACGAACGAGCGGCGCGCCAGCTCGGAGCTGGTGATGCCGGGACGCCGGGCGAGCACGGTCATCGCCGTGTACTGAGCCGCCGTCATCCCCGCGCTCGCACACGCCTCGTAGAAGCGCGGCCGCAGCGCGAGGTCGAGCTGCTTGATCACGTAGATGAGATTCCCCTGCCGATCCATGCTCTTCCTCTCCCAGGTGCGGTTCAGGCTAACGCAGGCGAAGTGACAAGTGGGGCAGTTTCAGGTAACCTGACATAAACAGGGGCGCGGCCGTGCCCGTGGATCGACGTGTTCGAAGGAGAATGCCCATGCAGGAGGCCGTCGCACTCTCGACCGCCATTGAGGATCTCGCGACTCTGCGGGGCACGGCCTTCGGGCCGTCGTCGTGGCGAGAGATCACTCAGGACGAGGTCGATCTGTTCGCCCGGGTGTCCGGGGATCACAACCCCATCCACCTGGACGCCGAGTTCGCCGCATCCACGCCGTTCGGCACCCGGATCGCACACGGTCTGCTCACCTTGAGCCTCGTGGTGCCGCTCATGGCCGAGGTGTTCGAGGTCACCGGCGCCGGAATGGGCATCAACTACGGGCTGAACAAGGTCCGCTTCCCCGCGCCGGTTCCGGTCGGATCCCGCATCCGCGTGCACGGAGTGGTCTCCGAGGTCACCGAGGTCGCCGGCGGCTGGCAGATCGAAGTACCCGTCACCTTCGAGATCGAGAATTCCGTCAAACCCGCCTGCGTGGCCGAATTCGTGCTGAGGTACTACCGATGAGCCAGAACACTCCCGACGACATCCGCCTGGACGGTCGCGTCGCGATCGTCACCGGAAGCGGCCGGAGCCTCGGTCGCGCCTACGCCGAAGCGCTGGCCGCGGCCGGCGCCGCCGTCGTGGTCAACGATGTCGACCCGACCACGGCCGCCGAGACGGTGACGGCGATCACCGACGCGGGCGGACGTGCCGTCGCGGTCGTCGCCCCGGTCGGGCCCGCCTCGACCGCAGACGCCCTGGTGGATGCCGCACTGACCAACTTCGGGCGGCTGGACATCCTCGTCGCCAACGCGGGGGTGCTCCGCGACCGCGTGCTGTGGAAGATGGGCGATGATGACTTCGACGCCGTCGTGGACACCCACCTGCGCGGCACGTTCACGTGCGGTCGCGCCGCCGCGATCGCGATGCGCGCACAGGCCGAGGGCGGGCGGATCATCCTCATCGGGTCGCCCGCCGGCCAGTACGGCAGCTTCGGCCAGACCAACTACGCGGCCGTCAAGGCAGGGCTGGTCGCCATGGCACGCACCTGGTCGCTCGAACTCGGGCGTGCCGGCATCACGGCCAACGCGGTCATCCCCACCGCCCTGTCGCCGATGACCGCGACGATCCCGGCCTACACGGCGGTGTACGAGGACTTCGTGGCCGGCCGGCCGATCCCCACGGAGTTCCGCCGCGACCACGCCCTGGGCTCCCCCGAGGACGTCGCGCCGCTGATCGTGTGGCTGGCATCCGAGCTGTCCGCAGATGTGACCGGGCAGGCCATCGGCATCGGCGGCGACCGGATCACCCTCTACTCGCACCCGAGCTCGCTGCGGACGGTCGATTCCGACGGAGGCTGGAGTGCGGCCGGCATCGACGCCGCCTGGCGTTCCGAGCTGGCGGCGCTCGCGCAGCCGTCCGGTCCACCGTCACGGGACTGAGGCCGCCGATGAAAGGTCACTACAGCGACGTGTGGCAGGCCGTGGCGGCCGAGCTGCCGGATCGACCGGCGATCGCCACCCGCGAGACCACCATGTCGTATCGCGATTTCGCCAGGGATGCCGGCGCGTTCGCGACGCGCCTCCAGGACGCCGGGATACGCCCCGGCGACGCGGTCGCGATCCTGATGTACAACCGTCCGGAGTACCTCGTCGCGCTGTTCGCCTGCTTCGCGACCGGCATCGCTCCGGTGCCGATCAACTACCGCTACCGCGCCACGGAGGTCGCCGAGCTGCTGCAGGACTCGCAGGCCGCGGCGCTGCTGTTCCCGACCTCGCTCACCGAGGTCGCCGCGGCGGCGGTCGCCGATGCGGCGAGCACGCCGTTGCTGATCCAGGTCGATGACGGTGGCCCTCGACTCGAGGGCGCGCTGGTGTACTCCGAGATCGTCGCCGGGGCCGGGCAGCTGCCGCCGACGCCGCCCGAGGGTGGGGAGCTGCGCCTCTACACCGGCGGGACGACGGGCCGGCCGCGCGCGGTGGTGTGGGGCACGCAGGACATCCTCGAGGTGCAGCTGTACTCCATCTACGCCTCCTCCGGGCTGGCGGCGCCCGACACGATGGCCGATGTCGTGCGGGTGGCGGCGGATCCGACAACGCCCAGGGTCGCGACACTTCCGCTGGCGCCGTTCATGCACGGCACCGCCCTGTTCACCTCGATGAACACGCTGGTGCTGGGTGGGACCGTGATCATCCACGCCTCGCCTCGACTGGACGCCGATGAGGCGGTCCGCCTCGCGGTGGACAAGGGCGCCACCCGGGTGATCGTCGCCGGCGACGCGGTCGCGCTCCCCCTTGTGGAGGCGGCGGAGCGGGCCGGTGTGACGCGACTGGGCGATGTGGATTCGGTCATCAGCTCCGGGATGCGCTTCAGCGACGCGACGAAGGAACGGTTGCACCGGCTCGGCGACATCTCGATCATCGACCTGCTCGCCTCGACCGAGGGCGGCCCCTTCGCCGTCAGCGTCACCGCACGGTCGGAGGATCTTCCGGGCCGCCTGCGGATGCTCCCGGGTGCGGTCGTGCTCGACGAACAGCTGCGCGAAGTGCAGGACACGGTCGGCGCCCGCGGCGTCCTGGCATTCCGGGGAACGCTGCCCAAGGGCTACTTCGGCGATGAGGAGAAGTCCCGCGCGACCTTCCCGGAGATCCGCGGCGTTCGTCATGTGATGCCCGGCGACTGGGTCGAGGTTCTCGACGACGGCTGCGTGGAGCTGCTCGGACGTGGCAGCTCGGTGGTCAACACCGGCGGCGAGAAGGTGTATCCGGTGGAGGTGGAGGATGCGCTGCTGGCCCACCCGTCCGTCGCCGACGCCATCGTCTTCGGACTTCCGGACGCACGATTCGGTGAAGCGCTGACGGCGATCGTGGTGCCGACCGACGGAGCCGTCGTGACGGAGGCGGACCTGCGCGCACACGTGGAACCGCTGCTCGCCGGCTACAAGAAGCCGCGTCGGATCCTGGTGCGCCCGAGCCTGGAGCGCAGCCCGCACGGCAAGATCGACATGGCCCGGCTGAAGCAAGACGCCGCCGGAGAGCTCGCGGCACAGGACGGCTGACCGCCTGCCACGCCGCTTTCCGCGCCCGAGCGTGCCCCGTCCGATCCGTCGGACGGGGCACGCTCGTCTGTCCCTGCGGCGCACCACGGCGGGTGTCAACATCTATTGACATGTCCGCATGCGTCAACTATTGTTGACGCGGATGCCGTGGCCGCGGCATCCGGAATCCGAAGGACGAAGCGCATGAATGGCAACGACATCCGGACTCTGATCGGGTCGGTGCCCGAGGGTGCGCCCATCGCGGAGTTGCACCGGCTCGCCGCTGTGCGTCGCGAGATCGCTCGCGCCGAGGAGGTCCAGGTCCGACGAGCGCGGAACCTCGGCTACTCCTGGCAGGCGATCGCGGCCGCCCTCGGCGTGAGCCGCCAGGCCGTCCACAAGAAGTACGGTCGTACGTGACCCCCGAAGGAACCAGAGGTGCAACTGTGTCCGTAGAACGCACGGCCGTGGACCCCACGCCGTCCGATGCCGAGCCGGTCCCGGCCCCTCCTGCGCACGAGCCGGCGGCGACCGCACGTCGGCGCGGGCGCAAGGTTCCCGCGGGTCCGCGGGCGAGCTTCCGCCAGCTCCTGCCGTTCATCTTCGAGCACAAGAGCGTGCTCGTGCTGGTCGCCGTGCTCAGCGTGCTGGGTGCCCTCGCGACCCTCGCCCAGCCGGTGCTGGTCGGGCAGGTCATCGAACGCGTGCAACAGGAGGAGAGCCTCGGCGCCCTGGTGTGGACGCTGATCGCGCTCGTGGTCGCGTCATCGGTGATCTCCGGGTACCAGCACTACCTGCTGCAGCGGACGGGCACCGCCGTGGTGTACTCCAGTCGCCGCAAGCTCATCTCGCGCATCCTGCACCTGCCGATCAGCGAGTTCGACGCGCGCCGCACCGGCGACCTCGTCTCGCGCGTCGGCACGGACACGACGCTGCTGTACGCCGTGCTGACGCAGGGGCTGGCCGACGCGGTGGGCAACTCGCTCATCTTCGTCGGCGCACTGGTGGCGATGGCGATCATCGACCCCATCCTGCTGCTGCTGATCGTGGTGGTCATCGGCGTCTCGGTGGTGGTGGTGGTGCTGCTCAGCGGCAGGATCCGCACGGCATCCACCGAGCAGCAGGCCAAGGTCGGCGAACTCGCCTCCGGCGTCGAGCGCGCCGTCGGCTCGATCCGCACCGTGCGCGCGGCGGGCGCGACTGAGCGCGAGGTCACGGCGGTGTCCGCCCTCGCAACGGACGCCTACGCGGTGGGGGTGCGCATCGCGAAGGTCTCGGCGCTGGTGGTGCCGGTCGCCGGCATCGCGCTGCAGGTCTCGCTGCTGGCCGTGCTCGGGGTGGGCGGTTTCCGCGTCGCCTCGGGCGCGATCAGCGTCGCCAGCCTGGTGACCTTCATCATCTTCCTGTTCCTGCTCATCGCTCCGCTGGGGTCCACGTTCGGGGCGATCACCTCGGTCAACCAGGCCCTGGGGGCGCTCGGGCGGATCCAGGAGGTGCTCGACCTGCCCACCGAGGAAGAGGGGGATGCCGCGCTGGCCGCCACCCTCGGGTCAGCCCACGTGGCCGATCCTGCACTCGAGACGGCGAGGGTCGCCGCATCGCCGGCCATCGCGTTCCGGGATGTCCGGTTCCGCTATCCCGACGCCGTCGTCGCCGCCCGGGAGGCGGCCACGGCGGAGGCGCGCGCCGTGCTGGAGCAGGTGCATCTGGAGCGGGCCCCCTCGGATGGGACCGACCAGCAGGACCGCGATGTGCTGCGCGGCGTGACCTTCGAGGTGCCCCGGGGTGCGCGCGTCGCCCTGGTCGGTCCGAGCGGGGCGGGCAAGAGCACGGTCCTCTCGCTGATCGAGCGGTTCTACGACCCGACCGGCGGCGCGATCGAGTTGGACGGTCGCGACATCCGGTCCCTGGCACGCGCCGAGCTGCGCGCGCAGTTCGGATACGTCGAGCAGGATGCCCCGACCCTCGCCGGCACGATCGCCGACAACCTGCGGCTCGGCTCGCCGGACGCCTCCGATGCCGCGTGCGAGCGGGTGCTGCACGCCGTGAACCTCACCGAGGTGCTGGAACGAAACCCCCTGGGCCTGCAGGCGCCGGTCGGCGAGGGCGGCGTGATGCTCTCCGGCGGCGAGCGCCAGCGTCTGGCGATCGCGCGGGCGCTCCTGGCCGCTCCGCCGATCCTGCTCCTGGATGAGTCGACGTCCTCGCTCGACGGCGTCAACGAGCAGCGGATGCGCGACGCCATCGACGCGGTCGCGACCGGCCGGACGCTGATCGTGATCGCGCACCGGCTCTCCACCGTGGTAGACAGCGACCTGATCCTGGTTCTGGACCACGGCCAGGTCATCGGGCAGGGCACGCACTCGGAGCTCGTGGTCTCGACGCCGCTGTATCGGGACCTGGCCAAGCACCAGCTGCTGGTCTAGCCGCCCCGCGCGGGCGCGAACCCCCGGCATCCCCCGCTCCCCTGTCACAACACGCCGAGGCCACTCGCAGATCGCGCCAGGCGAGCAGAGAGGGCAGCGGGGGCGAGCAGGGAGGGCAGCGGGGGCGGGCAGCCGGGAAGGGGCAGGGCAGGGCGGGTCGCGCGGCGACCGCGGATCAGGCGCGCTGGAGGCGGTACCGCAGAGCGGACAGCTCCGCCTGCAGCGGCGCGGGGATGCGCCCGCCGAAGGTGCCGTAGAACTCCTCGGTCAGGTCGGCCTCGCGCAGCCACGAGGCCGGGTCGATCGCGAACAGCGCGTCGAGATCCTCCTGGGGCACGTCGATGCCATCGAGATTCAGGTCCTCGGTGCGCGGCAGCCGCCCGATCGGACTGTCCACGGCGGGCACCGAACCGTCGATGCGGCGGATGATCCAGTCGATCACCCGCGCGTTGTCGCCGAACCCGGGCCACAGGAAGCGCCCGTCCGAGCCCTTGCGGAACCAGTTCACCTGGAAGATGCGCGGCGCGCGGTCGAACCGGAGCTTCTGACCGACCTTCAGCCAGTGTCCGAAGTAGTCGGCCATGTTGTAGCCGCAGAACGGCAACATCGCGAACGGGTCGCGGCGCAACTCCCCGACGGTGCCCTCGGCGGCGGCGGTGCGCTCCGAGGAGATGTTCGAGCCCATGAACACACCGTGCGTCCAGTCGGTCGCCTCGACCACCAGCGGAACGTTGGTGGCGCGACGTCCGCCGAACAGGATCGCATCCAGCGGAACGCCTTCGGGCGCCTCCCAGTCCTCGGCGATCTGCGGGCACTGCCCGGCGCCCACGGTGAACCGCGAGTTCGGGTGCGCCGCGGGGCGGCCCGAATCCGGGGTCCACGCGTTGCCCTCCCAGTCGATCAGCTGTGCGGGCGGCTCGTCCGTGAGTCCTTCCCACCACACGTCGCCGTCGGGACGCAGCGCGACGTTGGTGAAGATCGTGTTGCCCCACAGCGTCTCGACCGCGGTGACGTTGGTGGACTCGCCGGTGCCGGGAGCCACACCGAAGAAGCCGGACTCCGGGTTGATCGCCCACAGGCGTCCGTCCTCGCCGGGGCGCAGCCACGCGATGTCGTCGCCGAGAGTCTCCACCCGCCATCCCGGAATGGTCGGGCGCAGCATCGCGAGGTTGGTCTTTCCGCACGCCGAGGGGAATGCCGCCGCGACATGGTAGGCGCGCCCGGCCGGATCGATCACCCGGATCAGGAGCATGTGCTCGGCGAGCCATCCCTCGTCGCGGCCGATCACGGACGCGATGCGCAGGGCGAAGCACTTCTTGGCCAGGATCGCGTTGCCGCCGTATCCCGACCCGTACGACCACACCTCGAGCGTCTCCGGGAAGTGCACGATGTACTTCTCGTCGTTGCACGGCCACGCCACGTCCTGCTCGCCGGGCGCAAGCGGCGCCCCGACCGAGTGGACCGTCTTGACCCAGTGCGCGCCGTCCGCGATCTGGCGCAGGACGTCGGTGCCGACGCGGGTCATGATGCCGATGGAGGTCACGGCGTAGGGGCTGTCGGTGACCTGCACGCCGATGTGCGACAGCGGTCCGCCGACGGGGCCCATCGAGAACGGCACGACGTACATGGTGCGTCCGCGCATGCTGCCGGCGAAGATGTCCTGCAGTGTGGAGCGGATCTCGGCGGGCTGGATCCAGTTGTTGGTGGGGCCGGCGTCCTGTTCGCGCTCGGAGGCGATGTACGTACGGCCCTCCGTGCGGGCGACATCGCTCGGGTGCGAGCGCGCCAGGTACGAGCCCGGCCGCCATTCCGGGTTCAGCTTGATGATCTTGCCCTCGTCGACCATCTCGCGCAGCAGCGCGTCGTTCTCGGCGCGCGAGCCGTCGACCCAGTGGATGCTGTCGGGCTGGGTGAGCGCGGCGATCCGATCGACCCAGGCGATGAGGTCCGCCATGCCGGCGCCGTCGATCGCCGGCCGCTTGCCGAACTCCGTGCGCTCCGGGGCGGACCCGCGAGTCGTGCGCGGTGCGGGGCGGGTGAAGATGTCGGCAAGTGCCATGGTTGCTCCTCTTCGATCGTCAGATCGGTGTTCTTCCTCCACTATGCAAGGGATCCCTAGGATTTTCAGCCCCTTTGGGAATCAAGAAAGCGCATTCTTTCAGTATCATCAAAGAATGCCCCCGACCTCTCTGGAACTGTCCACGCTGGGTCACCGCATCCGCCACCAGCGCGTGTCACGCGGCTTGACGCTGGACGAACTGGGCGAACTGGTCGGGGTGGCCGGCAGCCAGCTGAGCCTGATCGAGAACGGCAAGCGGGAGCCGAAGCTGTCGCTTCTGCAGGCGATCGCGACGGCGACCGGCGTCGAGGTGACTGACCTGCTCTCCACGGAGCCGCCGAACCGGCGGGCAGCGCTGGAGATCGAGTTGGCCCGCGCGCAGTCCAGCTCGATCTTCCGGCAGCTGGGGATTCCGGCCGTCAAGGTGACCAAGGGCATCCCGGATGAGACGATCGAATCCATCCTGGGTCTGCACCGCGAGCTGCAGCGTCGCGAGCGCGAGGCGATCGCCACTCCGGAGGAGGCGCGCCGGGCGAACACCGAACTGCGGCTGCGCATGCGCGAGGGAGACAACTACCTGCCCGAGATCGAGCAGCTTGCCGAGAAGCAGCTCAAGGCCGCAGGGCATGTGTCCGGAGCCCTCACCCACCGCACGGTCAGCATCATGGCCGAGCAGCTCGGCTTCGAACTGCTCTACGTCAACGACCTCCCGCACTCGGCGCGCTCGGTCACCGATCTCGAGCACGGCCGCATCTATCTGCCGCCCGCCTCCATCCCCGGCGGGCACGGACTGCGCTCGATGGCGCTGCAGGCCATGGCGCATCGGCTTCTGGGGCATCAGCGCCCCACCGACTACGCCGATTTCCTGGAGCAGCGGCTGGAGATCAACTATTTCGCCGCGTGCGCGCTGATGCCCGAGACGGCCTCGGTCGCCTTCCTCGCCCAGGCCAAGAAGGACCGCAATCTCGCGGTCGAGGACTTCCGCGATGCATTCGGTGTGACCCACGAAGCCGCCGGGATGCGCCTGACCAACCTGCTCACCCGGCATCTCGGCATCCCGCTGCATTTCCTCCGGGTCGACGGGTCGGGTGCGATCTCGCGCGTCTACGAGAATGACGGCCTGCCGCTTCCCCACGATGTGACGGGGTCGGTGGAAGGGCAGATCGTCTGCCGCAAGTGGTCGGCGCGTGCGGCGTTCTCCGAGCACAATCGCACGACCGAGCACTATCAGTACACGGACACTCCGGCGGGTACGTTCTGGTGCTCGTCCCAGACCGGCTCGACCGCCGACGGGGACTTCTCCATCACGGTGGGGGTGCCCTTCGATGACGCGAGGTGGTTCCGGGGCCGCGAGACGCAGAAGCGGGCGACCTCGACCTGTCCGGACGAGTCGTGCTGCCGCCGGCCCGCAGCCGATGTCGCCGAGCGCTGGCAGGGCAAGGCCTGGCCGAGTGCTCGCGTGCACATGCAGATGTTCTCGCCGCTGCCGCGGGGCGCGTTTCCGGGCGTGGACGACAACGAGGTCTACGCGTTCCTTGACCGGCACGCGCAGGGCTGAGATCAGTCCCGGTGCGGGCGGCCTGCCGCACGCACCGGCCCGACGCGGCAGTCAGCGGATCAGGCCGTGATGAAGGCCCGGTACCGATCCAGTGCGGCGGCCACCTCGGCCTCGGATGCCGCAGCCGGCGCGAACAGCTCGGGCAACGGCGCGTCCGCGTGCCGGCCGACGGCCACCGAGTGCGTCCACACTCCGACGATGCGCCCGCGCACGAGCAGGATCGGCCGCACGATGCCGTTCATGCTGGGGCCGATCCGGGAGAGGAACTCCGGCGCACACGGCACAGTCCGGTCCGCGTAGGAGAGGTAGTACTCCTCAAACGGCGGCAGCGCCAACACGTCGTGAACCGCGGAGCTGCGCCGCGGCGGCGGGCCGGCGGCCACGTACATGGGCTCGGTGTCGCCCGAGACGATGGACAGGCGCTCGGATGCCGCATCCGCCGCCGCCCGCGCCGCCCCCAGCGGCAGACCCGACCACCAGGCGAAATCCCGTGCACCGGCCGGGCCGTGCGAGCCGATGAAGCGGGCGAACAGTTCGGCGGGCGGATCGGCCGGGGACGCGGCATCCCGGACCCATTCGTCGGTGCGGACCACGTACTGCTCGCGCGTCGGCCCGCCCGCGCGGGGTACGACCGGCCCCTGGCAGATGAGGGCGCGCAGCGAGAGTGCGACGAGCAGGTGGTACCCCCGCTGCGCGGCGGTGCTGATGCCGGCGCCCTCCAGGACGGCGAAGAGCTCCTTGCGGGTGAGGCGGTTGCCGCCGCGCAGTGCGTCGAGAGCGACACGTTCGGCCTTGGCGAGCTCGTCGGCGTCGATCCCCTCCGCACGATGGGTGGCCGCGGCGGCGCGATGCTGGCGCTCCCCCGTCACCGACAGCACCCAGGCGAGATCCCGTGCGGGAATGGCGTGGATCGTGCCGCGCATCGTCCACGACCGCACGATCTGACCGCGGTCGAACGCGGCATCCGCGTCACGGACGGTGAGGGCTCCCCTCGTCCGCGCCGCGAGAGCCCATCGGCCGCCCCAGAACTCCTGGGCCTGCGTGGCGAGCATGTGCTCCGCGGCGGCGGCGATGCTCGGGGCGGGCGCGGTGAGCCGGTGCGAGCGCAGCCGCCGCTCGATGAGCCGGGACCTGTTCACGCTTGCATTCTGCCGCGCCCGGCGGACAGCAGGCGTCCGCCGGGCGCGGGATTCGCCCGGTTTCGGTCAATACGGGTTGGCCGTCAGCGTGTACTTGGTCTGCAGGTACTCGTGGATGCCTTCGGCGCCGCCCTCACGCCCGAGGCCGGACATCTTCCAGCCCCCGAACGGTGCGGCTGCGTTAGAGACGACGCCCACGTTCAGGCCCATCATCCCGGTCTCCAGCCGATCGATCATGCGCTGCCCGCGGGCGAGGTTCTCGGTGAAGACGTAGGAGACCAGCCCGTACTCGGTGTCGTTGGCCAGCCGCACCGCGTCGTCCTCGGTGTCGAACGGCACGATCGCCAGCACCGGCCCGAAGATCTCCTCGCGGAGGATGTCGCTGCCCGGCTGGACGTCGGTGACGACGGTGGGTTCGTAGAAGGTGCCCGGTCCGTCGATCGCACTGCCGCCGGTGCGGATCTGCGCGCCGCGCTGGACGGCATCGCCGACCAGCTGCTCGGCCTTGGCGACCGCGCGGTCATCGATCAGCGGGCCGATGGTGACGCCCTCCTCGGTGCCGCGGCCGATCGTGAACCCCTGCACCCGCTCGGTGACCCGGCGGGCGAACTCCTCCGCGACCGAGCGGTGCACGATGAACCGGTTCGCAGCCGTGCACGCCTGCCCGATGTTGCGGAACTTCGCCGCGATGGCCCCATCGACCGCCTTGTCCAGGTCGGCGTCGTCGAAGACCACGAACGGGGCGTTCCCGCCGAGCTCCATGGATGTGCGCAGGATGCCGTCGGCGGCCTGTTTGAGCAGCTCCTGGCCCACCGGGGTGGAGCCGGTGAACGACAGTTTGCGCAGCCTCGGATCGCGGATGATCGGTTCGGACACCGCGCCCGTCTGCGTGGTCGTGATCACGTTGACCACGCCGGCCGGGAGCCCGGCGTCTTCGAGGGTCTTCACGAAGTACAGCGTCGTCAGCGGGGTCAGCGCGGCGGGCTTGATCACCACCGTGCAGCCGGCCGCCAGCGCGGGGGCGATCTTGCGGGTGGCCATCGCGAGCGGGAAGTTCCACGGCGTGATCAGGTAGCACGGCCCCACCGGGTGCTGCGAGACGATCATCCGGCCGGTGCCTTCGGGGTTCGCGCCGTACCGACCCTGGATCCGGGCGGTCTCCTCGCTGAACCAGCGCAGGAACTCGCCGCCGTACGCGACCTCTCCGCGTGCCTCGGCCAGCGGCTTGCCCATCTCGATCGTCATCAGCAGCGCGAAGTCCTCCGTGCGCTCCTGCAGCAGATCGAACGCGCGACGCAGCAGCTCGGCGCGCTCGCGCAGCGGCGTGGCCGCCCACGCCGGAAACGCCTCGACCGCGGCGTCCAGGGCGGCCATGCCGTCTGCCGGCGAGGCATCCGCGATCTGCTTGACGACCTCGCCGGTGGCCGGGTCGAAGACCCGCAGGCGCTTCTCATCCGTGGCCGGGCGCCACTGGCCTGCGATGAACAGGCCGTCCGGCACACGCTCCAGCAGCTCGGTCTCGCGGTTGTCGGTCACGGGGACTCCTCGTTCTCTGGGGATGCCGCAGCACGTGCGTCGGCGTCCCTGTTCGTTGGCTCCTCGCCAGTCTGGTGGGCTGCGTGGCGTGAGGCGATGTACGCGGTGTACATTCAGCGACGTGCGAATGTCCGTCCGGGACGGTCAGAGTGCGAGTGCGGGAGCGGTCTGCGGCAGCAGGAAGCGCGCGAAGAACTCGGTCAGCTCGTCGGTGGCCGTCAGCGGCAGCACGTGGGCCACGTACTGATCGGGGCGGACCACGACGACCGCGCCCTCGCTGCGGTCGATGCTGCGCAGGTCGAAGATCTCCTCCGCGGGGTCGGTGGCATAGACCTTCTCGTAGTCGATGAGCTGGAACGGACCCACCCGGGGCAGGAACACGTCGGGCACCGTCTCGAGCGCGACCTGCTCATGCGGCTGCTGGTAGATGACCTTGACGTCGAAGACGCTGTCGCGATCTGCCCCGACCGGGGTGAACCGAGCCAGCGGCGACTCCGGCGAGTCGGCCAGCCACGTCGCCCAGTCCGCCAGGGCGGAGCTCTGCCCGCTGGGCGCCCGCGGGGCGAACGCGTAGATGCGCCACCGCCCGTCGGCGCGGGCGTGGTGACCGAGGTGGATCGGAACCGCATCGGCCACACGGACGACCGGCGCGGAGCGGAATCGCTTTCCGATGGGAAAGCCCTCGGCCAGGTGCTGATGGGTCGCCTCGCCGATCAGCAGCGACGGCGGGTACTGGGTCATGAACCCGGCCGGGAACTCGGCGGTGCGGACATAGAAGTCTCCGAGCTCTTCGGGGCTGTCGAACTCCTCCGGCTTCTTGGCCATCAGCGTCGACCATTCCTTGTCGAAGTCGATGAGGTTCTGGGCGATCACCTGACGTTCGGCCGAGTAGGTGCTCAGCACGGACGCGGGGCTACGACCCTCCAGCACCTGCCCCAGCTTCCAGCCGAGGTTGAAACCGTCCTGCATCGAGACGTTCATGCCCTGTCCCGCCTTCGCGCTGTGCGTGTGGCACGCGTCCCCGGCGATGAACACGTGCGGCTCACGGTCGCTGCCGGCCGCCACGTCGTCGAAGCGGTCGGTGACCCGGTGCCCCACCTCGTACACGCTGTGCCAGGCGACATCCTTCACGTCCAGGGTGTACGGGTTCAGGATGGCGTTGGCCTTCGCGATGATCGTCTCCAGCGATGTCCGGCGCACCGCGCCGTTGTCGCCCTCCGGAACCTCGCCGAGGTCGACGTACATGCGGAACAGGAATCCGCCCTCGCGCGGGATGTGCAGAATGCTGCCCGCCTGCGACTGGATGGCGCACTTGGAGCGGATATCGGGGAAGTCCGTGACGGCGAGGACGTCCATCACGCCCCAGGCGTGCTTGGCCACCTGGCCGACATACGTGCACCCGATCGCATCACGCACCCGGCTGCGCGCACCGTCGCAGCCGACGACGTACTTGGCGTGCACCACCCGCTGCTGGCCGGCGCGTGGTCCGTCGCTGTACTGCACGGTCACCGAGACCGGGTAGTCGCCCTGGTCGGCGACCTCGAGGGCGACGAACTCCACGCCGTAGTCGGGGGTGAGGCGGGCGGGCGAGTCGGCAGCCACCTCCGCGAAGTAGTCCAGCACGCGGGCCTGATTGACGATGAGGTGCGGGAACTCGCTGATCCCCTGTGCATCGTCGACGGTGCGCTGCGTGCGGACGATCTTGGTCGGGTCGGCCTTGTCCGGGGTCCAGAAGTTCATCACGGTGAGGTGGTAGGCCTCCTGGATGATCTGCTCGGCGAAGCCGAACGCCTGAAAAGTCTCGACGCTGCGCGCCTGGATGCCGTCCGCCTGGCCGATCTCGAGTCGGCCGGGGCGGCGCTCGATCAGGCGCGTGACGACGGTCGGGAACTGACCGAGCTGGGCCATCAGCAGCATGCCGGCCGGACCGCCGCCGACGACGAGCACGTCGATCTCGTCGGGCAGCTCGTCCGGACGGTCGATTCCGGTACCGGCTGCCGGCTTCTTGCGCGGGTCGCCGGACACGTACCCGTGGTGGTGGAACTGCATGACATGTCCTCCTCGGACGGCGATGTCGAGGTCAGTGATGACGTGGTTGCGAAAAGGCGGCCGGTTGTTCTATATTCGAACGCGCCGTTCTACTTCTGAACAGATCGTATACGGTCGCCCGCTGAGTCCGCAAGAGGAGCCCTGATGACGGAGAACGCGACCGCCCCGGCGTCCCAGACGCTGAGCCGCGGCATCCGCATCCTCGAGATCCTCGCGGGCGCGCGCCAGCCGCTGTCGATCGACGAGACGGCACGACGGCTGGGGGTGCACCGTTCGGTCGCGTATCGGCTGGTGCGCACTCTCGAGGACCACGGCCTCGTCACGCGCGACGGCACCGGCCGGATCGAGCTCGGTGCACGCATGGCCGCCCTGGCCTCGGGCGTCGCCCACGATCTGCAGGCCGAGGCGCTCCCGGAGCTGACGGCGGTGGCGAACGAACTGGGCACCACGTGCTTCATCGCCGTGCTCGACCAGGACGAGTGCATCACGCTCGCAAGCGTCGAGCCTCGGCACGCGACGGCGTCGGTCGCGCAGCGGCCCGGGTCGCGGCATCCGGTCACCGCCGGTGCCCCCGGAAAGGCCATCCTTTCGGCACTGCCTCCCGAGCAGTGGCCCGGCGAGGTGACCGAAGGGCTCCGCCAGGAGGTGCGGGATGCCGCGGGCCGCGGTTACGCGACCAGCCACGACGAGGTGATCCCGACGCTGCGGTCGGTGTCCGTCCCGCTCGCGCTGCGGGGCCGGCCGCCCGCCGCCATCGCGGTGGTCTATGTCGCCAGCGCGCACGAGCCGTCGGAGATCGCCGCGCGGCTGCGCCGCTCAGCAAGGGTGATCCAGGACGCGCTCGGCAGTTGAGCCGGCGCGCTCACGAAACCCGGAGCGCCGAACCGGGTCAGGCAGCCGAGCGCTGCGGCGCCATCTCCTCGACGATCTGAACGGTCTGCGCGGCGACCCGCTGCGGCACACCGGCGAAGGCTTCCGCGCGCGCGTCCGAGGCCATGTACCGGCTCTCGCGAGCCAGGAACGCGGCCCGATCCCCCTCGGCGCTGACGGCCCAGACGAACTCCTCTGACTCGGGCAGACCGTACGCGAACTCGATCGTGAAGCCCGCGCCCCCGCGCACCTTCGGCATCCACTCATGCCACCAGGCGACGAACGCCTCGTATTCCCCGGGGACGAGCGTGTACCTGCGCAGCTGGGTCGTCTTCATGCCTTCAGCTTGGCACGCGGCCGCGGCCTGCCACGCCACGAGCCGCGCCGCACGCTCCCGCCTATACTCGAACCGTCCGGCGGCGCCTTCCCACCCGCCGGTGCTCGAAAAAGGGGCACGTAGCCGCGGCAACCGCTTGCCGCCCGCGAGACACATACGGAACTCATCGTCCGTCCCTGTCTCTGGAGCTCTCGCATGCCCACCGTCTCCGCGCACGTCGCCGCCACCCTCGCCCGCCATATCGACCACGTCTTCGGCGTCATGGGCAACGGCAACGCCTATTTCCTGGACGCGCTGCAGCGCTCCACCGATGTCGGCTACACGGCGGTGCGGCACGAGGCCGGCGCGGTCACCTCCGCCGACGCCTATCACCGCGCCGGCGGCGGGCTGGCTGCGGCGACCGCGACGTACGGCGCCGGCTTCACGAACACCCTCACCGCGCTGGCCGAAGCGGTGCAGGCGCACGTGCCCCTCGTGCTGGTCGTCGGTGACGAACCGACCTCCGGCCCCCGGCCCTGGGACGTCGACCAGATCGCGCTGGCCTCCGCCGTCGGGGCGCGCACGTACACGGTGGGACGAACCGATGCCGCCGCCACGACCGTCATCGCGATCGAGCACGCCTTCACTTACCGGGTGCCGACCGTGCTGGCGATCCCCTACGACGTCGCCACCCTCGATGCGGGACCGGTGCCGGCAGCCCCGGAGCCGAGACTCCCCCCGCCGGTGACGCCGACGGGTCCCTTCGCCGAGCAGACGATCCGCGACGTCGCGGCAGCGTTGGCCGGAGCGCAGCGGCCGTTCCTGCTCGCCGGCCGCGGGGCCTGGATCGCCGGTGCCGGGCCGGCGCTGGGGGAACTGGCGGACGCCACCGGAGCCGTCACCGCCTCCACCGCGCTGGGTCGGGGGATCTTCCCGAGCTCCCAGTTCGACCTCGGCGTCGCCGGCGGCTTCGGCGCGGAGGCGGCGATGGACCTCATCACCGACGCCGACGTCGCCGTCGTTTTCGGCGCCTCACTGAACCAGTTCACGATGCGGTTCGGCTCGCTGTTCGGAACGCGGACGCGCATCTTCCAGGTCGACCTCGCGCCGGCCGCGACCCACCAGCGCGTGGGCGGCTATCTCCGCGGCGATGCCGCCGTCGTCGCCCGCGCCGTCGCCGCAGAACTCGCGGACATGGGCGCCGCCCCCAGCGGGTGGCGCGAGAGCGTGGACATCCCGGCGCTGCGGGTCTACGAACCGGGCGAGGACACCGCGCCGGACGGTGCGCTGGATCCCCGCTCGGCCGCGGGACGGATCGGCCGGATCCTGGAGAGCACCGCGGCGCTGCGCGACCGCGTCGTCGTCTCCGACGGCGGTCATTTCATCGGGTGGGCGAACATGTACTGGCCGGTCGCAGCGCCGGACCGCATGATGATGGTCGGCACGGCGTTCCAATCCATCGGCATGGGATTCGCCAGCGTGCCCGGCGCGGCCCGGGCTCAGCCCGCCGCGACGATCGTGCTGAGCACCGGGGACGGTGGCGGGCTGATGGCACTCGCCGACCTGGAGTCTGCGGTGCGCGTCGCCGCGGGCAGGGGCCTGGCCGTGGTCTGGAACGACGCCGCCTACGGCGCCGAAGTGAACCTGTACGGGCTGAAGGGGCTGGCGAAGGAGCCGATGCTCATCCCCCAGGTCGATTTCGCCGAGGTCGCCCGGGGCTTCGGCGCGCGAGGCATCGTGGTGCGCACACTGGCGGACCTGGAGGGGCTGGCCGACTGGGCACGGGTACCGGCATCCGATCGTCCTTTCCTGCTGCTGGACCTGCGCATCTCCGGATCGGTGATCGCTCCGTACCAGCAGGAGATCATCCGCGTGAACTCCTGATCGCGTCGTGCGCCATGGCCGGCGAGAGACGATCGCCGAGCGCCGCCACCGTGCACGCCCGAGTGCACCGGCGCACGCCCGATGGCGGCGCCGGTGCACGAGCCGGATCGGGTCAGGCCGAGACGGTGTCCGAGCGGTAGGCGGTGCGCGCGAACTCCGTCAGCGGGGCGGGCTGGACGGTAACGCGGATCCTCACCTGCACGTGCTCTTCGACCTGCACCTTGCGGGTGGGCCGGTCCTCGCCCCACACCACGACCAGCTCGGTGCCGGGCTCGGCGACGTCGGCATCCACCACCGCCAGCGAGAGGATGGCGCGCTCGTTGGCCGAGTAGCCCGTCCAGGTGGAGATGCCCACCATCCGCCCGTCGGCCGTCTCGACCCGGTCGGCGTGGAACGTGTCGTACAGCGACATCGGCAGGTTGATGAACTTCGCACCCGGGCCGGGATGGAACATGGATCCGTAGGCGGCAGCGCTGTCGTCTCCGTTCCACACCAGTGTCACTTTGCGGCGCTTGTCCGCCGTTCCGTCCGACGCCATCCGCTCGAGCGCTTCGCGCCCGATGAAGTCGTGGTCGAACGCGACGATCCGGCCGTAGTCCAGGTCGTAGGGGGTGAAGTAGTAGTCCTCGATGTCCTCGGAGTGGAAGCTGCCACCCAGCGGCGCCGTGGTCTCGTACGCCGTGCCGCTGAGCCACCGACGGTAATCGGCCAGACGCTCATCGCTGTAGATCGCGGGGAGGGGCCTCGGCAGCCAGCCGGATTCCAGGGCATTGGTGTGATAGGCGCGCCCGCCGACCTGCACCATGTCGTGCTTGGCCCCCGCTTCGAGGAGGGCGGTGTGCACCGCCTCGGAATCCGCCCACGGTCCCCACAGCTCGTAGCCGGGCTCCCCCGCCATGCCGTGGCGCAGCGCCCTGACTTCCTTGCCGCCGATCGTGAAGCGCGTCATCCGGAAGAAGCGCAGCTTGGGCGGCTCCTGCCCGGTCGCCTCGCGGATGATCTCCAGCGCGCCCGGTCCCTGCACCTGGTAGCGGTAGAGCACCGGGTCGCCCGAACGGTAGAGCGAGTTGTCGTCGCGCCAGATCTCGACGTCGTAGCCGCCGGTGACCGCGTGATAGTGCAGCCAGTTGATCGAGGGCGGGATGCCGACGGCCTGGTACTCGTCCTCCTCGAGATGGAACAGGATGTTATCGCCGATGACGTGCCCGGACGGGCTGACCGCGACATACTGCTTCGCCATGTCGACGGGGAAGTTCTCCACGCTGTTGACCGCGGTGTCGCGGATCAGCTTCAGCGCGTCCGGACCCTTGATGTTCAGATCCGCCATGTGGTGCGACTGGTCGAACAGCACCGCGGTGCGCCGCCACGCCAGCTGCTCATCCCGCCAGTTGCGGAACTCCTGGACGACCCTCGGGACGACCGCGGGCGGGGCTTCTGACTCCCACAGGAGCGGGACGGGGCCGCCGGCTTCGGCGATGGCTTCTTCGAGATTCTCGGGCATGACGATTCCTCCATGAAAAGTCTCGGCGCCGCGGCGCCGGTGAAACAAAGTCTTGACGGGCGGCTCTCCCTTGTAAAACATGAGTTTGAGACCTGACACCCAAGGAGAACTCGTTTGCGATCAGTGCCGTTCACGCTCAGACAACTGGAGTACCTGGACGCGGCCGCCAGTGAGGGCTCCCTGGCTGCCGCCGCAACGCGGTGCCAAGTCAGCGCGTCGGCGATCGCGCTGGCGCTGGACGATCTGGAACGCCGACTGGGCGTGCAGCTTCTGGTCCGTCGCAAGGGCAGAGGGGTGCTCGTGACACCGGCCGGATCGCGGGTGCTCTCCCGGGCCCGCCACGTCCTGGTGGGTGCCGAGGCCCTGGCAGCCGACGCCTGGCAGGCGGGTCGAAGCCTGACCGGCTCGTTCACGATCGGATGCTTCTCGACGCTCTCGCCGTTCTACCTGCCCGGAGTGATGCAGGCGTTCGGCCACGACCATCCCGGACTGGACCTCTCGTTCGTCGAGGCGTCCGCGGTCGAACTGCACGAACGGCTCCTGCAGGGACGTGTCGATGTGGCGCTCCTGTACAGCGTCGACGTCTCCCCGCAGCTGGGCTTCGACCCCATCGACGAGTACCGGCCGCACGTGGTCATCGCCGCCGATCATCCGCTCGCCGGCCGCACATCGATCCGGCTGGCCGAGCTGGCCGCCGATCCGCTCATCGTCCTGGACGTGCACCCCACGCGACACAACACCGAGCAGATCTTCGCCGCGCTGTCGCTGACCCCTCGGCCCGCGCACACCACGACGAGCTTCGAGCTGGCGCGCTGCCTGGTGGGACGCGGTCTGGGCTACGCCGTGCTGTTCCAGCGCCCCGCTTCGGAGATGACCTATGACGGACACCGGGTGAGGATCGTGGAGCTGGGCGACGCGCTCCCGCCGACCGTCGTCGGTCTTGCACGGCCGCCCGGTGCGCCGCGGACCGCCCGCCTGGAGACGCTCCGCGAATTCCTCGCTGCCGGCCCGGCTACACCGGCTCAGTGAAGTCCGGCTCGGCGTCCCCGAGATCGGGCCCGCCCCCTCCTCGGGGAGCGGAGATCGCCGCGAGCGCGACCAGGCCGAGGGTCACGACCGTCACCGCGGCCTGAGCGATGCCGAGCACCACCCCTGAGGTGGCCACGACGCTGACCACGATGGCCGGAACGACCGAGCCGAGCGCGAGCTGGGCGCCGCCGGCGATGGCGGCGGCAGTGCCGGCGCCCTTCGCGAACGGCTGCAGGGCCAGCGCGATGGCCAGCGGCATGCAGATCCCGCCGGCGAAGACCGTCAGCCACATGCAGGCATCCAGCAGCCAGAGCGGACTGTCCATGGCCGAACTGAGCGCCACCCCCACGGCCGCGCAGAGGTTGACCACCAGGGCCAGGACGAGAACCCGGATGCCGCCGAGGTAGCGGGTCAGCCATGGCCCCACTTGGGCGCCGATGATGACAGCGAGAGCGTTGATCGCGTACAGCACCGAGAAGCCGAGCACATCGAGTCCGCGCTCGCGCTGGAGCACGATGGGCACCGCGCTGAGATACAGGATCATCGAGGTCGCCGCGCCGACCAGGATCAGGACGCTGGTGACGAACTGCCGGTTGCGCAGCGGGGCAAGCCACGCCTCTCGTCGTTCCTCCGACGCGCCCCGCACCCGCAGCTCGGGGCGCAGCGTCTCGGGGATTCCGACCGCACTCGCGATGGCGAGCAGGATGCCGATCGTCATGAGGAGCAGGAACGTCGAGCGCCAGTCCCCGACGCTGAGCACCAGCCCGCCGACGAGAGGTCCGAGCACGGGCGCGATCCCGAAGACGACGGCGAGGAGCCCGAACACCCGGGTCAGCTCGGCGCCGCTGTAGAGGTCGCGGGCGATCGCCCGGCCCACGACGATGCCGGCAGCCCCGGCGAAGCCCATCAGGACGCGGCCGACCAGGAGGACGCCGATGTTCGGCGCCAAGGAGCACAGCAGCGCGGTGAAGGCAAAGCCGGCGGCGCCGAGGATCACCGGTACGCGCCGGCCGATCCGGTCGCTGATCGGGCCCCAGGCGAACTGCCCGCCTCCGAGCCCCACGTTGTACGCCATCAGCGTGAGCTGGACGAGCGCGGTCTGCGTGCCGAGGTCGTCGATGACCTGCGGCAGCCCCGGCGTGTACATATCGGTGCCGAGCGGCCCACCGGCCACGAGCACGCCCAGCAGAGCGAGCAGCCCGAACCGCCGCCTGCGCGACCACGTCCGCACGTCCAGCGACCGCGACCGGGGTGGCTCATCGGAGTCCATGTCGCTTGTCTACTGGAACGGTGCTCGCTCGCGCGAATCGGCCGCGAGCGTTCTTCGCTCAGGGCTGGCGTGATCGGGTGGCGCGGCTTATGCTCCAACGCGAAGGCTCATCGGCGAGCCTGCCCGGGGACGTCAAGGGAGCCTTCACCCGTGCGGGAGGACACCTTGATCCACGCTTCCACGACCTTTCAGACCGGCGTCGAGACGGCGACCGCCCAATCGATCGGCGAGTGGCGAGAGGTGGCAGGGAGCCGTTTCGTGCCGCTGCACGTGATCGGCGGCCCGAACTTCACCGGCAGCATCCGATGGCGTGTCGTGGACGGCACCTGCCTGAGCGAGATCTCCGCCAGCGCGCATCGCGTGCTGCGCACCCCCGCTCTGATCTCCCCGGACGACCCGAATCACTACAAGATCACGCTTCAGGTGAAGGGATCGGGTCTGGTCGCACAGGACGGACGCCAGAGCGTGCTGCGGCCCGGCGATCTCGCGATCTACGACACCAGCCGGCCCTACACGCTGGAGTTCAGCGAGGACGTGCACTGCCTCGTGATGGCCTTCCCGCAGGACTCCTTCGACGTGCCGGACAGCCTGATCCGCCGCATCACCGCAGTGCGCCTGTCCGGCGACTCGGGGGTGGGCGCGATGATCTCGCCGTTCATGCGGCATCTGTCGGCGAATCTCGACACCCTGGACGGGGTGGCCGGGATGCGCATCCTGCACAGTTCGCTGGACCTGCTCACGGCGCTGGTGTACGCGCAGCTCTCGGAGGACCAAGACCACTGGGGTCAGACCCGGCAGGTCGAGATGCGCCGCCTGAAGCTGTACATCGACGCGCACCTGCACCAGCCCGACCTGAACGCGGTGGAGGTGGCCAAGAGCCACTTCATGTCCGTCCGCCAGCTGCAGTAC
The DNA here is from genome assembly GCF_030246885.1 of Microbacterium sp. zg-B185. Classification (NCBI taxonomy): domain Bacteria; kingdom Bacillati; phylum Actinomycetota; class Actinomycetes; order Micrococcales; family Microbacteriaceae; genus Microbacterium; species Microbacterium sp. zg-B185. Next base: position 2,690,091 of record NZ_CP126739.1, read on the forward strand.
CTCTTCCGCGCGGAGAACCTCACCGTCTCGGGGTACATCCGCGCCCGACGGCTCGAGAACTGCCGTCTGGCGCTGAGCGACCCCGCCCAGGCGTCGCTGTCCATCCTCGAGATCGCGCAGCGGTGGGGCTTCCCCGACGCCAGCCATTTCAGCAAGGTGTTCCGCGCCACCTACGGCATCACGCCTCGCGACCTGCGCACGTCCCGGTTCGGAGACTGAGCCGATCCTGCGCGGATGCGGCAGTCGCGTGCGCCGTGCGACCAGAGGGTCCGCCGGGCGCCCACGAGACTCGACTGAACCGACGGTTCCGTTGCTGTGGACGCGACGACCTGAACTACCCAGGAGGCGACACTGTGGTCATCCGCGACGAACTGTACGACATCGGCATGCAGCAGCGCCGCGCGATGTTCGGCACCCAGGGTGCCGAGGCGCGCGTGGACACCACCACGGATCTCAACGACAAGCTCGAGGACTTCGTGACCCGGACGACGTTCGGGGACGTCTGGCAGCGGCCCGGCCTCTCGCTGGCAGCCCGCAGCGAGGTCACCTTCGCGATGCTGCTGGCCAACGGGAGAGAGCACGAACTGCGCGTGCACGCCGAAGGCGCCCTGGAGAACGGCGTCTCGCCGATCGAGCTCCGCGAGATCGTCCTGCAGGGGCTGTTGTACTGCGGCATCCCGGCCGGGGTGCTCGGCGTGCGCGTCCTCCGCGAGGTGTTCGAGGCGCGCGGCATCGGGGACGCGCTGGACGGCGAGGCCGATGCGACGCGTGCCGCACGCAGTCCTGCCAGCACGAGGGCGGAGAGCTGAGCCGCTGACGCGGCGCCGGCCGGAACCCGGTCCCATCACCCGCACGATCGGCACGGCACGACCCGCCCGCCGACCGCCACGCACGAAAGGACGACCATGACCACGCAGACATCGGATCTTCTGGAGGCCATCTCGGTGGCACCCGAGGACGGGCGAGCCGTCCCGGATGCGGCGACCGGTGAGCCGATCGGCTACGTCCCGGCAACGACGCCGGCCGACCTGGACGACGCGGTCGCGACGGCGCGAGCGGCCCAGCCCGCGTGGGCCGCACTCGGGCACGCCCGGCGCAGCGAGCTCCTGCACGCGGCGGCCGATGAGATCGACGCGCATGCCGAGGAACTGGCCCAGATCATCGCGAAAGAGCAGGGCAAACCTCTCAACGGACTCGGCGCCCGCTTCGAAGCGGCCGGCTGCTCCGCCTGGATCCGGGGCGCCGCCGACCTGTCTCTGGAACCCGAGGTCCTCTTCGAGGCCGAGGGCACCAGATCGGAGCTGCACTATGTGCCGCTGGGCGTCGTCGGTGCCATCAGCCCCTGGAACTGGCCGGCCCTGATCGCGATCTGGCAGATCGCTCCCTCGCTGCGGATGGGCAACACCGTCGTCGCCAAGCCGAGCGAGTACACCCCGCTCAGCGTGATGGCGGTGGCGGAGCTGATGAACCGTCATCTCCCCCCTGGCGTGCTGATCGTCGCCCCGGGCGACCGCGAAGTGGGCGCGGCCATCGCCGCCCACCCCGGGATCGACAAGATCATGTTCACCGGGTCGACCAAGACCGGGCGGGAGATCGTCAAGAGCTCCTCCCAGAACCTCGCCCGTCTGACTCTGGAGCTCGGCGGCAACGATGCCGGCATCGTGCTGCCCGGAGCCGATGTCAAAGCGCTCGGCGAGAAGCTGTTCTGGGGGGCGTTCATCAACTCCGGTCAGACCTGTGCCGCTCTCAAGCGGCTCTACGTGCACGACTCGCTCTACGAGGAGGTCGTCACCGAGCTGGCGCGCCTGGCCGAGGCGACACCGCTGGGCCACGGCATGGACGAGGGCAGCGCGTTGGGACCGCTGTCCACCCGCCAGCAGTTCGACATCGTCTCCGAACTCGTCGCCGACGCGCGCGATCGCGGGGCGCGCATCGTCACCGGCGGGGAGGCCGCACCCGAGCTCGGCGCGCACTTCTACCGGGCGACGGTCGTGGCGGACATCGACGACGGGGCGCGGCTGGTCGCGGAGGAGCAGTTCGGACCGGTTCTGCCGATCGTGCGCTACACCGACCTCGACGCGGTGATCGCGCTGGCGAACGCATCCGACCAGGCCCTGGGCGCGTCCGTGTGGGGCGATCCGGAGCAGGCCCGGGCCATCGCGGAGCGCATCGAGAGCGGCACCGTCTGGATCAACCAGCACGGCACGATCAACCCCCTGGTGCCCTTCGGCGGCACCAAGGGCTCCGGGTACGGTCTGGAGTTCGGCGTGCACGGGCTGAAGGCCGTGGCCGGCACCAAGGTCATCACCGTCTGACCGCGCGATGAGATTCGGGACGATCGAGGACGGCGAGGGATCAGCAGTCGTCGTGCAATCCGCGCCGGACGAGGCGGTGGCGATGCCGTATCCAGACCTGGACACGATGCTGGGGGCACCGGAATCGGAGTGGCGGGCCGGCGCGGCGGCGGCGTTGGAATCCGGTGAGCGCCGGTCGGCGGCATCCCTGACGTGGCTGCCCCCGGTGCGGCGACCGGGAAAGGTGCTGTGCGTCGCCCTCAACAACAGCGCCAACCCGGACCGGATCATGCGCGGCCCGTCCACCCCGGCGATGTTCGTCAAGCCGTCGTCCTCGCTGGTGGGGCACAACCGCCCCATCGTGATCAAGGACGCCTACGGGCGGGTGCATCCCGAACCCGAGCTGGCGGTGATCATCGGGCGAGGCGGGACGGACATCGCAGCGGGGGACGCCCTGACGCACGTCTTCGGCTACACGATCATCAACGACCTGACCTCGCCGACCATGCGGGACGCGGACACCTTCCACTACCGGGCGATCCATCCCGACCCGGACAGCCCCGACGGCATCCGTTATGTGGACAGCTGGGTGAGTTATCCCGCCCGCTACAAGGGGTCCGATACCTTCGGTCCGCTCGGACCGTGGGTCACGACGCGCGATGAGATCCCGGATCCGCACGCGCTCCGGATCACCTGCTCGCACGAGGGCACGCTCGTCACCGACGACAACACGGCGAATCTGCGGTTCAGCGTGTCCGAGGTGATCTCCTTCGCCTCGCAGTACCTGACGCTGGAGGTCGGCGACGTGATCGCGATGGGGACGGCGCTGAAGCGGTCCGCCCGCGGCGGCGCGGTGCAGAACGTGGATCTGGCGCGTCTGGGCGGACTCATCGAGGTGTCGATCGAGGGGATCGGCACCCTGTCCAACCCGGTCCTCAAGCGATGACGGCGCTCAGCGCGGAGGCGAGGGGCGCGATCGGGGATCTGAACGCGCGCTTCGCGTGGGCGCTGGATCTGCACGATTTCGAGGCGCTGCGCAGCATCCTGACCCCGGACGTGCACTACGTCAGCGTCGGCAGGGAATTCCACGACGTGGAGTCCACCATCGCCTCGTTCCGCGCCAGGACGGCCACCCGCACGACGCGCCACGGACTGGGCAACCTCCTGCTGGAATCCGTGGCGGACGACCAGGTGCGCGGCCGCTCCAGCTGGCACACCTTCGCCAGCAACGACGACCCGCCCGGTCCCGGGGTCGCCCTGTTCATGGTCGCGGATTTCGCCGACCTCTACCGCCGGACTGCGCAGGGGTGGCGGATTGCGGAGCGCATCATCACCCCGGTGTTCCGCGACCCCGCGCTGGCGCCCGGCGCGCCGGCTTCGAGCCCGTCCTGAAGGAGCCCGCGTGTCCGATTCATCCCGTCACGAACTCGCCCATCTCGGCCACCATGCGCTGCTGACACCGAAACCCGACGAGACGCTGGCCTACTTCGTCGATCTGCTGGGCATGGACGAGGTGGCCCACCACAACGGGTCGCACTACCTGCGCTCGTTCGGCGACTATGAACGGTGGAGTCTGAAGATCACACCCGCCGAGCACGCCGGCCTGGAATACGCCTCGTGGCGGACGGCGAGCGCGGCGGCGCTGGACCGCCGCGTCGCCTGGCTCGAGGCGAACGGCCACCCGGGCGCCTGGGTCGACCAGGATCTGAACGCAGGACGCGAGTACGAGTTCCGCGATCCGGACGGCCACGCATTCCGGCTGTACTTCAACACCGAAGGCTACGACGCGCCCGAGGGCAAACGTCCCGTGATCCCGGTGAACTTCCAGGCGTACGTCGGCCGCGGCGCGAACGTGCGGCATGTCGACCATCTCAATCTGCTGGCCCGGGACGTCCGCGCCAACCGCGAGTTCTGGGAGCGGGGCTTCGGTCTGCGAACCTTCGAGATCATCGAACTGCCCGACGGGGCGGAGGCGGGCGCCTGGATGAGCGCCACGATCCAGGGTCACGAGCTGATCTACACGCAGGAGCGCACCAGCGGCTCCGGGAGGCTCCATCACTTCGCCTACCTGGTCGACACCCGCGAGGAGGTGCTGCGCGCCGCGGAGATCTTCGCCGACGCCCGCATCTACATCGAGGCCGGCCCGTCCCGGCACACCGCCATCCAGGGTTTCTACCTCTATACGCGCGAGCCCGGGGGCAACCGCATCGAGGTCGCCAACGGGGGGTATCTCGTCTTCGCCCCCGACCGTGAGCCCTACGTGTGGACGGCCGAGGAGTGGGCCACGAAGCCGGGGTGGGGCGCGCCCATCCCGCCGGAGTTCCACATCTACGGCACGCCCGATGTCGCACAGTGACGCCGGCGGCGCGCACAGCCCATCGCAGGTGACGGCGTGAGGTCCGTCGCGATCCTGGGCGCCGGGGCGATGGGCCGCCTGTTCGCCGCGCGGCTGGCCGAGGCGGGGATCGACGTGACGCTCGTCGATGTGGATGCCGGACTGCTGCGCGATCTGGGCGACCGAGGCGTCCGCCTCGAAGACGACGCCGGAGTGCGCGAGGTCGCCGTGCGGGTCTCGCCTGCCCACGAGCTGAGCGGCACCGCGCAGCTGTACGTCATCTTCACCAAGGGCATGCACACCCGCTCCGCCGTGGCGTCGATCGCCGGCATGGCAGGCGCGGGCGCCGGCGTGCTCACTCTGCAGAACGGGCTGGGCAACCCGGAGATCATCGCCGAGGCCTTTCCCGCCGATCGGATCATCAAGGGGGTGGCTTCCCTGCCTGCGGATGCCGAGGGCACGACAGGTGTCCGCTCGCTCGGGAAGGGCCATCTCGACGTGGGCGCGTTCGCCGCCGGCGGGGAGGCGTGGGCCGGGGAGGTCGCCGAGGTCCTGGCATCCGCCGGCTTCGATGTCCGGCTCCCCGCCGACATCGACGCGGCGATCTGGGAGAAGCTGGCGTTCAACACCGCCCTGAACGTACCGGCCGCCCTGACCGGCCTGAGCAACGCCGGGATGGACAACCCGCCCGGCCGCCGAGTGATCACCCGCCTCGTGGACGAGGTGCTCGCCGTGGCCCACGCGCAGGGCGTCTCCGCCGACGGTGCGAGGATCCACGCGGCGATCGATCATGCACTCGTCGCGCACGCAGACCACCGTGCCTCCATGCTGCAGGACGTCATCGCGGGCCGCCCCGCCGAGATCGAGTCCATCCCCGGCGCCGTGCTGGAACGAGCCCGGCATGCGAAGCTGCCCGTGCCCGTGCTGGAGTCCTTCACCGATGCGCTGCGCATGGCGGCGGGAGGGCGGCGATGAGCCCCCGCCGTGCGGTGCCGTCGATCCGCGAGGTGGCGCGGATGGTGCGGCTGGGCGAGGGTCCCCCGCGCCGGTCCGTCCGATCCGCGGCGGACATCGCCGACCTGCGCGAGCGGGCGCGCCGGCGGCTGCCCGGACCGGTCTTCGACTATCTGGACGGCGCCGCCGGCAACGAGGTCGCCTCCGTTCGCAACCGCGACGCCTTCGACCGGGTGCGACTGGTCTCGCGCGTCCTCCGCGACGTCAGCGTCGTGGACACCACGACGGACATGCTCGGACGTCCCGCCGCCGCACCCGTCATCCTCGGACCCATCGGTCTGACCCGCGTGTTCCACCCGGAAGGCGAGGCGGCGGTCGCGCGGGTCGCCGCGGCCCATGGCATCCCGGCGGCGCTGTCCACCATGGCCTCGACCTCGCCCGAGGCCTTCGCGCAGGCGGCGCCCGCGCTGGACCGCTGGTTCCAGCTGTACCTCTGGCGCGACCGGGGCGCCGCACGGACGATCATCGAGCGGGCCCGCCGGGCGGGCTTCCGGGTGCTCATGCTCACCGTGGATGTGCCGGTCGCGGGAGAGCGGCTGCGGGACGTCCGCGCCGGATTGCAGTTCCCGCCGAGCGTGCCCCTGCGCACCGCGATCGGGTTCGCGCGCCACCCGCGCTGGGTCTGGCGGGTCCTCACCTCGGAGCCGATCGGCTTCGCGACCGGCGGTGGACCGCGCGGGGATTTCGTCGCCCAGACCAACGCACTGCTGGATCCGGCCGTGACCTTCCGCGACCTGGAATGGCTGCGGAGCCTGTGGGAGGGCCCCATCGTGGTGAAGGGGGTGCTGTCCCCCGCCGACGCCGTGGCGCTGCGCGAGCACGGGATGGACGGACTGGTGGTCTCCAACCACGGCGGGCGTCAGCTGGAAGGCGCGATCGCACCGGCTGAAGCGCTGCCGGCGATCCGTGCGGCCGTCGGACCGGACATGTTCGTCGCGGTGGACGGCGGCATCCGTTCCGGCGCGCACGTCGCCGCAGCGCTCGCCCTCGGCGCGGATGCCGCCCTGATCGGCCGGGCGTATCTGTACGGACTGGCCGCCGGCGGCGAAGCGGGCGTCGACCAGGCGCTGAGGATCCTCGAGTCCGGGCTGCGCCGGACCCTCGCGTTGCTGGGTGCCGCCTCGACGGGTGAGGTGACCGGCGGGATGGCCCGGGTGGATTCCCGTCTCCGCACTCCCGCGGAGGGGCATCAGAGTCGATTCGGAGTGCGCAGCTCGGGATGACGGAGCGTGCGCTGACCTGGCGCTCTCCGCCCGCAGGCGCTACGTGACGCGGTAGGCGCGGTACCGGACCGCGTCGGCTGCGCGGATCGCCGAGGCGACGAAGATCGCGCTCTGCAGGTGGAGCAGGCGCGGCGCCGAGGTCTCCAGGTACACCGCCACCCGGAAGTAGTAGCGACTCGGGTCGACGGCATCCCCTCGCAGGAGCGCCTCCAGGACGGCCGGGTCGCCGCTGCGCACCCCCGACGTGCGCAGATGCACGAACTCGCCCTGCGGAGTCCGGGCGGTGTAGCGGGTGTCGATGTCGACGGATCCGTCGGGCCGCACGACCTGCCAGTCGGCGCCGCCAGGAAGTATCTCGGCGTCGAAGAGTCCGCGCACGGTACCGCCGGCGATCGGGATGACCCGGCGGTGCCCGGCACGGGTCATGCCGTGATCCTGCAGCGGACCCAATGTCGCGTCCACGTCGAATGCCGGTTCCAGTCCGGGCGTCGGTGCATCCATCGTCCCCTCCGATCTGCGTGCGTCCGATCTGCGTGCGTCCGAGGGTGCGAACGCGCAGGGTCAGCGCGTCTCGCCGCTCCAGAAGCGGTATGCCGCGGTGTGGTCCACGCCCCCGAGGGCGTCCAGCGCGTCCTCGAAGCTCGACGCTACCGCCTCGCACACCGGCGCATCGCGCCCCATGCCGCGCTGCAGGTCGCGCGCGATGCGGATGTCCTTCGTGATCAGGGGCAGGGAGAAGCCGCTGGCGTACTTCTCAGCGACGACGTGCGGCCCGAAGACGTGCGTCGATGAGAAGCTCTGGCCCGTCGAATCGTTGAGGATGTCGATCATCAGCTGCGGGTCCAGGCCGAACTGCCGTCCCGCGATCAGTGCCTCCGACGTGGCGGCGAACGCGGCGCCGGCCACGAAGTTGTTCAGCGCCTTCATCGCGTCGCCCGTGCCCAGCCCGCCGGTGCGGTACACAGACCGGCTCATCGGCTCCACCACCCGTTCGGCCAGGGCCGCGGCATCCTCGTCGTCGGCGCCCATCATGATCGCCAACGTCCCGTCGGCCGCCCGGGGCACACCTCCGGAGACCGGGGCATCGACCAGGCGGACACCGAAGGCGGCAAGCGCACGCCCGGTCGCCACGGTCTCGGTGGGGTCGGATGAGCTCATGTCGACCACCACGGTCCCCTGGCGCAGCGGGATCCGCAGTGCACCGTCGCCGTCCAGGAACACGGACCGCACGATCGCGCTGGTGGGGAGCATGGTGACGATCACGTCGCACGCGGCCAGCTCCGCCGGGTCCACGACCCCGGCGACACCGAGCTCGGATGCCACGGTCCGGGTGCGGTCGGCGTCCGCGTCGTAGACGCGGAGGCCGACCCCGGCGCGCGCGAGATTGCGTGACATGGGTGTGCCCATCATCCCGAGACCCACGAAGCCCACCTGAAGAGTCTTGTCATCCACCATCGCTGCGTACTCCCGATTCGTGCGTGCTGCGGGCCGCGACGGCGCGACACTGCCGCGCAGGCACCGACCTCCTCCGCTCAGTGTGTGCCACCGGTCCCACTGCGGACTTGTCCATCGGCGCACAGCTGTGCCTCCCCTGCGCAGGCCGGCCCGCGGGTCCGCGGCTTTCCGGTCCGGCCGGGCCACCATGGAGATGTCACCTGTGGAAAGGCCCGAGATGCACAAGCTGGTCGTCCTGTACCCGCACCCCGCCGATACGGGTGCGTTCGAGCGCTACTACCGGGCGACTCAGGGCACCCTCGTCCTGGACTACGAGACCGAGACGCCGCCGCACCGATGACATCCGGTGTGGACGGGCCGCCGATTCCCGACGATCTCTCGGACCGGCGCACCCGCGTGCGCGCCGAACTGGGACGGATGCTGCACGGCCGTCTCCTGCTGCACCCGGACCAGATCGCGCCGTACGCCCGGGACGCGTCGGTCGCGCGGCCCGAAGGACCGGCGGCGGCCGTGGTGGAGGCGGCCGACACCGCCGACATCGTGACCACACTGCGCTGGGCGCATCACGCGCGGGTGCCCGTGTCCGTCCGCGGGAGCGGGACGGGAACGGCCGGCGGCGCCGTCGCCTACCCGGGCGGGATCGTCGTGTCGACCGCGGCGATGAACCGCATCCTCTCCATCGATCCGGTCGACCGTATCGCCGTCGTCGAACCGGGAGTGATCACCGCCGACCTCGACGCGGCGGCTCGCGCCCACGGACTGTTCTTCGCCCCCGATCCGGCCAGCGCCCGGCACTGCACCGTGGGGGGGAACATCGCCACCAACGCCGGCGGGCTGCGTGCGCTGGCCCACGGGGTCACCCGCGAGTCGGTCGCCGCTCTGCAGGTCGTGCTCGCCGACGGCAGAGCGCTGCGGACGGGTTCCCGCACCCGCAAGAACGTCACCGGGCTGGATCTGACGAGCCTGTTCGTCGGCTCGGAGGGAACGCTCGGCGTGATCACCGAGGCCACCGTCTTCCTCGCCCCCGTGCCGCGGGGCACGTCCTGTTCGTTCCGCGCGTCCTTCGCCTCGCTCACCGCAGCCGCCGACGCCGTCGGCGCGATCTCCCGCGGGCCGCTGGTGCCCGAGGTGCTGGAACTGCTGGACGCGAGCAGCGTCCGGATGATCGAGGCGTACCGCGCGGGTGACCTGCGCACCGACGGCGTCTCCGCCCTCCTGGTGGGGCAGACCGTCGGCCCGTCCGCCCGCGCGGCCGCCGAGAGCATGGTGGCGCTGTGCCTGAGTGAGGGAGCGACGGACGCCTCGATCGCAGAGGGCGAGGAGCTCCTCGACGCACGGCGGCTCGCCCATCCTGCCCTGACCGCGCACGGGCTGCGGATGGGATGCGACGTCGCGATCCCCCTGGGAGCGTTGGCCGCGGTCCTCGCCGGCATCCAGGAGATCGCGCGCCGCCATGACCGCGCAATCGCGACCGTCGCGCATGCGGGCGACGGAAACCTCCACCCGACGGTCGAGGCGGAGGACACCCCGGACGGATACGCCGCCGCGAAGGCGGTGGTGCACGCGATCACCCGGCTGGCCCTGTCGGTGGGGGGCGTGGTGACCGGAGAGCACGGTGTCGGATCGGTGAAGTATGAGGAGATGACCTGGCAGCTGGACCCGGTCGCATTGGACACGCAGCGCAGGATCAAAGCCGCCCTGGATCCCCGGGCGATTCTGACCCCGGGCCGCGGACTATAACGTGGGAGATCTCATGCAGGAAACGCCGCGGCGCGCGATCGTGACCGGTGCCGGAAGCGGCATCGGCCGTTCCGTCGTGGACGCACTCGTGCGTCGAGGGGACATCGTCTGGGGGTGCGATGTCGGCGAAGCCGCCGACCGCGACATTCCCGGCGTGACCATGCGGCGGTGCGACATCGCGGACCGCACGGCGGCGCGCGCGTTCGTGGCAGAAGCGGTCGCGGAGATGGGAGGACTGGACGTCCTGGTCGACAACGTCGGCATCGGCGGTCCCACGGCGCCGATCCAGGACATCTCCGAATCCGACTGGCGTCGCGTCATGCAGGTGAATCTGGACGGCACGTTCTGGGTCACCCAGGCCGCCGTGCCCGCCCTCATCGAATCCCGCTGCGGCGCGATCGTGGTGATGTCATCGCTGGCCGGGCGGGTCGGGTACCCGCAGCGGCTCGCATACGCGACGAGCAAGTGGGGCCTGATCGGTTTCGCCAAGACGCTCGCACTGGAGCTGGGTGAGTTCGATGTCACGGTCAACGCCGTGCTGCCCGGTGCGGTCGCCGGCGAGCGCATGCAGCAGGTGCTGGCCGGACGGGCCGAGCGCAGCGGGCGGTCGCTCGCGCAGGAGCGGGATGCCGCGCTGGCGAACCAGTCCCTGAAGCGTTTCGTCACCGCAGACGAGATCGCGGGCCTGATCGCATTCCTGACCTCCGATGCGGGGCGGTCGATCAGCGGCCAGGCGTTGTCCATCGACGGCGATTCCAAAGGAGCCTGATCCGACGGAGCGGGGCTCTGCCGACGGCGCGAAGGGAACAAGGATGTCCCAGGAACACATACATCGGCTCGATGGGCGGATCTTCGGGGATCCGGGCGCGGACGGCATGGTGCATCGCGCGTTCCTGCGCGCCGAGGGGTACAGCGCCGAGCAGGTGCGCCGGCATCCCATCATCGGGATCTGCACGAGCTGGAGCGAGCTGAATCCGTGCAATTCGGGTTTCCGGGAGCTCGCCGCCGCTGTCAAGCGCGGCGTCGAGGTCGCCGGGGGGCTGGCACTGGAATTCCCGACGATCTCGGTGAGCGAGCCGTTCAGCCGGCCCTCCTCGATGTACCTGCGCAACCTCCTCGCGATCGACGTCGAAGAGACGGTCCTGGCGTCGCCGATCGACGGCGTCGTGCTTCTGGGCGGGTGCGACAAGACGGTTCCGGCGGTGCTGATGGGCGCGATCAGCGCGGGCACGCCGGCGGTGCTGGTCACGGGCGGGCCACGGCCGGTCGCCTGCTGGAAGGGCGCACCGACGACCGTCGAGGCGCAATGGGACATCATCGACCGACGTCGGGTGGGCGAGCTCAGCGACGAGGACTGGGCGGAATTCGAGGGAGTCATCCACGCCGGCCCCGGCACCTGCAACGTCATGGGCACCGCGACGACCATGGCCGCGATCGGCGAGCTGCTCGGCTTCGCACTGCCCGGTTCCGCCCTCGCGCCCGCCGCGGCGCCCGAGCGTCAGTCGATCGCCGAGGCCAGCGGCCGGCTGATCGTGCAGGTCGTCTCGGGGGGCATCGCACCTCGAGCGCGGATCACCATGGCGTCCCTCGAGAACGCGGTGCGGGTGACCTGCGCCCTCGGCGGATCGACGAACGCGCTCATCCATCTCGAAGCGATCGCCGGTCGGGCGGGCCTGCGGATCGGACAGGAACGGCTCCGGGAATGGTCCAGCTCGACGCCCTTCATCACGGACGTCAAGCCGAACGGACGCGCGCTGCTCAGCGAGCTGGACGCCGCGGGCGGGGTCCCGGCTGTCGCTGCGGGCATACGCCACCTGCTGCACGAGCAGGAGCTCACCGCGGACGGGCGCAGCTGGGGTGACGTGTTCGACGGGGTCGCGCCCCGGATCGGCGACGGCCCGATCGCCGATCCGGCTGAACCCCTCACTCCGGACGGCGGAATATGCGTGTTGCGCGGGTCACTCGCGCCGAACGGCGCCGTCATGAAGTTGGCCGGCGCCGCTACCGGCAAACGTCGTCACCGCGGAAGGGCGATCGTGTTCGACGGTGTCGCGGACATGTGGTCCAAGATCGACCGCGAAGACCTGGACGTCGACGCGGACTCCGTGCTCGTGCTCCGCGGCGTGGGCGTCCAGGGCGGCCCCGGCATGCCGGAGGTGGGGCACGTGCCCATCCCCGCCAAACTCGTCCGGCTCGGCGTCGCCGACATGCTGCGCGTGACGGACGCCCGGATGAGCGGCACCTCCAGCGGCAGCGTCGTCCTGCACGTCTCTCCCGAAGCCGCGGTCGGCGGCCCGTTGGCGTACGTGCGCGATGGCGATGAGATCGAACTGGACACGCACGCCGGCCGGCTGGACCTGCTGGTGCCGCCCGGCGAACTGGCCGCGCGCCGGCCGGTGACGGTGGGCATCGCACCGCCGCGGCGTGGCTGGGGCCGTTTGTACGCCGAGCATGCGCTCCAGCCCGACGAGGGCTGCGACTTCGATTTCCTCGTGGACGAGGATCTCCGCGAGCGGGAGGCCCGGTGATGACGAGGATCGGCTTCACCGGCGTCGGAGCGATGGGTGCGCCGATCGTGCGCAATCTGCTCTCCGCCGGCCATGACGTGAAGATCTGGGGGCGCTCCCCGGCGGCGCTGGAGCCGCTGCTCGAGGCGGGGGCCACGCGTGCTGACGAGCTCGCAGACGTGGCCGACCAGGATGTGGTCCTGGGGTGTCTGCTGGACGGCACGGCGATCGAGGAGGTCTATCTCGGCGGGCTGCTCCGCCACGCGCGACCGGGACAGCTCTTCGCCGATCACGGCACGTATTCACCGCTGCTGGCCGAGCGGGTCGCCGCGGCATTCGCGGAGCGCGGCGCGTACTACCTGGACGCGCCCGTCTCGGGTGGACCGATGGGCGCCGCGGCGGGCACCCTGGTCTGCGCGGTGGGCGGCGACGCCGCGGGCGTCGACCAGCTGCGCCCGATCGCCGAGGCCTACACGCAGCGCGTGGCCCATCTCGGCGGCCCCGGTCGCGGGCTCGCCCTCAAGCTCATCAACAACTTCCTCGTCTCGATCAACTTCGTCGCCGCTGCCGAGACCGCTTGGCTCATCGAACGACTCGGGCTGGATCCGGCATCCGCACAGGCCATCCTGTACGGCGGTCTCGCCGACGGCGCCACACTGCGGCAGGGCCTGACCAAGGCGCTCGCGCACGACTACGAGGCGGGCGGGATGCCGCTCGGCGGCCTGGTCGAGGTGCAGCGCAACATCGCCGAGCTCCTGGAGAGCGTGGACTTCCGCTCCGGCCTGTTCCCCTACACGCGGGAGGTGTTCACCACCGCGTCCGAGAGCGAGTTCGCCCAGCACCCGTCGGCGCTGACGAGGTGGATCCCCGGCGCACCGGACTGAACCGCACGCTATGCTGACCGTTGTCAGGCGGCATCGGCGCCGCCTGTGCCTGAAAAAGAGGCACGGAATCCGGCTCTCCGGTGCGACAGATATCGGTCCTTCGATCGGCTTATCGTCCACGGAATGAGGTGCCGCCGTGCCTGAACCGACCCGCGAGCAAGAACGCGAGCTGTACACCTGCGTGATACGCGCCCGTGCGCTGGACGTCGAGCTCGTCCGCTGGCATCGGCAGGGGATCATTCCCGGCTTCCCGCCGTCGATCGGCCACGAAGCGACGCAGGTCGGAGCCGCCGCAGCGCTGGATCGAACCCGGGACTTCGTCTTTCCGATGTACCGGGAACTGGGGCTCGCCCTCGCGATGGGGGTCGACATCCTCGGCTACCTCGGAAACCACAACGGCGACTGGAACGGCGGATCCTTCGATCCCGTCGCGTCGCGCTTCACCCCCATCCAGTCCGTCGTCGGCTCGAACGGACCGCATGCGGTCGGTTGGGCGCTCGGGCAGAAGATCGACGGGCGCGACGGAGTCGCCCTCGCCTGCATCGGCGACGGCGGCACCAGCCAGGGCGACACGCACGAGGCGATGAATTTCGCGGGGGTGTGGAAGCTTCCCGTGGTGTTCCTGGTCAGCAACAACCAGTGGGCGATTTCGGTGCCGCTGGCCGAGCAGGTGGCCGGGGGCTCCATCGCGGCCCGCGCCGCCGGGTACGGCTTCCCGGGCGTGGCCATCGACGGCAACGACCTGCTGGCGGTCCGCGCCGCGGTGATGGACGCGGTGGAGCGCGCGCGACGCGGTGAGGGGCCGACGCTGATCGAATCCCGCATCTACCGACGCGGACCGCACGCGACATCGGATGATCCCGGGCGGTACCGCACCCTCGAGGACGAACGCCGGGATGCCGGGGAGGACCCGGTCATCCGCTACCGGCGCAGCGCGCTGGAGCGAGACATCATCGACGAGTCGTTCGTCGCCGAGGTGGACTCCGAAGCCGCCGTCTGGCTGGAGGGCATCCGCAGCTACCTGACCACCCTTCCACCCCGTGGGGGCGAGACGCTGTTCGAGAACGTGTACGCGGAGCTCACCGACGACCTGGTCGAGCAGCGCGACGCCTGGGCCCAGGACGCTCGCGCATGACCGCCACGATGCGTGCCGACTCGGACGGGACGAGCAGGACCACGCAGACCCTCTCCGTGCAGCAGGCGCTGAATCGCGCTCTGGCCGACGAGCTGGAAGCCGACCCCCGGATGCTCGTCTTCGGCGAGGATGTGGGCGTTCTGGGTGGAGTCTTCCGCGTCACCGACGGATTGCAGGCGCGATTCGGAGCGGTACGGGTCTTTGACACACCGCTGGCGGAGTCGGCGATTCTGGGCACCGCCGTCGGCCTGGCGATCGCTGGATTCCGCCCTGTTCCGGAGGTCCAGTTCGACGGCTTCGCATACCCCGCCTTCGACCAGATCGTCTCCCAGGTCGCGCGATACCGGTATCGCAGTCGCGGCCGGCTTCCGATGCCGATCACCCTGCGCGTTCCCAGCTACGGCGGCATCCGCGCTCCGGAGCTGCACGGGGAGAGCACGGAGGCCTTCTGGGCGCACGTGGCCGGCCTGAAAGTGGTCAGCCCCTCGAACGCGCACGAGGCCTATCACCTGCTGCGCGCGTCGATCCAGGATCCCGACCCGGTGATCTTCCTCGAGCCGAAGTCGCGCTACTGGCAGAAGAGCGAGGTGGACCTGGCGAGATCCGGAGGCGTCCGGGGGGCGAGGATCGTCCGCCCGGGCACGCACCTGAGCATCCTGAGCTGGGGGGCGATGGTCGATCGGGCACTGCGCGCGGCCGACATCGCGGCCGAGGACGGCGTCGAGACCGAAGTGGTCGACCTGCGGTGGCTCTCCCCCATCGACACCGCCACGATCGCCGAGTCGGTCGGCCGCACCCGGCGCGCGGTGGTCGTACACGAAGCGGCGCGGACCGCGGGGCTGGGAGCCGAGGTCTCGGCGCGGATCACCGAGCGGCTCTTCGACAGGCTTCGCGCGCCGGTGCAGCGCGTGACCGGTTACGACGTCCCGACCCCCTCCGGCGCCCTCGAGGACGAGCAGATCCCGAGTGTCCATCGCATCCTGCTCGGGATGCAACGAGTGCTGGAGTACCGCCGTGGCTGAACTGTCCTTCCCCCTGCCCGACCTCGGTGAGGGGCTCGAGGATGCTGTCATCCTGGAGTGGCATGTGCGGGTCGGGGACCTGGTCGAGCGCAACGACGTGCTGGTCGAGGTGGAGACCACCAAATCCGCGGTCGAACTCCCCTCACCCGTCTCGGGTGTGGTCGCGCGACTGGGCTCGCAGGAGGGCGAGTCTGTTCGGGTCGGCGACCCCCTCATCACCTTCGAGGTCGCCGACGAGACGGCCGGCATCGTGGGCACGATCCCGGCCGCGGACGAGACACCGGTCCGGCGGGTGGCGCTGCGTCCACCCGATGACGAGGACTGATGCCGACGGTCCAGTCCGGCGGGGTGCCCATCTCGTGGGATGACGTGGGCTCCGCGGACGGCCGGCCTGTTCTTCTGGTGCATGGATTCGCGTCGAATGGTGCACAGAATTGGCGACGAGCCGGGTGGGACACCGCCCTGCACGAGGCCGGACTGCGCGGGATCGTCGTCGATCTGCGCGGTCACGGCAACAGCGGTCGGCCGCCGGGCGCGGAACACTACCGCCACGAGCTCTTCCTCGCCGACCTCGTCGCCGTGCTGGAGGCACTGCACCTGGATCGGGTCGGATACCTCGGCTACTCGTTCGGGGCACGGCTCGGCTGGGACCTCGCCATCGCCCACCCGCGGCGGATCGGGCCCCTCGTGCTCGGCGGCTTCGCATCCGATTCGCCCTTGACCGATTTCGACCTGGATGCCGCGCGAACCGCCACTTTCCGGGGCACGGCGATCACCCACCCGCCGACCGCCGCGCTGATGCGGATGGCCGCGCTGGTCCCCGGCAACGATCTGTCCCGCCTGATGGACGTCGTCGAAGGCATCCGCGCGGACGCGCTGCCGCCGCTCCGGCACGGAGCGGCACCCGCCACGCCGACGTGCATCGTCAACGGCGAACGCGACACGATCGCCGCCGGCGGCGATGCGCTCGCCCGCGCCATCGGCGCGGAGTACGTCTCGCTGCCGGCCCGCTCGCACACCAGCGCCGTCTCGTCCCGCCGGTTCAAGGAGGCCGCGACGGCGTGGCTGAAACGTTGATTCGTGTCCCGAGGAATCCGTCGCGACCGCTGCGCCGGTGCGGTAGCGTCATGCTCCTTGAAGCTTCGGGTCGACACCGAGCGACTAGGAGGGCTCGACGATGAGTGCACCAGGACTGAAGGACGACCCCATCCCCGTCGTGGAGAACGTGGTGGTGTGGACCGCTGCGGTATCGGCCATCATCGCGACGCTCGCGACGCTGGGAATCGTCGCCGCGTTCGTCTCGTCGGTGGTCGCCAGGTGGTTCGGTCAGCCGTTCGACGTGACGAACACGGTCAGCGGTCTGCTGGTGACGGCCACCTTCGCGGGGATGGCATGGACGACGGTCCGCGGCGAGCAGGTCTCCGTCCAGGTCGTCACGGAGCGACTCGGCCCGAAGGCGAACCACATCCTCGACATCGTCATCTGGGCGCTGGCCAGCGGCTACCTCGTGTGGCTGCTGTGGGCATCCGTGGAGCGGGCCATCGGGCGGACCTGGCCGGTGCCCGAGACGGTCATCAACGGCGTCGGTCTGACTCCCCTGTGGCCTTGGCGCTGGGTGTTCGCGGCCGCGCTGGTGCCGTTCCTGCTGGTCGTGCTCCTGAACCTGCTGCGGGCGCTCCGAGGTCGACGGCCCTACGACGATGTCATGCAGTTCGATGACGCGCCGGTGAGCGCCCCGGGTGTGCTCACCGACCGAGAGGCGCTGCGAGCAGCGAGTCTCGCCGAGCACGAGCTCTCGTTCGACGGCGCCCGGTCACCCGAAGCGGAAGGGGACGAGCGCCGATGATCGACTCGACTTTGGCGATCTGGATCACCCTCGCCTTGATGTTCCTGCTCTTGGCGATCCGGGTGCCCATCGGCTTCGCACTCGGAATCTCCGGGGCGCTCGGCCTGATGATGGTCAAGACGCCCACCGTGGCGGTCTCGGTGATGGTCAACGAGACGTTCCAGAACTCCTACAGCTTCACGCTGACGATCATCCCGATGTTCATGCTGGTCGGCCTGTTCGCCGTCCGGGCGCGGATCGCGGAGTACGCCCTCGAGATCGCCGCCTACTTCACCCGCAACCTGCCGGGCGGCCTCGGCGTGGCGACGGTGATCGCCGCGGCCGGGTTCTCGGCGGTGTCCGGATCGTCGATCGCGAAGGTCGCGACCATGTCGAAGCTCGCGGTCCCCGAGATGCGCCGACACGGCTATCCCGCCGGGCTGGCCACCGGCATGGTGGCGGTCGCCGGCACGGTGGGCATCCTCATCCCCCCGAGCACCTTCATCGTCATCTACGCGGTGATCACGAACACCTCCGTGGCCCCCATGCTGGTGGCCGGTCTCATCCCGGTCGCCATCTCCTTCCTGGGCTACGTGGTCTACATCATGGCGATCGGGTCTCGCCGGGTCGGCGTGGAGAAGCTCCGCAAGCCCGAGGATCTCAACTTCATCGCCTCGTTCGAATCGCTGCAGCAGGAGACCAGGGCACGGGCCGCCGTCGAGGGCAACACCCGACGCACAGACACCGGAACGCTCACGATGAGCATCGGGCTGAGCGCGAAGACGAAGAACTGGCGCAACCTCCCGTGGCGCGGTGTCGTCTACGTGGTGGTGCTGGCGACCGTGATCATCGGCGGCATCTTCTCCGGCCTGTTCACACCGACCGAGTCGGCCGCGTTCGGTGCGGTCGTCTCGGTGATCATCCTCATCATCGAACGGCGCAAGCTCGGGCCGAAGGGCTTGAGCATCCAGATCCGCGATTCTCTGCTGGATACCGCTGCGACCACGTCGATGGTCTTCTTCATCATCTTCGGGTCGGTGATCTTCTCGAGGTTCTTCGTCCACGCGGGCGTCACCAACGGGATCAAGCAGGCCGTCGGCGAGTGGGACCTGGACCCGCACATCCTGATGGCCATTCTCCTGATCTGCCTCATCCCGCTCGGGATGTTCCTGGAGGAGATGTCGCTGCTGCTGCTGAGCGTTCCGATCATCCATCCGATCGGCATGGCTCTGGCGACGAGCTTCTTCCCCAACGCGCCCACGCAGGCCGCTGCCGAGCTTCTGATGAGCATCTGGCTGGGCATCCTCATCATCAAGCTGATGGAGATCGGCATGGTCATGCCGCCCGTCGGGATCAACTCGTTCGTCGCCGCGGGGGTGGCCAGAGTCCGCAGCGGCACCGTCTTCGTCGGCATCCTGCCGTTCATCGTGGTCGATCTCGTCGTCCTGGTGATCCTCTACCTGTGGCCGGAGCTGAGCCTGTGGCTGCCCTCATTCGTATCCGACGCCGTGAATGCGGCACTCAACGGCATACCGGCCGAGATCCCCACGATCCCTGCACCATGACCGCGCCCGCACGTCGCGCCACGAGCGCTCCAAGGAGCTGATACCGGCTCACCGTCCCGATCACACCTACACAACACACCAAGGAGAACACCGATGTTTTCACCAAATCAACGACGACTGCTGACCGGCGTCGCGGTCGCAGTGACGGCGGCGGCCGTTCTCGCGGGCTGCAGCAGCGGTACGCCGTCGGGCGGCTCCGGGGAGGAGACCGGCGGCGGCTATTCGGAGGGTCAATGGGAGGTCACCATCACCTCCGTCGCCGCCGATCAGTCGGTTCTGCGACCCGGGCAGGAGTGGTACATGGACCAGGTCGAGGAACGCACCGACGGTGCGATCACGTTCAACCGCACCACCGCGAACGAGATCTGCGCGCAGGCCGACCAGTACGCCTGCCTCGAGGACGGCAGCGCCCAGCTGCTGGTCACAGTGCCCAACTACCAGCCGTCCATCTTCGTGACCAACTCGCTCCCGGAGATCACCTTCGGTCCGACGAACTCGGCCGCGATCACTGCGGCGATGGCGGAGCTGACCGCGACGAACGAGGACGTGAAGGCGTTCCTGGATGCCAAGAACCTGTACTCGGTCTCGACGTGGTCGGTGGGCAACCTGCTGGTCGGATCGAATGTGCCGCTGGAAGGTCCGGACGATCTGAAGGGACTCACGATGCGCACCGCCGGCACCATCGCGGCTCCGAACCTCGCCGCCGCCGGCGTCATTCCCACGCAGGTGACCGCCGACGAAGCGTACAACTCGTTCTCGACAGGTCTGGTCAGCGCGGCGGCGGGCGCGATGGACTTCGTCGTGGCCTGGAAGCTCGGCGAGGTGCTGAAGTACTGGGTCGACCCGGGGCTGGGCGTGTACTCCGAGTTCGCGATGTACTGGGCCAAGGACTACTACGACGAGTTCCCGGACGACATCAAGGCGACGCTCGAAGAGGTCGCCGACGAGCTGAACTCCGGCGCCGAGATCGAGGTCTGGAAGAACGGCTACGACAGCGCGGACGGAACGCACTTCGTCGGCACCGATGAGCAGTGCGAGATGATCTCGAGCATCCCGAACGTGCAGAGCCTGACCGCGTGGGACGAGGACGCCGTCGCCGACTTCAAGGAGCTCGGTGCGCTGGTGGACGGCCAGACCTACACCAACGACGAGCTCTGGGTCCGCAACGCGACCGCTGCGGGGCTCAGCAACGCGGAGGGTGTCCTGGACGACTACAAGGCGCTGATCAAGAAGTACGAGGCCGAGTACGACGACCCGGCGCTGTCCGTCGACCCGGTGACCTCGTGCATCGAGAGCTTCAACGGCTAGCGGACGTTCCCGCAGGAGGCCGCCATCCGCACGGGTGGCGGCCTTCCGTCGTCCGCCCCGGACTCGTGGACCGCGCGTCAGACCGGAAGGCTCAGCAGGACGACGGCCCCGACGACCGCGACGGCGGTCAGGGCGGCGGTCGTCCACCACCACAGCGGGTGCCCGGCGAATCGTCCACGCCGCCTGCCGGGATCCTCGTCCATCTCATCCCTTCCGGTTCGCACCGCCGGATGCGACCGGGATCCGCGATCCGAGCATACGGCGCGACGCCGTTGAGTGTCGCGGGCCGGTCCCGGTCAGGCCTTCGCGAGCCCGTAGATCGGGCTCACGGACTGCTCGTCCTCGTGATCGGGGCCGAGCGGGATGCCGGAACGGTCGCGCAGCAGCAGCGTCGCGAGCAGCCCGATCACCGTCATCCCGGCGAGGTACCAGGTGACGGCCATCGTCGAGCCGGTCGCCTGCACCAGCGCCTGCGCGATGGTCGGGGCGAATGCCCCGCCGAGGATGGCCCCGATCGCGTATGAGATCGATACGCCCGAGAAGCGGATGGATGCGGGGAACAGCTCCGCGTACAGCGCCGCCTGCGGGCCGTACGTGAAGCCCAGCCCGATCGTGAGGATGGCAAGGCCCAGGAACAGCAGGCCGACGTTGCCGGTGTTCACCAGCGGGAACAGGGTGAACACACCGATCCCCTGCAGGATCCAGCCGATGAGGTAGGTGGTCCGCCGGCCGATGCGGTCCGAGACCCATCCGGCGAAGAAGGTCGACAGCAGCCAGGTCACCGCAGAGCCGGTGACCGCCCACAGCACCGGACCGCGCTCGAGCCCGATCGGACCGTCGGGGTTGGTGGCATAGCCCTGGATGTAGCCGCCCGTGGTCATGTAGCCCACCGCGTTGTTGCCCGCGAAGACGAGCGCGGCGATGACGACCAGGAGCGTGTGCTTTCGGAAGAGCTGCACGATCGGCATCCGCGCCTTCTCTTTGCGCTCGGCGAGCTCGGTGAACACCGGGCTCTCTTCGACACGGCGACGCACGTAGTAGCCGACGAGGATGAGCACGACGCTCAGCAGGAACGGGATGCGCCACCCCCACTGCAGGAACGCGTCGCCCGGGGCGATGATCGTCATCAGCGCCATCACACCGGATGCGAGCAGCAGCCCGAGCGGCACGCCGATCTGCGGCGATGCGCCGAACAGCCCGCGGCGCTGCTTGGGAGCGTGCTCCACGGCCATCAGCACGGCGCCGCCCCATTCGCCGCCGGCGGAGATCCCCTGCAGGATGCGCAGCAGGACCAGCAGGATCGGCGCGGCGACGCCGATGGCCTCGTAGGTGGGCAGGACGCCGATCAGTGCGGTGGCGGCACCCATCAGGATGAGCGTCCACATCAGCACGACCTTGCGACCGTACTTGTCGCCGAAATGACCGGCGAGGAAGGCACCGAGCGGGCGGAACAGGAAGCTCACACCCACGGTGGCGAAGGCGATGATCGCGCTGTTGGCGCCGAGCGGCGCGAAGAACAGCTGTCCGAAGACCAGCCCGACGGCCGTGGCGTAGATGAAGAAGTCGTACCACTCCACCGTGGTGCCCACGACGGTCGCGAAGACGACGCGCCGCCGGTCGACGGTGCTGGCGATGGTGCCGGTGGGGGTGAACCCGGGCGACGATGCTGCGCTCATTGTGACTCCAATGTCATTTCCAGCCCTGTACGTTCGGCAAGGCGGGGGTGGCGCTTGCCGGGCTCCTCCAGATAATATACGATTTCAGATACAACGCAAGGGCGAGGGAGCTCATGAGCAATTCGACGGATGCCGGCACCGGCCGCTTCGGGCCGTTGCCGGATCGCCCGGGCAAGATCATCGCGATCCACCTCAGCTATGCCTCACGCGCCGACCAGCGCGGCCGCCGCCCTGCGGCACCCTCGTACTTCTTCAAGCCGTCCAGTTCGGTCGCGGCATCCGGTGACACCATCGAGCGCCCCGCCGGCACCGAGCTGCTGGCATTCGAGGGGGAGATCGCCCTGGTGATCGGCGCTCCGGCCCGCCGGGTGCCCCTGGCAGACGCCTGGAACCACGTCGACGCGGTGACCGCCGCGGACGACTTCGGCCTGTACGACCTGCGCGCGAACGACAAGGGATCGAACGTGCGCTCCAAGGGCGGTGACGGCTACACCCCGATCGGACCGGTCCTGATCGATGCCCGCGCCGTCGACCCTGCCGCGCTGCGGCTGCGGACGTGGGTCAACGGCGTGCTGGCGCAGGAGGACACCACCGCGGGCCTGCTGTTCCCGCTCGCGCAGCTGGTCGCCGACCTGTCCCAGCACTTCACCCTCGAGACCGGCGACGTGATCCTCACCGGGACGCCGGCCGGCTCATCGGTCGTCGTTCCCGGCGACGTGGTCGAGGTCGAGGTGGACGCCCCGGGCACCGGACTGACCTCGGGCCGGCTGGTCACGGCGGTCACGCAGGGCACGATCCCCTTCGACCAGACGCTGGGCTCGCTCCCCGCAGTGGATGACACGCAGCGCGCCGAGGCGTGGGGATCCCGTGCGGCGGCCGGGCTGCCTGACGCGGACGAGACGGCGGACTCCGCACCGCCCGCGTCCGCGGGCGGGGACCCCGCCGCCGTCCCTGCAGCGCGCGCGCCGCTGTCGCCCGAGCTGCGCGAGAAGCTGCTGCGCGTGCCGGTGGCGGGCTTGTCCGGTCAGCTGCGCAAGCGCGGCCTGAACAACGTCACGATCGACGGGGTCCGCCCGATGCACCCCGGCACCAAGATCGTCGGCACCGCCAAGACCCTGCGGTTCGTGCCGGGACGCGAAGACCTGTTCGTCTCGCACGGGGGCGGGTACAACGCGCAGAAGCGCGTGTTCGACGCGGTCGACGAAGGCGAGATCATCGTGATCGAAGCGCGCGGCGAGACCGGATCGGGCACCCTCGGCGACATCCTGGCGCTGCGCGCGAAGGCTCGCGGCGCCGCGGGCATCGTCACCGACGGCGGCATCCGCGACTTCGACGCGGTCGCGGCGATCGGCATCCCGGTGTTCAGCTCCGGCGCGCACCCGGCCGTGCTCGGGCGCAAGCACGTGCCGTGGGACTACGACGTGACCATCGCGTGCGGTGGCACCACGGTGCAGCCCGGCGACATCCTGGTCGGCGACACGGACGGTGTGATCGTCCTGCCGCCCGAGATCGCCGCAGAAATCGCCGATGCCGCGCTCGCCCAGGAGGACGAAGACGCGTGGGTGGCCGACCAGGTCGCGGCTGGGCATCCGGTGGACGGCCTGTTCCCGATGAACCCCGAGTGGCGAGGGAGGTACGACGCATGGCGTCAGACGAGATCATGACGGTGGCACCGAGCGACCAGAGCAAGTCCCAGCGGGCGTACCACTGGATCAAGGGCCGCATCGCGAACCAGGACTTCACCCCGGGGTACCGGCTCGTGCTGGGCTCGATCGCGGGCGAACTCGGCATGAGCGTCGTGCCCGTCCGCGAGGCGATCCGCCAGCTGGAGGCGGAGGGGCTGGTCACGTTCGAGCGCAACGTCGGCGCGCACGTGTCGATGGTCGATGACACGGCGTATCGCTACAGCATGCAGGCGCTGAGCATTCTGGAGGGCACCGCCACCGCGCTGGCGGCGCGCAGCCTGACCGCCGACGAGATCAGCCGCGCCCGCGCGGTCAACGAGCTCATGGTCGAGGTGCTGGACCACTTCGACCCGCGATCGTTCACGGCGCTGAACCAGGAGTTCCACTCCATCCTGTTCGCGCAGTGCGCGAACCCGAGGATCCTCGAGCTGGTCAACGCGGAATGGGCTCGGCTCGGGCACCTGCGCGATTCCACGTTCAGCTTCGTGCCCGGCCGGGCCGCCGAGTCGGTGCGCGAGCACGAGAAGATCCTGCAGCTCATCGAGGCCGACGCCCCGCTGGGCGACATCGAGATGGTGGCGCGGCGTCACCGCTCCGCCACCCTCGACGCGTACCTGATCCACGAACATCCCGATGAGGCCCTCGGCCTCCCCGCCTTCTGAGACCACTGCGAGGTAATCCATGACCGACACCGCCACCAGCGTCCAGGCCCACCGCGTCCCGGCCGACCTGCCCACCCGCATCCAGCACTACATCGACGGGCAGTTCGTCGACAGTGCCGACGGGGACACCTTCGACGTCCTCGACCCGGTCACCAACCAGACCTACCTGCAGGCGGCCGCGGGCAAGAAGGCGGACATCGACCGCGCCGTCGCCGCCGCCCGGCGCGCGTTCACCGAGGGTCCCTGGCCCCGGATGCTGCCCCGCGACCGTTCGCGCGTCCTGCACCGGGTCGCGGACATCGTCGAATCCCGCGACGCCCGCCTGGCAGAGCTGGAGTCGTTCGACTCTGGGCTGCCGATCACGCAGGCACTCGGCCAGGCCCGCCGCGCGGCGGAGAACTTCCGCTTCTTCGCCGACCTGATCGTGGCCCAGACCGATGACGCCTTCAAAGTCCCCGGCCGTCAGCTCAACTACGTCAACCGCAAGCCGATCGGCGTGGCCGGCCTGATCACGCCCTGGAACACGCCCTTCATGCTCGAGTCCTGGAAGCTCGGCCCGGCGCTGGCCACCGGCAACACGGTCGTGCTGAAGCCGGCCGAGTTCACCCCGCTGTCCGCTTCGCTGTGGGCCGGCATCTTCGAAGAGGCGGGACTGCCCCAGGGCGTGTTCAACCTGGTGAACGGCCTCGGCGAGGATGCCGGAGACGCACTGGTCAAGCATCCCGATGTCCCGCTCATCTCGTTCACCGGAGAGAGCAGCACCGGCCAGCTGATCTTCGGCAACGCCGCACCGTTCCTGAAGGGACTGTCGATGGAGCTCGGCGGCAAGTCGCCGGCGATCGTGTTCGCCGACGCCGACCTCGAAGCCGCCGTGGACGCCACGATCTTCGGAGTCTTCTCGCTCAACGGCGAGCGCTGCACCGCCGGCAGCCGCATCCTGGTCCAGCGCGAGGTCTACGACGAGTTCGTCGAGCGTTACGCGGCTCAGGCGTCCCGAGTGATCGTCGGGTACCCGCACGATCCGAAGACCGAAGTCGGCGCGCTCGTGCACCCGGAGCACTACGACAA
The DNA here is from genome assembly GCF_030246885.1 of Microbacterium sp. zg-B185. Classification (NCBI taxonomy): domain Bacteria; kingdom Bacillati; phylum Actinomycetota; class Actinomycetes; order Micrococcales; family Microbacteriaceae; genus Microbacterium; species Microbacterium sp. zg-B185. The sequence continues at coordinate 2,715,489 of NZ_CP126739.1, forward strand.
GGTGATGGGCTACGTCGAGCTGGGCAAGTCCGAGGGACGCCTGGTCGCGGGCGGCGGCCGGCCGGAGGGCTTCGAGACCGGCAACTTCGTCGCACCCACCGTGTTCGCAGACGTCCCGGCGGATGCGCGCATCTTCCAGGAGGAGATCTTCGGACCGGTCGTGGCGATCACCCCCTTCGACACCGACGAGGAAGCCCTCGCTCTGGCCAACAGCACCAAGTACGGCCTGGCCGCCTACGTCTGGACCAGCGACCTGAAGCGCGCGCACAACTTCGCACAGTCGGTGGAAGCGGGAATGGTGTGGCTGAACTCGAACAACGTGCGCGACCTGCGCACCCCGTTCGGCGGGGTCAAGGCGTCTGGTCTGGGGCATGAGGGCGGTTACCGCTCGATCGACTTCTACACCGACCAGCAGGCCGTGCACATCACCCTCGGCGCGGCGCACAACCCGACCTTCGGCAAGGCGGAGCACCACGACGCGAACGACCTCGACGATCCCGACCCGCGCTGATCGCGTCGACCGACACCCAGGCAAGGACGCTCTGATGACCACTGACAAGACCCTCACCTCCTCCGGCTTCTTCGTCTCGCAGGAAGCCCCGATCCACACCGACGACCCCATCCCGACACCGGCGTCGCCCGCGCCGGACATCCTGCGCTGCGCATACATGGAGCTCGTCGTCACCGACCTCGGGCTCTCTCGCGCGTTCTACGTCGATGTGCTCGGCCTGCACGTGACGGAGGAGGACTCCGAGTCGGTCTACCTGCGCTCCACGGAGGAGTTCATCCACCACAACCTGGTCCTGCGCCAGGGACCGATCGCGGCCGTCGCCGCCTTCTCGTACCGCGTTCGCACCCCGGCGGATCTCGATCGGGCGGTGGCGTTCTACGAGGAGCTCGGCTGCCGTGTCGAGCGTCGCGCCGACGGCTTCACGAAGGGCATCGGCGACTCGGTGCGCGTCGAGGACCCGCTGGGCTTCCCGTACGAGTTCTTCTACGACACCCAGCACGTCGAACGCCTGTCGTGGCGCTACGACCTGCACACCCCCGGGGAGTTGGTGCGCCTGGACCACTTCAACCAGGTGACCCCGGACGTCCCTCGCGCCGTGAACTTCATGCAGAGCCTCGGGTTCCGCGTGACCGAGGACATCCAGGACGACGCGGGCATCGTCTATGCCGCGTGGATGCGCCGCAAGCCGACCGTGCACGACACGGCCATGACCGGCGGCGACGGGCCCCGCATGCACCACGTCGCCTTCGCGACGCACGAGAAGCACAACATCCTGGCGATCTGCGACACGCTCGGCGCGCTGCGCATGTCCGATCGGATCGAGCGGGGACCCGGCCGCCACGGGGTCTCCAACGCGTTCTACCTGTACCTGCGCGACCCGGACGGGCACCGCGTGGAGATCTACACCCAGGACTACTACACCGGCGACCCGGACAATCCGGTCGTCACGTGGGACGTCCACGACAACCAGCGCCGCGACTGGTGGGGCACCCCGGTGGTGCCGTCCTGGTACACCGAGGCCTCACTCGTGCTGGACCTGGACGGCAATCCGCAGCCGGTCCTCGCGCGCACCGACGCCAGCGAGATGGCCGTCACGATCGGCGCGGACGGCTTCTCATACACGCGTCCGTCCGACGCGCCGGAGGAGCTGCCGAGCTGGAAGCAGGGCGAGTACAAGCTGGGCAATCAGCTCTGACCGCCCCGCCCCGCCCCGCCCCAGCCAGCCCGTGTCCCGATTAGACAGCTTCTGGAGCCCCCAGACAGTGAATAGTGGGACATGGGCGGGGGCACCGACTGCCACACCCACAGCGCGACGGAGGATGACGGATGCTGGATGACACGACGATCGCGGCGATCGCCGAGGAGCTGGCCGAGGCGGGCCGCACCCGCAGCGTGATCCCGCGGATCACCGCCCGCTACCCGGACGCGACGATCGAGGACTCCTACGCGATCCAGGGCGTCTGGCGCGACACGAACCTCGCCGCGGGCCGGCGGCTGGTCGGCCGCAAGATCGGCCTGACCTCGAAGGCGATGCAGCAGGCGACCGGCATCAGCGAGCCCGACTACGGGGTGATGTTCGACGACACGGTGTGGGACAACGGGGCGACGATCCCGTTCGATGACTTCTCGAACGTGCGGATCGAAGTGGAGCTCGCGTTCGTGCTGCGCGAACCGCTGGAGGGACCGCGCTGCACGCTGATCGACGTCCTGCGCGCCACCGAGTACGTCACCCCCGCCCTCGAGGTGCTCAATTCGCACATCGAGCTGGAGGGGCGCACCATCGTGGACACGATCTCCGACAACGCCGCGTACGGCGGCATGGTCCTCGGCGGCATCCCGATGCGCCCCGATCAGATCGACCTGCGCTGGGTCTCGGCCCTGCTGTACCGCAACGAGACGATCGAAGAGACCGGCGTCGCCGCAGGGGTGCTCAACCACCCCGCCACGGGTGTGGCCTGGCTCGCGAACAAGCTCCACCAGCACGGCACCCGCCTGGAGGCCGGCGAGATCCTCCTCGCCGGATCGTTCACCCGGCCCCTGTGGGTCTCGCGGGGCGACACGGTGCTGTGCGACTACGGACCGATGGGAACCATCACATGCCGCTTCAGCTAGCCGCCACCTTCCGCGAGCGCCTGGCCGCGGCATCCCGCCCGCTCGCCGGAATGTGGGTCTGCTCCGGATCGCCCCTGGTCGCCGAGATCTGCGCCGGCGCGGGTCTGGACTGGCTGCTGATCGACATGGAGCACTCCCCCAACGGCCTGGAATCCACGCTCGCCCAGCTGTACGCGGTGTCGGCGTATCCGTCGACACCGCTGGTCCGGGTGCCCACGAACGATCTCGTCACCATCAAGCAGGTGCTGGATCTAGGCGCGCAGAACATCCTCGTGCCGATGGTGTCCTCCGCGGCTGAGGCACGGGCCGCCGTCGAGGCGGTGCGCTACCCGCCGCTCGGCTCGCGCGGCGTCGGATCCGCGCTGGCCCGGTCCGCCCGATGGAACCGCGTGGACGCCTACCTGCAGAACGCCCACGAGCACGTGTCCCTGTTCGTGCAGATCGAGAATTCCGCAGGTGTGGATGCCGCGGCTCAGATCGCCGCGGTGGAGGGCGTGGACGGTGTCTTCGTGGGACCGTCCGACCTCGCCGCGTCGATGGGCGCGCTCGGCCAGCAGAGCCATCCGGACGTGGAGGCGGCCGTTCTGCGCACCTTCGAGGTCGTCCGCGGCGCGGGCAAGCCGGTCGGGGTGAACGCGTTCGACCCGATGGTAGCCGACCGCTACCTCTCCGCGGGCGCGTCGTTCGTCCTGGTCGGTGCCGATGTGTCGCTGCTGGCCCGTGGTTCCGAGGGCCTCGCCGCCCGGTTCATCTCCGACGACGGCACCGGCGAGCGCACGTCGTACTGACCTCGGGGGCCGGTCGTCAGGTGTGGTCCAGTCGCGCGACGCCGATCTTCGAATCCGCCATGCCGTAGAAGACGTAGCGGACCCCCTCGATCTCCTCGACCGCGGTCGGGAAGACCACGTTCGGGACGGTGCCGCCGCGTTCGTCGTCGGTTTCGGCGGACAGCAGCGGCTCCGGCGTCCGGGCGATCACGACGGACGGGTCATCCGCGTCCAGCAGCATCGCCCCGGCCGCGTAGTGCACATTCTGCTGCGGGGCGAACGCGTTCTCGATCCGCCCCGTCACGCCGTGGTGCAGCAGCAGCCAGCCCTCCGGGACCCGCAGCGGGGGCGGACCTCCCCCGATCTTGGTGGCCTCGAAGTCGAACACGGGTCCGGCCAGGAACCGGTGCTGCCCCCACATGGTGAGCGCGGCCAGGTCCGCGCGCACTGCCTCGACCGGAACGTAGCTGATCCAGATCGACTGTCGCTCATCGGTCACGCCGGCCGGCACCATCACACCCTGCCCTGGCCTGGTCTCACCCAGATCCCACATCGGCCGGTGCAGCACCGCGAAGCTGCGCGTCCCGTCCGGCGCGGTCACGGCCTCCGGGAAGAACACGGTGTCCTTGTTGTGGAACAGGTTCAGATCGATGTCGAGGGCATCGTCGTACGCGAACAGCACCGGGCCCAGCCGACGCCACTCGCGCAGGTCCTCGGAGACGGCCAGCGCGGTGCGCGGACCCAGCGGTCCGTACGCGACGTAGGTCATCACGTGCAGACGCAGCTCGTCGATCCACGTGACCCGCGGATCCTCGACGCCGGAATTGCCGACGCCCCGTTCCCAGGAGCGGTCCGGCTCCAGCACGACGCCCTCGCGCTCGACGCCGACCGGCACGCCGCCCTCGGTCACGACGCGCGCGAGACCGACCCGCGAGACGTTGCCCGCCGCGACCATGCGCGGCAGAAGGTAGAGCTCCCCGTCCGCACCGCGCCCTGACGCGGGGTTGAGGACCCCCTCCTGCTCGAGGGGATCGTCCTCCCGCGGGCTCATGATCACGCCGATCCGCGTCAGCCGGTAGGGCACGGTGGGCAGGTCTGCGGTGGTCATGTCAGCCCTTCACGCCCGACCCGATGTCCGAGCTCTGGAATTGACGTTGGAAGATCACGAACAGCACGACCGCGGGGATGGCCAGCACCACAGCGCCGGCCAGGATCGCACCGAACGGGTTGGATGCCGAGGCGGCCACCGTGGTGATGTAGTTCGCCAGCGATACGGCCAACGGTTGCAGCGACGGGTCCTTCGTGATCAGGAACGGCCAGAGGAACTCGTTCCACGGCCCGATGAACGTGAGCAGCACCACGGTCAGCAGCGCCGGTCGCACCAGTGGCAGGGCGACGCTCCACAGCACGCGCATCTCGCTCGCCCCGTCGATGCGGGCAGCATCGAACAGCGCGCGCGGCACCTGCATGAAGTACTGCCGGAAGATCAGCACCGCCGCGGAGTTGATGGCGAACGGCAGGATCATGCCCAGGTGCGTGTCGGCCAGTCCGTAATCCCGAGCGATCAGCACGTAGAGCGGGATCATCAGCAGCTGGAAGGGGACGATCTGGACCAGCAGCGCTATCGAGAAGGTCACCCCGCGGCCGCGCCAGTGCAGCACGGAGAGGGCATAGCCGACCAGGACCCCGAACACGACCGTGCACAGGATCACTCCGCCGGTGAAGATGCCGGAGTTGACCAGGCCGGACAGCAGACTGATGCGCTCGTTGATCTCGACGTAGTTCTGCAGTGTGATGTTCGCCGGATTCGGGAAGGCGCCCGCCGGAGTCGGGTCGGGCTTGGTCTGCAGCGAGCCGATGATCATGTAGTAGAAGGGGAACAGGAACAGCAGCGCCCCGAGGGCCAGCACGACCCAGCGTGCGATCGCCCCGCCGCGACCGGGATGACCGCCGCGGCTCGGCGCGACGTGGGCTCCCGGATCTGCGCGTGTGCCCTTGGTGCGCGCGTCTGCGCGTGTGCCGGTGGTCATGACTCCTCATCTCCGACGAGCTTGCGCTCGATCAGGGCCAGGGCGAGCACCAGCACGACGAGGATCACGCCGATGGCGGCCGCCACATCCGGATTGCCCTGCTCCAGACCCTTCTGGTACATCAGCAGCACCGGGGACGTGGATGCGCCGTTCGGTCCGCCGCCGTTGGTGAGCAGGTACGGCTCGGTGAACAGGTTGGCGCCGGTGATCGTCGCCAGCAGCAGCACCAGCAGCGTCGCCGACCGGACCCCCGGCACTGTGACGGAGAAGAACGTGCGCACCGCTCCCGCACCGTCAGTGGCGGCCGACTCGTACAGCTCCTTCGGCACCGCCTGGAGGGCCGCCAGGTACAGCAGGATGAAGAATCCCAGCTGCTTCCAGGTGACGAAGAAGGCGATGGTCGGCATGGCCAGGAACGGGTTGATCAGCCAGGACGGATCAGGAGCCAGCGGCCCGAGCACCTGGTTGACCAGCCCGCCGCCGCTGAACATGAACAGCCACACCCCGACGACCGCGACGGATGCCGTCACATAGGGCACGTAGAAGCTGACGCGCAGGAACAGGCGCGCACGCACCACCCGGTTCAGCGCGGTGGCCAGCAGCAGCGAGAGCACGACGGTCAGCGGCACGTTGATGATCAGGAAGACCCCGACGTTCAGGAAGGAGCGCCACACGGCCGGATCGGTGGCCACGGCGATGAAGTTGTCGAAGCCGACGAACTCGCGTTCGACATCGGCGCCCGGCGCAGCGAAGAAATAGTCGTGGAACGACATCCATACCGCGAAGATCAGCGGGAAGGCGAAGACGACGCCGATGAAGACCAGGTAGGGAGCGCTGAGCAGGATCCCGAGCGGATTCTGGCCGAGGATGCGGCGCCGGCGCCGGGCCGAACGCGCATGCTGCGCGCCGGACCCGGCCGACTCCGTCTTCGGCTCCGCGACGGCGGAGGACATGATCGAGCCCGTCCGACCGTCAGCCCTGGGCGACCAGGGCGTCGACCTCGGCCGCCGTGTCGGTGAGGAACGACGGGATCTCTCCCTCACCGAAGATGACCGCCTGGGAGTACGCGTCCCGGAAGGTCTGCCACACCTCGATCGAGTTGGCGACGTTCGGCACCTCGACGACGCGGCCGGCCTGGTCGCCGAACACCTCGTAGGCGGGGTTGGCGGCGAAGAAGTCGGGATAGGCGCCGGTGAGGTCCTCACGAAGCGGCATCTGACCGGTCAGCTCGAGGAGCTGTCCATCCTGTTCCTCGCTCGTGGCGAACTTGAGCACGTCCCACGCGGTGCCCTTGGCCTCGCAGGCCGAGAACAGGCCGACGTTCTTGGCATCGCTGAACGTGTAGGTCTCCTCGGCCGGCGTTCCGGAGGACGTCGGCACGGGCACGGTTCCCCAGTCGACGTCGTCGCCGAAGTAGTCGATCGCCCAGGGACCGGCGATCGTCATGGCGGAGTTGCCGGCGACGAACGAGTCGCCGTTGAACTCCTCCTGCCCGGCGAGCCCTTCCTCGTACATGGTCGCCCAGAATTCCGAAACGGCCTGGCCGGCGTCGGAGTCGAAGGTCGCTTCGCCGTCCTCGACCAGAAGCGCTCCCCCCGTCTCCGCCCCGTACAGGGGGTAGAAGTCGAACCAGGACTGGAAGAACTGGCTCGCCGGTGAGGGGTAGATCGCGTACGGAGCCGCCCCGGACGCGGTCAGCGTGCGCGCGGCGTCGAGGAACTCGTCGTACGTGGCCAGGGCAGGCGCCTCGGGGTCCAGACCCGCCGCGGTGAACATGGCCTTGTTGTAGAAGATCACGACCGGGTTCGACTTCCACGGCATCTGATAGAACTCGCCGTCCGCGGAGGCGTACTGCGCCGCGTTGTCGCCGCTGCGCGCGTTGATGTAGTCGTCGCCGTCCTCGAAGCTGGACAGCGATACCAGCCCGCCGGCCTTCTCGAACTGGGGGACGGCGGCCGGCGAGGTGTTGAAGATCAGGCAGGGCGCGTTCCCGGCCGTGATCGCGGCACTGATGACGGCCTCGCTGCTGTCGCCCGCCGGAATCTCCTGCGCCTTGATCTGCTCATCCGGGTGCTCGGCGTTCCACGCCTCGACCATCTGCTTGCCCCACTGGATCTCGGCTTCGTTGTTCGAGTACCAGATGGTGATGTCGCCCCGGGCGTCCAGGGCGTCGCCGCCTCCCCCGCCGCCACCGCCGCACGCGGTGAGGGTGAGAGCCCCGGCGGCGGCGAATGCCGCGATCGTCATGCTTCTTCGCATCGTTCTTCCTTTCCATCCAGACGCGACGTCCGTCGCGTCCTGAGCCGCCCGGTCACCTGGGCATGTCGCGCGGTGGTGCGGGTGCCGCACCGGTGGACTCGCGCACGACGAGACGCGCGGGGGCGAGTTCGGAGTCGTCGATCGCGTCGCCGGCGATCGCGGCCAGGAGCGTGCGCGCCGCGGCCGCCCCCCACTCGACGGCGTCCGTCGCGACAGAGGTGAGCGAGGGGTACACGTGCCGGGCGAGCTCGCTGTCGTCGAAGCCGGCGATGGACAGGTCGCCCGGGACGGACAGGCCCGCGCGCTGCGCGACGGCGATCCCCGCCATTGCCATCACGTCGTTCGAATAGCAGATCGCGGTGGGGCGGCGCGCGGCGTCCGCGAGCAGAGCACGGGTGGCCTCACCCCCCTGCCGCGCACTGAAGTCGGTGTCCACGACCCGGTGCGCCACGCCACGGTCCTCGCAGGCGCGCTCGAATGCCGTGCGCCTGCGGCGCGCGTGCAGCATCTCGGGGGAGCCGGCAACGTGCGCGATCGACCGGTGGCCGAGCTCGACGAGGTGCGCCACGGTGGCGATCACCCCGTCGATGTCGTCCACCGACACGGCGGGGAACGGCGATGGGACATCGGGATGCCCCAGCGTGACAGCCGCCAGTCCCAGGGACTGCACGAGCTCCAGCCGTTCGTCGCCACCGCGCAGGTCGGCGAGGAAGACGCCGTCGACGCGCCGTTCGGATGCGAGCTTGCGGTAGGTGTCCGCTTCGCGACGGGTCGAGGGCACCGACGCCAGGACCAGTGCCTGCCCCGCCGTCGAGAGCTCGCGCTCCACGCCCGCGATGAAGGCGGGGAAGAAGGGATCCCCCGCGACGATGGCGGTGTCGCGCTGCAGGACGAGTCCGAGGGCGAACGAGCGGTTTGTGCTCAGGGAGCGCGCGCGCAGATCGGGCGCCCAGCCCAGCTCCGCGGCGATCGCGAGGATCCGCTCACGCGTGGCGACGTTCACCCCCGGGCGATCGTTGAGGGCGAACGAGACGAGCCCCTTGCTGACGCCCGCGCGCTGCGCGACGTCGGCGATGGTCGGGCGTCGTGCCCGGTCCCCCTGCGATTCACCCATGCGGCTACGCTGCCTTCGATGATCTAAACCGGTTTAGTTGATCGGTTTAGAGAGCAAAGTACCGCATCCTCCCCGGAATGTCGACAGGCACTGCCCGCGTAACCCAGGCGACACGCGGACATGGCACTCTGGACCGATGAAGAGAGACGTCGTCAGCCGCATCGAACTGGACGTGACCGAGCCGGCCGAGCTGGTCTTCTCGATGGCCGTGAGCGGACACCACACCCCCGTCACCGAGCACATCGCGTTCAGCGTCGACGGCGTCCCGCTGACGTACGAGTCCCTCCCGGATGCGCACGGCACCCGCCTGCACAGGGTGAACAGCCCCGTCGGCCGCCTGGTGGCCTCGTACGACGCCTCCATCCAGGGTGACGCGTCCTCGACGGTGGCGAGCCCGACCGACCTGATCACCTATCGCCGACCCAGCCGGTACGCCGAATCGGACACCCTGGGGCCCACCGCGTACGCCGAGTTCGGCGGCATCACCGATCCGGCCGAGCTGCTCTCGTCCGTCTCGTCCTGGGTGGGCACGCACCTGGTCTACGTGACCGGTTCGAGTCTGCCCACCGATGGGGCGACGCAGACGCTGCTGGCGCGGCAGGGGGTGTGCCGGGACTACGCCCACCTCACCGTGGCCCTGCTGCGCGCCCTGAACGTGCCCGCGCGCGTGGTGTCGGTGTACGCGCCCGGACTGTTCCCCATGGACTTCCACGCGGTGGCCGAAGCGTGGGTCAACGACGGCTGGCACGTGGTGGATGCGACCACGCTCGCACCGCGCTCGACTCTGGTGCGCATCGCCACCGGCCGTGACGCCGCGGACTCTGCGTTCCTGACCGTCGTGTCCGGGCGAGCCGACCTGGTGGACCTGGAGGTGATGGCGATCGTGGACGAGCTGCCCAACGACGACCTCACCCAGCTCGTCCGCATGCGCTGAGGCGCCGCGGTGGCGCGCCTCGGTGGCGCGTGGCAACGTATCAGGCATGAAGAAATGGGTCGTGCGCTTCCTCTCCCTCCTGGTGTTCAACGTGGTCGTCCTGCTCGTGATCGGCTGGCTCACCCCGGCGCGCGTGGGCTGGTCCGCCCTGTGGGCCGGCGTCATCCTCACGGCGCTGACCATCTGGGTCAAACCGCTGATCCATCGGGCGTTCCGGGGCATGGTCGCAAGGTCCGCGGGTCGGCGCACGCGCGTGGGCGAGAAGCTCGTGCAGGGCGCAGTGGTCTTCGTCGTGGCGCTCATCGTGTGGATCCTCACCGTCGTGCTCTCCGCAGTGAGCGTCGGCGGATGGCTGTGGGGGTACATCCTGCCGCCGGTGATCCTCCTGGTCGGCTGGGCGATCTACGACACCATCGATGACCGGGTGGAAAGATCCGCCGGTGCGCTCTACGACCGGGCCACCGGAGGGCGGGACGCCGGCATCCCCCCGTCCTCCGCCGCGATCCCGTCGCGCGACAACGCCGCGGCCCGACGCGAGCTGCAGGACGGATTGACCGAGGAGCAGCGCCGGATGCTGGACGAACTGGGCACGGACTGATCGGCGCTGTCGATCGCGGCTCCCCTGGATCGTCATAGGGGTGTCACGGCCGATCGGATGGTCGATACATGACAGCCCGATAGAGGAAGGACCGAACGCATGCGGTACACACTCCTGCTGCACTACCCCGAGATGAGCGCGGCGGATCTCGGACCCGACGCCCTGGCCGAGGGGATGCGCGAGTTCGACGACTACGCGAAGGCGTTGGATGCAGCCGGCGTGCTGCGCTCGGCGGAGGTCCTGCAGCCGTCGTCGGGGACCACCACGGTGCGCGGCGGCGACCCGCTGCGCGTGCAGGACGGACCGTACGCCGACACGAAGGAGCAGCTCGGCGGGACGTTCGTGATCGAGGTGGACGACCTGGACCAGGCGATCGGATGGGCCGGCAAGGCTCCGTCGGTGAACTGGGGCGCCGTGGAGATCCGCCCCTCGGGCACCAGGTTCGTGGACGGAGCCTGGACGCCGTTCGACTACCGATGACCGCCGGCCACCCCGCGGAGGAGGGCGGCGCGGGTGCCGCCGGCGCTGCCGCGGAGCGCATCGCACGCGATTCGTACGGCCGCATCCTGGCGGTGATCGCCGTCGCCACCCGCGATGTCGCACTCGCGGAGGACGCCCTGTCGGACGCGTTCGAGAAGGCGCTCCGCTCGTGGCCGGACCGCGGCATCCCGGACAACCCCGAAGGGTGGCTGGTCATCGTGGCCCGCAACCGTCTGCGCGATCTGCTGCGCTCATCCGCTGCGCGCACCAGCGCGCCGCTGCTGGAGGGCATGCTCGGCACGGACGATCGGGATGCCGGCGCGGTGCTCGCGGACCGCGAGCGCATTCCCGACAAGAGGCTCGAGCTGCTCTTCGCGTGCGCCCATCCGGCGGTGGATCCCGGCATCCGCACGCCGCTCATGCTGCAGGCGGCCCTGGGGTTCGACGCCGCGCAGATCGGGCGCGCCTTCGCCGTCGAGCCGGCCACCATGGCGCAGCGGCTGGTGCGGGCCAAGCGGCGGATCCGGGACGCCGGCATCCCGTTCGTCGTCCCGTCCCGCGGCGACATGCCCGATCGCCTCAGCGCAGTGCTGGAGGCCGTGTACGGCGCCTACGCGATCGACTGGCTCGAGCCACCGGTGACGGACGCGCGAGACATACGGGACTCGATCGCCGACGAGGCACGCTGGCTCGCCGTCCTGCTGGCGAGCCTGCTGCAGACCGAGCCCGAGGCGTGGGGTCTGGCCGCGCTGCTGACCTTCGCCCAGTCGCGCGCCCCGGCACGCGCGGCCCGGCCGTGGCCGCCGCTGGACGAGCAGGACCCCGGCGAGTGGGACGCGGAACTGATCGCGGAGGGCAGATCGCTGCTGCGCCGGGCGACGGCGCTGGGCGACCCACTCGGTCGCTTCCAGCTGGAGGCGGCGATCCAGGCGGTGCACTGCGACCGGGCGCGCACCGGCGTTCTGGATGCCGAAACGCTCGTGAAGCTGTACCGCGGGCTGGTCGCCATCGCCCCGACCAGCGGCGCGCGCGCTGCCCTGGCCGCCGCCCAAGCGCGTCGGTGACCGCGAGCCGCCGGGTCAGGCGGCGCTGCGCTCCGCAGCCTCGACCACGTTCATCAGCAGGAGCGCGACGGTCATCGGACCGACTCCGCCGGGGTTGGGCGAGAGGAAGCCCGCGACCTCTGCGACGTCGGGGTGCACGTCGCCGTGCACCTTGGCCTTGCCCGTCTCGGGGTCCTGCTCGCGCGTGACGCCAACATCCAGCACGGCTGCGCCGGGCTTGACATCGGCCGCGGTGATGAGGTGCTTGACTCCTGCCGCGGCGACGATCACGTCGGCCTGGCGCAGGTACTGGCCGGCATCGACGGTGCCGGTGTGGGTCAGCGTGACGGTGGCATTGAACTCGCGGCGGGTCAGCAGCAGGCCGATCGAGCGCCCGATGGTGACGCCGCGGCCCACGACGACCACGTGCTTGCCCGTCAGGTCGTACCCGTTGCGCACCAGGAGTTCGATGACACCCCGCGGCGTGCACGGCAGCGGCGAGGTGATCGGGCTGTTGACATTGAGCACGAGCCGCCCCAGGTTCGTCGGGTGCAGTCCGTCGGCGTCCTTGTCCGGGTCGATCCGCTCCAGGATCGCGTCGGTGTCGATGTGCTTGGGCAGCGGGAGCTGCACGATGAAGCCGTGGCAGGCGGGGTCGGCGTTGAGCGCGTCGATGGCCGCTTCGACCTGCTCCTGCGTAGCATCCGCGGGCAGCTCGACCTGGATCGAGTTCATGCCGATCGCCTCGGACTGGCGGTGCTTCATGCCCACGTACAGCTGCGAGCCGGGATCCGCTCCGACCAGCACCGTGGCGATGCCGGGGACGATCCCCCGTTCGGCCAGGGCCGCCACGCGTGCGCGCAGCTCATCCTTGATGGCCGCCGCAGTGGCGACCCCGTCCAGTTTCTGTGCGGTCATGGTTGTCGCCTCCGGAGTTGCGCGAGCGAGGCTCGCAAAGCTTGTCGTATCACTATGCCCGTAGGTATGCGCCCGGGGCAAACGCGCAGGCGATCTACTGGACGAGTCCCGGGTACAGCGGGAACTGCGCGGTCAGCCTCGCGACGCGCGCACGCAGCGCCGACACGTCGGCGTCGGGCAGCAGCGCGGAGGCGATGATGTCCGCCACCTCGGCGAACTCCGCGTCCCCGAATCCGCGCGTGGCCAGGGCCGGCGTGCCGATGCGCAGGCCCGAAGTGATCATCGGCGGGCGCGGGTCGTTGGGCACGGCGTTCCGGTTGACCGTGATGTGGATCTCGTGCAGCAGGTCTTCGGCCTGCTTGCCGTCGATCTGGGCGTCGCGCAGGTCCACCAGCACGAGGTGCACGTCGGTGCCGCCCGAGCGGACCGCGATGCCGGCATCCTTCACGTCCTGTTGGGACAGCCGCTCGGCGAGCATCCGGGCGCCCCGCAGGACCCGCTCCTGGCGCTCTTTGAACTCGGGGGTGGCGGCGAGCTTGAACGCCGTCGCCTTGGCCGCGATGATGTGCATCAGCGGCCCGCCCTGCTGGCCGGGGAACACGGCCGTGTTGATCTTCTTGGCGATCTCGGCGTCATTGGTCAGGATGAAGCCGGACCGCGGGCCGCCGATCGTCTTGTGCACGGTCGAGGAGACCACGTGAGCGTGCGGCACCGGGCTGGGGTGCAGCCCGGCGGCGACCAGACCGGCGAAGTGCGCCATGTCCACCCACAGCAGCGCGCCGACCTCGTCGGCGATCTCGCGGAAACGGGCGAAGTCCAGCTGTCGGGGGTACGCCGACCAGCCCGCGATGATGACCTTCGGACGGAACTCGATCGCCAGGCGGCGCACCTCGTCCATGTCGACGAGCGACGTCTCCGGGTCCACGCCGTACGCGACGATGTTGAACAGGCGGCCGGAGAAGTTGATCTTCATGCCGTGGGTGAGGTGGCCGCCCTGGTCCAGGGACAGCCCCAGCAGAGTGTCGCCGGGGCGGGCGATCGCATGCAGCACGGCCGCGTTCGCGGTGGCACCGGAGTGCGGCTGGACGTTGGCGAATGCCGCTCCGAAGAGGGACTTCGCGCGCTCGATGGCGAGCTCCTCCGCGACGTCGACCTCTTCACAGCCGCCGTAATAGCGGCGGCCGGGGTAGCCCTCGGCGTACTTGTTGGTCAGCACCGACCCCTGGGACTGCAGCACCGAGACCGGCACGAAGTTCTCGGAGGCGATCATCTCCAGGTACCCGCGCTGCCGCTCCAGCTCGCGCTCGAGCACCTGCGCGATCTCCGGGTCGACCTCGGCCAGCGGCGCGTTGAAGTAATGGTCGGTCATGGCGTCTCCTTGACTGCGGCGCGTCCGGTTTCCGTTCGGAAAGCGGTTATTGAGTAGTCCGCGAGGCGGACGTATCGAAATACGCATCGACCCAGGCGTACGGTCGAGTGCCGTGTCGGTCGCTCCCTGGTGGTTACCCACCTCAACGCCAGTCGCGACATTTCGAGCATAACGGATGCCGGTCCGTGCGGTTGCGGGGCACCGCCGGTACGCTGGAGACCCGGTTTGTTAGGAGTCTTTACAGCCCGCCCGTCGGACAGGGTGCACGGTGCCGGTCACACCGGTGCGTGCGCCGGTGGCGGGGTGCCCGGCCGCCGCCCAGAATGGAGCCACCGTGTCAGCACCCGCCCCCTCGTTCGGCGTCGTCCCCGCACCGCTCTCGATCGCGGCGGATGCCACCGCTGCGCCGTTCCGCATCGACGGCCGAGTCCGGATCCTCGGGGACGCGGATGCCGCCGCCGCTCTCACCGCGATCCTCACGGCCCGCACCGGCGTCACCGTGGACGCGCCCACCCCCTCCGCTGCCGAGAGTGCAGCCTCCGCTCCCGAGAGTGCCTCCTCCGCTCCGGAGAGTGCACCCCCGGCTCCCGACAGTGCCTCCACGCCCCGCGCGAGCGGCCCCGCCGTCGAGCTGCGCATCGAGCCCGGCGCGCCCGCCGAGTCGTATCGGCTCACCGCGGAGGCGGCATCCGTCATGGTCACCGGCGCGGACGCGGCCGGACTGTTCTACGGCGTGCAGACGCTGGGGCAGCTGATCGTCCGGGACCGCTCCGGCTTCGCCGTGCCGGCCGTGCGGATCGCCGACCGGCCCCGCTTCGGGTATCGCGGAGTCATGCTCGATGTGGCGCGGCACTTCTTCGGCGTCGAGACCGTCAAGGCGTACATCGATCGGGCCGCCGCGCTGAAATTCAACGCGCTGCACCTGCATCTCACCGACGATCAGGGCTGGCGCATCCACTTGGACTCGCGGCCGAGGCTGACCGAGTTCGCCGCCGGGACTGCGGTGGGCGGCGACGTCGGCGGCTTCTATTCGACGGCGGACTACCGCGAGATCGTTCGGTACGCGGCATCCCGGCACATGATCGTGGTCCCTGAGGTCGACCTGCCCGGTCACACGCACGCCGTCGGGCTGGCCTACCCGGACCTGGTCGAGCCGCCCGACCCGGACCATCCCCCCGGCCACGAGGACGCGCCGCCGCCGGCAGCGGTCCCCTACACCGGCACGGACGTCGGATTCTCATCGCTGAAGATCCGCGACGAGGCCACCTACGACTTCGTCGCCGACGTGGTGGGAGAGCTGGCCGCGATGACCCCCGGGCCGTATCTGCACATCGGCGGAGACGAGGCACTGCGCACCGATCCGGGTGACTTCGGGCTGTTCATGGCACGCGCCACCGGCATCGTCGCGGATCTGGGCAAGATTCCGGTGACCTGGCACGAGGCCGGTGCGGCGGGCGGCATCGACCCGAGCACCGTCGGCCAGTACTGGGGGTTCACGACCCCCGCCGACGGGATGGCCGACGCGGCGCGCGCCTTCGCCCGCGATGCCGCCGGTGTCATCCTCTCCCCCGCCGATGCCGTGTACCTGGACATGAAGGACGACCCGGCCAGCCCGCTGGGGCTCATCTGGGCAAACGGCCCGACCAGCGTCGAGCGCGCCTATTCGTGGGAGCCGACCTCGATCATCGCCGGCGTGGGCGAGGACGACATCGTCGGCGTGGAGGCGCCGATGTGGACCGAGACGATCCGGACGCTGGAGGACATCGATCGGATGGCCTTCCCGCGGATCGCCGCTGCGGCCGAGGTGGCCTGGTCCGCACAGAACGGCGAGCTACGCACGTGGGAGTCGTTCCGATCGCGCGTGGGCACGCTCGGACCGCTGTGGACGAGCCTGGGCATCCGCTTCCATCCCTCCGGCGAGATCCCGTGGAGCACCGATTGAGCACGCTCATCCACTCCGTCCGGCTGGTGGATGCCGGGCGCATCGTGGAGTCCGGATGGGTGCGCTTCGAGGCGGACCGGGTGATCGCCCGCGGCGCCGGCGACGAATGGCGCAGCTTCGCCGAGCCGGGCGATGTCGTCTGCGACGGGGAGCGCGCCGCGGGAGCCGGCGCGACGCTGACCCCGGGTTTCATCGACATCCACGGCCACGGCGGCGCCGGCGAGTCCTACGACGACGGGCCGGACGGCATCCGGGCCGCGCGAGCGCTGCACCGCGCGCACGGCACCACCCGCGCGGTGATCTCGCTGGTGACCGCCCCGCCCGAGACGTTGCAGCGGCGGGCGGCGATGGTCGCGGACCTGATGCAGACGGATGCGGACATCCTCGGCTCGCACCTCGAGGGCCCCTTCCTGTCCGCCGGATACCGGGGCGCCCACGAGGGCACGCTGCTGCGCCCGCCGGATGCGGACACCGTGACGGGCCTGCTGTCGGCGGGCCGGGGCACGATCCGGCAGGTGACCATCGCCCCCGACCTGCCCGGCGCACTCGATGCGATCCGGATGGTGGTCGACGCTGGCGCGGTAGCGGCCGTCGGACACACCGGCGCGGACTTCGATCTGGCGCGCGCGGCGTTCGACGCCGGTGCGACGATCCTCACCCACGCTTTCAACGCGATGCCGCCCCTGCATCACCGTGATCCGGGTCCGGTCGCCGCCGCGGCAGCCGACCCCAGGGTGACGCTCGAGGTGATCGCAGACGGTGTGCATCTGCACCCCGCGCTGGTGCGCATCGCCTTCGCCCTCGCCCCCGGGCGGGTCGCGCTGGTCACCGATGCGATGGCGGCCGCGGGCAGCGGCGATGGACGCTACACGCTTGGATCGCTCGGAGTCGACGTCGCGGGCGGCATCGCCCGGCTCTCCGGCGGCGGAGCGATCGCCGGTTCGACGTTGACGCAGGATGCCGCGCTGCGCTGCGCCGTGGCCGCCGGGGTTCCGCTGGCCGAGGCGGTGGCGGCCCTCACCGCAGTGCCCGCGCGGGCCGTCGGCCGCGCCCACCACCTCGGATCGCTGCGCGCCGGCATGACGGCCGATGCGGTCCTGCTCTCGCGAGCGCTCGAGACGGTCGCGGTGTGGACGGGCGGCATCCGGGACTGAGGAGCCCGCGGGGCGGTGCACGGCCCGCCGTAGAATGGACGCATGTCCGACAGTCCCCGCGTGCGGCCGGCCGCTCCCCGCGAGCCAGGCACTCGCGCCCCCCTCTCCGCGATCGACGTGCTGGCGCTCCTCTGCGAGCTGTTCGCCTTCATCAGCCTCGCGATCTGGGGCTTCGCCGCATGGCAGTTCCCGTGGAACATCGTCATCGGAATCGGCGCGCCCGTGCTGGCCATCCTGACCTGGGCGCTGTTCGTCTCCCCCCGCGCGGTGTTCGAGGTGCACCCGTTCGTCCGCGCCGTGGTCGAGCTCCTGGTCTACGTGTCCGCGACGCTGGCCTGGTGGAGTCTGGGCCTGACGTGGGTCGGGCTGGTCTTCGGCGTGGTCGCGGTGACCGCCGGCGTCCTGGCCGGGCGGCGACGACTCGCGTGAGCGCCGAGCCCGACGTCGTCGGTCTGCTGCGCGCGGCTCTCGGTGACCGGGTCGACACGTCGGAGGCGGCACGGGAAGGGGCACGCGCCGACAAGTCCGGCCACGCGGCATCCGGAGCCCCGCTCGCGGTCGTGCACGCGCACTCGGTCGCCGACGTACAGGCGACCCTGCGGATCGCGACCGCGACCCGCACGCCGGTCGTCCCGCGCGGCGCCGGAACCGGGCTGGCCGGCGCCGCGAATGCGGGTGCCGGTGAGATCGCACTGTCCCTGCGCGGCATGGACCGCATCCTCGAGGTACGCCCGGACGACCTGCTCGCGGTCGTCGAGCCGGGCATCCTGAACGCCGACCTGAACGCCGTCCTCGCCGAGCACGGCCTGTGGTGGGCGCCGGACCCGGCCAGCCGCGCGATCTCGACCGTCGGCGGGAACATCGCCACCGGCGCGGGCGGGCTGCTGTGCGCGAAATACGGCGTGGTCCGCGATGCCGTGCTCGGCGTGGATCTGGTGCTGGCCGACGGGCGGCTGCTGAAGCTCGGCCATCGCACCGTCAAGGGTGTGACCGGCCTGGATCTGACCTCGCTCGTCATCGGATCCGAAGGCACCCTCGGGGTCGTCGTCGGCGCGACGCTGAAGCTGCGCCGGCTCGTTCCCGGTGAGGTGTGCACGCTCGCCGCGACCTTCGGGAGTGTCCGGGCAGCGGCCGAAGCGTCTGCCGCGGTGACCGCCTCCGGTGTTCAGCCGGCGATCATGGAACTGATGGATGCCGCGTCCCTCGCGGCGGTCCACGCCCTGCTCCGGTTGGATCCGCCGACGCCCGGCGCCGCTCAGCTGACCATCCAGACCGATGGGCCTGCGGCCGTCGCCGAGTGCGACGCGATCGCCGCGGTGCTGCGGGCGGCCGGCGGAACGGTGATCGTCTCGCGCGACCGGGAGGAGGGCGAGCGTCTGCTCACGATCCGTCGCTCGATGCACCCCGCCATGGAGACGCTCGGCACCGCCCTGATCGAGGACATCTCGGTCCCCCGCAGCGCGCTGCCGGCGATGTTCGACGAGATCGCCCGCGTGGAGCGGGAGCACGGTGTCGCCATCCCGACCGTCGCGCACGCGGGGGACGGAAACCTGCACCCGAACTTCGTGTTCGCGGCGCAGCCCGATGCCGCCGGCATCGTCGAGGTGCCGGCGTTCATCTGGGATGCCGCGGACGACCTGTTCCGCGCCGCTCTCCGCCTGGGTGGCACGCTGACCGGCGAGCACGGCGTGGGTGTGCTCAAGAGCCGATGGCTGGCCGATGAGCTGGGCGCGGACCAGTGGGATTTGCAGCGTCGGATCACACGCGCATTCGACCCGCTCGGCATTTTGAATCCCGGGAAGGTGTTCGCGCCGTGACGGCTCCGCTCATCTTCGTCAGCGCCGCCGTGATCACGGATGCCGCCGGGCGGGTGCTGGTCGTGCGCAAGCAGGGGACCTCGGTCTTCATGCAGCCCGGCGGCAAGCCCGAACACGGCGAGAGCGCCGCCGAGGCGCTCTCGCGGGAGCTGCACGAGGAGGTCGGGCTGGTGGTGGCCCCCGACGACCTGGAACCGCTCGGGACGTTCGAGGCCGACGCCGCCAACGAGCCCGGACACCGGGTCGTCGCCGCGGCATTCCGCACGACGGCCGAGCCGGCCGAGCTGTCGGCGCGGGCTGAGATCGCCGAACTGCGGTGGATCACACCGGGCGACGTCGCGGCGATGGAACTGGCCCCGCTGAGTCTGGATCACCTGCTCGCCCTCGCCTGGGGCTGACGGCCTCGGCCGGCGGTCGCTGCCGCTGACCTTCTCCTGCCCTAGAGCCCTTGCCAGGCGGGCTTGTTCGCGAAGGCATACCGGTAGTAGTCCGCGAAGCGCAGGTGCGATGCCGCCGCATCGTCCACCACGACGGTGGCGTGCGGGTGCAGCTGGATCGCCGAACCGGGCAGCGACGCCGTGATCGGACCCTCGACGGCGCCCGCGACGGCGGCGGCCTTGCCTTCACCGAACGCCAGCAGCACCAGATGCCGGGCGCGCAGGATCGTGCCGAGACCCTGCGTGATGCAGTGGCGCGGAACGTCGTGGATCGAGTCGAAGAAGCGCGCGTTGTCTTCCCGCGTCTGTCGGGTGAGGGTCTTGACCCGGGTGAGCGAGGCGAACGAGGAACCGGGTTCGTTGAAGCCGATATGGCCGTCCGTGCCGATTCCGAGCAGTTGCAGGTCGACACCCCCGGCGTCCACGAGCGCACGCTCGTAATCCTCTCCGGCGTGCGCGATGCCCTCGCCCGCGCCGTCCGGCACCCGCACGTGCGCAGCGTCCAGCCCCAGCGGCCGGACCACCTCCCGAAGCAGGACCGACCGGTAGCTCTGCGGGTGATCCGGGGCCAGTCCGACGTATTCGTCCAGGGCGAACCCGCGGACCCGGGACACGTCCACCCCGGCGAGCCGGGAGGGCAGCGCCCCGTAGACCACGAGCGGCGTCGACCCGGTCGCGAGCCCGAGCACGGTGTGCGGGTCCCGCCGGATCAGCCGGGCGATCTCCTCGGCGACGATGCCGCCCGCGGTGGCGGCATCCGGAACGATCACGACCTCAGCCATACGCCTGTCTCCCCTCCCGCGAGCCGCGCGGCGCCCCAACCAGGGCGGCGCCCAGAGCCGCAGCCGGCGAGCCGGTGGGCAGCAGCTCGATCCGCTGCTCGAGCCGCAGCGAGCGCATGAACGGCGACGCCTCGGCGCTGGCCGCCAGTTCCCCCGCCACATCCGCGAGAAGCCGCCCACCCAGCCCCGAGACGCCTCCGCCGATCACGACCAGGTCCACATCCGCAGTGAGGACCAGGACCCGAACGGCCGCAGCGACACCGCACGCGAGTCCCGCCCGCAACTGCTGTGCGACCGGGTCGCCGGCCTCGGCGGCGTCGAAGACGTCGCGGACCGGAAGCACCGCCGGTCGTCCCCACCGTTTTGCGATGGCACCGCCGCCGGCCAGCGCCTCGATGCAGCCGCGCTGGCCGCAGCGGCACAGCGGCCCGCGCGGGTCTATCGAGATGTGCCCGACCTCTCCGGCCGTTCCCCGTCCTCCCCGCCACAGTTCCCCGTCGGCGACGATGCCTGCGGCGACCCCGGTGCCCAGATTGAGGTACGCCATCGACCCCGGCGAGCCGGCCGCGGACCCCCTCCGGCTCGTGTGCAGGGCGTGCGCGCCGAACGCGGCCGCCTTCACGTCGTTCTCGACGCGCACCGGCACCCCGAGCTGCCGCCCGACGGCCGCGACCAGGTCCAGCTCCTGGACGCCCAGGTTGACGGCGTGGACCACCCGCGTGGTTCCCGGCTCGACCTGCCCCGGGATGCCGATTCCCACCGACTCGATCGGCCCGCTCGCGGCGGTTTCCGCGGCGAGGGTGCGCACGGCGTGCAGCAGAGTCCGGATCACGGCATCCGGTCCCCATCCCGTCGGCAGCCGCAGGCGGCTGACGATCGCGCCCGTCGCATCGACGGCGACGGCATCGGTCTTGGTCCCGCCGATGTCCAGCCCGATCCTCATCGGCCGTCCCCCGTTCCGGGGCCGGCGCTCTGCGACACGCTCATCAGCCCTTGACCGCCCCCGCGACCAGCCCGCTGGTCATCCGGCCTTGCACGATCAGGAAGAAGATCACGACCGGGATCGCGACCAGCGTGGACCCGGCCATCAGCTCGGCCCAGTTCGTCCCCCCATTCGGGTCCAGGAAGGTGCGCAGCCACACCGGCAGTGTCATGGATTCCGGCCGGGGGTTCAGCACCAGGGCGAACACGAATTCGTTCCACGCCTGGATGAAGCCGAACACGCCCGTCGCGACCAGCCCCGGCGCCAGCAGCGGGAAGGTGATGCGCCAGAACGCCTGCGCACGGCTGAGTCCGTCGATCATCGCGGCCTCCTCCAGTTCGACCGGGACGCCGTTGACGAAGCCGCGGAGCGTCCAGATCGTGAACGGCAGGACGGTGGCGATGTACACCGCGGACAGACCCACCACGGTGTTCAGCAGCGCCCAGCCGTCGATCAGCCGGAAGGTGGAGATGATCATGGCCTCTGCGGGGATCATCTGCACGAGCAGGATCGTGATGATGAACGCGGCGCGGGACCGGAACCGGAATCGCGTGACGGCCAGGGCGGCGAGGAAGGCGAAGACCAGCGCGACGGCGACCGTGAGCAGCGTGACCTGCAGCGAGTTCAGCAGCGCCGGCAGGAACGGTGCCCGTTCGTTGTGGAAGATGACGCCCACGTAGTTCTCGACTGTGCCGTTGTCTGGCCAGAAGTGCAGCTGCGTGCCCCGCACCTGCGCGTTGGGCTGGAAGGACGTGTTGACCATCCAGTACACCGGGAACACCGAGGCGAAGAAGACCACGATGCCGGCTGCTCCGGCCAGCACCGAACCGATCCGGCGCCGCGAGCGGCCGCCCCGACGGGTCGTGGATGCCGCGGGCGCGGCCGGCTGGGTGCGGGCGAGGGCGGTCACAGTGCGTCCTCCTTGACGGTTCGGCGGACGTAGAAGACGGACACGACAGCGAGCATCAGGACGACGATGACCGAGATCGCGCCACCGGCCCCGAAATCGCCGGATCCGAGCGAGACCCGGTAGATGTACACGCCCAGCGTGTTCGTCTGCTCGGCGAGGCCGCCGATCGACTGCAGCGCATAGATCTGGGTGAACACGCGCAGGTCCCAGATGACCTGAAGGATCGTGACGATTGCGAGAATCGGGCGGATGAACGGGACGACGACGAATCGGAAGCGTGTGAACGCCCCGGTGCCGTCCAGCTGGGCGGCCTCGAGCACCTCGTCGGGGACCTGCGTCAGCCCGGCGTAGACGGTGAAGGCGACGAACGGCACCGCGCCCCAGACGATGATGATCGTCGCGACGAAGAAGAAGCTGAGCGGTTCGATGAGCCACGAGTGTCCTGCGAACGGCAGTCCGAACCATTGGCTCAGGACGTTGTTGAGGACGCCGTACTGCGTGTCGAAGATCCAGCCCCACACGATCGTCGCCGACAGCGGCGGCATCGCCCAGGCCAGCAACAGCCCGACCGAGACCATCGTGCGCAGCGCCGCGCCGAGTCGCTTCATGAGCAGTGCGACCAGGATTCCGAGGATCATCGTCACGATCACGCATACGGCCGCGAGGAGGACCGACCGGGCCAGGACCTGCCAGAACTCCGGATCGGTCAGCACGTCGGCGTAGTTGCCCAGACCGACGAACTCCGGCGCCGCCCCGAAGATCTGCGCGCGGCCGAATTCCTGGAACGACATGATGAGCAGCTGGATCAGCGGCCAGCCGGTGATCGCAGCCAGGACGACCAGGGAGGGCACCAGCAGCGCGTACGGGGTGAATCCGCCCGCCCGGCGGGCTCGCTTGGCTCCGGGTGCCCGGGCAGGCTGGGGCGCCAGGATCCGCTCACCCTCGACCGCGCTCACCGCGGGGCCGAGATCGTCGCGGACGCTGGACATGTCAGCTCTTTCTTGTGAGGGGGCGGGTCCGGGTGGCCGGCGGTGGCGACCGGGATCGGACCGGCCGTCGGCGGCCCGGCGGTCGACCTGCACAGCCGCCGGCTGGTGGAGCGCCCGCCCGGTTGCGGTGCGGGCGCTCCTGAGTCGTTCAGCCGTTGAGGATGTCTTCGATCTTCGTGTCCACGTCGGCGGCCAAGGCCGGGACGTCACCGCCCTGCGCGATCTTCACGAAGAAGTCCTCCAGGACGCGCGAGGCCTCGACCTCCGCCCAGTTGGGCGACGCCGGGGTCAGCTTGGCATTCCCGGCGGCTTCCGTGAAGGCCTGCGCCTGCGGGGTGTCCCCCAGGGTGGAGGCCAGCGACTTTCTGGCCGGAATCAGCCCGTTCTCGCCGTAGATCGTCTGGAACTCCTCGCTGAGGATGATCGCCAGTGCCTTCTTGGCCAGGTCCGGGTGCGCGGATTTCGCCGAGATGCCGATGTTGGAACCGCCGGCGAACACCTGGGCGGCGCCCCCGTCCATGCCGGGCAGTGCATAGACCATGGGCGCTGCGGGCGGGGTTGCCGTCTCGCACTCGCTGGCCAGACCGAACGCCCAGTTGGGGGCGGAGAACTGGATCGACTGGCCTTCGCAGTAGGGGGTCCACGGCTCGGCGTTGTCGCCGTCCTTGGGCGCCAGCGAGGCAGTGGTCATGAGGTCCTGCACCTGCAGCAGCCCGGCGACGGACTCGTCGGAGCTCAGCTGCGCGTCCCAGGTGTCGCCGTCCGCGACGGCGATCTCGCCTCCGTTCTCCCAGATGAACGGGAGCGCGTTGTACCAGTCCTGCCCGGCGAAGGCGAAGCCCGACTTGCCCGGGTTCGTCGCGGCGAGGTCCTTGGCCTGCGCCACGAAATCCTCGAGGTTCGCCGGGGCCGCGGCGACGAAGGCAGGATCGGCGAAGACGACCCGTGCGCCCGAGTACAGCGGCGGGGCGTAGAACTTGCCGTCGAAGGAACCGGCTTCCACGAAGCCGGGAAGCAGGTCGTCGCCTCCCAGCGCGTCGAATTCGTCAGAGATGTCCAGCAGCGCGCCGACCGAGGTGAAGGCCGGCGCCTGCGTGTTGCCGAATTCGACGAGGTCGGGGCTGTCCGAGCTGGACAGGCTCGTGGTGAGGCGGTCGACGAGTCCCTCCCACGTCTGCTCTTCGATGACCAGGGTCGATCCGGGGTTCTCCTCCTCGAACGTCTCGGTGAGGTAGTCCCGCGCTACCTGCGGCGTGTCCGCGCCGACGAGCCAGACCCGGATTTCGGCATCCGCCGAATCCGACGGCGACGTGCCCGAACCTCCCGCGCAGCCCGCGAGCACGACGGCGGCCGCGCCGAGGAGCCCGAGGGCTCCGAGCTTCTTGTTCATGGTGTGTTCCTTCGTCTTCTTCTCTCGGTGTTGGGTGGGCCGGGTGACCCATCCGGATGGTGCAGGCCTGCGGTTCGGACCGGGGCGGACGGTGCTATGACACCCCGAGCTGCCCGGACAGGACCATGACGGCGGCGCCGCGCAGGACGATGTCCTGCCCCTGCTCCGTCATCCGGACTCGCACCCCGTCGTGGAACTCGGCGAGCGTGCGGGCGCGGAGTGTGTCGGCGGTCGCTTCGGCCAGTGGGCCGTCGAGCAGTTCAGCGGGGCCGGACAGGACGATCTCGGACACGTCCAGCACACCGACGATCGGTGCCAGCGCGATTCCGAGCCGCTCGCCCGCATCGCGCAGAATGCCGACGCGCGCGAGGTCATCCTCCGCCTCGGCCAGTCGCGCGGACAGCGCGGGGACGGCGAGCCAGGCCTCGAGGCACCCCACCTTGCCGCACGCGCACACCGGTCCCCCATCGGTGCCGATGGTCACGTGTCCGATCTCACCGGCAGCGGAGTGCGCACCGCGCATCGGCTGACCCGAGGCCAGCAGCCCGGAGCCCACGCCGCGGCCCACCTTGACCAGCAGGACGTCGTCCCCCGCTCCGCCGAAGGTGTACTCCGCCAGAACGGCCGCGTTCGCATCGTTGGCCACCAGTACGGGCAGTCCGACGGCATCCTGCAATGCGTTCTTCAGATCGAAGCCCGCCCAGCGCAGGTTGGGTGCGGTGAGGATGACGCCCTCCTCGTTCACGATTCCCGGCGTGCCCACCCCGATGCCCAAGACCGGCGCATGCGCGTCGCCGACCAGGTCCTTCGCCAGTCGGACGACCGTGCCGACCACGTCGCCGTCGGTCACGGCCCGCACTTCCCGACGCGCCACGATGTCGCCGTCAAGGGTCAGGACAGCGCCGGTGAAGACCTCGCTGCCGGACAGGTCGATGCCCACGATGCGGTGGCCGGCGCGGTCGAGGTCGACCAGGATGGCCGGTTTGCCCGGACCGGATGCTTCGCGGACGCCCATTTCGGCGACGAAGCCGTCCGAGATGAGGTCGGAGATGAGGTCGGAGATCGTCACGCGCGTCAGGCCGGTCTCGCGAGAGAGGTCGGCACGGCTCATCGCGCCCTGGTGGAAGAGTGTCTGCAGCAGGAGGGAACGGTTGTGGCCGCGGGCGTGCTCAGGCAGGACCTTCCTTCCCTGCCGCAGCGCTCGGCCGGGGCGGAACGTGCGCCCACCCTCTGTCACGGACGGCGAGACGAGGGCAGGGGCGCCGGGCTGGGCTTCGTGTGGCATGTTTGTTAGTAGAGCTTACGAACCAGCTGGGGCGCAAGACTCGGGGATCCATTTGAACGGCGTGTTTACAAAACCGTTACATTCGGTCCGGCTGCGGGCCTCGACGCACGGGCGATCACGCCGCCGGCTGGGCTCGCTCGCTTAGGCTGGAACCCGGGAGGCCACCATGATCCACCACCGACTGGCAGCCGGAACGCTCGCCGTGGTCGTCGCGCTCGGTATCACCGCGTGCTCCCCGGCCGGACCGTCTGCGGGTGGTTTTCAGAGCACCGACGCCCCTGGCGACGAGGGCCAATCCACCGCGGACGCCTGCGCCCTCATCCAGGAGAGCATCGAGGCGGCGACGAGTGAGTTCGAGAATGCGGCGGCGAACGATCCCGGGAGCGTCGTGGAGTCCATGCGGGGCGCGGCCCAGCGCATCACCGAGGCGGCCGGTGAGATCACCAACGACGATGTCGCGGCCTTCCTGCCGAGGCTGCAGCAGATGTTCGCCGACGCCGGCGACGTCATGGAGGCCGTCGTCCAGGGCGACGCCTCCAAGATCGAGGACCTGGCCGGGCTGGGCACGAAGTTCCAGGAGACCAGCAATGATTTTCAGGAGATCTGTCAGTCCTGACACCGGCGATCCACGCCGCCTCCACAGTGAATCCGTGATACATCCGTTGCGCTCAGGTCATCGGTCGTCACGTACGATGGGATGACGTGTTCGCAGCCGGGGGGTGATGGCATGACCGATCTGGCCACCAGGCCCGGCGCCGAGGGGGCACCGCACGACGGCGCCGCGACGGAAGTCATCTCCGCGGACGGCGACGGTGATGCACCCAACTACGCGTGGGCACCGGCCGATCCGGCGCCGCGCAAACGCCGGCGCGGCCTGTGGATCGGCATCCCTGCCGGCATCGCCGTGGTGGGGCTGGTCGCCACCTCGCTGGTTCTGATCGCGCCCGGCACATCGGTGGCCGGGGTGCCCGTCGGCTGGCTCACTCCGGGCGCTGCTGCGGATGCGATCGAGGGACGTCTGGCGCAGACAACGATCGTGCTGACCGGCGCGGGCGGAGACGCCGAGATCACCGGCGCCGAACTCGGCGCATCGGTGGACGCGCGCGCTCTGGCCGACGCCGCCTTCGCACAGAACCCGATGTGGAACCCGACGACCTGGTTCTCGACGCCCGTCGACGCGCCGGTCCGGCTCGACGCGGATGCCGCGACAGCCGCACTCCGGGCCGCTGCGCCCGACCTCTACACCGATCCGGTCGATGCCACGATCGCCTTCGACGCGGCATCGGCAAGCTATGTGACGGTGCCGTCCGAACTGGGCACCGGTATCGACGTGGACGCGGTCCGCACGACGCTGGCCGAGGCGTTCGCCGCCGGTCAGACGGTCGTCGAACTCGATGCCGAGGCGGCGCCGGTCGAGGCGGAGCGTCCCACGTTCGTCGCCGCGGCGACCGTGAACACGCTCAACTCCATGCTCGACAGCGTCGGCTTCTACGTCGGTGCAGAGCGCACGGTGCCGATCGATCGCGCGGTCGCGGCATCCTGGATCACCGTGGAGCCGACCACCCGGGGAACGTTCGCGATCTCGGCCGATCCGGCCGCGATCCAGCCCGTCGTCGACGGCCTTGCGCCCCTGGTGAACCGCCCCGCTCAGAACGGCGTCGTGATCACAGACTCCCGCGGCGAAGTCCTGCGCGAGGACGCCGCGGGCATCCCGGGTCGCGAGCTCGGCGACACCTCGACGGTGGCCTCGGATTTCGCCACGCAGCTGACGTCGGGCAACGCGGCCTTCACGCTGCCGGTCACCGAGGTGGCTCCCGTGATCACCACGCTGGCCCGGCGCATCGAGGTCAATCTCAGCGAGCAGCGCACCTACCTGTTCGAAAACGGCAACGTCGTCCAGTCGTGGGCGATCTCCTCGGGCCTGCCGGGCAACGACACC
Organism: Microbacterium sp. zg-B185; assembly: GCF_030246885.1. Classification (NCBI taxonomy): domain Bacteria; kingdom Bacillati; phylum Actinomycetota; class Actinomycetes; order Micrococcales; family Microbacteriaceae; genus Microbacterium; species Microbacterium sp. zg-B185. Next base: position 2,743,251 of record NZ_CP126739.1, read on the forward strand.
GACACCGGGCACTTCCGCATAAGCTCCAAGCTCACGTCGCAGGACATGGGCGAGCTCTGCTACAACCCGAACTCGCAGAACCCGGATGCCTACTGCACCCGCAACGTGCCGTGGGTCATGTACTACAACGGCGATGAGGCGCTGCACGGTGCGTACTGGCACAGCAACTTCGGCAACGTGATGAGCCACGGCTGCGTCAACATGCCGGTCAGCGCTGCCCAGTACGTCTTCGGCTGGGCGCCGATGGGCACCGAGGTCTCCGTTCACTATTGAGCCGCATCTCGATACGCACTGCGTGCTACTCGATGACCGGGCCGCCGTCCGCACCACTCGATGACCGGGTGCGCGGCGCGGACCACCCGGCATGACGAAGGGGCGGATGCCGCGGCATCCGCCCCTTCGTCAGGACGACCGTCAGCCGATCGAGTCGACGATCGTGTTCAGCGTCTTGGACGGGCGCATGACGGCTTCGACCAGCTGCGCGTCCGGCCGGTAGTAGCCGCCGATGTCGACGGGCGATCCCTGCACGGCGAGGAGCTCGGCGACGATCTGCTCCTCATTGGCGGCCAGCGCCTCGGCGACGGGTGCGAAGAGGGCTGACAGCTCCGGATCCGCCTGCTGCTGCGCGAGCTGCTGAGCCCAGTACAGCGCGAGGTAGAAGTGGCTGCCCCGGTTGTCGATGGTGCCGAGCGCGCGCCCCGGAGACTTGTCGTTCTCCAGGAATGCGCCCGTCGCGGCATCCAGCGTGTCGGCCAGCACCTGGGCTTTGACGTTCCCGGTGAACGTCGCCAGGTGCTCGAGCGAGGCGGCGAGCGCGAAGAACTCGCCCAGCGAGTCCCAGCGCAGGTAGTTCTCCTCCAGCAGCTGCTGCACGTGCTTCGGCGCGGATCCTCCCGCGCCGGTCTCGAACAGCCCACCGCCGGCCAGCAGCGGCACGATCGAGAGCATCTTGGCGCTCGTGCCGACCTCGAGGATCGGGAACAGATCGGTGAGGTAATCGCGCAGCACGTTGCCGGTGACCGAGATCGTGTCCAGGCCCTCCCGCAGGCGGTCCAGGGAGTACTGGGTCGCGGCCGCCGGCGCGAGGATCTCGATCGTCAGCCCGTCGGTGTCGTGGTCGGCCAGGTACGTGTTCACCTTGGCGATCAATGCGGCGTCGTGCGACCGCGTCTCGTCCAGCCAGAACACGGCGGGCGCGCCGGTGGCCCGGGCGCGGGTGACGGCGAGTTTGACCCAGTCGCGGATCGCGACGTCCTTGGTCTGCGTCGCGCGCCAGATGTCGCCCGGCTGCACCGCCTGCTCGATGAGCACGTCTCCGGCGCCGTCCAGCACCTGCACGACGCCCGGAGCGGCGATCTCGAACGTCTTGTCGTGGCTGCCGTATTCCTCGGCCGCCTGCGCCATGAGGCCGACGTTCGGCACCGATCCGATCGTCGCCGGATCCAGCGGACCCCGGGCGATGACGTCCTCGATCGTGGTCTGGTAGACGCTCGCGTACGACGAATCCGGGATCACTGCGAGGGTGTCCGCCTCTCCCCCGTCGGCGCCCCAGAGCTTGCCGCCGTTGCGGATCAGGGCAGGCATCGAGGCATCCACGATGACGTCCGAGGGGACGTGCAGGTTCGTGATGCCCTTGTCGGAGTTGGTGTACGACAGTCGAGGACCGCGTGCCAGATCGGCGGCGATGGCCGCGGCGATCTCGTCTCCGCCCGCCACGGACGGCAGTCCCGCGAGGATGGCGGCGAGGCCGTCGTTCGCGGTCAGGCCGGCCTCGGCGATGGCATCGCCGTACCGTGCGAACACATCCGCGAAGTAGGCGCGCACGACGTGGCCGAAGATGATCGGATCGCTGACCTTCATCATCGTGGCCTTGAGGTGGACGGAGTACAGCACGTCATCCGCCTTCGCGGCGGCCAGCGTGTCGGCCAGGAAGGAATCCAGCGCCGCTGCGGACAGGAAGGTCGCGTCGATGATCTCGCCGGGCAGCACCTTCAGGCCGGTCTTGAGCGGGGTGACAGTGCCGTCTTCGGCGACGTGCTGGATCGTGAGGACATCGTCGGCGGAGATCACGACGGACTGCTCGTTGGACTTGAAGTCGTCGTGGCCCATCGTCACCACGCGCGTCTTGGAGCCCGCCGCGAACGGCTTGTTGCGGTGCGGGTGCTTGCGCGCATAGTTCTTCACCGACAGCGGGGCGCGCCGGTCGCTGTTGCCCTCGCGCAACACCGGGTTGACGGCCGATCCTTTGATGCGGTCGTAGCGCGCCCGGACATCCTTCTCCTCGAGCGTCTGCGGCTCATCCGGATAGTCCGGGATATCGAAGCCCTGGCTCTGCAGCTCCGCGATCGCGGCCTTCAGCTGGGGGATCGACGCCGAGATGTTGGGGAGCTTGATGATGTTGGCCTCGGGCAGCGTTGCCAGGCCGCCCAACTCGGCGAGCGCGTCACCGACCTGCTGCTCCGGCGTGAGCTGCTGGGGGAACGCGGCCAGCACCCGCCCCGCGAGGGAGATGTCCCTCGTCTCGACATCGACCCCCGCCTGGCTGGTGACAGCCTTCACGATCGGCAGGAACGAGGCGGTGGCAAGCGCCGGAGCCTCGTCGGTGTGGGTGTAGAAGATGGTCGAGTCGGTCACCTGGTTGTCTCCGTTCGGGTGGTCATTCCAGCCTAACGCAAGGGCAAAGTATCTCGACATCGAGATATCTCGGGATATGAAATCCAGGTTAACCTCACGCCCCCGACATGCCCCGATGCCCTGCTTGCGGCTAGCCTGTGGCTATGGCTGAGCTGAGACTGGTCGAACTGTCCGCCGCGACGATCGTGGCGGTCAACAACATGTCCCTCAAGCCAGGCCAGGAGCAGTATCTGGCTCCGGTGAGCTACGGGATCGCCGCGACCGTGATCAACCCGCAGACGTCGTGGCAGCGAGTGGTGCTCGACGCCAATGAGGTCGTCGGCTTCGTGAGCGCCAATTTCGACCCGGAGGCTCCCGAGGAGCACTTCAAGTCCGTCCTCTGGCGGATCAACGTGGATGCCGACGACCAGGGTCGAGGCGTCGGGCGGTTCGCGGTGCAGAAGCTGCTCGAAGAGGCGCGAGCCCGCGGCATGGATCGCGTCAACGTGATCTATGAGGCCGGCGAGGGCGGGCCGCAGGCGTTCTTCGAACGCGTCGGCTTCACGCCCGTCGGCGAGACGGAGTACGGCGAGGTCATCGCCGAGGTCCGCCTCTAAAACGCTGCCCGGGTTCGCGCGGGGCTCGAACTCGGTTCTCGGATTCGGATGCCGGCAGCGGATTCGGGCGGGGACCTGCGGGGCGTCCGATTCTGGTGCGGATCTCCTATATCGCGCGCAGCCGCGGCCGCGCGGCCGCGTGCAGCCGCGCCGCCCCCGGCGCGTCGCCTCCTCCCCCGCTCCACCTCTGGCTCGACACTGCACGCCTCACTCGTCCGCCGGCCGCGGCATCCCCCCAGCGGGCATTCTGGCGCTGTGGACATCGCGCAGTGGGTGACGGACCGTGGCGGCATCGTTCATCGCAGTGACCTGCTCGAGCGCGGCGTGACCGCGACGGCCCTGCGGGCCGCGATCGCCGGCGGCGTGCTGACACGCGTGCGACGGTACTGGGTCGCCACGTCCGTCGCGTCGACGGCGCTGACCGTCGCCGCACGGTGCACCGGAGTGCTCGCGTGCGTATCCGCGGCCCGCGTGCGCGGGTGGTGGATACCGGACGGCGTCGACGGCGGCATCCATCTCCGCCTGACCGCGCATGCCGCGGCGCCGCCCGCGGATGTGACTGCGCATTGGGACCGGCCGATCGTGCCGACCTCGCCGCGAGTCCTGGTCGAGTCGGTCGAGGACGCGCTGAACCACATCGCGCGATGCCTGCCGAGGGAACCTGCCCTCGCCGTCTGGGAGTCAGCGGCGAGGATCGAGCGGCTGTCGGCAGAGAGCCTGCAGCGGGTGCAGTGGACCGCCAGGGCCGCGCGGGAGTGCGCGGCGGCGGTCACAGGGCTTTCCGATTCCGGGCTCGAGACGCTGTTCGTGGTGCGTCTGAGGCCGTGGGGGATTCCGATCCGGCAGCAGATCGTGCTGGCGGGCAGACGGGTGGACGTGCTCATCGGGGAGCGACTGGTGGTGCAGATCGATGGATTCGCGTTCCACTCGTCGGCCGCCGATCGCGGCAGGGACGTCGCCCATGATCGGGAGCTGGTGCTGCGGGGCTATACGGTCCTGCGGTTCACCTACGCGCAGGTCATTCACGAGTGGCCGGCCGTCGAGCGGGCAGTCGCCCGGGCCGTCGCGGCCGGCGCGCACCGCAGGTGACCCGCTTTGCCGCTTCCCGGATTCGGATGCCGGCAGCGGATTCCGGGCGGGGACGCGCGGGGCGTCCGAATCGGGTGCGGATCTCCTCTTCCGCGCGCCGCTGCGGCCGCGCCGCTGCGGCCGCGCAGCACCTGCGCCGCGCCGGCGCCGGACAGACGGACGGGCGGCCCGCTGGACCGAAGTCCGGCGAGCCGCCCCGTAGCATCGAGGATTACGCGCCCTTGCGGGGCTTGAAGACGTTCGTCTCCTGGGACTTCTCGCGCTTGGCGGCGCGCTTCTCCTTGAGAGTCTGCTGCGGAGCCTTCTTGTTCGTCGCGCTGGGGGGCTTGTTGGCCATCTGGACTCGCTTCCCTTCGGTGAGCTGGCGTGTTCCCCGAGACCATAGCCCACTTCCCGGCGAAAAGCATTTCCTGGTCAGACGCGAAAAACGCGCCAGCGGATTCCGTCCCGGAAAACCCCGACGGCGTGGTCAGACCAGCGACTCCCGCCATGCGGCGTGCAGCTGCGAGAACTTGCCGGCGCCCGCGATCAGGGTCGCCGGGGTGTCGTCCTCGATGATCTCGCCGTTCTCCATGACCAGCACGCGATCGGCGATCGCCACGGTCGACAGACGGTGCGCGATGATGATCGCGGTCCGGTCGGCCAGGAGCGTCTGCAACGCGTCCTGGATCTGACGCTCCGAGGGCATGTCCAGCGACGCGGTCGCTTCGTCGAGGATCAGCACGGCGGGGTTGGCCAGGAACGCCCGCGCGAACGAGATGAGCTGACGCTGACCGGCCGACACGCGTCCGCCGCGCTTGTTGACGTCCGTGTCGTAGCCGTCCGGGAGAGCCTCGATGAACGCCTCGGCTCCGACCGCACGCGCGGCTGCACGGATCTCGTCCATGGTCGCGTCGGGCTTGCCGAATGCGATGTTGTCGGCGACCGTCCCGCTGAACAGGTACGCCTCCTGCGTCACCATGACGATGGCGCGGCGCAGGTCCTTCGGATGCAGCTGACGCAGGTCGATGCCGTCCAGGGTCACGCGGCCGCGGGTCGGGTCGTAGAAGCGCGAGACGAGCTTGGCGAGGGTCGACTTGCCGGCACCGGTCGTGCCGACCAGCGCGACGGTCTGACCCGCCGGGATGTCGAGGGTGAAATCCGGCAGGATCGTCTTCCCGCCGCCGTAGCCGAAGCGCACGCGGTCGAAGTGGATGTGCCCGCGCGCCTCCCACAGATCGACCGGCTGGACCGGATCGGGAACGGTGGGTTCCTCCTCCAGGACACCCGACACCTTCTCCAGCGCCGCCGTCGCGGACTGGTAGGAGTTCAGGAAGAAGGCGACCTCCTGCAGCGGAGCGAAGAAGTTGCGCACGTACAGCACAGCCGCGATGAGCGTGCCGATCTCGTACACGCCCGGCTCGATGCGCACGCCGCCCCAGAACACCACGAGCGCCAGCGAGACCGACGCAACCGCCATCAGCCCGGGCTCGAAGGTGCCGAAGAGGCGGATCGAGGCCATGTTGACGTCGCGGTAGTCGCTGGCCAGCTCGCCGAACTCGTCGTCGTTTCGCGCCTCCTTGCGGAACGCCTTGACCGCACGGATGCCGGTCATCGTCTCGACGAACTTCACGATGACCTTGGCGCTGATCACGCGCGACTCCCGGTAGACCCGCTGCGAGCGCATGTAGAACCACCGCATCAGCAGGAACAGCGGCAGCCCCATGACGATGAGGATCACGCCCGACTGCCAGTCCAGCAGCAGGAGCGCGATCAGCGTGAAGCCGCCGTAGAGGATGCCGGAGACCAGCTCGTTCAGGCCGCCGTCCAGCAATTCCCGGATGGTGTCCAGGTCGCTGGTCTGCCGCGAGATGATGCGTCCCGACGTGTACGACTCGTGGAATTCCAGGCTCAGCCGCTGGGTGTGCAGGAAGATGCGCTTGCGCAGATCGAACATGATCGCCTGCGTGAGGCGCGCCGTCACGACGACGTACCATCCGATCAGGCCGGCGCCGCCCAGCGCGGTGATCAGATACACGACCACCACGCCGATGGTCGGCATCCAATCCATCCGGTCGATGACCGCCGGCAGCGCCGTGTTCAGACCGTATGCGATCAGTGCCGGACCGGCCACCCGCAGCGCCGTGGAGACGATCAGCACGGCCGCGGCCAGCACCAGCTGCCATTTCAGCGGCGAGACGAGCGAGCCCAGGAGGCGCAGCGAGCGGCGCCGGATCGTGCGGCTCTCTTCGCGCGTGTAGTCCGAGCGGTCTTCGCCGCTGGTTCCTTCGACTGTTGCCGTGCTCACAGGTTCACCTCCGTTTCGCGGGTACGCGCTTGTTCGTTCTCCAGGCTGGAGATGACGTGCCGGTAGTGCTCGCTCTCGCGCAGCAGGTCGCTGTGGCGGCCGACGGCGGTGATGCGGCCGGACTCCAGCAGGGCGACGCGGTCGGCGAGCATGACCGTCGAGGGACGGTGCGCGACGACGAGCGCCGTGGTGCTGTGCAGCACCTCGCGCAGCGCGTCCTCGACCAGCGCCTCGGTGTCCACGTCCAGGGCCGAGAGCGGGTCATCGAGCACGAGGACGGCCGGACGCGCGGCGACCGCGCGCGCAAGCGCCAGGCGCTGTCGCTGCCCACCGGACAGGCTCAGTCCCTCCTCGCCGATGACGGTGTCCACGCCGAACGGAAGGTCGTCCACGAAGCCCGCCTGGGCGACCGCGAGCGCCTCGCGCAGCACGGCCTCCGCCTCCGCACTGCCGGGGGTCAGATCCTCCCGGCCGAGCAGCACGTTGTCCCGCACCGTCTGCGAGAACAGCGTCGCGTCCTCGAACGCCATGCCCACATGCCGGCGCAGCTCACGCAGAGTGAGATCGCGCACGTCCACACCGTCGAGGGTGACCCGGCCGCCGGTCACGTCGTACAGGCGGGACGGCAGCGTGGTCAGCGTCGTCTTGCCCGAACCGGTCAGCCCGACCAGTGCCATCGTCTCTCCGGGCTGCAGCACGAGGTCGATGCCGTCGATGAGATCCCGTTCGGATGCCGCGGCATCCTGATACCGGAAATGCACGCCTTCGAAGGCGAGCTCCCCGCGCGGGTGCGCGATCGTGAGCGGCGTCGCCGGGTCGGTGATGGTGTTCTGCTCGTCCAGGACCTCGAAGATCCGGTCGGTGGCGGTGCGCGCGTCCAGCGTGAACGAGAACAGGAATCCGATGGACTCCATGGGCCACCGCAGCACGGTCGCCATCGCGAAGAACGCGATCAGCTCGGGCAGGGTGAACTGGCCCAGCTGGACGAGGTAGATTCCCGCGCCGAGGCACAGCGCGAAGGCGAGGTCGGGCAGCAGGACCAGCCAGAACCAGATGATCCCGACCGCACGGGCCTTGTTCAGCTCGGTCTGGCGGAGGGTCTCGGCCTGCTTGGCGAACTTCTGCAGCGCGTGCTTGCCGCGTCCGAAGGCCTTCAGGACGCGGATGCCGTGCACGCTCTCCTCGACCGAGGTGGCCAGGTCGCCGGCCTGATCCTGACTCTGCCGCGCGAGTGTGCCGTAGGTCTTCTCGAAGCGGTAGCCGGTGTACCACAGCGGCAGTGAGCAGACCAGGAAGATCGTGCCGAGCAGCCAGTGCCACCGGAACAGCAGCACCGTGCCCACCAGGATCGTCAGCACGTTGACCACCAGCAGGAGCAGGCCGAACGCCATCCAGCGGCGCAGCATGCTGATGTCCTGCATCATGCGGCTGAGCAGCTGACCCGACTGCCAGCGATCGTGGAAGGACACCGGGAGTCGCTGCAGGCGCGCGTAGAAGCCCCGGCGCAGGTCGTACTCGACTTTCGTGGCCGGACCGAGGACGAACCAGCGGCGCAACCAGACCATGACCGCCTCGAGCAGTCCGAGCACCAGGATCGCGGCCGCCCCCCATGCGATCTGGCCGGCGTCGCCGGACGCGATCGGCCCGCGCACGATCACCTCCAGCACGAGCGGGATGCTCAGCGCGAGCAGGCTCGCGATCAACGCGCTGAGCGCGCCGAGGCTGAGCCTGCCCAGCACGGGCTTGGCGAACGGGAGCAGACGCAGCAGCGCCCTCGGGGTGGAGAGGCGGCCGTCGTGTGGTGAGGGGGTGGAGGTCATGATCCTTGTGGGAGTCGCACGAAGTGGAGAAGGGGTTGGCAAGAGGGCGCCCGGAACAGCGGCGACAGCGCTGACGCCTGTCGAACGGAACGCGCGGTGGCGCGGCCTGTGCGTGCTCGGTTCAGTCCCGAGAGCGGTCAGCCGAGGAGCCCGGCGGTTCCGTTCGGGTCGCGGAGGACGATGGCAGCGATCGGCGTGACGGCGATGGCGATCGTGTTCATGACATCCTCCTTCGGCTGACGCGCGAGGGCGCGGCGACAGCCCTCCAGCCTATCCCCGCGCCTCGCCCGACACAACCGCCCCGCTCCTGTCATCCGTGTCCCACTTCGGCATCCCCCGCCCGGCGTGTCGCATGCACAAGTGGGACACCACCGACCGGCCGGGGTCGGGCGGCGGCTTCGCGGGCCAGCAGCCCCCGCTTCACATCCAGGCCCCACGCGAACCCGCCGAGCGACCCGTCCGAGCGCAGCACGCGGTGGCACGGCACGAACAGCGCGGGCGCGTTGCGGGCGCAGATGGATGCCGCGGCCCGCACGGCGCTGGGCTGCCCGAGCGCGACGGCGAACTCCGCATACGACAGCGGGCGCCCCGGTGGAATGGCCCGCAGCGCCCGCCATCCCGCCGCCTGCATCACGGTGCCCTCCTGGGCGACCGGGACGCCGTCGATCGCCGTCAGATCGCCGGCGTAGTACGCCAGAGCGGATGCCGCAGCATCCGTCTCCGCCTCGCGCACGGTGTCCGGTCGCAGGCGGGGATGGATCCGGGCGAGCGTCGCGGCCGGATCGGCGGTCCAGCCCGAGGCCAGGACGCGGCCCCTTCCGTCGGCGACGAGCGTGAACGCCCCGTCCGGGGTGTCGATGGTCTGGATGCTGGCGGTCATGTCGCGTCCTCCTCGGTGCTCGGCAGCGGTCGTCCGGGTGTATGCGGGTGGGCGGGATCCGGCGTCCCCGGCCCGGGGCGGCGCGCATCCGACGTCTCCGCCGGATCTGCGCCGGGGGTGGCGCCGCGGCGGCGCGCCACCCGGGGCGGGACGGCGCGCCACAGGTGCGCGGTGAAGTAGCTGCGCCACGGGGCCGTCCGCGCGGCCCACGCCTGCAGGGCGCGGGCATCGGCCGGCAGCCCGACCGCGGCTGCGCCGGTGCGCACCGCGACGTCGCCGGGCAGGAACACATCGGTGTCGCCGAGGACGCGCATCCGGACGTAGTCAGCCGTCCACGGTCCCACGCCGGGCAGGGCGAGCAGGGCCGCACGCTGGTCGGCGGCCGCATCGCCCGGTCCGAGCTGGAGGGAGCCGTCGGCGAGGGCGGCGGCAGCGCCGACCAGCGCGCGGATGCGTGCGGCCGGCCCGCGCAGGACCTCGTGCCCGTGCTCGGCGATCGCGGCCATCGTGGGGAACAGGCGCGCCTCTCCCCCGCTGCCGCCGATGGCCACCGGCTCCCCGAGGGCGTCGGCCAGCGCGGTCAGCGCGGTCCGCGCCGCCGACACCGTGATCTGCTGGCCGACCATCGCTCGGATGAGCATCTCGTGCGGGTCGGCGGAGCCGGGCACACGGATGCCGGGTACGCGCGCGACGAGCGGGGTGAGTTCGGGATGCCGCGACAACGCCGCGTCGATCGCGATCGGGTCCGCGTCCAGGTCGAACAGGCGGCGGGCGCGCGTGACCAGCGTCGACAGATCACCCGGCTGGGTCAGGCGTGCCCGCAGGCGCACGCGCCCCGCGGAGTCGACGCGCAGCTCGAACCACGCAGGCCCCCCGGGCAGCCGCAGCGTCCGCGCGAACGAGGCGGGGGTCGCCGTCTCTACTCCGCTCACGGCTCGCGCGCTCATCCACGCGAACAGACCCGCCGCGTCGAACGGGCCACGGTGCGGCAGGACGAGGTCGATGACACCGTCGAGTGATTCCGCGCCGCTGCCGCGACGGCGGCGCGCCCGCAGCTCCAGCGGCGGCATCCCGAACACCTCGCGCACCGTCTCGTTGAACTGCCGGACACTGGTGAACCCGGCGGAGAAGGCGACATCGGCGACGGGCAGGTCGGTGCCCACCAGCAGCATCCGCGCGGTGTGCGCGCGATGTGCCCGGCTCAGAGCGAGCGGTCCGGCACCGAGCTCGGCGGTCAGCAGGCGGGTGAGGTGGCGCGGCGAATACCCGAGGCGGTCGGCCAGGCCGGGGACGCCCTCGCGCTCGATCACGCCGTCCGCGATCAGCCGCATGGCGCGGGCGGTGGTGTCCCCGCGCAGATCCCATTCCGGGGACCCCGGTGCCGCCTCGGGCAGGCAGCGCTTGCACGCCCGATAGCCGGCTTCGTGCGCGGCCGCGCTGGTGGCGAAGAAGGAGACGTTGGCCGGCTTGGGCGTGCGGGCGGGGCAGCTCGGTCGGCAGTAGATGCCGGTCGAGCGCACGGCCGTCACGAACTGCCCGTCGAAGCGGGGGTCCCGCGACTGGATCGCGCCGTACCGCTCATCGAACGACAGGGGCCGCATCCGCCCGGCGGCGGTGGTCATGGGACTGGTCACGTGTTCCACAATGCCACGCTCCGCGGCCCCGGACTGGCGGAAATCGGACACGGCGGTGCGGCCCTGACGTCTGTGCTCGGAACGGATCCCGACCCGGTCCGGGCCTGGGGCGCTAGCGTGAGCAGATGAGCGCGCGTGAGTACGACGTCATCGTGATCGGGGCGGGCGCGGTGGGCGAGAACGTCGCCGATCGCGCGGTCCAGGGCGGTATGTCGACCGTCATCGTCGAGGCGGAACTGGTCGGCGGCGAATGCTCCTACTGGGCATGCATGCCCTCCAAGGCGCTGCTGCGCAGTGCGGCGGCGCTGCGCGCCGCGCGGGATGTCGACGGGGCGAAGCAGGCGGTCACCGGCGAGGTGGACGTCGCGGGTGTGCTGCGGCGCCGCAACCGCATCACCCACGACTGGGATGACGCGTCGCAGGTGAGCTGGCTGGACGGCGCCGGCATCGATCTCCTGCGCGGTCACGCCGAGTTCACCGGCGTCAAACGCGTCCGGGTGACCGCCGCAGACGGCACCGTGACCGACCTGGTCGCCCGCCACGCCGTCGCCGTCGCCACCGGATCGGCACCCCTGCTGCCGGACATCCCGGGTCTGCGCGAGATCGAACCGTGGACCAGCCGCGATGCCACCAGCGCACAGACGATCCCCGCGTCGCTGGCCATCCTCGGGGGCGGGGTGGTGGGCGCGGAGATGGCGACGGCGTACGCCGGCTTCGGCACCACGGTGACCCTGATCGTCCGGTCGCGGCTGCTGTCGAGCATGGAGCCGTTCGCCGGCGACCTGGTCGCCGCCTCGCTCGCCCGGCTGGGCGTCTCCCTCCGCACCGGCGTCGAGGTCACCGCGGCGCACCGCACCGACCGCAACGCCGTGCTGGCACTGTCCGACGGCGGACGTGTCGTCGCCGAGCAGGTGCTCGTCGCCGTCGGGCGCACGCCGCGCACCACGGATCTCGGCCTGGAGAGCATCGGCTTCTCGCCGGGCGCGTGGCTGAGCGTCGATGACACGCTGCTGGTGAAGGGCACCGACTGGCTGTACGCGGTGGGCGACGTGAACCATCGCGCGCTGCTGACCCACCAGGGCAAGTACCAGGCGCGTGCCGCCGGTGACGTGATCGCGGCCCGCGCGAAGGGTCACCCCGTGGCCGACGCCCCGTGGGGCGCACACGTGGCCACCGCCGATCACGACCACATCCCGCAGGTCACCTTCACCGACCCCGAGGTCGCCTCGGTCGGGCTCACCGAGGCGGCCGCCCGTGCGGCCGGACGGCGCATCCGCGTGCTCGACTACGACCTGTCCTGGATCGCGGGGGCGAGCACCTATGCGGACGCCTACCAGGGGATGGCGCGTGCCATCGTCGACGAGGACCGCGGCGTGCTGATCGGGGCCACCTTCGCCGGCGCGAACGTCGCCGAGCTGCTGCACTCCGCGACCGTGGCGATCGTCGGCGAGGTGCCGATCGAACGGCTCTGGCACGCGGTCCCGTCGTATCCGACGCTCAGCGAGGTGTGGCTGCGCTGGCTCGAGGAGTACGGCCGCCCCGCCCCCCATTGACCGCGAGAGCGGAGGGATGCCACGAGACCGGGGGCCTCGCCTCGGTCTCGTGGTGCCTATCCGGTCTCGCGGGCGGGCGGTGCGGGTGGGATTGCGGGCGTCAGTGGAAGAAGTGGCGCTCGCCGGTGAAGAACATGGGGATCCCGGCTTCCCGGGCGGCGTCGATCACCTCGTCGTCGCGCACAGATCCTCCCGGCTGGACGATTCCGCCGATTCCGGCGTCGATGAGGACCGCAGGTCCGTCGGCGAACGGGAAGAACGCATCGGATGCCGCGACCGAGCCGGCCGCGCGTGCGCCGGCCCGCTCGACGGCGAGTCGGCAGGAGTCGACGCGGTTGACCTGGCCCATTCCGATGCCGACCGTCGCCGAGCCCTTCGCGAGCACGATGGCGTTGGACTTGACCGCGCGGCAGGCCTTCCAGGCGAAGATGAAGTTGGTCATCTCCTCCTCGCTCGGGCGCTCGCCCGAGACGAGCTGCCAGTCCTTGGCGACCGACTCGATGTCGTCGGGGAAGCGGTCGGCGTCCTGCAGCAGCAGACCGCCGGAGACGAGCCGGACATCCATCCGCTCCTGCTGCCAGTCGACCGGCAGACGCAGCACGCGGAGGTTCTTCTTCAGCGCGAAGACCTCCAGCGCCTCGGGCTCGAAGTCCGGGGCCACGATGACCTCGGTGAAGATGTCCCTCATGTTCTCGGCCATCTTCAGCGTCACGCGCCGGTTCGCCGCGATCACCCCGCCGAACGCGGAGACGGGGTCGCACTCGTGTGCGCGCAGGTGCGCGCTGGCGATGGCATCCAGCGCGTTGGGCGCGCTGACCGCGATCCCGCAGGGGTTGGCGTGCTTGATGATCGCCACGGCCGGCAGCACCATGTCGAACGCGGCCCGCAGCGCGGCATCCGCGTCGATGTAGTTGTTGTACGACATGCCCTTGCCCTGCAGCTGGGTGGCCTGGGCGATGCCATGGCCGCCGACCCGCGAGTAGATCGCGGCACGCTGGTGCGAGTTCTCGCCGTACCGCAGCGTCTCCAACCGCTCGGCCTTGATCGTGAGGTGCTGAGGCAGGTCCGCGTCGGAGAGCGTCTCCTCGGCGAACCACTGGGCGACGGCGCGGTCGTAGGCGGCGGTGTGCGCGAAGGCGCGCGCGGCGAGGGCGCGGCGCTGGGCCAGGCTGGTGCCGCCGGCGGCGATCGCCTCGATGACGCCGGGGTAGGACTCGGGCGAGACGACGATGGCGACGTTGGCGTAGTTCTTCGCCGAGGCGCGCACCATGGCCGGTCCGCCGATGTCGATCTGCTCGACGACCGCGTCGCCTTCGGCGCCGGAGGCGACGGTCTCCACGAACGGGTACAGGTTCACCACGACCAGCTCGAAGGCCGCGATGCCGAGTTCGTCCAGCTGGCGCTCGTGATCCTCGAGACGCAGGTCCGCCAGGAGCCCGGCGTGCACGCCCGGGTGCAGGGTCTTGACGCGGCCGTCCAGCGACTCCGGAAAGCCGGTGACCGCGGCGACGTCGGTCACCGGGTAGCCGGCACCGCGGATGGTGGCCGCGGTGGAGCCGGTCGAGACGATCTCGATCCCGGCGCCGGCCAGCGCCTCCGCCAGCGTCAGCAGGTGGGTCTTGTCGCTGACCGAGACGAGCGCCCGGCGAACCGGAACGAGGTCGCGGTCGCGGTACAGGGACGGGTCGTGGCTGGGGCCGGCCATGGGTGCTCCTCGGGTGGGGATCAGGGGATGGGGGTCAACGGGCGGCGGCCAGATCGAGGTCGCCCGTCGCGATGCGGCGGATGACGTCGATCAGCAGCCGGCGCTCGACGGGCTTGATGCGTTCGTGCAGGGAGTGCTCGTCGTCCCCGGGGAAGACGGGGACCCGCTCCTGCGCGAGGATCGGACCGCTGTCGACACCGTTGTCGACGATGATGACGCTCGCACCGGTCTGGGCCACACCGGCGGCCAGCGCGTCGCGCACACCGTGGGGACCGGGGAACTCGGGGAGATAGGCCGGGTGCGTGTTGATGATCCGCGGGCTCCACGCCTCGACGAGAGACGCAGGCAGCAGCCGCATCAGCCCGCTCAGCACGACCAGGTCGGGGCTCCACACCTCCAGCTGGCGGCCCAGCTCGGCACCCCACTCCTCGCGCGAGTCGAACTGGCGCCACGGCACGAGCATCGTGGGGATGCCGTACTCCTCGGCATGCGCGAACCCCGCTGCCTCGCGGTCCGCTCCGACGACGACGACGCGCGCGGGGAAATCCGCTTCAGCCGCCTCATCGAGCAGGGCCCGAAGATTGGATCCCGCGCCCGAAATGAGGACGGCGACCGTGAGCACGCGCCTAGTCTATCGGCGGCAGTGGCTTCGGCCTGCGGGGCCCCAGATCGACGGTCGGGGTATCGTCCGGGTCGTCGGACCCGGTCGCGGGAGCAGGCTCGCGCTCCGGCTCCGGCTCCGGTGCGGCGTCCGGCTCCCGTGCAGCGTCGTCGAAGGCGGACCGTATCCCGTGGGCGACGGGTGTCCAAGCGCCCGGCAACTCCACCGGCTCGGTCGGTGCGCTCGAGGGTGACCATGCGAACGCCTCGGATGCGGGCTCCCCCGCAGGCTCCCCCGCAGGCTTCGCCGCGGGCTCTGCACCGTCCCGGTCCCGGTCGCTGCGGCCCGCCCTGCTGCGGCGACGCGGCGACAGCAGCAGGATGGCCGCTCCCACCAGCACCTCTGCGCCCACGGCCAGAGCCACCGGACCCGGCTGCGGCCCCACCTCGGCCAGGCGCGCCGGGCCGATCGAGCCGGAGGCCAGCAGGCAGAGCAGCGCCGCTCCAGCACCGGACAGCACAGCGATGCCGAGGGCGATCACCAGGCGCGCGCCGATCGGGTCGTCCGCTGCGTCGTCCGAGGCGCCACCCGCCGGCCCGCTGACCTCCGGAGACGGGGATGCCGCGAAGGAGCGGTGCGCATCCGAACCCGCCAGCAGTGCGCTCAGCGCCGGGCTGCGGGTGACGTCGGATGCGGCATCCCGCCCCGCCGCGGCCGGCTCTGCCAGGGTCGGTGCGGCCAGGCGCGAGCGCACGATCCAGCCGGACAGCGCCCCGAGCCCGATCGGAAGGAGCGCGAGCAGCAGCAGCCACGGTGTGGTCGATTCGGGGAGCGCACCCAGCACGGGGATGCCGGGGATCACGCCGAGCTGGGTTCCGGCCGGCGAGACCGCCGTGTCCACGCCCACCGCGAAACCCGGCCCCGCGACGAAGGACATGCCCCAGATCACGAGCGTGGGCAGGTAGGCCAGCTCCGTGAGCGTGACGATCACGGCGCCGAGCGTGTCCACGTGAGCCGCTTCGAACAGCGCGATCACCTCGCCGCCGCGCAGCAGCAGCGCGACGGCGAAAGCGAGCGCGCCCAGCCCGATCAACCCGGCGAGCACCACGGCGGTGCCGCGCGCGGTGAGACCGACGACATCCGCCCACCCGTGCGGCGCGGCCTCGACGCGGTCGCGCACCCGGGCGATCACCCCGCTGCCGGCCTCGCGCCATTCGGTCACGACGGCTCCCGCGCACAGCGGCACGGCGTACACCAGGGCAGGCATCAGGATCGCCTGCCACAGCTCGACGTCCGCGATCGCGGTGCCCGAGGTCAGGGCGATCACCCCGGCCAGCGCGGTGAACACGACAGCGCCGGTGATCACGCCGGTCACCCACGCGTCCGCCTGGGAGGCGCGCACGCCCGAGCGTGCCGCGAAGATCGCGGTGAACACGGCCAACGCGAGCGGGGCCAGCGAGAGGACGAAGGATGCTGCCGTCGGATCGATTCCGGCCACCGCCAGGTAATCGCCGGGCAGCGTGACGTGCAGGGGAACGAGATGCCCCAGCTGCCAGACGGCGGCGCCGGCCGGCCAGAGCGTCCCCCACTCCGCCGTCCCGCCCATGCCCAGCACCCACAGCACGGTGAGCGGGGCAAGGGTCGCCGCGATACCGACCGCCGCCGCGATGGCGGCGTCGACGGCGGCGAGAAGAAGGACGATCAGGCGATGCATGCGTCATCGACCCTAGTTCGACAGGCGCGGCGATCCCGGCGCACACGCACGCCTCGCTCACCTCGACATCGGCGGCACCTCCGGCCGGCCCGCGGACCCCGCGCTGAACCGGCGGTCAGAGGAGCGGCATCCATTCCGATAGCGTCTTCGTCGGAGGTCATTCATGAGCACAGTACCCACGTCCCCGCCCGAGAGCACCGAGGCGGTCGAGACGCGCACGCCCCGCAACGCCTTCGATCGCTTCTTCGAGATCAGCAAACGCGGCTCCACGCTCTCCGCCGAGATCCGCGGCGGCCTGGTCACGTTCGTGACGATGGCCTACATCGTGATCCTGAACCCGATCATCCTCTCCAGCGGCACGGACGTCGCCGGCGACACCCTCGGCTTCACCCAGGTGGCCGCCGCGACCGCGCTCACCGCCGGTGTCATGACGGTCCTCTTCGGGCTGGTCACCCGCCTGCCGTTCGCGTTCGCGGCCGGGTTGGGCATCAACTCCTTCCTCGCCGTGTCGGTCGTCGGGCAGGTGACATGGGCCGAGGCGATGGGCCTGGTCGTCATCAACGGGCTCATCATCGTGCTGCTGGCCGCCACCGGCCTGCGGCGCATGATCTTCAACGCGGTCCCCATGCAGCTGAAGATCGCGATCACCGTCGGCATCGGCCTGTTCATCGCGTTCATCGGATTCGTCGATGCCGGCTTCGTCACCGCGACCGGTGCATCCTCCCCTCCGGTCGGCCTCGGCGTGGAAGGCTCGATCGGCACGGTTCCGACGCTCATCTTCGTCTTCACCCTCCTGCTCACCGGCATCCTGGTCGCCCGCAAGGTCAAGGGCGGCATCCTGATCGGACTGGTCACCGGCAGTGTCGTCGCGGTGATCGTCGAGGCCATCTGGAACCTCGGACCGCGCTTCGCGGACGACGGCACGATGAACCCGGGCGGCTGGGGTCTTTCGGTCCCCGAGCTTCCCGCGTCGCTGGTCAGCGTCCCTGACCTGTCGCTGCTCGGTCAGGTGTCCTTCGGCTCGTTCGAGCGCATCGGGGTCCTCGCCGCGCTGATGCTGGTGTTCACCCTCGTCTTCACCAACTTCTTCGACGCGATGGGCACGATGACCGGCCTGTCCAAGGAGGCCCGCCTGGCCGACGCCAAGGGCGACTTCCCGCGGATCAAGTCCGCGCTGATCGTGGAGGGCATCGGGGCGGTCGCCGGCGGCCTGACGTCCAGTTCTTCCAACACCGTGTTCATCGAGTCCGGAGCCGGCATCGGCGAGGGCGCACGCACCGGGTTCGCGAACGTGGTGACCGGCCTGCTGTTCCTGGTCGCCATGTTCTTCACTCCGCTGGCATCCATCGTCCCCACCGAGGTCGCCGCGGCGGCACTGGTGATCGTCGGGGCGATGATGATGGCGCAGATCAAGGACATCGACTTCTCGGACTTCTCGATCCTGCTGCCGGTGTTCCTCAGCGTCACCGTGATGCCGCTGACGTACTCGATCGCCAACGGCATCGGCGCCGGCTTCATCTCGTGGGTGCTGGTCCGCTCCCTCGCCGGAAAGGCGCGCGAGATCAGCCCTCTGCTGTGGGTCGTCGCCGCAGGCTTCGCGCTGTACTTCGCGCGCGGACCGGTGGAGATGCTGCTGGCGGGCTGACCGCTTCGCACGGACTTGTGCAGATGCCCCCGGGCGGGTTGACCCCCGCCGGGGGCATCGCCGTCAGGGCGCGATCGGCTCGAGCACGAAGACGGCGATCTGCCGGTCCGTGCGCTTCTGGTAGTCGTCGTACGCCGGCCAGACCGCGGTGGCGTACCCCCACCACTCGGTCCGCTCGGGCCCGGACAGCTCTCGCGCCCGGTAGTCGCGCTTGACCGCGCCGTCCTGCAGTTCCACGTGCGGGTTCGCGCGCATGTTGCCGGCCCATTTAGGCTCGTCCGGATCGCCGCCCTTGGAGGCGACCACCGCGTACCGCCCGTCGTGCTCGACGCGCATCAGAGCGGTCTTGCGCAGTCCTCCCGACTTGGCTCCGACGGTCGTCAGGACGATGATCGGCACCCCGCGCAGGAGGTTCGCCTCGGCCCCGTTGGAGGCCTCGTAGCGTTCGGCCTGGTTGCGCGCCCATTCCGATGTGCTGGGCTTGTACTGTCCGGTGAGTGGCATCTGTCCACCGTATCCGGCGGCGACACGGGCAGTGCAGCGGGAATGCGGAAGGGGGACGGATGCCGCGGCATCCGTCCCCCTTCCGCGCTGTCCGCTAGAGCGAACCGATGATCTCCCGCATCAGGTCCGCGGTCTCGGACGGCGTCTTGCCGACCTTGACCCCGGCGGCCTCGAGGGCCTCCTTCTTGGCCTGCGCCGTGCCCGCGGAGCCGGAGACGATGGCGCCGGCGTGGCCCATCGTCTTGCCCTCGGGGGCGGTGAAGCCGGCGACGTAGCCGACGACCGGCTTGGTGACGTTGGCCTTGATGTAGTCCGCCGCCCGCTCTTCGGCGTCGCCGCCGATCTCGCCGATCATGACGATCGCCTTGGTCTCGGGGTCGGCTTCGAACGCCGCGAGCGCGTCGATGTGCGTCGTGCCGATGACCGGGTCGCCACCGATGCCGATCGCGGTGGAGAAGCCGATCTCGCGCAGCTCGTACATCATCTGGTAGGTCAGGGTGCCGGATTTCGAGACGAGTCCGATCGGGCCCTTCCCTGCGATGTTGGCCGGCGTGATGCCGACCAGCGACTCGCCCGGCGTGATGATGCCGGGGCAGTTCGGCCCGATGATGCGGGTGGTGTTGCCCTTGGACTGCGCGTACGCCCAGGCCTCGGCGGTGTCGCCGACGGGGACGCCCTCGGTGATGACGACCAGCAGCGGGATGTCGGCGTCGATGGCCTCGACCATCGCGTTCTTCGTGAACGCGGGGGGCACGAACGCGATCGACACGTCGGCACCGGTCTTCTCGATGGCCTCGGCCACCGTGGCGAAGACCGGCAGCTCGACCGGGTTGCCGTCCGCGTCGTGGTGCAGCACTGTGGTGCCGGCCTTGCGGGCGTTCACGCCGCCGACGACCTGAGTGCCGGCCTTCAGCATGAGTGCCGTGTGCTTGGTGCCTTCGCCGCCGGTGATGCCCTGGACGATGACCTTGGAGTCCTTGTTGAGGAAGATCGACATATCTCTTGAATCCTTGTTTTCTCGCGGGCGATCAGGCGTTGGCCAGCTCGGCGGCCTTGTCGGCGCCTTCGTCCATGGTGTCCGCCAGGGTGACGAGGGGGTGGTTGGCATCGCGCAGGATCGCGCGGCCCTCCTCCACCTTGTTGCCGTCGAGGCGGACGACCAGCGGCTTGGTCGCCGTCGCCCCCAGCTCGGCCAGCGCGCCGACGATGCCCTTCGCGACGGCGTCGCAGGACGTGATGCCGCCGAAGACGTTCACGAAGACGCTCTTGACCTGCGGGTCGCCCAGGATGACGTCCAGGCCCGCGGCCATGACCTCGGCCGAGGCGCCGCCGCCGATGTCCAGGAAGTTCGCCGGCTTCACGCCGCCGTGGTTCTCGCCCGCATAGGCGACGACATCCAGCGTTGACATCACCAGGCCCGCGCCATTGCCGATCACGCCGACCTGCCCGTCGAGCTTGACGTAGTTCAGGTCGTTCTCCTTGGCCTTCGCCTCGAGGGGGTCGGCAGCATCCTTGTCTTCGAGCAGCGCGTGCCCGGCGTGACGGAAGTCGGCGTTCTCATCGAGGGTGACCTTGCCGTCCAGGGCGATGACGTCGCCCTCCTCGGTCAGCACCAGCGGGTTGACCTCGACCAGCGTCGCGTCCTCGCCCTTGTAGACCGAATACAGCTGAACGAACACGTCGCTGACCTTGTCGACCAGCTCGGGGGCGAAGCCGGCCGCCTCGGCGATCTCGACCGCCTTCTGCTTGTCGATGCCGGTCAGCGGGTTGACCTCCACGCGGGCCAGGGCTTCGGGGCGCTCGACCGCGAGCTCCTCGATCTCCATGCCGCCCTCGACGCTGGCCAGCGACAGGTACGCGCGGTTGGCGCGATCCAGCAGCACCGAGAAGTAGTACTCCTTGTCGATCCGGGCGCCGGCCGCGACCATGACGCGCTTGACGACGTGGCCCTTGATGTCCAGGCCGAGGATCGCCTTGGCGGCCTCGAACGCGTCGTCCGGGGTCTTGGCGACCTTCACGCCACCGGCCTTGCCGCGGCCGCCGGTCTTCACCTGCGCCTTGACCACGACGAGGCCGCCGATCTTCTCGGCTGCCGCCTTCGCCTGCTCCGGGGTGTCTGCGACGATGCCGGCGAGCACCGGCACGCCGTACTTCTCGAAAAGGTCACGTGCCTGGTACTCGTACAGATCCACAGTGCAAGCCTCCGCTGGGATGAAAGGGGAGATGACGCGAAAGCGTCTTGATGTCGAGAGAGATCGACCAATCCACAAGCGTACTACCGCGTGGTGGAAGGTCCCGACCGGCCCAGGCGCGGAAGGTCCTTGGTGGCGGGGCCCTCTATCCGCGTGCCGTCCGGCGCGAAGCGGGATGCGTGCAGGGGGCAGTCCCAACTGCACTCCTGGTCGTTCCAGGAAAGCACCCCGCCGAGGTGGGTGCACACCGCACTGACGGCACGGGTCGTGCCGTCGACGGTGGACACCGCCACGGGGTGGCCGCCGCGGTTGGCCACGACGCCCTGTCCCTCCGCCGGCTTGGCGACCGGGACGGGCGTTCGCTGGGCGCCGACCCAGCCCGACGCGGCCTCCCAACCGATGCGCAGGTTCTCCACGCCGCCGCGGCCGAGGTCGGCGGGCACGGTCATCCTGCGGGCGATGGTCGTCATCCACTCGGGTCGTTCACGCCACGGCACGCGCGTGATCTCGGCGGTGAGCCGAAGCGCCGCGGCCGGCCCGTTGGACAGGCCCCACTTGCCGAATCCGGTCGCGAACCGCACACGCCCGAGTCCGCGGGGCATCGCTCCGACGAAGGGCATCAGGTCGTGGGACTGGTAGTCCTGCGCGGACCACGACATCCGCGGCTGCGCACCCGGGACGTGCCGGCGCGTCCACTGGATCAGGTCCTCGACATGACCGCGTTCGGACTCGGCCCTGCCGACCGGGTGCCCGTTGCCGCCCACGATCAGCCGGGCGAGCTGACCCGGACCGTCCTCCGCCGTCACGGAGCGGATCGACCGGGTCGGGCCGTCCACCGAGAGGTACAGGCCCTCGGGCATCTCACCGTCCACGTCGAACGCGACGCAGTAGGAGCGCAGCCCGCGGGTCTTGGCGAAGTAGAAGCCCCGCTCCATGATCGGGGCAGCGGTGGCCAGCACGACCTGACCGGCGGTGGTGAACCCGGCGGTCGTCTCCACGACCGCTCGCGGCAGGACGTGCACCTGTGTGACCCGGATGCCGGTATGCAGGGTGCCTCCGGCGCCGACGAACGCGCGGGCGAGTGCCAGCGCGACCTGCTGCGGGTCGATCGCGACCTGATCGTCCAGCGCGACGGCGTCCACCATCGGGAACGGGCTGGTCCCATCCGCCAGCACGCGACGTACGTCCAGGCCCGCCTCGTGCGCGGCTGCGAGCTCCGCCTCGACGCATTCCGTTCCGTCACCGGACTGGGCGTAGGAATAGGCGGTGCGCCTGGTGTACGACACGCCCGCCTCGTCGGCGAAGCCGGTGAGCCACTCCGCGCCATCGCGGTTGGCGTCCACGTAGGCGCGGACGAGCCCGGCCGGGTGATGGCGGCGCATCGTGGAGAGCACCGTCCCCTGCAGCAACGACAGCTTCCCGGTGTTGGCGCCGGTCGCGAGATTGCCGACCTCGCGCGCTTCCAGCACCGCGACATCCAGCCCCTCGCGTGCGAGCATCAACGCCGTGGCCAGCCCGGTGATCCCGGCGCCGACGACCACCACGTCGTGCTCCCGGCCGATCTCGAACGGTGTTCCGGCGACGACGGCGCCGTCGGCCTTCCACAGGGACGTCATCGGCCCAGTGAACTCCCCCGCCGCGTCGTCGTCTACCGGCTTGACACCGCGGCCGCCCGACCGCCTGAGCCGATCGGCGGCTGCCGCACGCCGCGGAGTGCGGGGTCTAGGCTCGGTCGACATGAGCGAGACTCCGTCACCGTCGGCCGCGCGGACGCCGGTCGTGGCGGCGGCGTTGGAACTGTTCGAACGCCAGGGATTCGAAGCGACCTCCGTCGAGCAGATCGCGCGCGCCGCAGGCGTGTCGCGCAGCACGTTCTTCCGGCAGTTCGGCGGCAAGGAGGACGTGGTCTTCGCCGACCATGAAGTCCTCCTGGACGAACTGCGCGAGTGGCTGGGCGAAGGACACGACGACCCGTGGGCCGCGGTCTGCCAGGCCTCCGAGCGGGTGTTCCGCCATTTCGCCGCGGAGCCCGCCGTGGCGCGCCGCCGCTACACGGTGGTGCGCCAGGTTCCTGCGCTCCGCGAGCGCGAGATCGTCACGGTCTTCCGATACGAGCGCCTTTTCGACGACTACCTGCGCGCAGCGATTCCCGGGCTGGACCCGCTCGATGCGGTGGGCTTCTCCGCTCTGGTGGCGGCGGTGCACAATCACGTGCTGCGGCAGCTGCTCAGGGGCGCGCGCGTGCGTGTCGGCGTGCTGCGCAACGCGCTGGATGACGTGCGCCGGCGCTACGGGGTGCACCCGGACGGATCCGGCTCTGCGCCTGACGACGTCGTGGTGGCGGTGTTCCCCCGGCGGATGCCGCCCGCCGAGCTGACGAGGCGGCTGCGCGGCCGCCTGGAGTCCCCGCGCTGAGCCGCGCCCACCCCGCCCCCTCCTGCTCCCCGCTCCCGAGAGTGCACCTCCCCACTCCCGAGAGTGCACCTCCCCACTCCCGAGAGTGCACCTCCCCACTCCCGAGAGTGCACCTCCCCACTCGCGAGAGTGCACGTCCCGCCCCCGAGAGTGCACGTCCCCCCGCCTGGGATCGGGTCTCATTCCTCGCGGTACTGAGTACCGGTATCCTGTTCGCATGAGCCACACTCCCCGCCCCGGTGAGCGCACCGCCGGCTACGACGTCTCGGACCGGCTCGACACCGACTACTACGCGGTCTTCGACGACGTCCCCGCCGCCGACCGTGCGGTGTGGGACCGCGCCCGGGCTTTCGTCGAGGAGGTGCTTCCCCGAATGGACGGGCTGTGGGATCGCGGCGAGTACGACCTCGACCTGGCGCGGCGGATGGGCGAGCTCGACCTGTTCACCGACGGGCTCGTGCACGAAGGCCTCAGCCATTCCTCCCCGCTGGCGGCCGGTCTGGTGAACATGGAGATCTCGCGCGGCGACGGCTCCCTGGGCACGATCCTCGCCGTGCAGGGCGGGCTCGCGCTGCGCTCGCTCGCGCTCTTCGGCAGTGACACGCAGAAGTCGCACTGGCTCGAGCCGATCGCCCGCGGAGAGGTGCTCGCCGCATTCGCCCTGACCGAGCCGGACCACGGATCCGATTCCGTCTCGCTCGAGACCGAGGCGCGGCGGGACGGCGATTCGTGGATTCTCAACGGTGCGAAGAAGTGGATCGGCAACGGCTCTTCCGGCGGGGTCACGGTCGTCTGGGCGCGCGTGGCCGACTCGTCCGACCCCGACCACGACGGAAAGGTGCGGGCCTTCCTCGTCGCGCAGGACACGCCGGGATACGACGGCCGGCCGATCCTGGGCAAGGCGTCCCTGCGGGCGATCCACCAGGCGCACATCACGATGACCGACCTGCGGGTCCCGCTGGATTCGGTGCTGCCCGGTACGCACTCCTTCAAGGATGCCTCGACGGTGCTGTACTCGACCCGCTCGGGTGTCGCGTGGTCGGCCCTCGGACATGCCACCGCCTGCTATGAGGCCGCACTGTCGTACGCGCAGCAGCGGGTCCAGTTCGGCAAGCCCCTCGTCCGCTTCCAGATGATCCAGGAGCGCCTCACCCAGATGCTCGACGAGTTGACGGCGATGCAGCTGTTCTGTCGTCGCATGGCCGATCTGGAAACGGTCGGGCGGCTGCGGCCCACCCAGGCGTCGCTGGCGAAGTACCACAACACCAGCGCCGCGCGCCGGGTCGCGGCGATCGCCCGCGACCTGCTCGGCGGCAACGGCATCCTTCTGGAGAACCGCGTCATGCAGCACATGGCCGATATCGAGGCGATCCACACGTACGAGGGCACCGAGTCGGTGCAGGCCCTGCTCATCGGCCGCGACATCACGGGGGTGGGCGCGTTCGCCTGACCGCGGACCCGGCGGCCGACGCCGGTGCCGGCATCCGTGCGCTCGACGATCGGCGCGCAGCTCACCGGCTGAGCGCTCACTGCAGGCAGAACTCGTTGCCCTCCGGATCACGCATCTGGTAGTAGTGCTCGGGCCACGGCCCCCAGCTCTGGTCGATGAGCCGCACGACCGAGGCGCCGAGCCCGAGAAGACGATCCTTCTCGGCCTCGAGTTCCTCTGCGGTCGGCCTGCGCCCCGGCGTGGCACTGATGTCGAGGTGGAGCCGGTTGCGCCCGGACTTCGGCTCGGAGGCATGGTGGAAGAACAGACGCGGCCCGATGCCGTCGGGATCCTCCACGACCGCGCGGCTGGCCAGATCTGCGTCGGTCAGCCCCGACGCGAGCAGCTCGCTCTTGAGCGGTTCCTTCCACGTGAGCGCGCGGTAGCCGAACACTCCGGCCCAGAACCGGGCGAGTTCCGGCGGGTCATCCGCGTAGAAGGTGATGTTGCCGAGCTTCGTTGCCATCGATCGCACCCTTCTGCGCCGCGTCGGTGGGGCACGCCCGTCAGGATAGGAGGCGCTTCCGACACGACCGCTCGAGATACGCGGACGCTCGAGGTCCACGGGCGACGGCGAGTGCAGCACGGGCGACGTCGCTGCGCCCGATCGAGCGCTCACCAGACGAGGAAGATCACCGCGACGACGCCGATCACGATGATGAGGACACGCAGCAGCCAGGCCGGCAGGCGGCGGCCGATCGACGCCCCGATCAAGGCGCCGCCGAGCGAGCCGACGGCGATCGTCACCACGGCGACCCACGGCAGGGTGGCGGTGAAGAGGAAGACCACCGTCGCCACACCGCCGGCGAGAGTCTGGAGTACGTTCTTGATCGCGTTGATGCGCTGAATGTGCTCCGTCATGGTCAGCTCCAGGCAGCCGACGATCAGCACGCCCTGCGCCGCCCCGAAGTAGCCGCCGTACACACCCGTCACCGCGGTCAGCGGGAAGCGCAGCCACCCCGGCGCCGGTGCCCGGTCGCGCTCGCCGCTGCGGCGCAGGAGGGGCTGGATGCCGACGAGCAGGCACCCGATCAGGACCAGCACCGGCGCGACGACGGAGAACACGCCGGCCGGCAGCGCGAGGAGCGCGAGCGCCCCGACGACGGCGCCGACCGCGGTCACCGCAGCCAGGGGCATCACCGTGCGTAGCTGCCCGGCGAGTTCGCGGCGGTAGCCGATGACGCCGCCGATGTTCCCGATCGCCAGGCCCACCGTGTTGGTCATGTTGGCGATGACCGGCGGGACGCCCAGCGCCAGAAGCGTGGGGAAGGTGATCAGGGTCCCCGACCCGACGACGGTGTTGATGATGCCTGCACAGGCGGCGGCGATCGCGAGAATGCCGAGTCCCAGAGGGCTCATCACATCCATGCAGGGCTCACTCTCGATTCGGGCGGGCCGAGCAAGTGGTGGGGTGGTCGGACCAATTCTGTTACTGTACATCGCGTGTCAACCAACGGATGGGCCTCGCTCGGCGGGGTGCCGCGCATCGCGACCTCGAGCGCCATCGCCGCACGAATCCTGGAGCTCATCGAGAGCGGCGAGGTCGGCGCGGGCGCTGCCCTGCCGCCCGAGCGCGACCTGGCGACGCAGCTCGGCGTCTCGCGCACGACCGTCCGCGAAGCCATCCACGAGCTGACGCTCAAGGGGGTCGTCCGGAGACGACAGGGGTCGGGCACCGTGCTCCTGAGCGCATCAGACACCGCCGTCTCCCTGCTGCGCGACATGTCCGAATCCGAGCGGGACGCCACGGAGGTCATCGACTTCCGCACGACCTTCGAGCCCCAGATCGCCGGCCTCGCCGCGGGACGCCGGACCGGCAGCGACCTGCTGCTGCTGGCCGGCCACTGCGACTTCGAGGCTGAAGCCGTATCCACGGAGGAGTCCCTCGAGCGCGACCAGCGCTTCCACGAGGCCATCGCCGCGGCAACGCACAACCATCTCATCGTCGCGCTCAGCCGTGCGACGTCGGAATGGGTCAGCGACTTCCGTCGCATCTCCCATGCGAGTCCCACAGGACGCGCTACTTCGCTGACCGGTCACCGCGCCATCCTTGCGGCGATCGACGCCGGCGATTCCGACGAAGCTGCTCGCCGCATGCGCGAGCACGTCACCATCGTCGGCCGTTTCTGACGCGGCCGGCACATCCCCTCCAGAAAGCACCCGAATGAAGTCTCTGCGTCCCCTCCTGGCCGTCGGCATCCTGACCGCGGCGACCGTCGCCCTCACCGCGTGCGGCGGCTCGTCCGACGCCGGCATCGCACCGGCGAGCCCGGCCAACACCGCCGACGTGAACTACCACACCGCCTCCGGCGAGCCCGTCGAGGAGCTGGTCGCGCAGCTTCCTGCGTCCGTCACCGAAGCAGGCAAGCTCGTCATCGCGACGGATGCCACGATCGGCGAACCGTTCGGCTCCTACGCCGAAGACGGCGTCACGATGGTCGGCGTCGCCCCCGAACTGGCGTTCGCCTTCGGCGACGCCCTCGGCCTCGACGTCGAACTGCGTCAGGTCGTGTTCGCGAACCTCATCCCGGGCCTGTCCGCCGAGCGTTACGACTTCTCGGTCGCCCCCATGCTCGACACGGCCGAGCGACAGGAGCAGGTCGACTTCGTCGACTTCCTGCGCGGCGGTTCGCAGTTCATCGTCGCCCGCGACAACGCCGATGCCCCGCAGGATCTGACGCCCGATACCGCCTGCGGCCTCGCGATCGGTGTCGCGGCGGGCTCGGTCGAGGAGATCACGCTCACCGAGCAGAACGCCCAGTGCGCCGACCCCATCGAGATCATGGCGTTCAAGACCAACAACGAGGGCGTCCTCGCGCTGACGAGCGGCCGGATCGCTGCCTACGGCACCGCGGCCGCCCAGGCCGGCTACATCGCCCAGACGGACGACCAGCGCCTGACGCTGAGCGGCGCGCCGTTCCGCGGAGGCCTGTCGGGCATGGCGTTCCCCAAGGACAGCGATCTGCTCCCGGTGGTCCAGGCGGCGTTCCAGTCCTTCATCGATGCCAGCACGTACCAGGAGATCCTCGCCGGCTACGGCCTGGAGCAGCTCGCCGTCCCGATGGCCGGGACGAACAACGAGGCCATGGAATGACACACCTCGACGCGCGGGCGGCCCAGCCGCCCGCGCTCGACGGCGTCACCGACTACCGCATCATCGGCCGCCCTCGGCCACTGATGTGGGTCGCGACCGCCGTCGTCATCGCCCTCGCGGCCATGGTCCTCCACTCGATCGTGACGAACCCCCGGTTCGAATGGGACGTCGTCGCAACCTACTTCTTCTCCACCTCCGTGCTGAACGGATTGTGGAAGACGATCGAGCTCACCGTCGTCTCCATGGTCATCGGCATCGTCATCGGCCTGGTGATCGCGCTGATGCGCATCTCGAGCAGCCGCGTCCTGAACGCGGTTGCGGGAGTCTACGTCTGGTTCTTCCGCGGCACGCCTCTCCTGGTGCAGCTGGTCCTCCTCTACAACATCTCGGCGCTCTACCCGTCGATCTCGATCGGCATCCCCTTCGGACCGACGTTCTTCGAAGGCAGCGTCAACCAGATCGTCACCCCGTACGTCGTCGCCGTCGCCGCGCTGGCGCTGAACGAGGCGGCCTACATGGCGGAGATCATCCGCGGCGGCCTGCTCTCCGTCGACCACGGCCAGCTCGAAGCATCTCGCGCCCTGGGCATGAGCGGCTCTCGGGCGATGCGCCGCATCGTGCTCCCGCAGGCCATGCGCTTCATCATCCCGCCCACCGGCAACGAAGTGCTCTCCCTGCTGAAGTCGACCTCGCTCGTGTCGGTGATCGCTCTGCCCGAGCTCCTCTACTCCGTGCAGGTCGTCTACAGCCGCACGTTCGAGACCATCCCGCTGTTGATGGTCGCGACCATCTGGTACCTGATCGTCACCTCGATCCTGATGGTCGGCCAGCAGCTCCTGGAGCGCTTCTACGCGCGCGGCAGCAGCCGCGCATCCGGCGCCGGTTCGCTGCAGCGGCTCACCGGCATCCGGTTCCGCCGTCGTGCGACGTCGGCAACCCAGACGGGAGAACAGCGATGAGCTTTCTCAGCGTGCGCGACGTGCGCAAGAGCTTCGGCGGCCTCGAGGTGCTCAAGGGCGTCTCGCTCGAGATGGACCGTGGGCAGGTCGTCTGCGTGATCGGTCCCAGCGGATCGGGCAAGAGCACGTTCCTGCGCTGCATCAATCGCCTCGAGACGATCGACGAAGGTCTCATCGCCATCGACGGGGACCCCATCGGCTCCGTCGTGCGCGGCGGTCGCCTGCACGAGGCGCCCGAGCGCGTCGTGCGCGCTCAGCGCGAGCAGATCGGCATGGTGTTCCAGTCGTTCAACCTGTTCCCGCACATGAGCGTCCTGGAGAACATCATCGAGGCGCCCATCGGCGTGCGGAAGGAGAAGCGCTCCGCAGCCGTCAGCCACGCCCGCGCGCTGCTCGAGCGCGTCGGCCTCGCGGAGAAGCGCGACGCCTATCCCAAGCAGCTGTCCGGAGGCCAGCAGCAGCGCGTGGCGATCGCGCGCGCCCTGGCGATGCGCCCCAAGCTCCTCCTGTTCGATGAGCCCACGAGCGCGCTGGACCCCGAGATGGTCGGCGAGGTGCTGGGTGTGATGCGTGCCCTCGCCACCGACGAGACGACGATGATCGTCGTCACCCACGAGATGGGCTTCGCGCGCGAGGTCGGCGATCACCTGGTCTTCATGGACAGCGGCGTGGTCGTCGAAGAAGGCGATCCGAAGCAGATCATGGCAGCGCCGCAGCACCCGCGGACGAAGGCCTTCCTCGACAGCGTCCTGTGACAGGAGAGAACATGACCGACATCCGCGACATCATCGGAGACATCTGGCTGAGCCGGGATCTCCCCGCCGACCTCGCCGCCATCTGCGACACGGGTGGCCGGGTGGCCGGCACCGCGAGCGAGGCCGCGGCGCAGCAGTACCTGGAGAGCCGCGCGCGCGAGCTGGGCGGCGAGTACGCCGAGCAGACCTTCACGGTGTCGGGTCTGCGCAGCGAGGGCCACACGGTGCGCGTGAGCGCGACCGGGCGGGAGTTGGAGAGCTACCCGCTGCTGAACTGCGCGCCGGTCGATGCCACCGTCCCCGTCATCGACCTCGGCCGCGGAACACCGGCCGACTTCGAAGGTGCACGCGAGCTCATCCCCGGTCACGCGGTGCTCGTGCGTCACGAGTTCCCCTTCTCGACCAACCACGTGCACCGCAGCGTGAAGCTCGCGCTGGCTCGCGAGTACGGGGCGACGGCGTTCCTCATCGGCAACAACCAGCCCGGCGCGGGCGCGGTGAGCGGGTCCGGCGGCACGGGCGAGTCCGGCGAGATCCCCGCGTTCGGCCTCAGCCGCGACGCGACCCTGGAGCTTTCCACCTCGCTGGCGTTCGGTCCGGTCGAGGTGCACCTGGTCAACCACGCGGTCGCCGGAGAGTGGACCGGGCGGAACATCTTCGTGCGCTTCCCCGGCCGCACGGACGAGGTCGTGGTGCTCAGCGCGCACATCGACGGCCACGGACTGGCCGAAAGCGCGATGGACAACGGCGCCGGGCTGGCGACCGTCCTGGAGGTCGCGCGCCGACTGGGCCCGCGAGCTGCCGACAGCGAGCGCGGGCTGCTGCTGGCGCTGTTCACCTTCGAGGAGTGGGCCCTGACGGGCTCCGCCGAGTACGTCGCATCGCTGAACGAGGCCGGTCGGCGCCGGATCCGCTGCAACGTGAACGTCGACACCCCCGTCGGCTTCCCGCGCCTGTTCGGGCTGACCGCCGGCGATCCGCTGATCCTCGGCCTGCTGCGCCGCGCCAGCCAGATCGGCGGCACCCCCGTGCACCCGGTGTACGCCCATACGACCAACTCCGACCACGCGAACTTCCTCGCCGCGGGCATCCCCGCCGTCCGCCTCATCGGCGGCTACAACGACGAGTCCGCCGACAGCCGGCTGCTGCTCACCGCGGCAGACACGCGCCACCGGGTCGAGCCGCTGGACCTCAAGCACGGGGCCATCGTGACGGCGCTGGTGACCCTGACGGCGATGCAGGACTGACCTGCACCCGCGCGTCGTGTCGCACGCCGGCGCGCGGGTGCGGGAACGCGACACCGCGCCTGACCGCCGCCGATCGCACACCGCACGCGCCGGCGCAAGACCCCCGAACCGCGCGGGCGCGGGGTTAACCTCGAATCATGGGACTGTTCCGGAACGACCCCACGACCGTCCGCTTCGAGTCGCGCGACGTCGAGCTGAAGGCGACCAGAGCACCGTGGAGCCTGTGGGCGGACGGGTTCGGCAAGCTCGGCATCCGGGCGATCCAGATCATCGTCGTGGTCGCGGTGGCCGGCGGGATCGTCTTCGCGATCGGTCAGCTCACGCTCGTGACCATCCCGCTCGTCATCGCCCTGATCCTCGCGTGCGCGTTCAACCCGGTGATGCACTGGATGCGGCAGCGCGGCGTCCCCTCCGTGCTGGCCACCGTCATCACGATGCTCGCGATCGTCGTCATCCTCGGCCTGCTGAGCTGGCTCATCGTCTGGGCCGTGCGCGATCAGTGGGACGAACTGTACGCGCAGGCCGAGGACGGCTTCCAGAAGCTGGTCTCCTGGGTGCAGACCCTCCCCTTCGATTTCGTGCAGCCGGACCAGATCGACGAGTGGGTCAACGCCCTCACCGATTTCGTCACCAGCGCGCAGTTCGGGTCGGGCGCCCTGGCGGGCGTCGGCGCCGTCGCGAACTTCGTCACCGGGTTCGTCCTGCTCGTGACGATCCTGTTCTTCTTCCTCAAGGACGGCCCGCAGATGTGGGAGTTCCTGCTGCGGCCGTTCCGCGGCGAGAACTACCTGCGCGCACGCCGGATCGGCGACAAGACCGTGGGCGTGCTGGGCTCCTATGTGCGCGGCACCGCGACCGTCGCCGCCGTGGACGCCATCGGCATCCTGATCGGTCTGCTGGTCCTGCAGGTGCCGCTGGCCATCCCGCTGGCCGTCCTGGTCTTCCTGCTCGCATTCATCCCGATCGTCGGCGCGACGGTGGCCGGCATCCTCGCCGCCCTGGTGGCACTCGTGTCGAACGGGTGGGTCAACGCGCTGTTCGTCCTCGGCGTCGTGGTGCTCGTCAACCAGCTCGAGGGCAACTTCCTGCAGCCGGTGCTGATGGGCCGGTCCATGAAGCTGCACGCGTTCGTCATCCTGGTCGCGTTGACCGTGGGCACGGTGCTCGGTGGGATCGTGGGGGCCGTGCTGGCCGTTCCGATCGCCGCCGCCGTCTGGGGCGTCATCCAGGTGTGGGACGGACCGGATCTTCCGGCGCGCTGGGCCCGCCCGAAGCATTCGATCGAGGCGTAGCCGCCTCCTGCCGGCCGGATCGACGCCGCGCGGCGACAGGTTCCTCGACCGCGTCCGGCGCGAGGGCCAGGATGGACCCATGCCGTACGAGATTCCCGCGCCGATGCTCGCCAAATCCGTCCCGGAGGTTCCTGATCAGGACACTGTTGCGGGCGGCCTGAGCTACGAGCCGAAGTGGGACGGCTTCCGCGGGTTGGTCTCCTGGGACGGGGAGACCGTGGAGATCGGCTCCCGCGGCGCCAAGCCCCTGACCCGGTACTTTCCGGAACTGGTGGAGGCGTTCGCTCGCCTGCTTCCCGAGCCCTGCCTGATCGACGGCGAGGTGGTGGTGCCGAAGGGACCGGCCGGTGCCCAGCGGCTGGACTGGGAGTCGCTGACCCAGCGCATCCACCCCGCGGCATCCCGCGTCCAGATGCTCGCCGAGACCACACCGGCGATGTTCATCGCGTTCGATCTGCTGGCACGGGGAGACCGCGACCTGCAGTCCGCCCCGTTCCAGACCCGCCGCGCGGAGCTGGTGGAGCTTCTGACGGGTTTGCCGCACCCGATCCATGTGACGCGCACGACAACGGATGCCGCGACCGCCCGTCGCTGGCTCAGCGAGTTCGAGGGCGCCGGGCTCGACGGCGTGGTCGCGAAGCCGCTCGCCCAGCCGTACGCGCCCAACAAGCGGACGATGTTCAAGATCAAGCACGCGCGGAGCGCGGATGTCGTCGCGCTGGGGTACCGCGTCCACAAGTCCGGAGAGGGCGTCGGATCGCTGCTGGTCGGGCTGTACACGGACGAAGGGCAGCTGCACAACGTCGGCGCGGTCTCGGCCTGGAGCAACCAGCGCCGGCTCGAGCTGATCGACGAACTGGCGCCGCTGGTGGAGACGGATGCGGACGGCGAGGCGCTCACCGGCGAAGGCGAGAAGTCACGGTTCTCGGCCGCCGGCCGCGATTCGTCCTTCGTCCGGCTGCGGCCGGAGCGGGTGCTGGAGGTGCGCTACGACCAGCTGGAGGGGCGGCGCTTCCGGCACACCGTGCAGTTCGACCGGTGGCGTCCTGACCGTGACCCGCGCTCATGCACGTTCGAGCAGCTGGAGTCGGTATCGGCGTACGACGTGGGGGCCGTCCTGGAGTGACCGGGCCGTCCGCCGGGCACCGCTTGTGATGCGGCATCCGTGGACGTACCGTAGGCGCCAACGCCGCTGTGATGTCTGAGGAGACGCTCGCCAGGACCCGCGGGCACCGCCGCCGATGGGGTGTCAGGAGGTGAGTGTCGGTGCTGACCGCACGGCGAACCCCACCCTGCCGCGGCTGCACCGTGTCCCCCGCCGGGCGGCGGTGGCTGCGCGCGCTGCTGGCGCCGATCGCGGTCCTGTCGGCGTTCGCCTCGGCGGCCTGCACCGGTGCGCTCCCGGACGAGTCCCCGCCCAGCTCGCAGTCGCCGTCGTCCGCGATCCTGGAGGTGTTCGACGTGGGTGGCCCCGGCGGGGAGATGTCGGAGACGGACGATCATCTGTGGGTCGAAGTCGGCTCCCCCGTGGGCGGCATCGTCCGTGTCGAGAAGTCCAGCGGCGAGGCGACCCCGATCGTGCCGGACGGCTCGGCGGTGGAGGCCGGCGCCGAGGGGCTCTGGGTGTCGTGCTGCGGCCGGCTGGCGAAGATCGACCCGCTCTCGGGCGCTGAGCTGCTGCGCGTCCCCCGCGCCGGCACCCTCGCGCTCGGCGAGGGATTCGCCTGGCTGTACGGCCTGGACGGCACGCTGGTGAAGGTGGACTCCACAACCGGTGAGCTCCAGCAGGCCGCCGCGATCGACCCCGAGCTGTGCGCCGATCCGAAGGACCTGCTGATCGACTTCGGGTTCGCGTGGCTGGCCTGCAGCCACGGGGTGGTCGTGCGCATGGACCTGGCCGCCGGCACCTCCAGCGTGCTCCCGACAGCCGGAGGGACGCATACGTTCGCGGCGACCGACGAGGACGTGTGGGTCACCAACGAGCAGGCCGGCAGCGTGATGCGCATCGACCCGGATTCGGCCGAGGTCACCGAGATCCCGGGCGTCGGCACCGGGGTCGGCATCACCGCAGGCGGGGGCTTCGTCTGGGCGTCGGACGCGGACGGCATCGCGAAGATCGATCCGGAGACCAACAAGGTGATCGACCACATCGATCTGGGCACCGACCAGTTCTTCGAGCTGGTCTGGGACGACGGGGTGATCTGGACGGCCACCACGACGGCGCGGGTCCTGAAGGTCGACGCGCGCTGATCCCAGCGGCACCGGAATCGGACACTCGCACCGGAGTCGGATAGACGCCACCGCGGCATCCGAATCCGGCGCCGGACCCCGATACCGCACGACCGACGTGCGTCAGGCCTCGGGCTTCTTGGCCCGGCTGGGCTGCACCCGCGGGGGCTCGCCGGGCATCTTCGGAAAGTCGGGCGGGAACGCCAGTTCGCCCAGGCCCGCGTCGAGGTCGCGCTGCCACCACTCCAGCAGCGTGTCGATGCGTCCCGGGCGCTCGAGCAGGCCCGCCCAGGGATCGCCGACGGTCGCCAGCCGCTCGGGCACGCTGCGGATCGTGAACGCGGCAGGGTCCACGTCGTCCAATTCGTCCCACGTCACCGGGGTCGCCACGGTCGCGGTGGGCAGCGCGCGCGGACTGTAGGCGCCCGCCATGGTGCGGTCCCGGTTGGCCTGGTTGAAGTCGACGAAGATCCGCTCGCCGCGCTCCTCCTTCCACCAGTTGGTGGTGACCTTCTCGGGCATGCGTCGCTCCAGCTCGCGGGCGGCGGCGATCACCGCATGACGCACGTCCAGGAACTCGTGCGTGGGCTCGATCGGGCAGAACACGTGGATGCCGCGGTTGCCGCTGGTCTTGACCCACGCCTCCAGCCCGGCCTCGCGCAGCACCTCGCGCAGCGCGTGCGCGGCGGGCACGGCATCCGAGAAGTCCGTCCCCGGCTGCGGATCCAGGTCGATGCGCAGCTCGACCGGGTTATCGGTATCCCCGGCCAGCGACGCCCAGGGGTGGAACACGATGGTGTTCATCTGGACGGCCCACACGATGGCGGCGGCTTCGGTCAGAACGAGCTGCGGATGCTGTCGCCCGCTGTTGTAGGTCACCATCACGGACTGCACGAAATCCGGGGCGCCCTTGGGCGGGTTCTTCGAGAAGAACGACTCCCCCTCGATCGAGTCCGGATAGCGCTCGAGCGAGACCGGCCGGTTCCCGTTCGCGGACAGGAACGGCTGCGCGACGGCGATCACGTACTCGGCGAGTTCGTGCTTGGTGATGCCGGCCTGCGGCCAGAGCAGCCGGTTGGGGCTGGAAAGCCCCACCTCGCGATCCCCGTCCGGTCCCGGCACCGTCAGAACAATTCTCTCCGTGGCCATACCCCGACCCTAGGGGGCGGTCCGCTCCGGCGCGACGGCGCCGGGCGAGCGGTCCGGCGTGCGTCAAACCGCGGGGCAGAACTGCGGCAGGCCGGGTCCGACCTGCCCCGTCGCGGCGATATCTCCCCGGGTTTTGACCGGGCTCCGCCGAACGCCCGCGCGGTCGCTCCAGTAGCCCGCGCTTTCGCCGGTGAGGTGGAACGGCGGCAGCGCGCCGGCGTTGATCATCTCGACCTCACCCGCCGCGTACCAGTCGAACAGCGCACCCGGATCGTTGTCCTCGTTCGCGACGAACCCGTCCAGTGACATCGTCGCCGATGTGACGACCTTCGCCGAGCTGCGCGCCACCCCGGCCGCTCCCCGGCCCGCTCATCGGTCCGCGACAAGCAGCTCGTCGAGTCGCTCGTAGCCTTCGCGCACGCCGACTTCCATGCCCTGCTTCATCATCATCTCGAGCGCCTCGACGCTGCCGAACACGCTGTGGTCGACGATGCGCGACCGACCGCCGGGCAGGTCCTCGAAGCGGAGCACATCGATGCTCACCTCGTCCGGTGCGCCCTCGTACTCGAACGTCTGGATGATCAGCTCGTTCTCACGCACCGTGTGGAACACGCCGCGGAACCCGAAGGTGCCTTCCTCGCCGCGCTGCTGGAATCGGTAGCCGCCACCGGTGCGGAAGTCCCATTCCGTGATGTCCGTCTGGTAACCGCGCGGCCCGACCCAGTTCTTGTAGAGCTCCTGGTCGGCGTGCGCGCGGAACACGGCCGCCACCGGAGCCTCGAACTCGCGGGTGATGTCGGCGTACGACTGACCGGGAGTCGCATCGATGATGACGGGATTGCTCATGATTCCTTCTCCTTGTTCGTGTGGGTGGTGTCGCTAGCGGATGCCGCCAGAACCGCGTCCAGACGCCGGTAGGCGGTCTCGGCCTCCAGCCGGTACCGGTCGATCCAGGAGGTCAGCCGCGCGAGGGCTGCGGCATCCAGATGCACCGGACGACGCTGCGCCTCCCGCGTCCGCCAGACAAGTCCGGCGTCCTCGAGGACGCTGATGTGCTTCGAGACCGCCTGGGGCGTGATCGCGAAGGGCTCGGCCAACTCGCCGAGCGTCGCCGGCCCGCGACTCAGTCGCGCCACGATCGAGCGGCGCACGGGGTCGGAGAGGGCGGCGAACGCCCTGTCGAGCGAAGCATCCGGCATTGTATTCAACTGTTCTCTTGATCAACCGATTGGTTGAGTACCATACCGCCGGGCACGACGGACGTCAAGGGTGCGGCACGGCCGCAGAAATCGATGCGTGCCGGCGGTCAGGCCGGCAGATCGAGGATCGGCGCGAGCTGGGCGCGCGACAGACGCATCCACGGTCCGCCCGGGTCAACGATCACACCCGCCAGATCCTCGTCGGCCCGCAGGGCGGCCGCCAGTTGAGCGGCCGTCATCGGCGCAGCCCGGTCGCCGCGCTGCCGCGATGCGACCTCGAGGGGATGCGAGTACAACTCGACCAGCCGGTCGCCGTCCACGGTGCGCGCTTCCGCGACACCGACCGGCCCGCCGGCGGACTGGTTCACCGCGACCCAGAACTTCGCGCGCGTCAGGGCGTCCACGAGCGCCGACGCGGTCGCGGAGGTGCGCTCGCCGGCGAGCAGCGTCTTGAGCTCGAACGTCGGATCGCCCTGCTCGACGAGCTTCTCGAGCAGTTCCCTCGGAATCACCGCGCGTGCCGGCGCGGATGCGTGGTCCACGACGATTCCGGCGTAGGTGCCGCCGAGCACGTAGCGGATGACCGAGCGCACCGGCTGGCCCATCGCGGACGTGCCCAGTTCGCTGTCGGCCTGAATGCTCGCGCGCAGGGCGGTCCCGCTGCTGTACACGAGCACGAACTGCTTGCCGTTGAGGGTCACCACCGCCACCGGCAGGTCCTTTCCGGCCGCCAGCAGCTCGCGGGCATCGCCCTTGACCCGCAGGAAGAGGTGCCCCTGCAGCAGCTGCCGGGCGACGTCGAGGATCTCCGAGACCGACGGCGACTCCGGCAGCCCGGCGAGCGCTTCGCGCAGCACCACGTTGTCCTTGATGCCGGGAACCGACTCCGCCGCGGGAGCTGTCCCCGCGGAGGGTGCGGTTGCGGGCGTCGCGCCCATCCCTCGGTACGAGGAGACCGAGATGCCGACGGATGCCGCGGCATCCGTCCCCGCATCGTCCGACGGCTGCTGGGCCGCCGTGTCGCCGGCCACCGCCGCGTCGCCGTCGCTGCCGTCTGAGTTCGTCCGCTTTGAGAACAGAGCCATGTGTGGAGCGTAGCCGCACCGACGGCGCGGACGCGGCAATCGCCGACGGTACGCGCGGGGAATGCCCTCCGCGAGCCTCGTGCGGTCGCCGGACTCGGCTACTGGATCTTCTCGATGGGTGCGATCTTGATCAGCAGCTTCTTCGGGCCGGCGGTATCGAAGCGCACGTGCGCGACGCGCTTGGCGCCCTCACCTGTCACGGCATCCACGCGTCCTTCGCCGAAGTCGTCGTGCTTGATGCGGTCGCCCGAGGCGAGCTGCATGTCTCCGTTGTCGCGCACCTTGGCCGGGATGCGGTTGGCGAAGCGCTCGATCGAGGTCGACTTGGGCACGAGATCGTCGCCGTAGCGCTTTCCCGTGCTGCTGGAGCCACCGGGGCGCCGCGCATTCAGGGCGCGTGACTGCATGCCGCCCCGCGAGTTCACATCGCCGGGCGACTGGCGCCAGTCGATCAGCTCGGTGGGGATCTCCTGCAGGAACCGGCTCGGCATCGCCACCGAGATCTCGCCGAACTGCGCCCGCGTCATGGCCAGGGAGAGGTAGAGGCGCTTGCGGGCACGGGTGATGCCGACGTAGAAGAGCCGACGCTCCTCCTGCGGTCCACCCGGCTCGCCCGCCGAGATGCGGTGCGGGATGAGGTCCTCTTCGACGCCGGTCACGAACACGGCGTCGTACTCGAGCCCCTTCGCGGTGTGCATCGTCATGAGCGACACCGAGCCCGAGGCATCCTCGAGGTCGTCCGCATCAGAGACGAGCTGCACCTCCGCGAGGAAGTCGATCACCGTCCCCTCGGGGTTGTTGCGCGCGAATTCGCGCGCAACGGCCACCAGCTCGTCGAGGTTCTCGACCCGCGCCTCGTCCTGCGGGTCCCGGCTCGCGCGCAGGGCATCGGTGTATCCGGTCTTGGCCAGCAGCAGCTGCAGTCCATCGGCGACCGCCGTGGGTGGCGCGAGCTCACCGGATGCGGGGAGCATCAGGGCCGTCGCCTCGGCCAACACGGCGTCCAGGTGTGCGATCGCGGCCTGGATCTTGGGACCGACGCCCAGTGCCGACGAGTTCGCCAGGGCATCGCGGAAGGTGATCTGCTCGTTCGCGGCGTACCGCGAGATCGCCTCCACCGTCACATCGCCGATCCCCCGCCGTGGGCGGTTGATGATGCGACGCAGCGCCATCTCGTCGG
Source organism: Microbacterium sp. zg-B185 (assembly GCF_030246885.1). Taxonomy (NCBI): domain Bacteria; kingdom Bacillati; phylum Actinomycetota; class Actinomycetes; order Micrococcales; family Microbacteriaceae; genus Microbacterium; species Microbacterium sp. zg-B185. Next base: position 2,782,198 of record NZ_CP126739.1, read on the forward strand.
CCGGGTTGGAGACCGCGACCAGATAGGCCAGCGCGTCCTTGATCTCGGCGCGCTCGTAGAACTTGGTGCCGCCCATGATCTTGTACGGCACGGCGGAGCGGATGAAGATCTCCTCCAGCGCCCGGCTCTGCGAGTTCGTCCGGTAGAACACGGCGATCTGCGAGTAGTCGATGCCGCCGCGGCGGAGTGCCTCGATCTCGTCGGCGACGAACTGCGCCTCGTCGTGCTGCGAGTAGCCGGTGAAGCCGACGATCTTCTCGCCGGCTCCGACGTCGGTCCACAGCTTCTTGTCCTTGCGGTCGAAGTTGTTGCCGATGACCGCGTTCGCAGCGGTCAGGATGTTCTGCGTGGACCGGTAGTTCTGCTCGAGCAGCACGACCTTGGCACCCGGGTAGTCGCGCTCGAATTCGCTGATGTTGCGGATGTCCGCGCCGCGGAACGCGTAGATGGACTGGTCGGAGTCGCCCACGACGGTGAGGGATGCCGGTGCCCGGTCGGGGTCCTGCGCCGGGTCCGGTTCGAAGATCATCATGCCGCCGGCGGCGGCGACGGGCGGCGCGTCGGAGCCGATCGGGCGGGTCAGCTCGTGGATCAGCGCGTACTGCGCGTGGTTGGTGTCCTGGTACTCGTCGACGAGGATGTGCCGGAAGCGGCGCCGGTAGGTGTCCGCGACGTGCGGGAAGGCCCGGAACAGATACACCGTCTGGCCGATCAGATCGTCGAAGTCGAACGCGTTGGCACGCTGCAGCGCGCGCTGATAGTCGGAGAAGACGTCGACGAACTTGCGTTCGGCCGGATCGCTCATGTTCGCCGAGCGCGCGTAGGACTCGGCATCCGACAGCTCGTTCTTGAGCTTGGAGATGCGACTCTGCGTGCCGGCGGGGGTCAGTCCGAAAGCATCCGCTTCGTGTTCCTTGACGAGCCGTTTGATCAGAGCCCGCGAATCGCCGGAGTCGTAGATGGTGAACGATTTGGTGAACCCGAACTGTTCGGCTTCACGACGAAGGATCCGCACGCAGGCGGAGTGGAACGTGGAGATCCACATCCCCTGGGCGCGGTCGCCGACCAGCTGAGCGACGCGCTCCCGCATCTCGCCCGCGGCCTTGTTCGTGAAGGTGATCGCGAGGATCTGGCTCGGCCATGCCTCTTTGGTGCGCAGCAGGCTCGCGACCCGGCGCGTGAGCACACTGGTCTTGCCCGAGCCGGCACCGGCGATAATCAGCAGAGCGGGACCGCGGTAGATGACCGCTTCGCGCTGCGGCGCGTTCAAACCGACCAGCAGGTCCTCGTCGGGACGGGCACCGGCCTGAGCAGCGCCCGCCTGCGGGCCGCGTTCGCCGCCGACGATGATCATGGGAGCGGATGCCGCGCCGGGCGCGGTGGAGGTGGCGTCGGTCATGTCCCACCAAGTCTAGTTCGCCGAGGCGACACCGGCCGAGATCCCCCGGTCCCGGAGCGGTCGCGGAGCCTCGGCGCGCGACCGCTCCGGCTTGCCGCACCGGAGGCTCTCCAGACCGCGAGCGCTACAGCAGCCGACGCTCCGACGCCCACGCCGTCAGCTCGTACCGCGAGGACAGCTGCAGCTTGCGCAGCACGGCCGAAACGTGCGTCTCGACGGTCTTGGTGGAGATGAACAGCTCGGAAGCGACCTCTTTGTAGGCGTAGCCGCGGGCGATTAGGCGCATGACCTCCTGTTCGCGCGAGGAGAGCCGGTCCAGCTCGTCGTCGGGGGCGGCCGTCTCGCCGGCGACGGCGCCGAAGGCATCCAGCACGAAGCCGGCCAGGCGCGGGGAGAAGACCGCGTCGCCACCCGCGACGGCGTGCACCGCCCGACTCACCTCGATGCCCGAAGAGCCCTTCGTGATGTAGCCGCGGGCGCCGGCGCGGATCACGCGTACGACGTCTTCGGCGGCATCCGAGACGCTGAGCGCGATGAAGCGCGTCTGCGGCGCGAGCGGCGCCGCACGTCGCAGCACCGCCTCGCCGCCGCTGGCATCGGGGATGCCGGCGTCGGCCGCACCGGGAAGGTGCACGTCGAGCAGCACGACGTCGGGCTGCAGCTCCGCGATCGCCTGCACCGCGGTCGCGACGTCCGCCGCCTCGCCGACCACTTCGACGGACGGGTCGAGGTCGGCGCGCAGGCCTGAGCGGAAGATGGAATGGTCGTCGACGATCACGACGCGCAGCGGTTCACCCACGTCGGGCCTCCTCATGGACGGAATGCAGATGCACCTCGGTGCCCACGCCGCCCGCGCCCGGCTTCACGGTCGCCGAACCGCCGGTGCGGCGGAGCCGGCCGATGATGGACTCGCGCACGCCGAGCCGGTCGCCGGGCACCGCGGCGAGCGAGAAGCCCGGCCCGCGATCGCGCACGTACACGTCCACGCCTGACGCGGAGCCCTCGATGTAGACCGAGACCTCGCCGCCGGCGTGGCGCGCCGCGTTCAGCATCGCCTCACGGGCCGCAGCGGCGACGTCGCCGCTGGCCCGCTCCGTGGACAGGCCGGCCGAGACGACCTCGATGCGCACGGGATAGTCCAGTTCGAGCGCGGCCGCGTAGTCGCGCAGATCGGTGGGCAGGTCGCTGTCGGCCGGGCTGTCGCCGTCGTACAGCCACGACCGCAGCTCGCGCTCCTGGGCGCGGGCGAGCCGGGCGACCTCGCTCGAAGCCCCGGAACGGTTCTGGATCAGCGCGAGGGTCTGCAGCACCGAGTCGTGCAGGTGAGCGGCCATCTCGGCGCGCTGCTCCTCGCGGATGCGGCGCACCCGCTCACCGGACAGCTCCCGCCACTTCGCGATGAGCGTCGAGGAGTAGACGATCGCCACGCCCCCGAGGATCGCGACGGCGAGCAGGAACGATGCCAGGCCGGTCTGCTGCATGATCGATGCCTGCATCATGACGAGGGCGACCAGGATCCCCGTCACCACAACCCGCACCGCCAGCTCATGACGGGGACCGCGCGCGGGGTCCGCGCGATCGGCGAAGGTCGCCCAGAGTCCCCCGGCGACGGCGAGCACCGCAGTGACGGCGACCCATGCGAACCAGCCCCGCGCCGACGACATCGAAACGCCGCCGGAGAGGTGACCGGCCAGGACGGCGAGGGTGCCGATCAGCCCCAGCCCGGAAAGGGCGGTGAGGATCCACGCGACCGGAACGCTCCGCGACGGCGCGGCATCCCCCTCGTCCCACGGAGTGAGCACCCAGATCCACGCGTACAGCAGGGCTCCCGCTCCCCACAGCAGCGTGAGGAGCACGAAGATCGCGCGGACAGCCGGCGCGGACCAGCCGAGGTGCGCCGCAAGACCGGCGGACGTACCGGACACGGCGCACTCTCGCGGCCGGCGCAGCGCCGGGCGCGAGGCGGTCGCGCGCACCGAGGACATGCCGCCATCCAATCATCCCCGGGCGCGGGTCCCCCTCCCCGGACGCGAAGATCAGGGTCCGCTCAGGGGATCACCCCATGGCGGCCGTGGGGCGCGGCATCCGAGGATCGATGCATGACCGATTCTTCCGCTGCGCCGGTTGCCGCGCCCCTCGCCGACCCTGGACCCCCGCCGCCTGCTCCGGGCGGACGTTCGGGCGCAGGGGACCGTTTCTTCTCTTGGGTGAGCGGACTCGGCCTCGCCCGTGCCGACGGCTGGATCGGCGGCGTCTGCGCCGGGATCGCGGCGCGACTGGGCATCGACCCGGTCATCGTGCGCGGCGTATTCGTCATCGCCGCCCTGTTCGGGCTGCCGGTCTTCCTCGTCTACGCTGCCGCGTGGGCGCTCCTGCCCGATGTCCTCGGCCGTATCCACCTGCGTGAACTGCTGCAGCGGCGTTTCGATCCGGCGATGGTCGGGATCGGCCTGATGCTCCTGGTCGGGCTCTTTCCGGTGGTGCCGTGGTTCTTCGCCGCAGCACTCCCGTTCGGCTTCGTGCTGCCCGGCGCCTGGTTCGACCTGACGCCGTGGGGCGTCCTGTCCACGCTCGTCTTCATCGCGCTGCTGGGCGGCGTCGTCTTCCTCATCGCACGCGCGTCATCGCGCCGTGCCCCGATGTCCGGGGTGTCATCTGCGGCGGATCCGAGAATGGCTTCTGCGGCTCCGCCGACCCCCGGCTCCCCCGCCGCGCCGATGGAGGATTCGGGTCCTCTCGAGCCGGCGGCGGACCCGGCCGGAGTGGTCGGCTTCGCGCCGCCTGCTCCGGCCGGAACAGCTCCCCTGCCGCCGTCCGCCGACGCGACCGGGGACGAGCTCGCCGCCTGGCGCACCCAGCATGAGGCGTGGAGGGCGCAGGACGACGCGTGGCGCCGACAGCAGCACGATGCCGAACGCGCAGCACGCGATCAGGCCCGCGTCGAGCGCGCCGCGGCCGGCGCCGCGTTCGCTGCCGAGGCGGCCGAACGCCGCCGGATCCGCCGCGCGCGCAACCCCCGGACGAGCTTCGGCTTCGTCGTGCTCGTCATCGGTGCCGCTCTGGTCGCGGGAGCCGTCACCGCGCTCTGGCATGCTTCGCTCGAGCCCGGCGAGACTGGGACCTCGGTCGCGTGCGGACTCCTGGCAGCGGCCCTCCTGGTCGGCGTCGCGATGATCGTCGCGGGAGCGATGCGCCGCCGCAGCGGCTTCCTCGCCTTCGTCGCGGTCGCTGTGCTGATCGCCGCGACCATCACCGGCGCGGGCAACCTCACGCGCGGGATCCTGTTCGGAGGCGCCTACGTCAACAACATCGACACCGACATCACCCGCTTCACGCAGATGTGGGGTCACCTGAACATCGACATCGCGCCGACCGGTGAGGCTCCCGTCCCGATCGTGGTCGACAAGCGCGGCGGCAGCACCGACATCTGGGTCGGACAGGACGTGCTCCTGGACCTTCGCGTCACCGGCGCAGCCGACGTCGAGTGGGCTCGTGTGGACGCGGACACGGGCGAGTACCTCGATCAGGGCACCTGGCGGGGGAAATCGGATGCCGCGGGGGAACGCTCCGTCCGCGAGCGCATCGACACCCGCGAGGACGCCGGGTCCGGCACACCGCAATCGGTCGTGCTGGATCAGCGCGGCGGCGCCGTCTACGTGACCATCAACGAGCACTGAACGGACCTGCCATGACCAGCGACCTGACTCCCCCGAGCCCTTACGCCGACCCCGCCTTCCTCCCCGAGCCGGCGCCGCCTGCCGAAGCCACACCGCTCGCGCGCCCGCGCATCCGGTGGGCGGGCATCGTGTGGGGCACGTTTTTCGCCGCGATCGCGGTCGTGATGCTGTGGACCCTCACCGACCCGATGCGGCGCGGCGCCATCCGTGACTGGATTCTGGCGCTGTCGCCGACGAGCGTCACCCCCGGGACTGTGGTCGGCGTTTCGCTGCTGGTGCTGGGCGTGCTCCTGCTCGTCGGCGGCCGCGTGGCGGTCCTTCGTCGCGCGCAGGTTCGCGCAACGGGCGACGCTGACAGGATGGATGAGTGCGCACGCTTCTGAACATCATCTGGCTGATCCTGGCGGGCTTCTGGCTGTTCCTCGGCTACGTCCTGGCCGGCGTGCTCCTGTGCATCCCGATCATCACGATCCCCTGGGCGATCGCCTCGTTCCGCACCGCCAACTACGCCCTGTGGCCGTTCGGCCGCACGATCGTGGCCAAACCGAGCGCCGGCGTCGGATCGTTCCTCGGGAATGTGATCTGGGTGATCTTCGCAGGCTGGTGGCTCGCGCTCGCGCACATCGTGTCGGGCATCGCACTGTGCATCACGATCATCGGCATCCCCCTCGGCATCGCCGATTTCAAGATGGTGCCGATCTCGCTCATGCCGCTGGGCAAGGACATCGTCTCCACCCGGAGCGGAGCCTTCGACCAGACGCTGAGCTCGCGCGGCTAGTTGGTCAGACCCACGGACGCCTCCGGCGACGCGGGTGCGTCCCGGTCGCGCCGGCGGTAGGGCAGCGCCAGGACCACACCCACGACCGTCACGAGCAGCCCCGCACCGACCGCCCACCACACGGCGGCGGCCGGGATCTCGGAGTAGACGGTGATGCCCAGGATGCGCGCCACGCCCGAAGGCAGCAGCCGCAGCTCGTCGTTCCACGCGGTGAGCATGGCCTGCGCACCGGTGCTCGCCACGACGACGGCGGCGAGGAACACGGCCGCGCCGATGCCGGCGAGAATGGTCCCGGTCGCCCGGCGGCGCCCGATCTGACCGGCCAGGGCCCACCCGGCGGCGATGAACGACCAGACGAACAGTGCGAACGCGATGGCGATGTAGACGGTGCTCCGCGGCGAATCGGTCCAGTACGCCACCCAGTGTCCACCCGGCCCGTCCACGGACAGGGCCACGAGCGTCACGATGCAGCGGAGCACGACCACCCCGCCGACCGCCGCGATCACCGGCCACGGCGAGCGGCGGCCGATGACCAGGCGAAGGACGACGACGAACCCGATCCATGCGGCCAGCACCAGCGTCACATGCGTCCCCCAGCGGAACGACGACTGCACGGCGCGGGTGGCGATCAGCAGCGCCGCGGGGACGATCAGCAGGAGCCAGCGGTCCAGCGGCAGCATCCCCAGGGTGGACTCGCGGGCACGCCAGGGACGGGTGGCACCCAGCCACGACGCCCGCGCCGCGGCGGCTCCGGGGCGGCGGACGAGCGAGGTCCGCGAGGCGACCGCCCCGATGACGATCCACAGCGCCGAGAGCAGGAGCAGGCCGCGCGCGATCCAGGCCATCGCGGGGTCGCGCTCGACGACGGTCACCGGAAGGTCCCCGGGAACGCCGACCACGTCCGTCACGAGGATCCCGATCCCGGCACCGAGCGCCACCAGCAGGACGAACGTGACGACGGCGAGGATGCTGCGTCGCCCCGTGATCGTCATGGTTTTACGCTAGCGGGTCGGCGCGTCGCCGCCGACCCGGTAGCTGCGCGCGATGCGGCGGCTAGCTGCTCCTGCGGATCGCTCGGATCCCGGCCCACAGGCCGAGCGCCGCGAGCGCGACCGCGGCGACCCAGCCCCACAGGACGGTGATGTCCCCGAGGTCGCCGGCGAACAGTGCCCGCTCGGCCTGGACCACCCAGTTCACCGGATTCACCGTGGCGACCGCGCGCATCCAGGGCGGCGCGTCCTCGAGCGGGAGCAGCATTCCGGACAGGATCAGCAGCGGGAAGATCAGAGTCTGCTGCACGCCCCAGAACAGCCACTCGCGGTCCTTGGTCTTCAACGCGAGGGTGTACGAAAGCGCGCCGAGACCGACTCCGAACACGGCCAGCAGCGCGAGCCCGATGAGCATGCCGGGCACATTGATCGCGAACCCGAAGGGCCAGGCGATCAAGACGATGATCAGCGACTGGATCACGATGGGCGCGATCTCTTTGAGCGCGCGACCCACGAGCAGGGACGCCCGCGCCAAGGGCGCCACCAGCGTGCGCTCGTGCGAGCCGGTCATCATCTCGTACTGCAGGTTCGATCCGGTCGCGCCGGTGCCGAACAGCACGATCATCACGAGCACGCCCGGGACGAACCACTGCAGGGTGGCGCCGACCGGCTCGCCGGACGAGCCGACCAGCAGCGGCGCGAACAAGCCGAGGAACACGAGCGGCTGCACGAGGCTGAAGATGAGCGTGAACGGATCCCGGGCGACCGGCTTCAGTTCCCGGGTCAGGACGTGCCAGGTATCCCGCGCGACGTTCGCCCGGACGGCGGTGTCGGTGCGGGGGTGGTCCTGCGGGACCCGGATGGTCATCGCTGTGCTCCTGTCGAAACGGATGAGACGGCGCTCGCGCTGTGCGACGCCTCCAGGTCTGCGTGCTCCACCGCATCGGCGTCCTCGTCCGTCGGCTCGCCCTCCCCCGCCTCGCGCAGCGTCCTGCCGGTGAGGGCGAGGAACACGTCGTCGAGGGTCGGTGGGACACCCGTCGCGCTGATGACGCCGATGCCCGCGGCATCCAGCGCCCGCACGGCGGAAGGAAGGAGCCTGTCGCCGGCGGGGGCGGTGAGCACGATGGTTGCCTCGCCGTCTCGGCGAACATCGCGCTCGGTCAGTCCCTGCACGATCCCGGCGGCACGGTCCGCCTCCGCCGGGGAACCGAAGCCGAAGGTCAGCAGGTCCCCGGCCAGGTTCGCCTTCAGGGCGGTCGCCGTGTCGTCGGCGATGACGCGTCCCCTGTCCATGACCATCACCCGCTCCGCGTAGCGGTCCGCCTCCTCGAGGTAGTGCGTCGTGAGGAACACCGTCGTGCCGTGCTGGGCGCGCAGGTCCAGGATGTGCTGCCAGAGGTTCGCCCGACTCTGCGGATCGAGCCCGGTGGAGGGTTCGTCGAGGAACAGCAGGGGTGGCGCGTGCATAAGTCCGAGGGCGATGTCCAGGCGTCGCTTCTGACCGCCGCTGAGCTGCTGCACGGAGCGAGTGGCGAAGCTGCCCAGATCGAGGGAGTGGATGAGCTCCTCGGCACGTCTGGCCGACGCCGAGCGGGTCATGCCGTAGAACGCCCCCTGGCTGAGCAGCTCGTCGCGCACTCGCTGCGAGAAGCTGCCGCTGGTGAGCTGACCCACGTAGCCGATGCGCGCGCGCACCTCGGCGGGGCGGCGCAGGATGTCGTGTCCCACGACGCGCGCGGTTCCCGACGTCGGCGGGATCAGGGTGGTGAGCATGCGCAGACTCGTGGACTTGCCGGCGCCGTTGGGCCCGAGAAAGGCGACGAGTTCACCGCGATCGACACGGAAGGTCAGGTCGGTCACGGCGTCGACGGTCTTCTTCTTCACTGCGAAGCGCTTGGTCAGGCCCTGCGCTTGGATGATCGGTTCCTTCGTCATGGAGCGACGGTAAGACCGATCCAGGACACATCCGGTCCGCGATATCGGGCAATCTTGTCGCATGTCCGACACGACCACCCGAGCGCTCACCCTGCTGAACCTGCTGCAGACGCACCGCCACTGGCCCGGGGCAGAACTCGCCCAGCGCATGGGCGTCACCGAGCGCACGGTCCGGCGCGACGTCGAGCGCCTCCGCGAACTGGGCTACCGCATCGAGTCCACACCGGGCGTCGCGGGCGGCTACCGCCTCGAGGCGGGCAGCGCCGTGCCGCCGCTGCTCCTGAACGACGAGGAGGCGGTAGCCATGGCGATCGGGCTGCGGGTGGCCGCCGCGCAGCGCCTGGTCGGCGGGCCGGAGACCACACTCACCGCCCTGGCGAAGCTGGAGCAGGTGCTGCCTGCCCCGCTGCGCAGACGTGTCACGGCCCTGGCGGATGCCGTCCAGCCGGCCGGAATCCGCACCGGCGAAGCCGTCTCCACGGAGGTGCTGGGCGAGCTCGCGCTGGCCTGCCGCGATCACGAACGGGTGCGCTTCACCTACACCGCGGCATCCGGGGAGGTCTCGCACCGCCGGGTGGAACCGCACACGCTGGCCCCCGCAGACCGGCACTGGTATCTGCTGTGCTGGGACGTGGAGCGCGAGGACTGGCGGACTTTCCGCGTGGACCGCGTGAGCGACATCGCCCACACGCGCGTGCTGTTCCCTACGCGGGAACTGACCCCCGAGCAGATCGAGGAGTTCATCCTGGTCGCCCGCTCGTGGGTGCGCACCGCCGTCGAGACGGAGCTTGTGATGGATCTGCCGATCCAGGCGATGCGCGAGGCCTTCGGCCAGTGGAGCCAGGGCGCCACCGCGGAAGGTGGCGATCGCACCCGGTGGCCGGTCGGCGGTCAGGACTTCCGCGAGACGATGTACGGCATGGCGTGGATCCCCGCCGGAGTCGAGTACACCACCGATCTCGCCGAGCCGGCCCGCTCCGAGCTGCGCGAGACGCTCGGGCGCATGCTGCGGGCGCTGGACGCCGCACCTCCGCCCCGCTCCGGCTGAGACACGGGGTCGGCGGGTGCGTGCACCGGAGCGGTGGGAGCTTGCGGGTGAGTGCGGGCGCTGAGGACCGCCCCGCCCCGTCACGCTGCGTCGTAAAGGGAAACGTTCCGTCGCATCCACACCGCGGCCGCGCGGGCGTCGATAACGTGGGGCCATCGCGGCGATCCGGGTGGACCCGGGCCCTGGTTCATACCCGGTGGCGTTGCGGGTTCGACTCCCGCCGTCGCGTCCACTCGATGTGCTCCGGGTTGTGCTCATGCTGCATATAGAATGTCGCCACCGGGCACTCATGGAGGGCCACCGTCGCCTCGATCGGAAGGTCTCATCATGAAACGACATGAGCAATCCGGTTGTCCTGCCAGTGAACCAGAACGAACACCTGTTCTCGTTGATCGGCAACAGATATGGCGGAGACGGCATAGTCACATTCACCCCCGCAACGTTGGATGACCCGGGTCAGCCGGTGACGGGGGGAATGTGCAACGACGGCCAATACCCTGTCCTTGACTAGGGACAGGCACTCTCGCACGCACGTGTCTACGAAGCCATAGGCGAGTTCCGCGACCCGCAGGGTCAGTAGTCGTCCGCGGTGCGAGGTCGACTTCGTCGGCTGTCTCCGGCTGAGCCGTGGGTCCACGGCGAAGCTGGTCGATCCTCCTCCGTGACAAGCGCATCCGACGTCTCGTCGTCGACGAACAGCGTCGTGTCAGCAAAAGCGATGTGTTTCACCCGCACAGCCTCACCGAGCGACGGGAACGCGCAGGACGGCCTTGACAACGCCATGGCGCTGCACCCCAAATCGGCATTGGTGGAGTCATGGCACGACCGCCGTCGTCATGCTGGCTCTAGCCGCGGTCGCCGCAGGTTGAGCTCGTCGGGGAAGTTCCGGTTTTCGCCTGCCACGAGGTGCGGCCAGGTCAAGCCCCGACCCAGTTCCCGAGCCCACGCGTACCTCTGTCTTATCGGTCTGTTGCGCCGAAGGAGGATCCGCATGATCGACCTGGCCGTCTCCATCCGTCCGATCACCACGTCGCTAGGACGACCACCTCGTCGTTAGGACGACGGAGGCGCGCACCTCCCCCGACCTGGACCGCCACGCTGGCCGACGTTCGCCGCGCACGGGCTCATCGTTCCAGCCTCCTTTGACGTGCATCGTCGGCAGCGACCAGCGGTCTCGGCTGGTCGCTCGCTACCCCGGCGGCAGGTGACGCCTGCAGGAGGAGCGTCCACCGCAAAGCCGGGAGACTCCGGGACGAGCGGATTGACGTACGCCGAACCTCTGTGGCCAAAACGTCGGGTCCGGCCTATCGTGTCCGGTGTGGGCACCCTTTACTACGGCGGATCGGCTACCGCCATCACGGTTGAGGACCGCGCTCTCGCGCACCTGAAAGTCGTTGTGGCGACGAAGCTGCGTCGTCAGGAGAGCTTCACGCTGTCGTGGGTGCACCCTGCGGATCAGCCGCGCGGGCGGTCGACGATCTGGTTGCAGCCGTCCATCCCGCTGCGCTTCGTGTTCGATGACCCGGAACCGACGACCTTGAATCCGCAGTGGGTTCAGGAGCTGGCCAGCTCAGCGAACTCCTCGGGCGGTATCACGCTGACAGCGGAGCACTTCGACACCGACGGTGACCCCGATCACGAAGCGGAAACGGAGTCGTTGTCCGTGGGCAAGGTGCGGATCGACGACCTCGCGATCGACAACCTCACCATCGCCGGCCCCCCTGTCGGCCAAGACACCAACCCTCCCGCCGTTCGTCGCTCCGAAACCGAGGATCACCGCCAAGACTGAGTCGACCTCAGATCTGCACTTGTCGGGCGACGATCTGTTCGGCGACATCGCGGATTCGGGTGCGGTTTCTGCGGGCGTGATCGTAACCGGCTGCTGCAGCCACCACCCCGACGGAAGGCCCGTGAGCCGAACCTGCGTTCCCAGCCCACCTTTGTTGCCCGGCAACCGGTCGCGGTCCTGGTGGCGCCCGCGGTCGATCCCGGCGGAGACGTCATGCTGCTTGCGCGTACTACTGCGATATCTCTCGTTCGAGGCGGTCCAGGAGAGCTTCGAGCGAAACCTCGAACTCTTCGTCGCTGCGGTCTTTGCTGAGCAGGGCTCGCAGGCGTCGGACCTCTGGCGCGGTGTCCAAGGGGACCTGCCCATCACCCTCGGGTATGGTCGCGCCGCCTTCGTCGAGGGGCTCCTCAACGGGACCGGTTTCAGCGCCTCGCGTCGCGGACTCCAGGAGTAGATGACCGAGCAGAAAACTGCTGAACGATCGGTACGCGTCCACTGCCTGCGCGTCAGTGAATCCGTGGCTGATGAGCGCACTGAGGAAGGTGTTGACGACCTCGATGCTGCGCAGCGGGGGTCGTAGCCAAGGTGCTGCCGGATGGCGTGTGGCAACGAGGGGGAACGCCTTCGGGTGTTCGATTGCGATGCGTCGCACCTCATGGGCGACGGTTTGCAGGAAGCCCTGCCAGTGCTCCGCTAGCTCGTCGTCCAGCCTCGACGTCAGGTCTCCCATCAGCAGCGCGACGACGCCTTCCAGCAGATCCTCCTTGCCCTGCACGTGCCGATACAGGGACATGGCTTCCACGCCCAAGTCCTGCCCCAAAGACCGCATCGACAAACCGTGCGCCCCCGAGCGGTCGATCTGATCCAGGGCCGCCTGGACGATCAGGTCACGACTGAGTCGGCGCGTCGAGCTGCCCGCCGACTTCTTGCTCGCGGACGGCGTCATACTCCACTCTCCTGCCTGACACAAGTCCCACCGTGCCGGTTCATCCCTGCCGTTACGCTCACGCTAGTCATGCTTACGGTGTAAGCAACGACCGTGTTGGTTCGCATCACGTCCTATCGAGGAGGCAATCATGGCCCGCAACAGTTCCAATCATGTCGACGGTGCGGCGGCGCACGCTGTGACGACAGACAACGACGCGACGAAGGAGTCGCTGATCGGCACCGAACGTCGCGGACGCCCGGCGAACGTGTCGTGGGGGTCGATCTTCGCCGGCGTGGTGACATTTCTGGCCGTGACCGTGCTGCTCTCACTAGTGACCGCAGGAATCGGCCTTGGTGGCTCCGGCGTCGGGGCGGGCATCTGGAGTGTTGTCGCGCTCGCTCTGGCCCTCGCCGCAGCAGGTTACGTCGCCGGCGCGCTTGCCGTCCGAAGCGGACTGCTGCATGGATTCCTGACGTGGGCCACCTCGCTCGTGGTCGCTCTCGCGTTGACGGTGTGGCTCAGCGCCAGCCTGCTTGGCGCCGTTGGGGGAGTGGTCAGCTCCGCTACGCAAGCGCTGTCCGGAACCGACGTGACCCAGGTCGCGGAGGACATTCAGGGCAACGTCGATGAGGAGGAGGCGCAGGATCAAGCCGATGAGGCACTCGAGGACGCGCAGCAGACAGCCGAGGATGCCGCGGACACCGCCCAAGCGGGCGCATGGTGGGGATTCGCCGGCCTGCTCCTCGGCGCCGTGATCGCCGCCCTAGGAGGCATGCTCGGCGTGCGCACCGTGGTCAATCGTGACGGCCGGGACGAGGTCGTGGCCGTACGCAACACCCGCTAGCCGGCGCGTCACCGCCAATGCAGACAGCCGTTTCATCCCTCGCCACACGACAACGAAGGAAGCAGGAGAACAATGATCAACGCACACACGCTAAACAGCCTCATCGGCAGCGATGTGATCGGCTCGGACGGTCACAAGATCGGCACCGTCGGTCAGGTCTATGTGGACACGGAAACGGGCGCCCCATCCTGGGTATCGGTTCGTACCGGGTTGTTCGGGATGTCAGCGACGTTCGTTCCCGTCGACGAGGCGGACCAGGCCGGCGCGGAGCTTCGCGTGCCCTATACGAAAGACTTCGTGAAGGACGCTCCGCGCATCGACGCTGATGGCTCTCTCGAGCACTCTCAGGAGGATGAGCTCTACGCCTACTACGGGAACGGCTCCACCGGTGCTGTCGGCACGACCGTCGGTCACGACCAAGAGGCCGCAGCCGACACCACCGTCGGCTACGACACCTCCGGCCCCACCACCGATGACGCGATGACGCGTTCCGAGGAGCGGCTGCGCGTCGGCACCGAGAAGGTGGAGACCGGCCGGGCGCGCCTGCGCAAGTACGTGGTCACCGAGAACGAAACCGTCACCGTGCCGGTCACGCGCGAAGAGGTGCGTATCGAGCGTGAGCCGATTACCGAAGCGAATGTCGGCGACGCGACGAGGGGTCCGGACATCAGCGAGGAGGAGCACGAGGTGGTCCTGACCGAGGAGCGCCCCGTCGTCGCGAAGGAGACCGTACCGGTCGAACGCGTCCGTCTCGATAAGGCGACAGTGACGGAGGAGCAGACGGTCACCGAGCAGGTGCGCAAGGAAGAGATCGACTACGACGACGGTGCGATCCGTCCGGATCGCACCGACCGCACCTGATCGCTCACCACGACCCGGGCGGGCAGCCTCGAAGACCCCGGAGGCTGCCCGCCCGCTCCACCGTCGCGGCACCGGAGTCGCGCGGAAACAACTGGTTCGCGGTCTTCGGCGCCGTCGTGGTGATTTGCAGCCGAACGGAGCCCGTCTACCGCGGGGCGGCGACGTCGAGGATCCAGGTCACGCCGAACCTGTCGCGGAGCATGCCGAAGCCCGGACTCCATGCGGACGCCGCGAGCGGCTCGACGATGGAGGCGCCGACCGAGAGCGCGGCCCAATATCGCCCGACCTCGTCGAGGGTCTCTCCGCGCACCGAGACGAAAAAGGGCTGGTCCGTGATGGTGGTGCCGTTCTCACGACGGGTGGAGCCGGCCGCCGCGGCCGAGCCCTCTGATCGGCCGGGGATGTCGTAGGCCATGATCCGGAAGCCGTCAGCGGTCTCGATCTGGCCGAAGACGACCTTCTCGGCGCCGGGACGTTCCTGGGGCATGCCGAAGTCGCCGTAGGTGGCGATCGTGGCCTCGCCGCCGAAGACGGACCGGTAGAACTCGAGCGCCGCGCGGGCGTCGCCGCGGAAGTTCAGGTGGGTGGTGGTCGTGATGCTCATGTCTGCTCCTCGTGAGACATGGCCGAGTTCTCCCGGCAGCAACCAGCCTCACAGCTGTATAGGTCAGCTACTGTCCTATACAGAAACTACGATCGAGGGATGACGGCCACCTCCCGATTGCTCAGCCTCCTCTCGCTGCTGCAGACCCGGCGCGACTGGCCGGGGTCGCTCCTCGCCGCGCGCCTGGAGGTCAGCCCTCGCACGGTGCGCCGCGACGTGGACCGGCTGCGGGAGATGGGGTACCGCATCCAGGCCACGATGGGGCCGGACGGCGGTTACCGGCTCGACGCCGGCAGCGAGCTGCCGCCGCTGCTGTTCGACGACGACCAGGCCATCGCACTCGCGGTCGCCCTGCAGGCTGGGACAGTGACCGGGGCCGGGATCGAAGAAGCAGCCCTCCGGGCGCTGACCACCGTGCGGCAGGTGATGCCATCACGGCTCCGGCACCGTCTGAATGCGCTGGATTTCACGGCCATCCCGCGTCGCCCGGGCGACGCGGCGTCCGACCCGGTATCGCCGGAGGTCCTCGTCGCCGTCTCGACCGCCGCGCGTGCTCACGAGGTGCTGCGCTTCGACTACGCCAGCCACCGCACCGCTGACTCCTCGGCACCGCCGCGACGGGTCGAGCCGCATCACCTGGTGACCTCGCACGGCCGCTGGTATCTGGTCGCCTGGGACCTCGACCGCGATGATTGGCGCCTCTTCCGCGCCGACCGGATCGCGCCGCGCACCCCGACCGGGCCTCGTTTCGTCCCCCGCGAGGTGCCCGGGGGTGATGTCGGCGGATACGTCTCGGCCCGCTTCACCGGCTCCAGCGGCGCCGAACGGTGGCCGTGCACGGGAAAGGTCATCCTCCACCGACCTGCCGGTGACGTGCTCCCGTTCGCCGGCGACGGCATCGTCGAGGATCTGGGGCCCGACCGGTGCACCCTGGAAGCCGGCTCCTGGTCATGGGTCGCCCTCGCCGCGACCCTCAACCGCTTCGACACCGACATCGAGGTCCTCCACCCGCGGGAACTCACAGACGCCTTCGCGCAGCTCGCAGCTCGCAACACCGCAACGGCAACCGCGTAGCCGTCCCGGCCTGCGGCGGTCGGTCGGGGCGATGCGGCGGGACGCGGGTACGTCACCCGGGACGTCTCGCCCGGAATCCGGGTTTCAGGCCGCCGGCGGTGGTGGTTACGTGCGAGTGCGCAGGATGGCTCGCACTCCCTGCCCGGGCGCGCAGATCGTCGGTGGCGAGGTTCCTCAGCGGTGCAAGCCCGCCTTGCGTCTGGACGCCGAGGAGCTCTCGGACCGTCTTGCGGGCCAGCGCCGTGGTTCAGCCCGAACGCGGTCGTCGGTGGTGGTCTTGACCACGGGGAAAGGCTGGAGGAGCCTATTGGCAGCTGCGATGACGATGGGGCACGCAACGGTGTTCCGGGAGGTCATGGCGGCCACCCCAGCCGGTCGCACGACGAGTGACGCCCGCCGAGCGACCGACGCGAAAGGTCGACCGGAGGAACACTCATGACGACGAGGAGGACGCTGCGCGCGGGTACCGCGGTCGCAGCTCTGGCAGTCTCAATGCTGTTCGCCCCCACGGTGGCGAGCGCGACCACGCAGTCCGACGAGGAGAGGACAGGCGGCGGCCCCGTCGTGTCGCTCATCGCATCGGGGATGCAGGGCACCATCGGCAGCACCATCGGCCCAGACGGAGCGCTTTACGTCGCCGAAGGCAAGGCCGGCCAGATAACACGCGTCGATGTGCGCACCGGCGAGAAGACCGCGTACGCGACCGGTCTGCCCATCACGGTGCTTCCGCTCGGCGGTGCGATCGACATCGCATTCGTCGGCCGCACGGCCTACGTCCTCGTCACCACGGTCGGTGATGACGTCCCCGGCGACACGACCAACGACGTCGACGGCATCTACCGGGTCGACGACGCCGACAGCTTCACCGTGATCGCGGACATCGGCGAATGGTCCAAGCAGAACCCGCCACCACCGGACATCGACTTCTTCCTCGCGCGTGGAGTCCAATACGCGATGCAGCCCATCTGGGGCGGATTCCTCGTCACCGATGGCCACCACAACCGGGTCGTCAAGGTGTCGATGTCCGGGGAGATCACCACGGTCGAGCAGTTCGCCAACATCGTGCCCACCGGAATCACCGCGCTGGGACCGTTGGTGTTCATGGCCGAGGCCGGTCCGGTGCCGCACGATCCGTCGACCGGAAAGGTCGTCGCATTCGGGCTTTGGAACCCGGAGCCTCGGGATGTGGCATCCGGCTACAGCCTCATTACCGATGTCGCACTCGGTGCCTGCGGCCTCTACGCGGTGTCCCAGGGCGACTCCCCCGGCGTGGTGCCGGAAGGGTCGCCGGCACTGCCGGACAGCGGAGAGCTGCTGAAGGTCAACCACGACGGCACGTTCTCCGTCGTCGCCGACGGACTCGATCTGCCCACGTCGGTCGCCTTCGCGCGCGACACCGCCTACGTGCTCACTCTCAACGGCGAGGTCTGGAAGGTCGACGACGTCTCGAGCGCCGGCCAGCGCCATCGCTGGGCAGGCTGCTTCGGCAACGGCTATTTCGGAGCCTGGTGATCGCATCCACCCGATGTGACCGGAGTCGGCCGAGGAGCACACTCGTGCTCTTCGGCCGACCCGAATCCGATGTGCGGTGATCAGCGACTGGAGTAGCCGCCGTCGATCGGCAGCGCGACGCCCGAGATCATGGCGGCCCCGTCGTTGAGCAGGAAGACGATGGCGGCGGCGATATCGTCCTCGGTCGCCCAGCGGTGCAGGGCATCGCCTCCAGGAAAGGCCCTTCGATCTCAGGACGACCCCAGTACCACGCCGACATCGACGTCATCACCGCCGTCGGATTCACGCTGTTGACGCGGCTGCTGGGTGACCGCCATCCCGCTCTCACGACGGGTGTACCGCCGTCGCCGCAGCGTTCACGGTCGCACGCCCGCAGACGCCGCGCGGGTGCGGCTGGCAGGATGGCCGCGTGCGGCAGGGAGCGGCTGGCAGGATGGCCGCGTGCGGCAGGGAGCGGCTGGCAGGATGGCCGCGTGCGGCAGGGAGCGGCGGGCCACGTACGGCTGGTGCAGCGGGAGGGCAGGACCCTCGTCCAGAAGCGCCTGGCGGATGTGGAACGCCATGACACCGAAGTGCTCGCCCTGCGCGCCCTCGCCGGCACCGGCCTTCCGGTTCCCCAGGTCGTCGAGGTGCGGCCCGGTTCCATCCTGATGACGCACATGCCCGGGAATCGCCTGGACACGGGCGATGCGGACACGCGACGCGACCGCCTCCGGGCCTCGGCTGCGCTGATGCGTCGACTGCATGCGCTGCGGCCGCCCGCCGGACTGCCGCCCGCGCCGGACGACGAGCTGATCATCCGCCCGTATCGGGATGCCGGCGGCCCCCCGCTTCCGCTCGCCGTTGCGCCTGCGGCGGGCAGGGTGTTCTGCCACGGCGACTGGACGGACGGGAACCTGCTCGCCGTGAACGGCACCATCACAGCCATCGTCGACTGGGAGGCCGCTCACCTCGGAGACCCGATCCGCGAGCTCTCGCGCGCAGCCTGGGCGGCTGGGGCGGAAGGACGCGCGGTCCTTGGATGTCATGGTCGCGGCGTACGCCGCCCGACCTGCCGTCCGTGCGGGCTTGGACGCCGATCCACGCGGTCGAACTCTGGCTCGGGTTCGCCCAGGCGTGCCCTCCCGCCTACCTCGCGCAGCTCACGACCGAGCTGCGGGATTGGCCTTGCCCCTGACCGGACCGGTCCCGTCCTCCGGCCGGGCGTCCTGCGAGGAGGCGGCCGAGCTGTTCAGGAGCATCATTTCGTCTGGTCATCACCGGCGTCCACGACCGGCGTGGATGGGGCGTCCTTCGCGGGTCCGACGCCGACAGGTATTCCGGCTTCGGGGTGGTTGGCATCGAACGCGGGGCGCTCGCTGCGGATCCGCGGGATCGAGGTGAAGTTGTGCCGCGGCGGCGGGCACGAGGTCGCCCACTCCAGCGACGCGCCATACCCCCACGGGTCGTTCACGGTCACCTTGGGCGCCTTGCGCGCAGTGATCCACACGTTGAACAGGAACGGGATCATCGACGCACCCAGGATCATCGCCCCGACCGTGGAGAGCTGATTCAGCCAGGTGAAATTGTCCTGTTCCGAGTAGTCCGCGTAGCGGCGCGGCATGCCGTCCACGCCCAGCCAGTGCTGGATCAGGAAGGTCATGTGGAAGCCGATGAACAGCATCCAGAAGTGCACGTAGCCGATGCGTTCGTTCAGCATCTTGCCCGTGAACTTCGGCCACCAGAAGTAGAACCCGGCGAACATCGCGAACACCACGGTGCCGAACACGACGTAGTGGAAGTGCGCGACGACGAAGTAGGTGTCCGAGATGTGGAAATCCAGCGGCGGGGAGGCCAGGATCACACCGGTCAGACCACCGAAGACGAACGAGACCAGGAAGCCCAGCGAGAACAGCATCGGCGTTTCGAAGGTGACCGAGCCGCGCCACATCGTGCCGATCCAGTTGAAGATCTTCACCCCGGTGGGCACCGCGATCAGCATCGTCATCAGCGCGAAGAACGGCAGCAGGACGGCACCGGTGACGTACATGTGGTGCGCCCACACCGCGACGGACAGCGCCGCGATCGCGATGGTGGCGTAGACGAGGGTCTTGTATCCGAAGATCGGCTTGCGGCTGAAGACCGGGAAGATCTCCGAGACGATGCCGAAGAACGGCAGCGCGATGATGTACACCTCGGGGTGGCCGAAGAACCAGAACAGGTGCTGCCACAGCAGCACACCACCGTTCGCCGGGTCGTAGATGTGCGCTCCCAGGACCCGGTCGGCCGCGGCCGCCAGGATCGCCGCCGCCAGGACGGGGAAGGCGAGGAGGATCAGGATGCTGGTGACCAGCGTGTTCCAGGTGAAGATCGGCATCCGCCACATCGTCATCCCGGGCGCGCGCATCGTGATGATCGTGGTGATGAAGTTCACCGCACCCAGGATCGTGCCGAAACCGCTCATGCCCAGGCCGAGCATCCAGAGATTGCCGCCGACACCGGGGGTGAACGTGGCATTCGCGAGCGGTTGATATGCGGTCCAGCCGAAGGATGCCGCCCCCTGCGGGGTGAGGAACCCGGACACGGCGATGATCGAGCCGAACAGGAACAGCCAGAACGAGAACGCGTTCAGACGCGGGAACGCCACATCCGGCGCGCCGATCTGCAGCGGCATGATCGCATTGGCGAAGCCGAAGAAGAGCGGGGTCGCGAACATCAGCAGCATGATCGTGCCGTGCATCGTGAACAGCTGGTTGTACTGCTCCTTGGTCGGCACGATCTGCATGCCCGGCTCGAACAGCTCGGCGCGGATGATCAGCGCCATCACGCCGCCCAGCATGAAGAACAGCACCGACGCGATCAGGTACATGTACCCGATCGTCTTGTGGTCCGTGGAAGTGATCCACTTGACGACGATGTTGCCCTTCTGCTCAGTGCGCGTGGCCCTGAGCAGCGCGGCTTGCCGAGGCGGGAGCGTGGTCGGGCGTGCTCCCTTCACCGCTGTCCGGGTGGAATCCGCCATGATCGCTCCCTCCTCCGCGCCGCTACAGCCACCTCGGTTCGCAGCGGACTCGGATCCGGATGAACCCATGCACCTCGATGCGGCGTCGCGACTTTACGTGAAGGCCGCAGACCGCAGACAGGGGCTTGACAGCCGCCGGTCACGGACCACGACATCGGGCACCTCGGTGGGATCACCGCCGCGGACGACAGGCCACCCTTCACCCGATCCGCAGTAACGAAGCGGCGCAGCATCACCCCTCCCCCGCGGCGGACCACCCTGCCAGGATGATGCCAAGCGAGGAGATGAGGACGCGATGACGCAGACGCCGAGCACCGAGGATCAGGCAACCGAGGCATTTCCGCACCGGGAACCGGAGGGGCTCACCGAAGACGCTCTCGCGCAGATCGACGCGTGGTGGCGGACGGCGAACTACCTGTCTGTGGGGCAGATCTACCTGCTGGATAATCCGCTGCTGCGCGAACCGCTCGCGCCGGAGCACATCAAGCCCCGACTGCTCGGGCACTGGGGCACCACCCCCGGGCTCAACTTCCTCTACGCCCACCTGAACCGGGCGATCCGCAGCCGGGGGCTGAACACCATCTACATCACCGGTCCCGGACACGGCGGTCCCGGGATGGTGGCCAACGCATACCTCGACGGCACCTATTCCGAGCTGTACCCGCAGGTCGGGCGGAATGAATCGGGTGTGCGGGCGCTGTTCCGGCAGTTCTCGTTCCCGGGCGGGATCCCCAGCCACGCGGCCCCGGAGACGCCCGGGTCGATCCATGAGGGCGGCGAGCTCGGCTACGCGCTCTCGCACGCGTACGGTGCCGCCTTCGACAATCCCGACCTGCTGGTCGCCGCGGTCGTCGGGGACGGTGAGGCCGAGACCGGGCCGCTGGCCACCAGCTGGCACTCGAACAAGTTCCTGGACCCGCTCGGGGACGGCGTCGTGCTGCCGATCCTGCACCTCAACGGCTACAAGATCGCGAATCCGACGGTGCTCGCCCGCATCCCCGAGGACGAGCTGCTCGCCCTGATGCGCGGCTACGGTCACACGCCGCATCTGGTATCCGGCGGCTTCGACGGCGAAGACCCGGCGGCCGTCCACCGCCGGTTCGCCGAGACGCTCGACACCGTTCTGAACGAGATCGCGGCGATCAAGGCGGCGGCGGAGGCCGGGACGCTGCCGGGCCGACCGGCGTGGCCCATGATCATCCTGCGCACTCCGAAGGGGTGGACCTGCCCGCGCGAGATCGACGGCCTGCCGGCCGAGGACAGCTGGCGTTCGCACCAGGTTCCGCTCGCCAATGCACGCGACACCGCCGCGCACCTGAAGGTCCTGGAGGACTGGCTGCGCTCGTACCGGCCGGATGAGCTCTTCGACGATTCCGGAGCAGTGGTGCCCCTGGCCACGGCGCTGGCGCCGGAGGGGACGCTGCGGATGAGCGCGAATCCGGCCGCCAACGGCGGAGTGCTCAAGCGCGATCTCGTGCTGCCGGACTTCCGGGCCTTCGCCGTGGACGTGCCCGCTCCCGGGGGCACCGTGAATGAGGCCACGCGCGTGCTCGGACAGTGGCTCGCCGAGGTCATCCGCCGCAATCCGGACAACTTCCGCATCTTCGGCCCGGACGAGACGGCATCCAATCGCCTGGGCGCCGTGTACGCGGTGACGGACAAGCAGTGGAATGCGCAGCTGCTGCCGCAGGACGAGCACCTGGCCCGGAGCGGCAGGGTCATGGAGATGCTCAGCGAGCATCAGTGCCAGGGCTGGCTGGAGGGCTACCTACTGACCGGACGGCACGGACTGTTCAACACGTACGAGGCGTTCGTGCACATCGTCGACTCGATGCTCAACCAGCATGCCAAGTGGTTGAAGGTGAGCAAGGAGATCCCGTGGCGGCGTCCGATCGCCTCGTTGAACTATCTGCTGTCCTCGCACGTGTGGCGGCAGGACCACAACGGGCTCTCGCACCAGGACCCCGGGTTCATCGACCACGTCGTGAACAAGAAGCCGGACGTGGTGCGCGTCTACCTGCCCTTCGACGCCAACACGCTGCTGTCCACGTACGACCACTGCCTGCGCAGCACCGACTATGTGAACGTCGTCGTCGCCGGGAAGCAGCCCACCTTCAACTGGCTGAGCATGGACCAGGCGATCGCGCACATGACCCGGGGACTCGGGATCTTCGAGTGGGCGGGGACCGAGACCGCCGGCGCGGAGCCGGATGTCGTGCTCGCCTGCGCCGGCGACGTGCCCACACTCGAGACGCTGGCCGCGGCATCCCTGCTCCGGTCCGAGATTCCGGATCTGAAGGTGAGGGTCGTCAACGTCGTCGACCTGATGCGGCTGGTCAGTGAGGGCGAGCACCCGCACGGGCTGCCGGACCGGGAGTACGACGCGATCTTCACGACGGATCGGCCGGTGATCTTCGCCTACCACGGCTATCCATGGCTGATCCACCGACTCACCTACCGTCGCGCCGGCCACCCTCACCTGCACGTGCGCGGCTATAAGGAGGAGGGCACGACGACCACGCCCTTCGACATGGTGATGCTCAACGACATCGACCGCTATCGCCTGGTGATCGACGTTCTGGACCGCGTTCCGGGCCTGGCCGGGCGGTATGCGGGGCTGCGCCAGCGGATGCAGGACGCGCGGGTCGAGGCGCGCCTGTACACCCGTGAGCACGGTGAGGACATCCCTGCCGTCGCGGAGTGGACGTGGAGCGGCAGCGCGGAAGGGTTCGCGCGCGAGGCGAACACCGGGGTGGGACAGGTCAGCACCGACGCGGACACCGGTGGGGACAACGACCTCTGATGCTCCGCGCCGGCGGAGGCATCACCCTCGCTGGCTGGAGAGTTCCCGCCCCTCGTCCACGGAGTCCTCGACGCTGGGCTGGGACCGGCCCCGCACGAGGCGGTCGATGAGAGCGGCCAGCCACGCTCCGCCGATCCCCAAGACGATCACCGTGCCCTCGCTGACGAGGATGTACGCACCCGTCGTCGCGGATGCCTGCACCAGCAGGACGCTGACCAGCGGGGGGATCAGTGCCAGGAGCAGCACGAGAAACGCCAGGGGATGCCGCCCCCGGACGAGCAGCCATCCGCCCAGGGCGACCACCAGCGTGATCAGACCCTGATTGACGACGAAGGTCCAGAACGCGACGGGATGGTCGATGTTGCCGACTCCGCGCTCGATCCCGATGGTCGCCCACAGCAGCAGCACGACGCAGGCGAGGGTGACCGCA
The DNA here is from genome assembly GCF_030246885.1 of Microbacterium sp. zg-B185. Taxonomy (NCBI): domain Bacteria; kingdom Bacillati; phylum Actinomycetota; class Actinomycetes; order Micrococcales; family Microbacteriaceae; genus Microbacterium; species Microbacterium sp. zg-B185. The sequence continues at coordinate 2,805,873 of NZ_CP126739.1, forward strand.
CCCAGCCGTCGAGCGCCGGATGCCGGCATGAGTATGAATGCGGCCAGGTAGATGCCGATGATCAGGACGAACTCCGCGAAGTCCACGGCCGGCACGTCGGTGCCCAGGACCCCGGCGTAGTTCGCCGCCTGGATGAACGCGCTGAAGTCCGTGGCGATGTTCAGGAATCCGGCGAAGAGCACGCCGACGAGGGCCGCTCCGTACCGAGCGTTCCGATCGAATCGCACCTCGGGAACCATGGGACGACCCTACTGGGCCGACACACTCCGCCCGCACCGACGTGGATAGACTGACGGCCGGATTGCGCGCAGGGGGATGGTTGTGAACGCAAGCACGCAGGATCACGGACGCGCCGACCGACCGCGCGACTCGGCACGACGGGACTTCCTGCGGCGCGCCGGCATCGGCGCGGCCGGCATCGCGATCGGCGGGTCCGCCGGAGCCGCGATCACGGCGGCGGCGACCGCGCATCCCCCGGAGTTCGCCCCGCTGCCCACGCGCACGACGCCTGGCTTCGACCATGTCGTGGTCGTCATGTTCGAGAACCGCAGTTTCGACAACATGCTCGGATGGCTGTACACCGCCGATGAGAAGTCCTCGGACGAATTCGACGGGCTGGCCCAGGGGAGCTACTCGAATATCGGGCCCGACGGCGAAGCGGTTCCGGCATATGTCTACGAGGGCTCTACCGACACGGTCATGCAGTCCCCTCAGCCCGACCCCGGCGAGACCTATCCGCACGTGAACACGCAGCTGTTCGGGGTCGTCGACCCGCAGACCAACGAGGACATCCGCACTCACGGCCTGATGCCACCGTTCAACACGCCGCCGGTGGCGGCCACTGCCGACATGTCCGGCTTCGTCCAGGATTTCGCGATCAACTTCTCGCGCGACAAGGGCCGGGCGCCCACGGCTGAGGAGCACCGCGTGGCGATGGGATCGTTCAGCCCCGCCATGATGCCGGTGCTGTCCACCCTCGCCCGCGAGTTCGCCGTCTACGACGCCTGGCATGCGGCCGTGCCGTCGCAGACGTTCTGCAACCGTCTGTTCTTCCACGCGTCCACGTCCAACGGCTATGTCACCAATCAGGGTGGCGACGGCTACTACAAGTGGATCAACGGTCCGGCGGCTCCGACGATCTTCAACCGGCTCGAGGATGCTGGCATCCCCTGGCGCATCTACTACGACGGCTCGCAGCTGGTCTCGCTCACCGGGCTGCTGCACTCGCCCGTGCTGCAGCCCTACTGGAAGACCAATTTCCGCGAGATGGGCCAGTTCGCCGAGGATGCGAAGAACGGCGACCTGCCCGCGTACAGCTTCATCGAGCCGCGCATGGTGTTCAACCACAACGACATGCACCCGCCGTGGGGCGCGAAGGTGCACGAAGACACCGTCGATGTCGACGGCCAGAAGGTCCCCGTCTACAACAGCGCCCTCTCCGACGTGCGCGCGGGCGACCGGCTCGTGCAGGACGTCTACGACGCGATCCGCACGAGCGCGTCGGCGCAGGGCTCGAACGCGATGAACACCGCTCTCGTGATCACCTTCGACGAGCACGGCGGCACCTACGACCATGTGCCCCCGCCTGCCGCCACCCCGCCGGACCGGTCGGGGCCGGGCGAGATGGGGTTCACATTCGACCGATTGGGCGTGCGGGTACCGGCGATCGTGGTGAGCGCGTACACCGCGGCGAACACCGTGATCCACGACGAGATGCACCACGGCTCGGTCATCAACACGCTCTGCCGCCAGCACGGCCTGGCACCGCTGACGCTGCGGGATCAGAGCGCGAACCCGATCTTCAACTCCGTCAACCTCACCGAGCCGCGCCAGCCCTACACGTGGCCGCAGCCGCAGGCGCTGTACGCGGGGCGCAATCCCGAGGAGGACGACGCGGCCGCCGCGGCGAAGAAGCACAAGGACCGGCCGCTCACCTCCCCCGCCCAGGGGCTGACCGGACTGCTGCTGGCCCGCTTCAATCCCGGCAGCAAGGCTCCCGCGACGTATGCCGAGGCGTATGACGCGGTGGTCCGGTTCGGCAAGGGCCTGTTCGGCACCTACGACCACCCGAAGTGACCGACCGGCGGGTCGGTACGGCTCAGCGCCGGAAGAACTCCACACCGAGGTCGGCGTGATCGACGAACACGCCGTCGACGCCGGCATCCCGCAGCACCGCCCACTCCCCCTCGTAATCTCCGAATGCCGCCGGACCACCGCGCCCCCGATAGTGCGCCGCCAGGAACGCATTCTCCGGCCGGCATGTCCAGGTGAAGACTCGCAGGCCGCGCGTGTGCGCGTCGGCGACGAGAGAGGAGGGCCCAGTCGCGCGCCCGAGCTTGCCGGATGCGAGGATCATCCGTTTGTCCACGCTGATCCCGTCCATCTCGCCGGCCAGGCCGTCCAGACCGGTCGGTCGCGCGGTCTGCTTGTAGGTGGGTGCGGCCTTGCCCAGAACGGCGACGAGATCGAAGGGACGCCCCGTGGCCTCGAGCAGATAGATGTACGAGGCCCGGATGCCGCGTTCCCTCACCTGGCGCAGCACCGTGGATTCGAAGGCCTCGATGGTGAGCGGCAGCTCGCCCTGGGCCCAGCCCGCGTCGGCGAGTTCCGCCTCGACCAGCGCGGCGACGCTCCAGCCCAAAGCGTCGAAGTAGGTCGCGTGCTTGATCTCCAGGACCACGCCGATCTCGCGCCGGTGCTCCAGCGACGCGGCGCGCACCAGATCCAGAACGTCGCGCAGTCGAAGAAGCGGCTGCTGGTCATCGAAGGCCGCGCTGGCGGGCCGCAGCTGTGGCAGCCTCTCCCGGCAGCGCAGCGTCGCAATCTCGTCCCACGTGAAGTCCTCGGTGAACCATCCGGTCACCTCGACGCCGTCCACCGCCTTGGTCGTGCGCCGGTCGGCGAACTCAGGCCGGTCGGCGACGTCGGTGGTGCCGGAGATCTCGTTCTCGTGCCGCACGACCAGGACGCCGTCCTTGGAGACGACCACGTCCGGCTCCACCGCATCCACGCCCATCGCCAGCGCAAGATCGTACGACGCTCGGGAATGCTCCGGCCGGTAGCCGGGCGCTCCGCGATGGCCGATGACGAGTGGATGGGTCCGAGGCACCGATTCAGGCTACCCGCGGGCTCCGAGCGCGGGCGCGGGGAGCACTGCTCATAGTCCTCTCACAGCGCAGCACCGGCGTCCTGGTGCGGTCATCCGATAACGTAGTGGTACAGCACCGTGCTGAGACAACCTCGTGACTTGGAGTGTGAGAGCAGTGGCCCTCAACAACCCCGCGTTCAACAATCCGGCCTTCCAGGATTCCAAGGCTGTGAACAGCTACCCGGGCGGCGCGCAGGCCGCGACCCTGGGCGGGCAGACGCAGTTCGCCACCGCGCAGCGCGCCGGCACCGATGCCGCCGCGCAGGCGCACCTGGAGGGCATGTACGCCGCCCCGCCAGCCGGCGCCATCGAGACGGACCGGATGACCGTCGAGGACACCGTGATGAAGACCCTGGGTCTCTTCGGGATCCTCGTCGTCACAGCCGTCGTCGGCTGGGTCTGGACCATGGCCGGAGTGACCGCCGCCAACCCGAGCCCCTCCATCGCACCGTGGCTGATCGGCGCGCTGGGCGGTTTCGTGCTGTCGATGGTGGTCATCTTCACCTCGCGGAAGAAGATCCGTCCGGGACTGATCATGGCTTACGCAGCCCTGGAAGGACTGTTCGTCGGCGGCATCTCCGCGTTCTTCGAGTTCATCTTTCCGGGCATCGTCCTGCAGGCGACCATCGCTACCCTCGCCGTCGTCGGCGTGACGCTGGCCCTCTTCGCGAGCGGCAAGATCCGCGCGTCGAAGAAGGCAACCAAGATCTTCCTCATCGCGATGGTCGGCTACCTCGTGTTCTCGCTGGTCAACCTGGGCCTCATGTTCTTCGGCGCCACCGACAGCGCGTTCGGCCTGCGCAGCGAGCCGAGCTTCCTCTTCGGCATCCCGTGGGGCGTCCTCATCGGTGTCTTCGTCGTCATCATGGCCGCGTACTCTCTCGTGCTCGACTTCGACTCGATCCAGCAGGGTGTCCGCAACGGCGCTCCGCGCAAGTTCGGATGGCTCGGCGGCTTCGGCATCATGGTGACGGTCGTCTGGCTGTACGTCGAGATCCTGCGCATCATCGCGATCCTCCGCGGCTCGAATTAGACACGAGCCGGGTCATGCGCGCAGCGCGTTGACACGGCTGCGTGTCTAGATCGAGTAGCGCGACGAGGGCCGTCCGGAAGGGCGGCCCTCGTTCGTTGCGCGCCACGCCGCACCGGCGCTTCGCTCTCGGCTGCCTGAGATCGCCGCTATCGTGACCATATGATCGCGCCGCGCGCGCTCGCCGCCCCGTCGACGTCCGACGCGCCCGCCCCTCCGGCAGCGGATGCGTCCGCCTCGCGTGCCCACAGACGCCGGCATCCACTCGCCCTTCTCGGCGCAGCGCTCGTTGCCGGCAGCGTCCTTCTCACCGGCGGACTGCCGACGCCGGCCGCAGCGAGCGATCCGCCCCTCCGTCCGTCGAGTCTGATCGCCGATGAGCTGGAGGAGACCGGATGCCCGGTCGACGTTCCGGTGCAGGACCAACGTCGCGTCACGTGCGGCGTGCTGACCGTGCCGGAGAGCCGCGCACCGGGGAGCGACCCGGCCAAGACCGTGCAGCTGCCGGTCGCCGTGATCGCCAGCAGATCCGATGATCCGGAGGAGGACCCCCTCGTCTTCCCCACCACGGGCGGGCCCGGAGCGGGCAGCCTCGACTCGCTGTCGTATTTCCTCGATCACGCGGACTGGGCGTCGCAGAACCGGGACATCATCGTCATCGAGCAGCGCGGCGACGCGCTGGCCGAACCCACCCTGGACTGTCCCGAGCTGGACACCTCCCACTTCGTGAGGGACGGCGTCGTGCTGAGCGGCGAGAAAGAGGCCACGGTCCGCCTGGCACAGCTGCAGAAGTGCCATGACCGTCTGATCGAGGAGGGACGAAATCTCGCGGCGTACACCAGCGCGGAAAGCGCTGCCGACCTGACCGACCTGCGCAGCGCCCTCGGATACGACGAGTGGAACCTGTACGGCCTGTCCTACGGCACGCGGATCGCGCTGACCGTGATGCGCGACCGGCCACAGGGCCTGCGTGCGGTGATCCTGGACGGAGTCGTCCCGCCGCAGGTGCGCGAGTACGAGCAGATGCCCGCCGGCTTCCGCACCGCCCTCGACACGCTCGCCGCCGACTGCGCGGCCGACGCGGACTGCGCCAGGCTGTATCCCGATCTCGAGGCGTCGCTGGCCACCGTGCTGGACCGCGCCGAGAAGTCACCCCTCACCGTGACCGTCAAGAGCCCCGAGGACCGGTCGCCGGCACGCCTTACCGTAGACGACACGGATCTCGTCAGGGACGTGTTCGACGCGTTCCAGAACGTGGAGGTCGTGCGCATCCTCCCGTTCCTCATCGACCGGCTGGCACACGGCGACACCGACGCGGCGGCCCCGCTCGCCCAGCGGAGCATCGACGCGCGCGGCCGGATCACCGAGGGCCTGCAGCTGTCGATCGACTGCGCCGAGGAAGCGCCGTTCAACGACGACGCGGCGATCCTGGCAGCACGCGAAGCGGACCCGATCCTGTCGCACTTCGCCCCGTTCGACGGCTTCCGCGAGGACTGCGCAGTGTGGGCGGTCCCGGCCGCGTCCGCGATCGAGACGGACCCGGTCGTCAGCGGCATTCCCACCCTCCTGACCAACGGGGCGTACGACCCGCACACCCCGCGCGCGTGGAGCGAAGCGGCAGCGAGCACCCTTTCCGCGCACTATCTCTACGAGTTCCCCGGCATGGGCCACGGCGCCGTGTGGGCGAACCGGGTCGATGACTGCGCCGCGACGATCGCGGGGCGGTTCCTGGACGATCCGACCGTCGAACCGGACTCCACCTGCATCGCGGACATGACCGCTCCGGACTTCCTCACCGCCACCGACATCCACGCCACATCGGCCCTCTACCGCTTGGAATCGGACGTCATCCATGACCGCGACCCGATCACGATCGGCGTCGGGGTCGCATCGGTGCTCGTCTTGGCCGCGACGCTGATCTACGCCGCGGTGTACGGGCTGCTCTGGCTGCGCCGCCGGCGCGGCGACGCCCCCGGCGGGACGGTGCTGGCGGCCGCGGCATCCGCCGGCCTGAATCTCCTCTACGTCGCCGGGCTCGCGCTCGTGATGGCGAACACCGAGCCGATCCTCCTCGCGTTCGGGCTGCCGGCCGGGGCCTGGCCGCTGCTGCTGCTGCCGTTCACGGCGATCTGCGCCGCGGTGCTGCTGATCGTGCTGCTCGTGCTGGCGTGGATGCGCCGCGAGGGAAGCCTGTTCCACCGCGTCGTCCTGTCGATCTCGGCTGCGGCGTCCGTGGTCTTCGCCCTGTGGCTCACGGCCCGCGGTCTGCTGCTGCTCTGACCCGGCCGCGGGTGGTTCTGCTCAGAGCGGAACCGCTCGGTCACGGCATCCACGAGGTCCTATCGTGAGCCCATGGCCGAGATCATCCGGATGCCGACGAAGCGCCTCCCGCGCGAGCCCGAGCCGCTGTGGCGCGACGCGCTCGGCGAGCAGCTGCGACGGATCCGTCACGACCGGGGCGAGCGGCTCGCGGACACCGCCGAGCGCGCGGGTGTCTCGCCGCAGTACCTGTCCGAGATGGAGCGCGGGCTCAAGGAGCCCTCGAGCGAGATGATCGCCGCCGTCGCCGGAGCCCTCGAAGTCACCCTGGTGGAGCTCACTGCCGCGGTCGTCGACGAACTCCGCGACCGCGCGCCCGGCCACGCGGCTGCCGGCGTGCGCACCGCGCTGGTGCTGGTGGCCTGACCCGCAGCGGGTTCGGTGCGAACAGGTCTGCCCCCGTCAAGGCCTGGCCGCGGCATCCACCCGTCGCTAGCGTGGGCCTGGTGAGCCCCGCGCGCAAAGAGCAGATGATCGACGTCGACGGCCGGGAGGTGCGCATCTCCAGCCCCGACAAGGTGGTGTTCCCGCAGCCAGGGCTGACCAAGCTCGATGTCGTGCAGTACTACCTGTCGGTGGCGCCGGGAGCGCTGCGCGGCGCCGGCGGCCGTCCGATGGTGCTGAAGCGGTTCGTCAAAGGCATCGACCAGGAGGCGTTCTTCCAGAAGCGCGTGCCGGAGAACCACCCGGACTTCATCGACACCGCCACCCTGCACTACGCCAGGGGAACGTCGGCGGAGGAGGCGGTGATCCGGGATGCCGCGGGCCTGGCCTGGGTGGTCAACCTCGGCTGCCTGGATCTGAACCCGCACCCGGTCCGCGCCGAGGACCTGGACCATCCCGACGAGCTGCGCGTCGACCTGGATCCGATGCCCGGCGTGGACTGGTCGCAGATCGTCGATGTCGCCATGGTCGCGCGCGAGGTCCTGGACGACTGCGGGCTCGTCGGATGGCCGAAGACGTCCGGCTCGCGCGGGCTGCACATCCTGGTGCGGATCGCACCGGAGTGGGATTTCCGTGACGTGCGGCTGGCGGCCGAGACCCTGGCCCGCGAGGTCGAGAACCGCGCGCCGGGACTTGCGACGGCGCGGTGGTGGAAGGAGGAGCGGGGCGAGAGCGTGTTCGTGGACTTCAACCAGAACGCGAAGGATCGCACCGTCGCGTCCGCGTACTCGATCCGGCCGCTGCCGGACGCACGCGTATCCACGCCGCTGGACTGGGACGAGGTGCGCGTCCGCCGGCCCGAGGAGTTCACCGCCCTGACCGTGCCCGAGCGCTTCGCGCAGATCGGCGACCCGCACGCCGGGATCGACGCTGCAGCGGGTTCGCTGGACCGGCTGCTGGCCCTGGCCGAGGAGCTCGGCCCGGCCGAGAAGCCGCCGCGCGGTGCCGACGGCTCGGGTCGGCGCGCGTCGACGATGCCGCTGATCGAGGTCGCGCGCACCAAGACCAAACCGGAGGCGCTCGCAGCGCTCGATCAGTGGAGTGCGCGGCATCCGGATGTCGTGGACCGACTGCACCCGGCCGACACCCTGGTGGACGGCATGCGCGGGTCCAGTTCGCTGTGGTACCGCGTGCGGATCAACCTGCAGCATGTCCCCGAGGCCGAGCGGCCGGCGCAGGAGCCGCTGATCGCCGACTACGACCCATGGGCGGGCAAGGAGTGGCCGGTGCCCCGCGAGGACTGATGCTCGAGGTGGCCGTGCGCGACTGCGCGCGCCGCAGTAGCGCATAACTCCTTCAGTTCGCGGCGGCGCTTCCCGCTGACCCCGCGGAACGAGCGCCGAAGTCGCGGTGGCGGGCGCGGAATTGCAGGAGTTGCGCGCCCGCGCCCGAAGACTCGGCCGTCGAACCGCTCCCCCGTGCCCCCCGCTCCCCTGTCACAACACGCCGGGCGAACGCGCCGTTTGCGACAGGCGAGCCCTCACCCCGCGCCGTGCGCCGAGGGACCGCGCAGGTTGCGACAGGCGGGCCGCGCCCACGTCGGCGCCGACCGGGGCCCGCGCCATCGCCCCCGCCCGCCGGCATCAGCGCATAACTCCTTCATTTCGCGGCGGCGGTTCCCGCCTGACCCGCGGAAAGCTGCCGGCGTCGCGGTCGGCGTGCCGAAAATGCAGGAGTTATGCGCCCGCGCGCTCGGACGCGACTGTCGGGCTGATCCGTCTCTCAGCTCCCCTGTCACAACACGCCGAGGGACCGCGCAGGTTGCGACAGGGGAACCGCACCCACGTCGCACCCCCCGCGCGGCGGGGGCTACCGCCGGTCCAGCACGCGGTCGGCCAGCCCGTAGGCGACCGCGTCCTGCGCCGTGAACACCCGGTCACGGTCGGTGTCCGCGCGCAGCTTCGCGGGGGCCTGCCCGGAGTGACGCGCGAGGATCTGCTCGACCTCGCCGCGCACGCGCACCAGCTCGTCGGCCTGCAGGATCAGGTCCGGGATCGCGCCGCGGCCCTGGCCCGTGGGCTGATGCAGAACCACGCGCGCGTGCGGCAGGACGGGCGCTTGCCCGTCGTCCCGGCAGCCAGCATGACCGCGCCGACGCCGATCGCCTGTCCGACGCAGGTCGTGGCGATGTCGGGCCGCACGTGCTGCATCGTGTCGTAGACGGCGAGCATCGCGCTGGGGTCGCCGCCTTCGGAGTTGATGTACAGCTGGATGTCGCGGTCCGGGTTATCGGCATCCAGATGCAGCAGCTGCGCGATGAGCGCGTTGGCGACCCCCGCGTCGATCGCGGTTCCGAGATACACGACCCGCTCGGTGAGCAGGTGCGAGTACACATCCATGATGCGGTCACCGCGCGGATGCTGGGACACCACGTTCGGGATCGCGTACCCGCTCATGCCGCCACCTCCGCCGCGCCCACGCCGAGCCCGGCGGGTCGCCGCCGTTGCGGGACGACCTGCGCGAAGTGCGTGACCACTCCGTCGATGAAGCCGTACTCCTGCGCCTGCGCGGCGGTGTACCAGCGGTCGTGCAGCGAGTCCTCGAAGATGCGCGGGACGGGCTGGCCGGTGTCCTCGGCGATCAGCCCCAGGACGGTGTCGCGCATGTGCCGCAGGTCATCGGCCTGCACTTCGACCTCGCCCGCGGAGCCGCCGATGCCGGCCGAGCCCTGATGCATCAGAATCCGCGCGTGCGCGAGCGCGCGGCGCTTTCCCTTCGTTCCGGCCGAGAGCAGGAACTGCCCGGCGCTGCACGCCAGGCCCAGGGCGAGGGTCGCGACGTCGTTGGGGATCAGGCGCATCACGTCGCGGATCGCCAGCATCGAGGGCACCGACCCGCCCGGGGAGTGGATCCACAGGGCGATATCGGATGCCGCGTCCTCGGCTGCCAGCGCCAGCAGCTGTGTCGCGATCAGCGTGCCGTTGTCATCGTCGAGCGGGCCGTCCAGGACGAGCACGCGCTGCTGGAACAGCTCGCGCCGAGCCTCGGCTCCGAACTGCGGGATCTTTGCGTCATCTGCCATGGCACCAGCGTGCGCCGCCACCGCCGCCCGTGCGGCGGTTTCCGCCTCCGGCGGATCCGCCCTCAGCGGGGCGGCGGGCCCGGGTCGCCTCTGCGTCGTCCGCTCGTTCCCCGCGCCCCGGTCTCGGCATCCGCCCCTGTTCACTTGCCCTGAATGTACGTCAAATGTTCACTTGCCCTGGATGTACGTCAAACCTCTCTGTGCGCGTACATGTACGACCACCGAACGGGGGGGTGGCCGTACATATACGACCACTGAACGGGGGGGTGGTCGCACATGTACGACCACTGAACCGGGGGGGAGACGGCGACGCCGGCTCAGCCGCCGACCCGCCGTGACGGGCGGGCCAGCACGTCCTGCACGGCCTGGGCGAGTGCAGCCATCGCATGCGCGGGATGGACGGTGCGGCCCGCCGCGACGGCCTCGGCGGTCAGGCGCGCACGCAGCTCCACGTTCGTGAGGACCTCGACCAGCGCGGCTGCCAGAGCGTCCTCGTCTCCGTCGGGAACCAGCATCCCGCCGCCCTGGGCGAGCAGATCGCGCGGGCCGTACCGCACGTCGAACGCGACGACCGGGCAGCCGTGCACGAGAGCTTCGGCGATCGAGAGCCCCTGACCCTCGAACGCGGATGTCGACAGGAACACGGACGCCTCGTCCAGCGCGCGCCCCGGGTCGTCGGTGAGGCCGCGCAGCACGACGTGGGCGTCCAGGCCCAGCTCGTCGATCAGCTGCTGCAGCCGATCGCGCTCCGGCCCGTCTCCATAGATGTCCAGCGTCGCATCGGGGAGGGCGCGGCGCACGGCCGCGAGCGCGCGGATGGCGGCATCGATCCGCTTGCCGGGGGCCAGGCGATTGAGCATCAGGATGCGGCCGGGCACACGATCGGCGAGCGGAGCGACGGATGCCGCGGGCGGGACCGCGTTGGGCACCACGACGTGCACGGGCGAGGTGCCGAACCGGTCCTCCACGTCGTCGCGCTGCGCCGCCGTCGGCCACAGCACCGCGTCGAAGCGCTCCGCGAGCCCGAACCACCGGGACCACAGCTCGTTCAGCGGCGCGTCCGGGGTGAACGGGGGCTCCAGATGGATCGTGTGGATCGCGTGGACGAGCCGCAGCGCGGGATCCTCCCAGCCGGCCAGCAGCTCCCCGAGCTGGCGTGACTCGCACAGCACCACGACGGGGCGATCCGCGCGACCGGCGCGCAGCTCCGTCACGACGGAATCCAGCCACGCCCGGTAGAGGGCACCGAACCCGTCGACGACGCCGACGACCCCGCCCCGCCCGTCGTATACCGCGACCGGCGCCGTGGCGACGTGCCAGTCCGGGTCGCCGTCGATCACCGGAAGCCCCACGACCGGTCGGCCCGCGGCATCGGTGACCTGGTAATACGTCAGGGCCGGGTCGGGTTCGCCCGGGTGCGCCGCGCGGCGCAGCCACGGTGCCGCTCCCCCGCGCGGGTCGGCGGCCTCGTCGAACAGGTTCCGCATGCGGCGCGGGTCCACGACCAGGTCGCGGCCGGCGAAGGCGGCGCGGTGCTGCGCGTGCTCGGCGGGAGTTCCGGGGTCCAGTGTCAGCAGCAGCGGACCGAGCCCGCCGTGCACGCCCGCCGCGGCCATCTGCCGCGCGCGCGCCAGCGCGGCCAGCGCATAGCCGCCGTCCCGGTCGGGGATCAGCCGACTGGAGAGGATGAGGTACTCGGCATCCGGGAACTCGGTCTTCGGCGGCACGGACTCGGGCAGCTCGGATTCAGTCGACTCGGTCACGGTCCCCATCCTGCCCGGTATGGCGGCCCGTGTGCGGCGTGAGTTCACCGGGAGGCCCCGCGTCGAATCGGCATGGCGTCCGGCGGATTCCGGTTCAGCGCGCTCCGGCCGTGTCTACTCCCACTCGATCGTCCCCGGGGGCTTGCTCGTGACATCGAGCACGACCCGGTTGACGTCGCGAACCTCATTGGTGATGCGGTTGGAGATGCGGGCCAGCACGTCGTACGGCAGCCGGGTCCAGTCCGCGGTCATCGCGTCCTCGGACGAGACCGGGCGCAGCACGATCGGGTGACCGTAGGTGCGTCCGTCGCCCTGCACGCCGACGGAGCGCACGTCGGCCAGCAGCACGACCGGGCACTGCCAGATCTGCGAGTCCAGTCCGGCACGGGTCAGCTCTTCGCGGGCGATCGCGTCGGCGTCACGCAGAATCTCGAGGCGGTCAGCGGTGACCTCACCCACGATGCGGATGCCGAGGCCGGGGCCCGGAAACGGCTGGCGGCCGACGATCACCTCGGGCAGGCCCAGTTCGCGTCCGATCGCGCGGACCTCGTCCTTGAACAGCGCCCGGAGCGGCTCGACGAGCTCGAACTGGAGGTCCTCGGGCAGCCCGCCCACGTTGTGGTGGGACTTGATGTTCGCGGTGCCGGACCCGCCGCCGGATTCCACGACGTCCGGGTAGAGGGTCCCCTGCACCAGGAAGCGGATCGGCTCGCCGTCGGCGGCCGCCTCGGCCAGCAGCGTCTTCTCGGCCGCCTCGAACGAGCGGATGAACTCACGGCCGATGATCTTGCGCTTCTGCTCGGGATCGCTCACGCCGGCCAGCGCGTTCAGGAACTGCTCGCGGGCGTCGACGGTCACCAGGCGGACGCCGGTGGAGGCGACGTAGTCCTGCTCGACCTGCTCGCGCTCATTCTTTCGCAGCAGGCCGTGGTCGACGAAGATGCACACCAACTGGTCGCCGACGGCTTCGTGCACGAGCGCCGCCGCGACGGCGGAATCGACGCCGCCGGACAGACCGCAGATCACACGGCCGGTGCCGATCTGCTCACGGATGCGCGCGACCTGCTCGGCGATGACGTTGCCGCTGTTCCAGTCGGCGGCGAGCCCGGCCGCCTTGTGCAGGAAATTCTCGATGACCCGCTGCCCGTGGTCGGTGTGCTTGACCTCGGGGTGCCACTGCACGCCGTACATGCGCCGTTCGTCGCTGCCGAACGCGGCGACCGGGGTCGCTGCGGTCGAGGCGAGCACGTCGAAGCCCTCCGGGGCTTTGGAGACCTGGTCGCCGTGGCTCATCCACACGTTCTGCGCGGACGGCTGCCCCGACAGCAGTACGCCGCCGTCGCCGGAGAGCGCGGCATCCGTCGCCCCGTATTCGCGCAGTCCGGTGTTGGCGACCTCGCCGCCGAGGGCCTGGGCCATCACCTGGAATCCGTAGCAGATGCCGAGCGTGGGCACGCCGAGGTCGAACACCCCCGAATCCAGCGACGGAGCGCCCGGCTCGTACACCGAGGACGGTCCGCCGGAGAGGATGAGCCCGACCGGGTTCTTCGCGGCGATCTCGGCCGCGGTGGCGGTGTGCGGCACGATCTCGCTGTACACGCCGGCCTCGCGGACGCGGCGGGCGATCAGCTGGGCGTACTGCGCGCCGAAGTCGACGACCAGGACGGGCCGCTGCTCGGTCTCCGTCGCGGGCAGGTCGGGAGTCTGGGTCTGCTGGGTCAACGGGAGCCTTCCGCTGCGGTGACGGGAGTGGGGGGTGCTGCTTCGGCGGCCTCTCGGGCGGTGAGGTAGTCGTTCACCTCGCGCGCGACGCGCGCCTCCATGAAGAAGGACAGGGCGGGTATGACCCCGCCCAGTGCGAGCGTGATGAAGCGCGGGAACGGCCACCGCATCAGGCTCCAGATGCGGAAGCTGGAGAAGAGGTACACGACGTAGAACCAGCCGTGCGCGACGAGGATGAACAGCGAGATGTTGAACCCGTCGCCGGCCGAGATCATCTCGCAGTCGTTGGTCATCGGCGCGAACAGCGACCACCACTCGCACGTCGGCCCGGCGATCACCGGCGCGAGCCAGAGGAATCCTCCGGAGCCCCCGGCAAAGAGCTCGAGGTGCAGCGGCGTGTACTTCAGGATCATCTCGGCGACCAGCAGGAGCAGGCCGACACCGGTGATGATGGCGCAGATCTCGTAGAACTTCAGGGCTCCGCGGATCGCAGGAAACGTTGCGAGTTTGGGGGCGCGGGGCATGATCCCCAGTCTACCCGCGGGATTCTGGGGGTCCGTCGGGACCGGATGCCGCAGCCGCAGCATCCTCCAGGTCTTCCAACTCCTTCTCCCAGGCGTCGCGGGCCAGCCGGTACCAGAGGTAGAACGCGAAGCCGGCGAAGACGGCCCACTCGGCGGCGTAGAAGATGTTCAGCCAGTTCACGTCCGAACCCTCTTCCGGAGCGGGAGAGGAGATCGCCTCGAGCGGCCCCTGAGGCACTTCGGCCGCCACGTACTGCCGGTAGACGCTGAGGCCGTCCGCGTCGTGCCACCGCGACAGCAGCGCGGCGGGCGACATCCGGGTCAGCGTGAACGGGTCGGCGCCGCTCGGCGGCAGCGCGGTCCCCTCGTCGGAGATGAGGCGGCCGGTGATGGCGAGTGGGGTCTCGGCGGCGTCCTGCGCCGCGGCATCCCGATTCAGCACCTCCACGGCGGCCTCCGCCTCGGCCAGCGTGGGAGCCCAGCCGATCGCCACCGCGACCGATACCGGCGCCGCGGCGTCGCCGGCCACCCGGAACTGACCGGTGACCCAGTACCCCTCGGCGCCGTCGTTGAAGCGGGAGGCGACGATGATGAAGTCGTCCGGGACCCAGGTGCCGGTAACGGTCACACGCTGGCCGACGAGGGGCTCGGACAGGTACTGTCCCGGCTCCACCACCTCGGCGATCGGCCGCACCTCCTCGGTCGCGCCGGGCGGGGTCGGATCCATGTCGACGGCGCGGCCGAGCTGCCACTGCCCGAGCCACGCGAACACACCGGCCACGACCAGGCACAGGGCCAGCAGCGCGATCCATTGCGGCCGCAGCAGGACTTCGCGCAGCGTCGGCGGAAAGACCTCGGGCAGGTCGGGGCTGGTCATCCCGCGCTGTACGGGGCGACGACGACCTCGACCCGCTGGAACTCCTTGAGGTCGGAGTATCCCGTCGTGGCCATCGACTTGCGCAGCGCGCCGATCAGGTTCGCGGTGCCGTCGGCCACCGGCGCGGGACCGTACAGCACCGACTCCAGCGTGGTGACCTGCTCGACGCGGACACGGCGTCCGCGCGGCAGCTTCGAGTGCACCGCCTCGGCGCCCCAGTGGTAGCCGCGGCCGGGGGCATCGGTGGCCCGCGAGAGCGCGACGCCGAGCATGACGGCATCCGCGCCCATGGCGAGCGCCTTGACGATGTCGCCCGAGGTGCCCACGCCGCCGTCGGCGATGACGTGCACGTAGCGGCCGCCGGACTCGTCGAGGTAGTCGCGTCGCGCCCCGGCCACGTCCGAGACGGCGGTGGCCATCGGCGCGTGGATGCCGAGGGTGGCGCGGGTGGTGGATGCCGCTCCTCCGCCGAAGCCGACGAGCACGCCCGCGGCGCCGGTGCGCATCAGGTGCAGGGCGGCGGTGTAGGTCGAGGCACCGCCGACGATGACCGGCACGTCCAGGTCGTAGATGAACTTCTTCAGGTTCAGGGGCGTCTCGACGCTGGAGACGTGCTCCGCCGAGACGGTCGTGCCGCGGATCACGAACAGGTCGACGCCGGCCGCGACGACCGTCTCGTACAGCTGCTGGGTGCGCTGCGGAGTCAGGGCGCCGGCTACGGTGACGCCGCCCGCGCGGATCTCGGCGAGGCGATCGCGCACCAGCTCGGGCTTGATCGGCTCGGAGTACAGCTCCTGCATCCGCTGCGTGGCGTCGCCGGCGTCGAGCGCGGCGATCTCGGCGAGGTACGGCTCCGGGTCGTCGTAGCGGGTCCACAGGCCCTCGAGATCCAGTACGCCCAGGCCGCCGAGCTGGCCGAGCATGATGGCGGTGGCCGGGCTGACGACCGAGTCCATCGGAGCACCGAGGACCGGGATGTCGAATTGGAACGCGTCGATCGACCACGCGGTGGAGACGTCCTCCGGGTTGCGGGTGCGGCGGGACGGAACGACCGCGATGTCGTCGAACGTATAGGCGCGACGCGCGCGCTTCGCGCGACCGATCTCGATCTCCATGCTCACACGATCAGCCTACCCGGGCCGGTTCGGGCCGCGGTGGCCACGGCGGTTCCTGCCGCGCCGACCGCGGCATCCCTCCCTCTCTGCACGACCCTCGGCTCCCCTGTCACAACACGCCGACCCGCGCGGCAGAACGCGACAGGCGAACCGGAACCCCTCTCCGCTCCCCTGTCACAACACGCCGACCCGAGGAGCAGAACGTGACAGGCGAACCGAAACCCCCCTCCGCTCACCTGTCACAACACGCCGACCCGAGGAGCAGAACGTGACAGGCGAGCCGGAAGGGGGACAGCGCGGAGCGCCGGAAGGGGGGCAGCGCGGAGCGCCGGAAGGGAGGAAGCGCGCGAAGGGGGCGCCCGCTACGCGGCCGAATACCGTCCGGAGGCGACGGCCCGCGCGCGGGCCTTGGCGGCCTCCTCCTCGCGGTTCTTGGGCGGGGCGACCGCGACGAGGTCCTCGAGCAGGTGCGCGGTGACGTGCGCGATCTCGTGCACGGCGCGGTCGAAGGCCTCCTGGTTGGCCTTGGACGGCTTGGTCGTGCCCGCGATCTTGCGGACGTACTGCAGCGCGGCCGCGTGCACCTCTTCGGAGGTCGCCGCCGGCTCGAAGTTGTGAAGGGTGTGGATGTTGCGGCACATGCCGTCCACGGTACGCCGGGAGCGGCATCCGGCGCGAGGGAGTTCTCAGCGGCTGCGCAGCGCCCTGGTCAGCGGACCATCCAGGACGAACAGCAGGAACGCGATCGAACCCACCCACGGCGCCAGGACGACGACCCCGCCCGAGATCAGAACGGCGCTCAGCGCAGCCCGCGCGGCTGCCCGCACATCCTCCTCCGACATGTCCGGAAGCATCACGGCGCGATTGCGCACCGCCCACGTCCACTGCAGCCATCCGCACACGATCGCGAGGAAGAAGGTGACCGGCATGAGCAGACGCCCGGCCAGGAACTCGGAGTAGTCGGTGGTCAGGCTGGTGGCGAACGGGACCAGCACGATGAACAGCAACCGCGCGTTGTTGAGCCAGATCAGCCTGGCATCCACGCGGGCGATGTGCTCGAACTGCTGCACGTGCGTGGTCCACAGCAGGCACAGCAGCGCGAAACTGAGCCCGAAGTTCAGGAACAGCTCCCACATGCCGCCCAGCTCGGCCCACATCTGGGCGTCGGTGGCGACCTTGCCGAACGGGTGGGTGGTCAGATCCAGCACCAGCAAGGTCGCGGCGATCGCGAAGACGCCGTCCGTGAACGCCTCCAGGCGAGCCGTGGACTGCGTCGCCGCCGGGTGCCGTCGCGTCCGGATCATTCGCCCAGCGTAGGGGAACGTATGCCGCGGCACCGCCACCCCGCGCTTGCCTGCGTCGTCGCGTCCCACGGCGGGAGCGGGCTCGCGCCGAAGGCGGGAGCGGCCGACGCTCGGCCGGCGGGAGCGGAGTTCACGCGGCCGGCGCGGCGCTCGCGCGGGCGCGCTCCTGCGCGGCGCTCCGGTCCGCGGCCCGCTGGTTGGCGATCGCCTCTTGGTCCGACGCATCCGGCGCCGCGGGCTCGCCGAGGCTCATCATGAGCCGGTTCGCCCAGGCGAAGAACGCGGCGGCCTCCACGACGTCCTGGATGTCCGCGGGCGAGAGCCCGACCTCGCGGAGACGGACGACGTGGTGCGCGGCGAAGCGGGGCGGCGAGGCGGTCAGCGCCGTGGCGGCGTCCGCGATGGCGCGCCAGCGCTCGTCCAGCTCGGTGTCGACGCCCTCCTCGAGGAGGCGGATCACGTCGGCTTCGCGCGTGGTGAAGGTGGCGGTGAAGCGCGCGTGCACGCTCGCGCACAGCTCGCAGCCGTTGTAGCGCGAGGCGACGGTCGCGGCGAGCTCGCGTTCACCGCGCGCAAGGCCCGGGCGGCCGAGGAAGATGGCGCGGTCCAGGTCGGTGCGGGTGGACAGGGCAGCGGGGTGCCAGGCGAGCAGCCGGAAGTACGGCGAGTCCGGCCACACGCTGGATTCGTACGCCTCGATCTGCGCGGGTGTCCCGGTGTCCGGCCCGACCGGAGTGATCCACGCGTGCCAGGCGCGCTCGGCGATGGTGAAGCGGGTGCTCATGCGTCCTCCTCCGCGAGCGCCAGCTCCTCCTGCACGCGCAGGGCGTGCGCGACGCGCACCTGGTAGCTGACGAATCCGACGATCTGGCTGATCACGATCACCTCGGCGGCGCTCCAGCCGGCCGCCGTCAGCGCGGTCAGGTCGTCTCGGGTGGATGCGGCGGGACGAGCGACGAGCAGGTCGACGTGGCGCAGGGCGGCGCGGATCCGACGGGGAGCGCGCACACCCGCTGCGCCGTCCGGGCCGTCGGTGGCCAGCGCGGCGGCCTCGGGGTGGGCGGTGCGAGCGAGGTACCACTCGGTGGCGGCCGCGTCTCGGTCCACCCATGCGGCGCGCGCGGCGATGAGGTGCCGCAGGTCGGCGTCGACGCCGGGCACCGGGTCGGCGAGCTCGACCTCGAACAGCGCATCGTAGGCGGCCTGCGCCGCTTCGCGCACGGCGGGACGGTGCGCGCGGGGGGCGTCGGAGTCGGTCTCGGCGATCTCGCGGATGACATCGGTCACGGTGCGGGGCGTCCTTCCGGGTGTGTTCCGGATGCCGCGGCATCCGTGATCGATTCGGCCAGGCGCAGCGGATCGTCGTCCTCGAGAGCGCGGCCGAGGTAGGCCTCGCGGACCCCCGGGTGGGCGAGCAGGGTCTGCGCGGACCCGGCGATGGCGATGTGTCCGGTGCGCAGGACGTAGCCGCGGTCGGCGACCTGCAGGGCCAATTCGGCGTTCTGCTCGACCATGAACACGCTCACCCCCCAGTCCGTGCGCATCGAGCCGATGAATTCCAGCACCCGCTCGACCACGATCGGCGCGAGCCCCATGGTGGGCTCGTCCATGCAGATCAGGCGCGGTCGGCTCATCAGGGCGCGTCCGAACGCGAGCATCTGCTGCTCGCCCCCGGACATCGTGCCCGCGGCCTGCCGGCGCCGTTCGGCCAGGCGCGGGAAGAACGCGTACACCTCGGCGAGCGTGCGGCTCTTGGCCCGGCCCGGGCGGACGTAGGCCCCGGTGAGCAGGTTGTCCTCCACGGTCATCGCACCGAACACGCGCCGCGCTTCGGGAACCGAGGCCAGCCCGGCGGCGATGCGGCGGGGGGTGCTCCAGCGGGTGATGTCCTCGTCGGCGAAGTGCACGGTGCCGCGCACCGGTCGCACCAGTCCGAGGGCCGTCTTCATCGTGGTCGACTTGCCCGACGCGTTGCCGCCGAGCAGGGACACGACCTCGCCGGCGTCGAGGGTGAGTGACACATCGACCAGTGCCGGGCTTGCGCCGTAGTCGACGCTCACGTCGCGGAATTCCAGCAGTGGCTCGGTCATTCCTGCACCGCCTCGGCGAAGGCTTTGCCCAGATACGCCTCAATCACGCGGGGGTCGCGGCGGACCTGCTCGGGCGTGCCGTGCGCGATGACGCGCCCCTCGTCCAGGACGAGGACGCGGTCGCTGAGCCGGAACACAAGATCCAGCTTGTGCTCGACCAGCAGCACCGTCTGACCCTGCCGCTTCAGCTCCTGCAGCTGCTGCAGCACCTCGCCGGTCTCGGTCTGGTTCATCCCGGCAGTCGGCTCGTCCAGGACCAGCACGCGGGGACCGGAGACCAGGGCGCGCGCGATCTCGGTCCTGCGCCGGTTCGCATAGGACAGCGAATACGCGTAGTCGTCGACGCGCGGCGCGAGCCGCGTGCCGAACCGGTCCAGCTCCGCCACGACGTGGGCATGATCGGCCGCGTCCTGCCGTCGCCGCGCCCGCGACGGGAACAGGGCACCGAAGGTCTCGGCCAGCAGCGGGATCCAGCGGATCCCCGGGATGTGTCGCAGACGCGGCAGCGGACGCCCCACGCGCTGCACGGGCTCGAGTCCGACCAGCACGTTCTCGGCGATCGTGAGGTTGCCGATCACCCGGCCGTTCTGGAACGTCCGGGTCAGTCCCTTCTCCGCGATCCGGTACGCCTTGCGCCCGGAGATCCGCTCGCCGTCCAGCACCACCGTGCCGGCGTCGGCGGGCAGGGTGCCGCAGATCATGTTGAGTGTCGTGGTCTTGCCGCTGCCGTTCGGGCCCACGATGGAGAGCACCTCGCCGGCGCGCAACTGGAAGGACACGTCGTCGACGACGGTCAGCCCGCCGAACCGTTTGGACAGACCGGACACGTCCAGAACCGCGGCATCCGTCATGACACGACCTCCGATTCCACGCTCGCCCGCCGGCGTCGCCGCCCGAGGACCCGGTCGGACCGCGCCCAGATCCCCTGCGGTCGCAGCAGGATCAGCAGCAGCAGCACGACGCCGTAGAACAGCAGGCGCCAATCGGCGAGCGGCCGGAACAGCTCGGGGATGCCGACCAGGATGACCGCGCCGACGATGGCGCCCATCGGCGCGCGCAGACCGCCCAGGATCGCGATGGTCACCGCGAGCACGGACAGGGAGATGCCGAACTGGGACGGCTCGATGAACGTCACCTGCGCGGCGTACAGGGCACCGGCGAAGCCGGCCAGGACCGAGCCCAGCCCGAAGGCGAGGGACTTGTATGCGGCGGGGTGGATGCCGCTGGCCGCAGCCGCGATCTCGTCCTCGCGCACCGCGGCCCACGTGCGGCCCAGGTGCGACGAGCCGAGTCCGGACACCACCAGGAGTGCCAGGACCAGGATCGCGAACGTCAGCAGGTACATCCCGGTGGCGGAGTTCACCGACAGGCCGAACACGGTGGGGCGAGGGATGCCGAAGATGCCGCGGGCGCCGTTGGTGATGCCCCCGAGGTTCAGCGCCAGCGCCGCGATGAACGCCCCGGTGGCCAGCGTGGCCATGGACACGTAGTGCCCGCGCAGACGCCAGGTGGGAGCGGTGATCACGACGCTGAAGATGGCCGCGACCAGCCCGGCGGCCACGAAGCTGGCCCAGAAGTCCCAGCCCGCCTGGGTCACCAGCAGCGCCGACGTGTACGCGCCGATCGCGAGCGCCCCAGCCTGACCCAGCACGATCTGGCCGGCGAAGCCGCCGGCCAGAGTGACCGAGAGGGCGAACAGGGCGTAGATCCACACCAGTGCCCCGGTGCGAAGCAGGTAGTCCCCCGCGATCAGCGGAACCAGCGCGCCGGCGGCGATCAGTCCGACGGCGACCCACCGGTTCAGTCGCACCGGCTTGCCGGCACCGAAGAACGTGCCGGTCATGGGCTCGCTCGCGGTCGTGGAGCGTCGCCCCAGGATGCCGTTCGGCCTGATCCACAGCACCAGGATGAGCGCGCCGAAGGTGATCAGCTGGCGCACCGAATCGCCCCACAGGGCGACGCCGAACGCCTCGGCCACCCCGAGCACGAGGCCTCCCACGATCGCGCCGGGCAGCGAGCCGAGCCCGCCGATCGTGGCGGCCGCGAACGCCTGGATGCCGGCGGTGAATCCCATCGACGGCGACACGTTCGAGAAGTACATGCCCACGAGCACGCCCGCGACCCCGCCCAGGGCGGAGGCGACCACGAAGGAGACCGCCTGGATGCGCGCGACGGGGATGCCCATCTGCGCGGCGGCCTCGGCATCCTGCGATGTCGCCCGGATGGCGCGGCCCACCCGGGTCTTGGCCAGCACGATGGCCAGCACCGTGACGCACACGACGGCGACGCCGATGATGACGATCGCGATCGTGCCGAAGCGGAAGCCGAACAGCTCGAGGTTGCTGCGCTCCAGCAGCGGCGGAAAACGCCGGGTCTCGGCGCCGAACACGCGCTGCGAGGTGTTGTCGATGATGATGCCGGCTGCGAAGGTCGCCAGCAGCACGGCGATCCCCGGCGCGGCGCGCAGCGGCCGGACCGCGATCAGGTAGATCACGAAGCCGAGCAGGCTGGTGAAGACGATCACGCCCAGCAGCACGGCCCACAGCTGCCAGCCGAGCACTTCGGCGAAGAACCAGCCCAGCATGCCGCCGGCGGCGAAGACCGATCCCTGTGCGAAGTTGACGATGTTGGAGACGCCGAAGATCAGCGAGACCCCGACGGCCAGCAAGGCGTACGTCGAGCCCCCGACGATGCCGGCGAGAAGGATGTCCATTCGAGTCGATTATCCCAGCACGCCGGTGCGGGTTGCGCTGCGGCTTCCGCGCACCGGCATGCGCAGGGTCAGTCGCGCAGTTCGAACGCGCCGTCGCGGATGACGAGGGCGTACTGGTCGGCATCCACGACGCGGCGGTTATCGGCGAAGGTGATCGGCCCGTACAGGATCGTGTCGAAGTCGCTGCCCTCGGCCAGCGCATCGCGCAGGCTCTCCCGGGTCAGCTCGCCCGCCGTTGCCGCCTGCTCGGCGGCCTGGACGACCACGGAGAGGGCGTCGTACGCGCGGATGGCGTAATCGGGGGGCGTTTCGACGTCATACTCGGCGGCGAAGTCGGCGATGAAGGCCTGCACCTTCTCGTCCGGGTTGGCGGGCGTGAAGTAGCTCAGCGTCTGAACGCCTTCGGCCGCGTCGGCGGCCAGTTCGACGAACTGCTGGTTGTAGATCGAGCTGATGCCCACGATCGGCACATCGATGCCCAGCTCGCGCGCCTGAGCGGTGATCAGGGCGCCGTCGGCCGCATAGGAGATCAGGACGATGACCTCGGGGTCGGCGGCCTGCGCGGCCAGCAGCAGCGGGCGGAAGTCTGTGCTCTCCGGGTTGTAGCCGGTGGCGTAGACCTCCTCCAGACCGGCGTCCTCGGCACCTTCGGCGAAGAACCCGTGCGTGTTCAGGCCCCAGTCGGTGTCGTGGTAGAACACGGCGGCCTTGTCGCCCTGCTCGGCGGCGAACTCGGCCAGACGCGGCGCCTCGTACTCCTGGGACACCCAGGTCGCGAAGATGTAGTCGCCCGGGTCGGTGACCGTGGACGCGGACGCGGAGAAGGCAAACTGCGCCAGTCCGGCGGCCTGGTAGATCGGGCTGCCCGCGGCGGTGGCGGGCGTGCCGAAGTCGCCGAGCACGGAGAGGATGGACGCGTCGTCGACGAACTTCTGCGCGACCGAGGCCGCCTGGGCGGGGTCGGCCTGGGTGTCTTCGTAGACGAGCTCGACGTCGCGGCCGTCGACGCCGCCGGCGTCGTTGATCTGCGCGAGGGCCAGCTCGAAGCCCTGCTCGAAGTACTCGCCGTACTGCGCCTGGTCGCCGGTCTGCGGCAACGCGACGCCGAAGCGGACAGGCTCGGCGACGGAACCGGAGGTGTCGGCGCTTCCCGCGCCGGACGCGCAGGCCGAGAGGGCGAGGGCGAGCGCGGCAACGCCGGCGATCGCGACGGCAGGGCGGGACAAGCGCATGAGGACTCCTGGAAGGCTCGGGCTCGGCTACCTCGGGCGGTGCGGAGCAGTATGACGTTACGGAGGCGTCCGTCCGCGCTCGAATCCGGCGACACAGTGCGTCACAGTAGCCCTGAAAGGGCGGCGAATTCGCAGTGCCCGGGACCGACTGGGATGATCGAGCAGGACGACCGGACCGGAGGGCGCGAAATGGCAGTGTCGGGCGCGCGCATCGCCGTGATCGGAGCCAGCGTCCGCGGCACGGTGCTGGTGGAGCGGCTCCTGGCCAGCGCGCCGGAGCTCCTGGATGCGCCGCTGCGGATCGAGGTCTTCGACCCGCACCCGCCGGGATCAGGACGGATCTGGCGGGCGGGGCAGCGCCCCGAGCTGATCATGAACACCGTCGCGTCGCAGTCCACCGTGTTCTGCGACGAGACCGTCCGGTGCGCCGGCCCGGTCCGCCCGGGACCGACTCTCGCGCACTGGTGCGAACAGGTCAGCGGCGAGCCCGGGCTGGCCGACCTGCCCGAGGTCGTGCGCGCGGAGGCGGCCCGCACGGTCGCCGGCACCAGCCCCAGCCGACTGCTGTACGGCCACTACCTGCGCTGGTGCTTCGCGGCCATCGCGCAGGCCGCGCCCCCGACCATCGAGGTGGCGGTCACCGCGGAGCGGGTCATCGACCTGGTGCCGACCGGCAGCGGATTCCGCATCCGCACCGATGCCGGGCCCCGTGGCGTGGTCGACGCCGTGATCCTGGCGACCGGATGGCTGGCCCGCGACGATGGGCCGCGGCATCCGCTGATCGTCCCGCCCGACAACCCGATCGACCAGGACCTCTCCGCCATCGGCGCGGGCGAGACGATCGCCGTGCGGGGCCTGGGAATGGGCTTCTTCGACACGGTGAGTCTGCTCACCGAGGGTCGGGGCGGGTCCTTCGCGGAGCAGGCGGACGGAACGCTGCAGTACCTGCCCAGCGGGCGCGAGCCGCGCATCCTGGCCGGGTCCGGGCGCGGGGTGCCCTACCGCGCCAAGCCGCTGTTCGGCGGCGTCCCCGGCTTTCCCGCCCAGCGAGTGCTGCGCGGCGCGCTGCCCGCGCTCATCGCGCGCCGACCGGTCGATTTCACCGTCGACGTGCTGCCGCTGATCGAGCGCGACGCGCTGGTGGACGGGTACCAGACCCTCGCCCGCGTCCGGCCGCAGGCGGTATCGGATGCCGCCGCTCTCCTCTCCGCAATCGCGTCGGGCGAGGAGATCGACGCGCTGGTCGCCGCGCACGTTCCGGACCCCGCCGACCGCATCGACCTCGCTGCGGCGGGCGAGCCGCTGCGCGCCGCCGATCCGGAGGACGACATCGACGCGGTGATCGCCGAGGTGGTCGCCCGCGACGCGGTCGAGGCCGTCGCAGGCCTGGACAGCCCGCTGAAGGCCGCGCTGCACTCCTACCAGGCCGCGCGCAGTGCGCTGATCGACCTCGTCGCGTTCGGCGGGCTCACCCCGGACTCGTATGCCGCGTACCGGCGGTTCCTCGCGACGGCCGCGTCGTTCGGCAGCGGACCCCCGCTGGTGCGACCGCGGCAGCTGCTGGCGCTGCACCGCGCCGGCGTCGTCGCCTTCCTCGGCCCCGGGATGCGCGTGGACGCCGGCGAGGATGCGGTGACCGTCTCCGGTGACCGGCATCCGGCCGTGCGGGTGTCCGCGCTGGTGGAGGCGTGGCTGCCGCCGCAGACCGTGCAGCGCACCGCCGACCCGCTGCTGGGGGCGCTGCGCTCGCGCGGACTGGCGCGCCCGTGGCGGCACGCCGACGGGTCCGCCTCGGATGCCGTCGACATCCGCGCCGCCGATGGCGCCCTGGTCGGGGCCGACGGCACGGTCCTGGCCGGGCTGCACTCGATCGGCGTGCCGCACGAGGATGCCCGCGTGTACACGCTCATCGCGCCGGTCCCGGGGACGAATTCGCCGGTCCTGCGCGAGGCGGATGCCGCGGCCCGCGCCGCGCTCGCGCACGTCGCCGCCACGCGGAGGGCAGCGCGGGCCGCGCCCGCTCGGACGGTCCGTTCCGCGCCCGCCGATGAGGAGCCCGCCCATGCCTGACCGCTTTTCGCATCTGATCCTCGGCGGCGGCGTGATGGGACTCGCCACCGCCTGGGCGCTGACCCGCCGCGGACACCGCCCGCTGGTGCTGGAGCGCTTCGAGCGCGGGCACCTGCGCGGCGCGTCCCACGGCGCGACCCGCAACTACAACAACGCCTACGCGGAGCCGGCCTACCTGGACCTGCTCGAACGGGCACGAGGCGGGTGGGCCGACCTGGGCACCC
This sequence comes from Microbacterium sp. zg-B185, assembly GCF_030246885.1. Taxonomy (NCBI): domain Bacteria; kingdom Bacillati; phylum Actinomycetota; class Actinomycetes; order Micrococcales; family Microbacteriaceae; genus Microbacterium; species Microbacterium sp. zg-B185. The sequence goes on from NZ_CP126739.1 coordinate 2,831,470, forward strand.
CCGGCGGTGAGCCGCTGCTTCGCCTGCACGGCCTGGTCAGCCACGGGCGTCCCGCGGAGCTGATCGCCACCGAGGCTGCCCTGCACGACCGCGGCATCCCGGCCGAGCTCCTCAGCGGCACCGAGGCGGCACGACGGTGGCCGGGCATGCGCTTCGAGCAGACCGTGCTGCACTCGCCCGACGCCGGCGTCGTCCGCGCCTCCGCCGCACTGCGGGAACTGGAGCGGCGGATCGTCGCGCTCGGCGGCGAGGTGCGCTACGGGGCCGAGGTCACCGCGATCGAGCCGCGCCCGGACGAGGTCACGGTGCGCGTCCGCGACGACGCCGAACTCACGGCACCGGTCGCGGTCGTCACGGTCGGCGCGTGGAGCGCGCCGCTGCTGGCCGGACTGATCGCGCTGCCGCCGCTCACGGTCACCGAGGAGAGTCCCGCCCACTTCGCGGAGGTCGCCGCGCCCGCCGCCTGGCCGTCCTTCAACCACCTCGTGGGCGTCCCCGGCGACGTGTACGGCATGCCCACCCCGGGCGAGGGCGTCAAGGTCGGGTTCCACCGGGTCGGCGCCGTGGTCGACCCCGACATCCGTCCGTTCACGCCCACGCACGAGGACGCGCTGCGCGCGTACGTGCGGGAGTGGATGCCGGGACTCGACGCGGACGCGGCATCCTTCATCAGCTGCACCTACACCTCGACGGAGGGCGGCCGCTTCGTCCTGGACCGGCGCGGTTCGCTGGTGGTGGGCGCGGGCTTCTCCGGGCACGGGTTCAAGTTCGCGACCGGCATCGGCGAGACCCTCGCCGACCTCGCGGTCGATCCGGCCGCGCAGGCCGACCCGGCGTTCCGGCTGCCCTGACCGCGCGTTCGTCCGCGCGGGCAAGGCCGCAACCGACGGCGGTTCGGGCCGCTCCGGTCCTCAGCGGCGACCTGACCCGCAGCGGCTGCCGGCAGCGCGCTACCGCCTGCTGTAGTTGGGCGCCTCGACCACGATCTGCACGTCGTGCGGGTGGGACTCCTTCAGCCCCGCGGCCGTGATGCGGACGAACTTGCCCTTCATCTTCAGCTCTTCGATCGTGCGCGCGCCGACGTAGAACATCGACTGCCGCAGGCCCCCGACGAGCTGGTAGGCGACGGCCCCGACCGGTCCGCGGTAGGCGACCTGACCCTCGATCCCCTCGGGGATCAGCTTGTCGTCGCTGGGCACGTCGGCCTGGAAGTAGCGGTCCTTCGAATACGAGGTCTTCTTGCCGCGCGTCTGCAGCGCGCCGAGCGAGCCCATGCCGCGGTACTGCTTGAACTGCTTGCCGCCCTGGAAGACGATCTCGCCCGGGGACTCGTCGGTGCCGGCCAGCAGCGAACCGAGCATGACGGTGTCCGCACCGGCGACCAGCGCCTTGGCGATGTCGCCGGAGTACTGCAGGCCGCCGTCGGCGATCACGGGGATGCCGGCTTCGCGCGCGGCGAGCGAGGCCTCGTACACGGCCGTGACCTGCGGCACGCCGACACCCGCGACGATGCGCGTGGTGCAGATCGAGCCCGGTCCGACACCGACCTTGACCGCGTCCACGCCGGCGTCGATGAGCGCCTGCGCGCCCTCGCGCGTCGCGACGTTGCCGCCGACGACGTCGATGTGCTCGAAGGACGGGTCGGCCTTGAGGCGACGGACGATGTCGATCACGCCGGCGGACTGCCCGTTGGCGGTGTCCACGACCAGGACGTCGACCCCGGCATCGCGCAGCGCCTCGGCGCGCTCCCAGGCGTCCCCGAAGAAGCCGATGGCGGCGCCGACGCGGAGCCGGCCGTGCTCGTCCTTGGTGGCGAGGGGGTACTTCTCGCTCTTGTCGAAGTCCTTCACCGTGATCAGTCCGGCCAGCTTGCCGTCCTCGTCGATCAGCGGCAGCTTCTCGACGCGGTGCTTGGCGAAGATCGCGATCACGTCGTTCGCGCCGATCCCGACCGGCGCGGTGACCAGGCCCTCGCTGGTCATGACGTCCTTGACCAGGGTCGTGCTGCGCTCGAAGCCGGACACGAACCGCATGTCGCGGTTGGTGACGATACCCACCAGCCGGCCGGCCTCGTTCACCACCGGAAGCCCCGAGATGCGGAACTGGGCGCACAGCGCCTCGACCTCGTCGACGGTGGCGTCCGGGGTGGTGGTGATCGGGTTCGAGATCATCCCCGACTCGCTGCGCTTGACGCGGTCGACCTGGGACGCCTGCTCTTCGATGGACAGGTTGCGGTGCAGGATGCCGAGCCCGCCCTCACGAGCGATGGCGATCGCCATCCGCGCTTCGGTGACCGTGTCCATCGCGCTGGAGACCAGCGGGGTCGCGACCGTGATGCGGCGGGTGACGCGCGAGGAGGTATCCGCCTCGCTGGGGATGACATCGGTGTGCCCGGGCAGAAGCAGGACGTCGTCGTAGGTCAATCCCACGAAACCGAAGGGGTCGGGCTGCTGCATGCGCTGCTCTTCCTGCGCCGCTCGGCGCGAAATGGGACGTCGACGGCCAGATTGCGGGAGGGGTGCTCCTCTTCAGATTCTAAAGCGTCGGCGGGGCCGATTTGTTCCCCCGCGGCTTCCGGGCTATACGCGCGGCCGCGGTGACGGACGCCCCGCGCTCCGAATACTTGTCCACAGCGTGTTGTAGGTGAAACAAGACCGACACATTACGCTCGTACCGTCGTCGTCACGGCTGATGCGACCCGTAGCGTCGAGCCGTGTGGCAGCCGGACTGGAGGTTACGTGGGTTCCACGACTACGCTCGCGGGGCGTTCGCTGAAATGGCTCATCATCGCCATCGGCACGCTGCTCGCAGCCACACTGCTCGTATTGCAGACGCCGGGCGCGGCTCGCGCCGACGCACCCGACGAACCCGGCGGTGACCAGGAGCAGACGTCGTTCTACTTCGCCGGCACGATCACGAACAAGGACGAGCCGCTCGCGGATGTCCGCGTGTCGGTAGAGGGCAACGGCTTCGACGCCGAGACGCTCACCGGCGCAGACGGACGCTGGCGCCTGTACGTCCCCGAGAAGGACACGTACTCCCTCGAAGTGGACGAGTCGACGCTCCCGGACGGGGTCATCGTCGAGAACAATCCGCGGGACGTCGAGTTCGGCCTGACCGGCTCCGCGATCGTCAACATCTTCCTGAGCCCCGGCGAGCGCACGCAGACCAGCTTCCTGGACCAGGTGCTGGACCGGCTGATGAACGGCCTGAACTTCGGGCTGCTGCTCGCCTTGGCCGCCATCGGCGTCTCGCTCATCTTCGGCACCACCGGTCTGACGAACTTCGCGCACGCGGAGATGATCACCTTCGGCGCGGTCATCGCGCTCGTGTTCGGCGTCTGGCTGGCCTGGCCGATGTGGATCGTGATCCCGGTGGTGATCCTGCTCGGCGGCGTGCTCGGCTGGACCCTGGATGCCGGGCTCTGGCAGCCTCTGCGGCGCAAGGGTCTCGGCCTGGTGCAGGTGATGATCGTCAGCATCGGTCTGTCGCTGGCCGGACGCTACCTGTTCCAGTTCTTCATCGGCGGCAGCACCTACCAGCTGCCCGGTGCCGGCGGAGCGCGCGACATCACACTCGGCCCGATCTCACTGTCCCTGCTCGATGTGATCTCGATGGGCATCAGCATCGTGCTGCTCGCGGCGGTGGCGTTCTGGCTGCTGCGCACGCGCATCGGCAAGGCGACGCGGGCGATCTCGGACAACCCCGGCCTGGCCGCGGCATCCGGGATCAACGTCGACCGCGTCATCCGGATCGTGTGGATCCTCTCGGCCGCGCTCGCCGCGATCGCGGGCGTGCTGTGGGCGTACTTCCGACCCGGGATCAAGTGGGACATGGGCACGCAGGTGCTGCTGCTCGTGTTCGCCGCCGTCACTCTGGGTGGTCTCGGCACGGCGTTCGGGGCACTCCTGGGCGCGATCATCGTCGGCATCCTGGTGGAGATCTCCACCCTGTGGATACCGCCCGACATGAAGTACGTGGGTGCCCTTGCGGTGCTGATCATCATCCTGCTCGTCCGACCTCAGGGCATCCTGGGTCGCAAAGAGAGACTCGGTTAGGGGGCGACATGGACTGGGGACAGATCTTCAACAACACGGCCTACTGGGTGTTCAGCCCGGAGACCATTGCCTACGCCCTCGCGGCAGTCGGACTGGCAGTGCAGTTCGGTTACGGCGGTCTGCTGAACTTCGGCATGGCCGGCTTCATGGCGCTCGGCGCCTACGGCTACGCGATCTCGATTCTGAGCTTCGGCCTGCCCTGGTGGGCCGGCATCCTGGTCGGCTGTCTGGCAGCGGTCGCGTTCGCCTTCATCCTGGGCATACCGACGCTGCGACTGCGCGCGGACTATCTGGCCATCGTGACGATCGCGGCGGCCGAGATCGTCAGGCTCTTCCTGACCACGCAGCTCTTCGACGAGTGGACCAACTCCGCCGACGGACTCAGCGGCTATCACGCCGGCTTCCGCGGGGCCAACCCGTTCCCGCCCGGCACGTACGGCTTCGGCCCGTGGCAGTGGACCGAAGCTCAGCTCTGGGTGCGCGTGTTCGGGGCCCTGCTGCTGGCGATCGCCGTCTACATCGTCTGGGCGATCATGCGCAGCCCGTGGGGCCGCGTCCTGAAGGGCATCCGCGAGGACGAGGACGCGGTGCGCTCGCTCGGCAAGAACGTGTTCGCCTACAAGATGCAGGCCCTGATCATCGGTGGCGTGTTCGGCGCGCTCGGCGGCGTGGTCTTCGCGCTCCCCTCGGCGGTGGTCCCGGCGACCTACACCACCTCGATCACGTTCTTCATCTGGACGATCCTGCTCCTCGGCGGCGCCGCGACGGTGTTCGGGCCGGTGCTGGGAGCTGTGATCTTCTGGGTGATCATGGGATTCCTCGGCAACGTGCTGCCCGCCCTGGCCAACTCCGGCATCCTGCCGTTGTCGTCGGTGCAGGCCGGGACGCTGCGCTTCATCCTGGTCGGCGTCGCCCTGATGCTGATCGTGATCTTCCGTCCACAGGGCATCCTCGGCAACAAGAGGGAGCTGACCTTTGTCAAATAACGGCTCGGCAGATAACGGCATGGCAGACAACGGCACGACCAACGGTGCGCCAGGTGACGGCACGGCGGCCACCGGCGGCGGTGAGGCGGTCGAGGTGACGCCGACCGGCAGCATCCGTCGCCCCAAGTCGGGCGGTCTGGCCAAGGGCGAGAACGTCCCGGGCGTCGCGAAGGTCGACCCCATCCTGATCGCCGACAACGTGACCCGACGCTTCGGCGGCCTGCTGGCCGTCGATGTGGAGCACGTCGAGGTGCCGCGTGGCGTCATCACCGCGCTGATCGGGCCCAACGGCGCGGGCAAGACCACGCTGTTCAACCTGCTGTGCGGATTCGACAAGCCGAACACGGGCACGTGGAGCTTCGACGGCAAGAACCTGTCCGGCATCCCGTCGTTCAAGGTCGCCCGGATGGGCCAGGTCCGCACGTTCCAGCTGACCAAGGCGCTCTCGCTGCTGACCGTGCTGGAGAACATGAAGCTCGGCGCCACCGGGCAGAAGGGCGAGGGCCTGTTCTCCAGCCTGATCCCTGCGATCTGGCGCAAGCAGGACGACGCGATCGAAGAGAAGGCGCGCGGCCTGCTGGAGCGCTTCAAGCTCGACGCGAAGGCCGAGGACTATGCGGCGAGCCTGTCCGGCGGGCAGCGCAAGCTGCTCGAGATGGCGCGGGCACTGATGAGCGACCCGACGCTGGTGATGCTCGACGAGCCGATGGCCGGTGTCAACCCGGCGCTGACCGAGTCGCTGCTGGATCACATCCTCGACCTGAAGGACCTCGGCATGACCGTGCTGTTCGTCGAGCACGACATGCACATGGTCCGTCACATCGCCGACTGGGTGATCGTGATGGCGGAGGGCCGCATCGTGGCCGAGGGCCCGCCGGAAACGGTCATGCACGACCAGGCCGTGATCGACGCGTACCTGGGCAGCCACCAGGACGTCGACCTCGGCGTGGTGACCGGCCGTGTCGCGGGCGAGCTCGGCGCTTCGGGCGCAGAGCTGCTCGACGAGATCAAAGAAGCGGAAGAGGCCGCGATCGCCGACGCCGAAGGAGAGCACCGATGATGGCATCCACGAGCACCGGATCCACCGGAGCCTCGGCGCACGCCGAGGGCAAGACCGACCGGATGGTCGTCGAGCTGAAGGACGTGGTCGCCGGCTACCTGCCCGGCGTGAACATCCTCAACGGCGCGAATCTGTACGCCCGCAAGGGCGAGCTGATCGGCATCATCGGCCCCAACGGCGCCGGCAAGTCGACGCTGCTGAAGGCCATCTTCGGGATGGTGAAGGTCCGCGAGGGAACGATCACCGTCAACGGCGAGAGCGTCATCGGTCTCAAGTCCGACCGGCTCGTCCAGCGCGGCGTCGGCTTCGTGCCGCAGACGAACAACGTCTTCCCCTCGCTGACGATCGAGGAGAACCTGCAGATGGGCCTCTTCCAGGCGCCGCGCACGTACAACGAGCGCCTGGAGTTCGTGACCGGGATCTTCGCCGAGCTCGGCAAGCGTCTCAAGCAGCGTGCCGGGTCGCTCTCCGGCGGGGAGCGGCAGATGGTCGCGATGTCCCGCGCGCTGATGATGGACCCGGCCGTCCTGCTCCTGGACGAGCCGTCGGCGGGTCTGTCGCCGGTGCGGCAGGATGACGCGTTCATCCGCGTCTCCGACATCAACAACGCCGGCGTGACCACCATCATGGTGGAGCAGAACGCCCGCCGCTGCCTGCAGATCTGCGACCGCGGCTACGTCCTGGACCAGGGTCGCGACGCCTACGAAGGCACCGGCCGCGACCTGCTGAACGATCCGAAGGTCATCGGCCTGTACCTGGGCACGCTCGGCTCCGACGGGGTCTAGCGCCGTACGCAAGCCAGAAGCGGATGCCACGGCATCCGCTTCTGGCTTTTCCATGTCCGCCGGTGGACCGGGTCGACAAACGCGAAGGGCCCCGGATCGCTCCGGAGCCCTCGCTGCGTGCGGCTGGATCAGCCGATGCGCTCGAACATGTTGTCGGCACCGAACTCGAAGATGCCGACGGTGGCCTCGGTCGGGTCGCCATTCTCATCGAACGTGATCGGACCGGACTTGCCGTCGTAGTCCGCGACGCCACCACCGAGGATGATGTCGGCGCACTCCGCGTACGTGGTGCACTTCTCACCGTCTCCGGTGCCGCCCGAGACTTCCTGCAGCTTGCCGGCGACCTCGGCGGGCTCCGTGGAGCCTGCCGACAGCGCAGCCAGTGCCAGGAGGATGACCGCGTCGTACGACTCGTTGGCGTACGAGAAGTCGGTCAGTTTCTCGTTGCCCTCGGCGACCCACCAGTCGCTGACGGCGGTCTGGAACTGCTCGTCAGCCTCGATCGGGCCGGCGGGCGTGGTGCCCTTGGCGCCTTCCATGCTGGCGGCAGCGGGCCACTTGGCGTCCGCGCCGAACTGCTTGAGGTTTCCGTCGACGAGGTACAGCTGGTCGGCGGGGTAGCCCGCTGCCAGCAGTGCCGGGCCGATCGTGAAGATCTCATCGAACGTGATCAGCAGGATCGCATCCGGGTTGGATGCCAGCAGCGCGCTGATCTGCGCGTCGAAGGTCGTGTCACCCGTGTTGTAGGACTGCTCCTCGACGATCGTGCCGCCGGTGCCGGTGAAGACCTCCTGGAAGACCTCGTTCAGGCCGGTGCCGTAGGAGTCGTTCTGGTACAGGACCGCGACGTTGCTGTGGCCGTCCTCGGCCAGCAGGTTGCCGAGCACCTCGCCCTGCAGCGTGTCCGAGGGGGCGGTGCGCCAGTACAGGCCGTTGTCGTCCCACGCCGTGAAGTCCAGCGAAGTGTTGGCCGGCGAGAAGGTGATGATGCCCGCGGCGACGGCGTCGTCGAGGAACAGCTTCGTCACACCCGACGATGCGGCGCCGATGGCGGCCGTGACGCCCTCCGAGATGAGGGTCTGGATCGTGGTCGCGTAGGCCTTGTTGTCGGTGTCACCCGAGTCGCCCCACACGATGTCGTCGATCGTGAGACCCGTGGTGTCGGCGTAGTCGTTGACTTCCTGCGCGGCGAGGCCGACCCCGGCCTCCTCGGGCGGGCCGAGGAAGGAGAGGCTGCCGGTCTGGGGCAGGATCGTCCCGATCTTGAGTGTGAGGTCCTCTGTCGGCGCAGCGGGCTCCGAAGTCTCGGCGGTGCCGCCACCACCGGCACAGCCGGCGAGGACGAGGGCGCTGGCGCCGGCGATGGCGATCCCGCCGATCACCGTCCGCACGCGCGAGCGGGAGGCAGTGCCTCGGGAAAAGACGCTCATGTTGCTCCTTGCTGTGGTTGAACGCGGATCCGACTCGGGCGCCGATCCAGTTCCCCTAAACCTAACCGCGGACGTGTCTCGCCAATGTTGCCGTTCGTTAACGATCTGTAACGCAACTGCCGCGTCTCACCACCCTCAAAACCCCGCGAGACTGCATAGGCGCCACGAGACTGAGGTGGGTGACCCCGGTCTCGTGATGCCTATGCAGTCTCGCGGGCTGGAATACCGGGGTGAGGTATAAGGTTGCGCGTAGCGGGAACTACCCCCTAGGGGTATCGACGAGCGAAGGGCACGAGCCATGGGAATGACGAACGAGTACCAGGTGACCGGCATGAGCTGCGGGCACTGCGAGTCGGCGGTGCGCGGCGAGGTCGGCAAGCTCGAGGGCGTGGAGCAGATCGAGGTGAGCGCGGCCGACGGCCGCCTCGTCATCGTCTCGACCGGCGCGCTCGACGATACCGCCGTACTGGCCGCCGTCGACGAGGCGGGCTACGAGGCCACCCGCATCTGATGGATGCCGCTCTGGCCGCCGAGGACGGCGGCACACCCGCGCTCCCCCGCTCGCGCGTCGAGCTCGAGATCGGCGGGATGACCTGCGCGTCATGCGCGAACCGCATCGAGAAGAAGCTGAACCGGCTCGAGGGCGTCACCGCCAGCGTCAACTACGCCACGGAGAAGGCGGTCGTCTCGACCGCCGCCGGCGTGGATCCCGCCGTGCTGATCGCCGAAGTCGAGAAGACCGGGTACACCGCGGCGCTCCCCCGCCCGCAGGCACCCGCGCAAGCCCCGCCCGAAGACCGCGAGCTGACCTCGCTCCGGCAGCGGCTGATCGGCGCGATCGTGCTGTCCGTGCCGGTGATCGCGCTGTCGATGATCCCCGCGCTGCAGTTCACCTACTGGCAGTGGCTCTCGCTGGCGCTGGCTGCCCCGGTCGTCGTCTGGGCCGCGTGGCCCTTCCACCGGGCCGCGTGGATCAACCTGCGTCACGGCGCCGCCACGATGGACACGCTGATCTCGATCGGTGTCTCGGCGGCATTCCTGTGGTCGCTGTACGCGCTGTTCCTCGGCGATGCCGGCATGCCCGGCATGATGGAGGCCTTCGAGTGGACCGTGCAGCGCACCGACGGCGCCGGCAACATCTATCTCGAAGTCGCCGCCGGAGTGACGATGTTCGTCCTCGCCGGCCGGTACTTCGAACTGCGCTCCAAGCGCCGCGCCGGCGCCGCCCTGCGTGCGCTGCTCGAGCTGGGCGCGAAGGACGTCGCGGTCATCCGCGACGGTGTCGAAGGCCGGATCCCGATCTCCGCGCTGCGCGTCGGCGACGAGTTCGTGGTGCGACCGGGCGAGAAGATCGCCACGGACGGCGTGGTCGTCTCGGGGACATCGGCTGTGGACGCCTCGATGGTCACCGGCGAATCTGTGCCGGTCGAGGTGGGTGCCGGTGATGCCGTCGTGGGCGCCACCGTCAACGCGGGCGGGCGCCTGCACGTGCGGGCGACCCGGGTCGGGGATGACACTCAGCTGGCGCAGATGGCACGGCTGGTCGAAGAGGCCCAGTCCGGCAAGGCCGACGTGCAGCGCCTCGCCGACCGCATCTCCGGCGTGTTCGTGCCGATCGTCCTGGTCATCTCCCTCGGCACCCTTGTCACCTGGCTGCTGCTGGGCAACCCGGTCGCCGCCGCGGTGACCGCCGCTGTGGCGGTCCTGATCATCGCCTGCCCGTGCGCGCTCGGGTTGGCCACACCCACCGCGCTCCTGGTCGGCACCGGCCGGGGCGCTCAGCTCGGCATCCTGATCAAGGGACCGGAGGTGCTCGAATCCACCCGGATGGTCGACACGATCCTGCTCGACAAGACCGGCACCGTCACCACCGGGCGCATGGCGCTGGTCGCTGTGATCACGGCGCCGGGGACCGACCGCACCGAGCTGCTGCGACTGGCCGGCGCGCTGGAGGATTCCTCTGAGCACCCGATCGGCCGGGCGATCGCCCTGGCCGCTGCCCGCGAGGCCGGCGAGCTGCCCACCGTGGAGTCGTTCCAGGCCACCGCGGGAGTGGGCGTCTCGGGCGTCGTCGACGGACATGCGGTCGTGGTGGGTCGCCAATCCCTGCTCGCGGAGTGGGCCATCCACCCGGACGCCGCGCTCGTCGCGGACAAGGACCGGGCCGAGGCGGAGGGGTCCTCCGCCGTGTTCGTGGCGTGGGACGGCCACGGCCGCGGGGTGCTCGTCGTGGCGGACCGCGTCAAGGCCACCAGCCGCGAAGCCGTCGCGCAGTTCCGGCGGCTCGGGCTGCGGCCGGTGCTGCTGACCGGGGACAACGAGACCGTCGCCCGCCGCATCGCGGATGAGGTGGGCATCGAGCGCGTCATCGCGGGCGTTCTGCCGGACCAGAAGGTCTCGGTCGTGCGCGAGCTGCAGGCCGAGGGCCGAGTCGTCGCGATGGTCGGCGACGGTGTCAACGACGCCGCCGCACTCGCGCAGGCCGACCTGGGTCTGGCCATGGGCACGGGCACGGATGCCGCCATCGAAGCATCCGACATCACCCTGGTCCGCGGGGATCTGCGCAGCGCCGCCGACGCTATCCGGCTGTCGCGCCGCACGTTCGGCACCATCCGCGGCAACCTGTTCTGGGCCTTCGCCTACAACGTCGCGGCCATTCCCCTGGCGGCGATGGGGCTGCTCAATCCGATGATCGCGGGAGCGGCGATGGCGTTCTCGAGCGTCTTCGTCGTCGGCAACAGTCTGCGCCTGCGCCGCTTCCGGAGCCTGTCGAAGGACGCACCGCCGAACGTTCCGGTCGGCTCGCGCGCGCTGCCGACCGTTATGGATTCCCACGCCAAGGAGCTGTCATGACCGACGTCCACACCCAGCACGGGTACATCACCGACAAAGAGAAGTACCTCAACCGCATGCGCCGCATCGAGGGTCAGGCCCGCGGCATCCACAAGATGGTCGAGGACGAGAAGTACTGCATCGACATCCTGACCCAGATCAGCGCGCTGACCAGCGCGCTGGAGGCCGTCGCGATCGGCCTGCTCGATGACCATCTGCGGCACTGCGTCGTGGATGCCGCACGCCTCGGAGGCGACGAGGCGGACGCCAAGATCTCCGAGGCGACGGCCGCGATCGCGCGGTTGGTGCGGTAACCGCGTCGGGGCCGGCCGCCAGGCCCGCGTCAGGTCAGCGCGCCGACGTCCGAGACGACGCGCGCGCGACGCGCGAACACCAGCGAGTCCACGGTCAGCACGATCAGCGCGAACCAGACCAGGCCGAACCCGATCCAGCGCTCCAGCGGCATCGGCTCGCCCAGCAGCCACGCGCCGGTGATGAACTGCAGGATCGGGGCGACGAACTGCAGCAGTCCGATCACGGTCAGCGGCACCCGCCGCGCGCCGGCGGCGAACAGCAGCAGCGGGACGGCGGTGACCACGCCCACCAGGCACAGCAGCACCGCGTGCCACGGGCCGGCAGCGCCCATCGTCAGTCCCGTCGTGGTGCTGACGACGAGAAGGATCGCGATCCCCACCGGTGCCAGCCAGAGCGTCTCGAGCGTCAGCCCGCTGACGGCGTCGACGGCGGGGCCGAGGCGCTTCTTGACCAGGCCGTAGAGGCCGAACGAGAATGCCAGGGTCAGTGCCACCCAGGGGAAGGCGCCGTAGCCGACGACGATCACGCCCACCGCCACCGCGGCCAGCGCGAGGGCGATCCACTGCGTGGGGCGCAGTCGCTCGCGCAGCACCAGCACGCCCAGCACGACCGTGACGATCGGGTTGATGAAGTAGCCGAGGCTCGTCTCGATGACGTGCCCGGTCAGCGCGGCGAGGATGAAGACCTGCCAGTTGACGTAGATGAGCACACCGGCCAGCGCGGTCCACAGCAGCAACCGCGGCTGTCGCACGATGGCCGCGAGTCTGCGCCACCCGCGCACGACGGTCAGCAGGAGCGCGCAGAACCCGAGCGAGAGCACGATGCGCCAGGCGACCAGCTCCCACGGTCCGGTCGGAAGGAGCAGCAGGAAGTACAGGGGCAGGAACCCCCACAGCAGATAGGCCGAGAAGGCGTAGATGCCGCCGAGCGAACGCTCGCGCGCGGCATCCACCGGTGCTGCAGCCGCTCCGGTAGCGGGCCGGGCCGGCTCGGGTGAACCGGATGCCGCGTCGGGCGCGGAAGAGAGGTCACGGGTCACTCACCCAGCGTACGGGTGCGCACCCGGCTGCGGATGGCCGCGAGCGGGCCACCACCCGGGCCGTGGCGCGCACGGAGCGCACGTCGACGCCGGCACTGGCGGCGCACAACTCCTGCACAAGGAGGATCAGGCCCACGGTGGTCGGTGCGATCCCGGCGGCGTAGCGCGCAGAACGCAGGAGTTGTGCGCCCCGGCGGGCGAGCGCGGGCATGCGAAAGGTCCGGATGCCGAGGCTTCCGGACCTTTCGCGAACTGCGGGTGTTAGCGGACGACGACCGCGAGGACGTCGCGCGCCGACAGAACGAGGAACTCGTCTGCACCGAACTTGACCTCGGTGCCGCCGTACTTGCTGTAGAGCACGACGTCGCCCACGGCGACGTCCAGCGGAACGCGGTTGCCGTTGTCGTCGATGCGACCGGGTCCGACCGCTACGACCTCGCCCTCCTGGGGCTTTTCCTTAGCGGTGTCCGGGATGACCAGACCGCTCGCCGTGGTCTGCTCGGCCTCGACCTGGCGGATGACGATGCGATCCTCGAGCGGCTTGATGGAAACCGACACGGGTGTACCTCTGCTTTCCTTGAAACTCAAGACTGGTTAGCACCCTCGAGGTGAGAGTGCTAAATCTCAGTCTAGGCAAGCACTGGCACTCATGCAACGTGAGTGCCAATTCCGGCGTAACACGGTTATGCGGGAAGTGTGCGCAGAAGCACCTTTCTGTGCCATGCTGGGGGGTGGTGCTCCAAATCTCAGGGGGTTAGCGGGCACCGTCCGAGAGTTCATCGGCCCTCGTATCAGTGGTCGCGAATTGTGCTCCTCACTTCCGAAGAAGGAAGTGGGGAACGATCCGTGGCAGTTCGGATGCCGACGCCGACGGCTCTCGCACAGAAGCCTCAGCGATGGTAGACATAACTGGGGGAAGTCGCACGTCTAGTTCTTGGGGGAACGAGACATGACAGAGGTGTCATATTTTCTGGCCGTCGATGTGGGGACGAGTCGGATAGCAGCAGCTACCGCACGCGTCGCGGCAGACGGAAGCATCGTCACGGCGCCGTTCGCGCTGGGCCGCAAGAGCGACAGTGTCGCCACGGTCGTATTCGTCGGAGACGGCGGGGAACTGTCCTTCGGCGATGCCGCCGAGCGGCGCGGAGTCACCCAGCCCGACCGGCTGATCCGCGAGTTCAAGCGCAGCATCGGCGACGAGGTTCCGATCGTCGTCGGCGACCGATCACTGCCGGCCGAGCAGCTGTATGCCAAGACGGTCGCCTCGATCGTCGCGCTGGTCACCGAGCGCGAGGGACGGCGGCCCGAAGCCGTGTCGCTCACGCACCCCACCGCGTGGGGCGGCCACCGCATCGAGCTGATCCGCTCCGCCCTGCACCGCGAGGGCGTCGGCGAGGTCGAGCTGATCACCGAGCCCGAGGCCGCAGCGCGGCACTACGAGGCATCCCGCGCGCTGGAGATGGGCGAGACCCTCGCGGTCTACGACCTCGGCGGCGGCACATTCGACTCCGTCATCCTCCGCAAGGAGATCGACGGCTCCTTCGCCCTCGTGGGCGAGCCGGTCGGCATCGACAACCTCGGCGGCGTGGACTTCGACGACGCCGTGATGCGCCACGTCGTGACCGCCGCGGGTCTGGATGTCGGGTCGCTCGATATGACCGACCCCGCCATCCGCCTCTCGCTGTCCCAGCTGCGCCGCGAATCCGTGGACGCCAAAGAAGCCCTCTCCTTCGACTCCGAGGCCACCGTCCCGGTCGTCGTCCCCCCGACGCACACCAGCGTGCGACTCACGCGGTCCGAGTTCGAGGACATGATCAGCGGGTCGCTGGACAAGACGATGGACGCGCTGGACGACGCGCTCGAGGGCGCCAGTCTCGAGCCGGAAGCGCTCGAGTCGATCCTCCTGATCGGCGGCTCGTCCCGCATCCCGTTCGTCGCGCAGCGTCTGTCCGAGCGGTTCGACCGGCCGATCGCGATCGACGCGGACCCGAAGGCGGCCATCGCCCTGGGTGCCGCCCGCACGGCACTGATCCGCCTCAACGACAAGCACCTCGCCTTGGCCGGTGGCACTGCGCTGGCGCTGATCGGCGACAGCGCGGCCGGATCCGAACTCGCCCTGCTCGAGGCGGACACAGCGGTCGTGGACGGCGCACCCAACTTCGTCTCGCCGGTGAGCAAGGCACGCAAGTCCTCGCCGTTCGTTCTGGGCGGTGCTGCCCTGACCATCGCGGCGGCGATCGTCTTCGCGAGCACGATGACCGCGGGCTCCGGCACCGCCGACCGCTCGCCGTCCCCGACGACATCCACCGCCGCCCCCACGACGCCGGCGATCGCCGAGCCGGTCGTGCCGGGCGCACCGGTCGTCGAAGCGGCACCGGTGATCAACGACGACGCGCCCCGGCGGTCCACCGGAGCGAACCCGAATCCGCGTCGCAGCGCCACGCCGGTGGCCCCGCCCGCCACGCAGACCACGGCCAAGCCGACCACTCCGCCGAGCTCGAGTTCCAACCCGCCGGCGAACAACCCGTCCAACCCGCCGGCGAACAACGACCCGTCCAACCCGCCGGCGAACAACGAAAATCCGACGGACCCGTCCAACCCGCCCACGGACCCGTCCAACCCGCCGACCGACCCGTCCAACCCGCCCACGGACCCGTCCGACCCGCCGACCGACCCCACGGACCCGCCGACCGACCCCACGGACCCGCCGGTTGATCCACCGGTAGATCCGCCGGTCGATCCGCCGGTCGATCCGCCGGTCGAAGCTGACCCGGTGGTGGAACCGACGACGGCTCCTGATCCGGAACCGGCGCCGCCCGAAACCCCAGCCCCCACTGGTAGCCCGAGTCCCGACATCATCACCTGAACCTGACGATGTCAACCGTTCAGTCTGATGAGAATGTGCTGTCGGATGCCGAGGCCCTGTTCATCTGGGAGCGACAAGCACGTCCGGTGATGGAGTCGATCGCCTCGGCGGGCGACAGCCCCGCGCGGGCGTTCGTGGTGGGCAACGCCGGATCGGGCAAGTCGACGATGCTGCGCGAACTGCACCGACTCCTGGCCGACCAGAACGCCGATCCGGTCCTGTTCGGCGATGCGGTGGACGTGGCCCGCGTGCCCTCGGCGCACGTGCTGCTGGTCGATGACCTCCACCTGCTCGATTCCGCGCAGGTCGCCGCCATCCTGGAGCGCTCCGCGGATCCCGAAGCGGCGTTGGTCGTCGCGAGCCGTCCTTGGCCGCGGGCGGACGCCCTGACCAGCATCTCCCGGAGCCTGGAGCGCAGCCGACCCGCGATCGTGCTGGGTCACGTCTCGCGCTCCGATGTGCTGACGTATCTCCGCGCCGCGGATCAGGTCATCGCGGGTTCCTGCGTCGACGACATCCTGAGGTTCACCGGCGGCGTGTCCTGGCTCGTCTCCGAGGCGCTCGCGCTGCACGATGCGCGCGACTGCGCCGACGACAGCGGCCACCGTGCGGTCAAACGGGCCGTGGAGGATCGGATCGCCTACCGGCTGGACACGATCCCGGTCGAGCTGCGGCTCGAGATCGAAGCGCTGTGCGTCTCGCCGGCCGGTCACGACCGTCTGCTGGCCGAGCGGGACGACATCATCGCACAGGGGTATGCCGAGGGTCTGCTGATGCGCAACGGCCAGCCGGTGCCGCTGGTGCGGGCGGCCGTGCGCTCCATCATTCCGGTCACTCGGCTGATCGACCTGAGCGCGAACGTCGCCGACGGCCTTGCCCTGTCCGCGGCGGCGGGAGATTCGAGCTACCGCAGCTGGGTCGGCGGCATCCAGGATCCGGCCATCGGCGCGGCCCTGGTGGAGCATGCCGATCGGGCGCTGGACGGCGACCCGCGCCGCGCGTTCGAGCTGTATGCGGGTGCACTGGACTGCGGCCTGAATCCGACCGGGCTCATCGGCCGGCAGGCGCAGGCCGCGTGGGCGTCCGGCAACCCCGACCTGGCCGCCTCGCTCCTGGACGGCGTGCCCACGACCGGGACCATCCCGGACAGCGACCGCGTCGCCGACACCTCCGCGGCCATCTGGTCCATGCGCGGAATGATGCGCATGAGCGACACCGTCTACCGTTCGCTGCCCCCGCAGAGCGGCGAGTCCAGGGCGCGCGCAACGATCGCCGCCTTCGGCGCGGGGCGGATGCCGGAGGCTGCCGAATCCGCACAGGCCTCCGGGCTGCCCTCCACCCTCCGCGTCGCGCTGGAGCTGCTGGATCGCGGCCTGCGCACGTCGATGACCAACGACGGCACGGAGTCCGCGATCGCCGATCTGGTGCGCGCGTCCGAGATGTACACCTCGGCGGCCACGTCCGCTCCGATCCCCGAACTGCCCGCCGTCATCGCCGCGATCGTGGCGATGAACGTCGGCGACCTGGACGTCGCGCACGACGTCATCGAGAACGCGATCCAGGGCGATCAGGGCGGCGAATGGGCACGGGTGCGTCTGCTGCTGTGGCGCTCCTGGATCGCCGTCCAGAAGGCCCGGCCGGCTGAGGCGCGGGATGCGCTGACGCATGCCCTGGAGACGTCCTCGACGCGTTCGACCCGCGACACGCTGCTGGCCCAGGCGATCCGCGTCGCGATCGCCCGGCGCTACGAGGACTCCGCAGCGCTGGAGGCCGCCTGGAGCGCGGCCCGCGACAGCATCCTGCACACCGAGGTCGATCTGTACTCGCTGCTGCCCCTGGCCGAGCTGGTCACCGCCGCTGCCCGCGTGGATGACCCGGAGCGGCTGCGGCCGCATTTCGTGCGCGGGCTCGGCATCGTCGAACAGCTGGGCTCTCCCCCGGTGTGGTCCACACATCTGCACTGGGCGGGGATCCAGCACGGCATCCTGCTCAATCTGCCCGACGCGCTCGAACCGCACGCGCGCGCCCTCGTGTCGGCGACCGCCCACAGTCCGGTCGCTGCCGTGATGGCGCAGGCCGGCCGCGTGTGGACGGCGACCTTGGCGGGATCCGTGGATGCCGATGCCGTCGAGGCCGCCGCTCACGGCCTGGCCTCGGCGGGGCTGGGCTGGGACGGCGCGCGGCTGGCCGGACACGGCGCGAACCGCACCACCGACCGGCGGATCTCTGCGCGGCTGCTCTCGTGCGCACGCGAACTGCACCCTCAGGAGGTCACGCGCAAGGCCCCGCGCGCGGACGAGGAATCCACGCCGGGGACACCGGCCGGCCCCTCGGGATTCACGCTGAGCGAGCGCGAGCGCGACGTCGCGCGGCTCGTGCTGCAGGGCAAGACGTACGCCGAGATCGGGGAGACGATCTTCATCTCGCCGCGCACGGCCGAACACCACATCGCCCACATCCGACGCCGCCTCGGGGCGACGTCCCGGTCTGATCTCATCGCGAAACTGCGCGTGGTCGTCGATCAAGGTGAGGGAACCGGGGAGCGCACCACTGGGCTGAACCCATGAACCCCGTACTGAACCCCCATCGCATCGGGGGAACCCCCGATGCCGCGAAAGGTAATTTCCAGAACAATATGAATAGCTTTATCGGACATATAGGAGTCGAGTCATGAGTACACCAGTTGCGACCATCGCAGACGCGTTGATCGAATTCATTCTGAGCCTGCTTCGTGACCCGTCGGCGGTGGAAGAATTCGACGCGAACCCCACGGGGATGCTGGCGAGCAACGGCCTGAGCGACGTGTGCGCGGACGACGTGCGGGCCGTTGCCCCCGTGGTCATCGACCGCCCCGAGGTCGACCCCCGCCCGACGCCCGCCCCGCCGAAGCCGTACCCGAGCGATGTCGTCAACGAGATCAAGACCATCACGAACAACTTCGTGACGATCGACAACCGGGCCACCATCGTGGACCAGTCGGTCAACCAGAACATCTGGACCGAGGGCGGCGACGTCACGCAGATCTTCGACAACGAAGCCATCGTCGCATCGGGCGACCAGGCCGTCGCCGCCGGCGACGACGCGCTGGTGGACAACTCCGACACCGACGTGGCGGTCGGCGACGTGTCGATCGGCAACGAGACCACCGACGTCGACATCGACGGTTCGTTCAACGACGACTCGACCGAGACCGACGACTCGGTCGACATGGATGCGGACGAGTCCTTCAACGACGACTCGACGAACACGGACGTGAGCGTCGACGTCGAGGACTCGTTCAACGATTACACCGAGACAGCAGTGGACACCGACGTGGACGTCGAGTTCGCCACTGAGGAGACGCTGTAAGCTCAGCCCGTGTCTGACGAGCAGAAATCACTTCCGAATCCGCGCGTCCCCGCTGTCCAGGGGCGCGCGGATTCGCGTGGGCCGGCTCCGCAGGGACGCCCGGAATCGCCGCGTCGCGAAGCACCCGCACGACCGCCGTTGTCCAGCCCGAACGCTCCGCCCGTGGTCGCGAAAGTCACCCCGCCGGCATCCGTGCGCTTCGCTCAGCTGTTCTGGATCCTGAGCTTCGCCGTCGGCGGATTCGCGGTCGTCTACTTCTTCATCATCCGCGAGAAGCAGCTGCCGCTGATCGGTGACGTGGTGCGCAGCGTGACCGAGGGTCGCAGCGACGAGATCTACACGACCGCCGCCGACATCATCTTCTGGTCGATCTTCGGCACCATGCTGGCGATCCTGCTCATCCAGATCACGCTGATGGTCTCGTTCATGGGGCGACGGCCCAACGTGCGGTGGTGGCAGATGGGAACCGTGCTGCTGCAGGCGATCGTCGTGCTGCTATCGCTGGAGCTTGTCGCCGGCGGGAGCGACGGCGAGTTCCTCCGTCAGCTCCTGGTCATCCAGCTCGGTCTGGCGCTGCTCGGACTCCTCATCAGCACGATGCCCCCCGCCCTCGCCTGGTCCGCCCGTGGCGTCGACGTCCGCCGCGGTCCCCTCGGAGAAGCCGGCAGTCCCGAGCTCTGAGGCCATCTCCTCCAGGCTGCGGATCACGACGCGGCACACCTCGGTGGTGGCGCGCTCGGTGAGCGGAGACTGCGCCAGGGTGCGCCAGTGGATCAGCTGGTCATCGATCAGCTGACGCAGCGCACTCGGGCCGGCACCCTCCTCAGCGGCGAGCCGCGAGGTGATCGGCGTCCCCTTGCCTCCGACGAGCCGCTCCGCCAGTACCGTGTTCTCCTTCGAGAGCGGCAGGCCGGAAGCGCGCATCCTCGCCAGCAGCGAGAGCTCACGCAGGGTGTGCGCGGTGGCGTAGATGCGCTCGATGCCGGCCACCAAGTCCCCGGTCTCCGCGCGCGGGTGGTCGTGGACGAGCTTGTCCAGCCCGTCCAGGACGCCCCGCACCTTGAGTGCGTCCGCCCGGGTGCGGAACTGGTTGCGCACGACCTGGTTCAGTTCGTTCAGCCCGCTCTGCTGGATCAGCCGTTCGGCCAGCTGCGACGAATCCGACGCGCCGCCGCGG
The DNA here is from genome assembly GCF_030246885.1 of Microbacterium sp. zg-B185. Lineage (NCBI taxonomy): Bacteria > Bacillati > Actinomycetota > Actinomycetes > Micrococcales > Microbacteriaceae > Microbacterium > Microbacterium sp. zg-B185. The sequence goes on from NZ_CP126739.1 coordinate 2,851,366, forward strand.
ACCAGGGTCGTCGCCAGTCGGACGCCGAAGATCCCGAAGCGTCCGAGCAGGTCACGGCGCGCGTCCTGGCTGACGGTGGTCACGTCGGTGGGGCGCACGAAGCGATCGGCGGAGACGAGCAGGCGATCGCGGGAGGCCTTGTCCAGCCGCGCGAGCTCGCGGAACGCTGCGAACTCCTTCTCACGCAGGGTGCGCGCGCCCTCCGCGAGCAGCCCCGCCACCGGCGTCACGCCCAGCGCCAGCGAGCCCAGGTCGCCGTCTCGCTCGTACCGCCGGGCGACGCGGCTCGCCGACAGGAGCGAGTCGATGCGACCCGAACCGACCTCGTCCGCCCGTGACAGCACGCCCACCGCGTTGACCGTCTGCGAGACGCCCGCGGCGGTGTCGCGAAAGGCCTCCAGGAACTTGACGTCCGACGCGTGCAGGTGGCGGAGCAGGTACACGATCGCGTCCGCCGACGAGGGAGACTCGTCGGGTGTCAGAAAGGTGGTGGAGCGCGCCGAGGTCTCCTGCGAGAGCGAGGCGATGCCGGGCGTATCGATGAGGATCACCGACTGCAGCCCCGAGGAGGGCCAGCCCACGTCGATGAACTTGACGTCCTCGGGAGGGATGCCGTCCAGCGTCAGCACCAGCTTGCCGCGCTCGCGCTTGACCGGCATGCGGCGCGGCTCACCTTCGCGAGGATGCAGGGTCACGTACGGCGTCGCGGAGTACCGGTACCAGGTGACGACCCGGGTGCACTCGCCGGCGTCAGTCGGCGCGATCTGCTCGCCCAGCATCGCGTTCAGCAGGGTCGACTTGCCGGCCTTGACCATGCCGGCCAGGGCCAGCCGCAACGGCTCCCGCAGGCGTCGGTCCAGGTCCTGCAGGACCTTGGTCGCCGCGGGATCGTCCTGGTAGACAGCGAAAGCGGACGCGATGAGATCGCTCGCGTCGTCGCGCACCGTTCTGCTCACCGGCTGATTGCCTCCCTGCGCACCGGCGGCAGCACGGGGATCTCGGAGCGCAGCGTCTCGAGCTGCTTGATCTGAGTCCGCAGCTGCGTCATCCGCTGGTCCGTGTCCGCGGCGAACGTGCCGGCAGCCTGCTTGGCGGCGAGCACCGACTCCGACAGCGAGCGGTGGAACTCGTCCGCGATGCCGCCGAAGTGGTCGCGCGCGGAACGCTGCACCAGGCGGAGCCGGTCCTTCAGCTGCTTGCTGACCTGGAAGGTGACCTCGTCGATGTACCGACGGACCAGGTTCTTCGCCTCGAACTGCCGGCGCGAGAGCCGCGAGCCCATGTCCTCGCGGTACGCGCGACGCCCCACCAGGATGCCGGCGAGCAGCGAGAGCGGGTTGATCAGGCTCAGGCCGATCAGTCCGGTGGCCAGGCCCACCATCAGCACACCACCGTACGAGCCGCGGACACCGATGTAGATCTTCTCGCCCGCGCCCATCTGGCCGGCGTTCAGCTTCGCGATGCCTTCGACCGGGTCCAGGACACCCTCGGTGTTGCCGACCTCGATGAGGGGCAGCTCGTTGCCGCCCTCCGCGAACAGCTCGGCGACCTCTTCGGACAGCCACCGCGAGCGCTCGTCGGTCCACACGAACGTCTCCGAGATGGCGGCCGCGACGCGCTGGTCGAGCCACTCGGTGATCTGGTCCCAGATCGGGCCAGGATCGCCCTCGTCGATGGATTTCTCCGCCTCGCGCTGCACCTTGCGCAGACGGTCACGCAGGTCGTGCTCCATATCGGAGATGAGGTCGGCCACGCCGTCGCTCAGGGTGACCTGCCACCGGGAGGAGCGGCCGCGGAACTCGTCGGCCCGCGCCTTCGCATCCTCCAGCTGCGCGATCATCCGGGGGGTGTCCTCGGGATGCTCCAGCGCGTTCAGTTCGGAGCGCAGCGACATCGTCAGCTGATCGACGACCGAGGCCAGGTCGTGCACGGCGGCACGCTCGTGGATGACCTCGGCGCGCTCCAGCACCTCCCGGCGCAGGTGCGCGACGAGCGCCGGGAACCCGGACTCGTCGTTGAGTTCGCGATCCTGCAGCTCCGCCGCCATCATCCGAAGGTCGCTGGAGACCGTGAACATCGGCACCTCGCCGACCTCGCCCAGGTGCGAGCGGTCGAGGCGCTCGATCTGCCGCCAGTCCGGGTAGAGGTCGGTCTTGGCCAGCACGGCCGCGACGTTCGGGGACACGCGCATCGCGTGCTTGAGGAACTGGATCTCGGGCTCGGTGTACTCCTGCGAGGCATCCGAGACGAGCAGCACGGCGTGCGCCGACGAGAGGGCGGCCAGAGTGGTCAGCGAGTTCGACGAGTCCAGTCCCCCGACGCCGGGTGAGTCGACGATCCGCAGACCGCCTTTGAGGATCTCGCGGGGCAGCAGCACTTCGGCCGACACGATCTGGCGCTCGTTGCCCGGGTTGCCCTTCTCCGAGACGAGATCACCCAGATCCTCGAGCGCGATCTCCTGGCGCTGGATGACGCCGGGACCGTCGGACTCGTGATGGATCAGGATCGCCGCAGAGGCCGTCTCGGCGTATCCGACCGACGTCGGCACGCTCGTGGCCACATCGTCATCGACCGGGCACGCGGGTGCGTTGACGAGCGCGTTGATGAGCTTGCTCTTGCCCTTCTTGAACTCGCCGACGACGATGACGCGCACATTCGGGTCGCGCAGCCGCTCCTGCGTCTGCTCCAGCCGGGCGGCGAGGTCCTCCCGTCCTGAGGACGCGGCCAGCCGACCGACGTTTCCGATGACCCGGACCAGTGCTTCGGCCTTGGTGGTCTGCGCCGGCTGCGCCACGGGGGCGGCGTTCTGCTGCACGGGCGCGCCCTTCTGACCAGCCGAGTTCTTCTGCGGCGGCGCTGCCACATTCCCCTTATCGGCCGCGCGCTGAACTTCTTTGCTCTCTGCCAAAACCAGCCCCCGTTGGTCGTCCCCCGTACCGTACAACGCTACGCCATCGAGCGGTATTCAGTCCGGTCGAGGGGAATTGCTCGATATGTGAGTCATGCGGTGAAAACGCCGCTTGCCCGGCCACCCCCGAGAGGGTGGCCGGGCAAGTCAGTGTGTGTCGGTTACTTCGTCCCGATTCGGTTTAGAGATCGATGACGCCGCTGCCGTCGTTGGCGCCGCCGGGGCTGAAGAAGTTGCCGCTGTTCTCCCACGAGACCTCGGTGTCGACGTCCACGTCGGAGCTCCACTCGTCGTTGAACGCGTCCTCGACCGCGACGTCGACGTCGTAGTTGTCCGAGAAGTCGTTGAACGAGTCGTTGATCAGCGTGTTCGTGGAGGCGTCGGTGTTGACCGAGTTGTCCTGGAAGGAGTCGCTGATCGTGGTGGTGTTCCACTCGTTGCCGGCCCAGATGTCGCCGATCTCGACGTTGACCACCGAGTTGTCGACCGTGGCGTCGTCGCCGGCAGCAACGGCCTGGTCGCCCGATGCCGTCTGTGCCTCGTTCTCGAAGCCCTGGAAGACGCTTCCACCACCGGTGTCGATGTTCTGGTTGACCGACTGGTCCACGATCGTGCTGCGGTTGTCGAGCGCCAGAGCGAAGTCGCCACCGCCGGCCGCGCCGCCCAGGCCACCCAGGTTGAAGTCACCGAAGCCGGTGTTGTACTGGCGGATGCCAGCCGAGACCGAGTTGTCGTTGAGGATCTGGGTGTTGAACGAGTTGGTGTAGCTCTCCGAGTTGTCGGAGTTGTTGGCGATGCCGTTCACCGAGTTGTCGGTGGAGTTGTCCGAGTTGTCGGAGTTGTCCGAGTTGTCGGAGTTGTCCGAGTTGTCGGAGTTGTCCGAGTTGTCGGAGTTGTCCGAGTTGTCCGTCGTG